>DATLFD010000100.1:0-136392 GCA_035524935.1 Gammaproteobacteria bacterium | reverse complement strand
ATGGTATTAATAGACCATACAAGTTAGCCCGGGGGAGAACTCTCGTCATGAATGAACCCATACTGTCCCGCCGGCTGCTTGCCGAGATTTTCGACCTCAACCTCACATTCGTCCGCGTGCTGAGGCGTTTGCACGTCGCGGAACCCGTGATGCCGGTATTCGGCCTTGCCGGCCGCCTGCCTGAGCGATTGCGGGCGCTGAGCTGTGATGGCCTCGACGACCTGTGCGCCTGCCCGTTCGCGCTGTTCGGCCTTCGCTTCGACGATCTGGAATTCTGGAGCAGCGTTCGCGAGGCGCAGCCCGGCTACAAATACCGCGTCCCGAGTACAGCGCGCGGCAGCGGCCGCCAGGCGTTCACCCTGCTCGCGCTCTTTTATGCCTGGCATTTGACTGCCGCTCATCCGCTCGCCGCCCGCCTCTGCCTCGGCCTGCCGCCGGCGGCGGCGCGGGTCTTCCGCTCGCTGTCCGCGTCCGACCTGCTGCAGGTGGCGGCGTTGTCGCCAGGTTTGCTGCATGCGCAGTTCCATGACAACCCCGGTTATTGGGCGGACCTTCTGGAAACGTTGGAAACCGGCGATCGCGCGCGGCTGCGCGCCGTGCGTGTGCTCGGCGCCCAGCTGCTCGGCGCACGCTGCGCCGAGCGAGCGGGCCGCATCCGGCTGCTGGCTGCAAATCGCCGCAGGCCGGGCATGCCGCGCGATACCGTGACTTAGCCCCTATACTTGCGGGCCCATGCCGGCGCTCAGGCTTTCCAACCTCACCAAGACCTACCGAAACGGCATCGAGGCCTTGAAGGGCATCGACCTCGAAGTCGCTACGGGCGATTTCTTCGCCCTGCTCGGCCCGAACGGCGCGGGCAAAACGACGGCGATCGGCATAGTGACCTCGCTGGTCAACAAGTCGGGCGGCCGCGTCGAGGTCTTCGGCCACGACATCGACCGCGAGCTCGAGGAGGCCAAGGCCTGCATCGGCCTGGTACCCCAGGAGATCAATTTCAACCAGTTCGAGAAAGTCATCGACATCGTCCTCAACCAGGCGGGCTACTATGGCATCACGCGCCGCGTGGCAAAGTCGCGCGCGGAGAAATACCTCAAGGACCTCCAGCTCTGGGACAGGCGCAACGAGATCTCGCGCAACCTGTCCGGCGGCATGAAGCGTCGTCTCATGATCGCGCGCGCACTCGTGCACGAGCCGCGCCTGCTGATTCTCGATGAGCCGACCGCGGGCGTGGACATCGAGATCCGCCGCTCGATGTGGCGCTTCATGCGCAAGATCAACGCCGACGGCACCACCATCATCCTGACCACGCACTACCTCGAGGAGGCGGAAAACCTCTGTCGCAGCATCGCGATCATCGACGGCGGCCGCATCATCGAGAACGATCGCATGGGCAACGTGCTGCGCAAGCTCACCGTCGAGACCTTCGTGCTCAATTTGCGCGAGCACCTGAGCGCGCCGCCCCGGCTCGACGGCTACGAGGTGCGCCTCGTCGACGAAAGCAGCCTGGAGGTGGATGTCTCCCGCGAGCGCAGCATCAACGGGCTGTTCGCAGGCTTGAGCGATCAGAACCTGCACGTCCTGAGCATGCGCAACAAGACCAATCGCCTCGAGGAGCTGTTCATGCGGCTCGTGGAAGCGAAGGGCTCCCGGCCGTCCCGAGTACCGTGATGCGCGTGCGGCAGAACCTCGTCGGCCTCTACACCATACTGCGCAAGGAAGTCGTGCGCGTACTGCGTATCTGGGTGCAGACCATCGTGCCGCCGGCAATCACCATGACTCTTTACTTCATCATTTTCGGCAGCCTGATCGGCAGCCGCATCGGCAGCATGGACGGCTTCGACTACATGCAGTTCATCGCGCCCGGGCTGATCATGATGTCAATCATCAGCAACTCCTACGGCAATGTCGTCTCCTCGTTCTTCGGCGCGAAATTCGGCAAGCACGTGGAGGAGCTGCTGGTGTCACCGCTGCCCAACTCGATTATCATCGTGGGCCATGTCGCGGGCGGTGTGGCGCGTGGCTTCGTGGTCGGCCTCGTGGTGACGGTCATCGCTCTGTTCTTCACCGATCTGAAACTCTCGCACCCGTTCGTGACGCTGTCGGTCGTACTGCTGACGGCCGTGGTGTTTTCGCTCGGCGGCTTCATCAACGCGATGTTCGCGCGCAAGTTCGACGACGTCACCATCGTGCCGACGTTTATCCTGACGCCGCTGACCTATCTGGGCGGCGTGTTCTATTCGATTTCGCTTCTGCCGGAGTTCTGGCAGACCGTGTCGAAGGCAAACCCCATACTCTACATGGTCAATGCGTTTCGCTACGGGCTGCTCGGCGTGTCCGACGTCGCCCTCGGTACGGCATACGCGATCATCGTCGGGTTCGTCATCGCGCTGTTCGGCTTCAGCCTGTTCCTGATGAATCGCGGGGTCGGGATCCGCGACTGAGCCGGGCCGCATCGAGCGCGCGGCCGAGGTCGGCGAGCAGGTCATCCGCGTGCTCGAGGCCGATTGACAGCCGTAGCAGGTTTTGGGGGGTGCGCGTCTGCGATCCCTCCGCCGACGCGCGATGCTCGATGAGGCTCTCCACGCCGCCGAGGCTCGTGGCGCGCGTGAACAGCCGCACGCCCGCGGTCACGCGCAATGCCTCGGCCGCACCGCCCCGCACGCAGAACGAGGCCATGCCGCCGAACGCGCCCATCTGCCGCGCGGCGAGCGCATGGCCGGGGTGATCCTCGAGTCCCGGGTACAGCACCCGCTCCACCTCCGGGCGGGTGACGAGATAGCGGGCGACCGCGAGCGCGCCGGCGGACTGGGCGCGGATACGACAGGGCAGCGTGGCGATGCTCCGTTGCAGCAGCCAGCAGTCGAACGGTCCGGGCGCGGCGCCGCCCGTGCCCTGAAAATGCCGGATGCTCGCAAAGAGCTCGTCGTCCTCGCTTGCGACCACGGCGCCTCCCAGCACGTCGCTGTGCCCGCCGATGTACTTGGTGGTGCTGTGCATGACCAGGTCGGCGCCGAGCGCGAGCGGTTGCTGCAGGATCGGCGTCGCGAACGTGTTGTCGCAGGCCAGTCGCGCGCCCGCACGATGGGCGATATCGGCCAGCGCGGCGATGTCGGCGATCTTGAGCAGCGGGTTGGACGGTGTTTCGATCCACAGCAGGCGCGTGTCCGACGGCATCGCGGCGCGCACGGCGTCCAGGTCGCCGGCGTCGACGAAAATCACGCGCGTGCCCCAGCGGGCGACGATGTCGACGAGCTGGCGAGCGATGCCGTGGTAGACGTCCGCCGAGCAGACGATGCGGCCAGCGGGCGCCACGGCGTTGAACACGGCGAGCGCGGCGGCCGATCCGGAGGCGAAGGCTGCGGCCGCCGAGCCTCCCTCCAGCGCGGCCAGGCAGGTTTCCAGCGCCGCGCGGGTCGGATTGGATTCGCGCGCGTAATTGTGGCCGTGCGTCAGCCGCCCGTCAGGGCCGCGCACGAAGGTCGTCGACAGGTGGATCGGCGCCACGACCGCGCCGGACTCCGCGCCCGGATTCCGACCGGCGTGAACGGCTAGGGTTTCCGGTTTCATTGCGTCGTCGCGCACGGCGCGCCGATTGTCGCATGCCAGGGGCCGCGCAGCCTCAATCGGCAGCCGCGCTGGCCTGCGGGGCTCGCATGATGGCGTCACGCACGGCCGCGTGGCGCGCGCCCGCCACTGTGCGCAGGCCGTTCGCGCCCGCTTCGAGGCCGAGCGCCTCGTAAGCGCCGCGCAGGTCGGGGAAGGCCCGCGCGTTCACGTGCGTCGCATGGAGCTCGCCGAAGATCTCCGTGCCCGTGAGATCGTCGAGCCGGTCGAAAAGCGCCCGCGCGCGCCAGCGGCCGGCCGAGGGCAGGCAGCAACGGCGGAGCCCGGCGAGTGCGGTGTCGAGCGATTGCCGGCCGCCGGTCGACTCGCGCAGCCGAAGGTCGGCCAGCAGGGCGATCGCAGCGCCGCTCCAGTACACGCGCATGAAGCCGCGGGTGCGGTCCATGTCGATGCTCGCCTCGCTCAGCGTGCGTGCCGGGCTCGTGCCGTCGATGCCGCGGCGGAAGCCCGCGTCGAGCAGTCGCCAGGCTTCGAGCGGGGTGAGCATGCCGGACCGCGCGCGCAGCACGTTCTGGTAATAGCTGGCGAAGCCCTCGGAAAGCCAGGCGTCGCGGCGGTCGATATACGGCAGCAGCATGTGGCTGAGCTCGTGGGTCGCCGTCCAGTCGGCGCGCAATTCGGCTTCGGTGGCCTCTGCGTCGATAAAGAAATGTGCCGATGCGCCGCCGCCGCGCAATACCTGGGCCCACGGCACCGGGCCGCGGGCGCCATCGACCGGCAGCACGAGGATCTGCGCGCCGGGGAGCGGAAAACGCCCGTACGCCATGGTGATGGCGAATGCCGCCTCGCGGATCCAGCGGGTGACCGACTCGTGATCGGCCCGCCCGCCGTCCAGCACCGCGAGCCTCAGGCTCGCGCCGGGCACTTCGAGCTTCTGCGCATGGAAAAGGCCGAAGGCGACGCGCGCCGGCCAGCGCTGCGGCGAACGTCCCACGCGATAGACATGCTCGCTCAGGGCTGTCCACGGCGCCGAGACATCATGGCCCGGTGCGGTCAGGAACGCGATCTCGATATCCGCATCCCGAGGCATGTCCCGCGGCCGCCAGAACCAGTCGGCGGCGTTGGTGATGGTTGCACCGCGAACGGTGCCGTACCGGCTGCTCGCAGCGCTGTTCTCTATCTCCGTGACGTAGTCGATGCACGTATCGTCGGGCAGTCCCTCGAGCCGCAGCTCGTCAGCGACGCGGTACAGCTGGCCCCCAACGCCGCCGGCGATACGAGGCGGGTCTGCCAGATACCGTGCGGCTGCGCGCGACGCCGCCAGCCGGGACGGAGCGATGCCGTCGAAGCAGGCGCGGACCTCGAGCGATTGGAGCTGCGGATCGACGCGCACGACGTACCTGTGCAGCGTCGCCGCGACCGCCGGCTCGAGCAAAATGCAGCAGGCCACGAGGGCGCATGGAACGGCGGCCGACCTCACATGCGCGGCAGCAGGAAGCGCTCGTTCTGATGGCTCAACACCACGCCCGCCTTGGTGATGCGCTCGACCTGCGGGCCGGCAGTCAGGCGCTCGCCCTCGCGATACTTGCGGCCGTCGATGAATACGAAGCGTGACGCGGGAGCGTCATTGTAGACGTGAATGTCGAGATGCAGGGGCGGCAATGCCAGCCGGCCCGCAACGACGAGCTCGTTGAAGCTCGGCAGAAGTTCGGTGTCGTCCGGGGCGGCCGCCGTGACCGCAGGCGCGCCGGGCGATGGGCCGGCAGTCGCCCCGGCGCCCGGCGCCGGTCGCGCGGCGGGCGGCTGCACCTCTGTAGCGGGCGGCACGACCTCGGCCTCGAGCGGCCGCACTTCGCGACTGGCGCCCGGCAGCGCGGCGGACTCTGCGACGGTCGCCGGGCGGGACGGTGGTGGTTCCGGCGCGCGATCGTCAGCGCGCGGGGCGGGTGGAGCGACGGCATCGGGTGATACGCGGGCACCCCCGTCGTTGCGAAATGCGAAGAACGTGATAACGAGGATGTTGATCGCCAGCAGCGCCGCGATCGCCGCAATCCACACGGGCCGGCGGCCTTCTGAACGCGCCTCGCGGACGTGCGAGACGCTCGGCCCGGCCTGCTCCTGGCGCTCGATCTCGGATTTCTTGAGCGCGTCGAGAATGAAAGACATCAGCCCGTTTCCACGAGGCGCGGCGTGCCGGGCGGATCGAGCTCGCCGTTCAGCAGAATCTGCGTGCGCACGCCGGCGATGCCGTCCACCTTGAGCCGACGGCTGCGCTGGAAATCGCGCACCCGGGCGGCGAGCCCTTCGTCGAACAACTCCGGCTGTGCCGGATCGGCGTCGCGGCCCTGCAACGCCGCGAGGCTGTCGCGAAGCCAGACGACGTCGGCGCCGCGCATGCCGACCGTCAGTGCGCGCACCCGCTCGGTCTGCGGGCGCCACACCAGCAGGTAATCTCCGAACCAGTAGCGCGACAGGCTGCCGATGCGCACGTTGTGCGAGCGCCCGCCGAAGTCGAGCCGGGCGTACTCGTCGCCGATGCCGGTCAGCACCACCTGGTATTGCACGCCGGCGTCATCCGTGAGGGTCAGGATCGCGGGACGGCGCAAGTGCTGCAAATCGCCCCATGAGCCACGCTCGACGACGCAGCTCAGGCCTGCTTCGGCCGCCTGCGCGCAGGCGCGCCCGCCCTCGGGGCGGAACTCGATGTCCCACAGATCGAACAGGGTCGTGAAGGCCGCGTCGGTGCCGGTGGCTGCGATATGGTCCTCGAGCAGCGCCTGCAGCCGCGGCTCGTCGGAGACGGCAGAGGACATGCTCTTCGCGGCCGGGGCGTTGTGCGTCTCGTCCGCCACGGCCCGGGCGGCGCTCGTATCCCCGCCGGCGCGCCGCACAGCGTGCTGGCTGCCGATACTCTCGCCGATGCGCCACAATCCGAGCGCCAGCACGCAGGCGCCGGCCGCCACCAGCCCGCTGGTCATCCAGCGGCGCCAGGCCGGCGCGAGGCGGCGGCCATAGACCTCGCCTGCGGCCGTGCGCGCGAGCGCCGGCGACACCGTGCGCAGCTCGCGCGCGTAAGCGCCGAGCAGGGCGCGGTCGCAGATGACGTTGATGATACGCGGCACGCCGCCGGCGAGGCGGTGCACTTCCCTGAGCGCCTGCGGCGTGAAGATATCCGCCGCCGCCCCGGCGACGCGCAGGCGGTGCCGCACGTAGCCGCGGGTCTCTTCGGGAGTCAGCGGTTCTAGGTGGAAGCGGCCGGTGATGCGCTGCGCGAGCTGCCGTAAATCGTTACGGTCCAGCACCTGACGCAGCTCCGGCTGGCCGATGAGGATGATCTGCAGGAGCTTCTGCCGGTCAGTCTCGAGATTGGTGAGCAGGCGCACCTGCTCGAGCACGTCGGCGGTGAGGTTCTGTGCCTCGTCGACGATCAGCACGACGCGGCGGCCGTGCGCGTGAGCGGCGAGCAGGTGTGCGTTGAGCGCATCGACGAGCGCCTTGACGCTGTCGCGGTCGGCCGGCACGGCGATGCGCAGCTCCTCGCAGATCGCGACCAGAAACTCGTTCGGCGACAGCCGCGAGTTCAGGATCAGCGCCACCTCGACGTGCTCGGGAAGTTGCTCCAGGAGACTGCGGATCAGGGTGGTCTTGCCGGTGCCGACCTCGCCGGTGAGCTGAATGAAGCCGTCGCTCTCGGTGACGCCGTACAGCAGGTGCGCGAGAGCGTCCGCATGCCGCTCGCTCATGAAGAGATAGCGGGGGTTCGGCGTGATCGCGAACGGCCGTTCCTTGAGTCCGAAGAAGCTCGTGTACATCGGCAGCCCGTTTGCAGCGGGCAGTCATTTTAACAGGGCGGCCTGATTTCAGGCCTCGCGTCGCTCAGCGGAGCGTTCGCGCGCTGCTCAGGGCGGCTTCGCCGAATCTCGCGCGGATGCGATCGACGGCGCCGTCCACCGCGTCCGTGTCAGCCGGCGCGAGCAGGCCCGGCTCGCCGGCCGGGACAAGTGACGCGACCCCCACCCCCAGCAGTCGCAAGCGGGCGCCGGCGTGCGCGCAAAGCCAGCCGTCGAGCAGGGCGCGCGCCGCTTCGCGGATCCGCCGCGTCTGCGAGCAGGGCGGGGCGAGTGCCCGCTGTCGCGTAAAGGTCGTGAAGTCGGCGCGGCGGATCTTGATCCAGACGCGGCCGGCGAGGAGGCCGCTCGCGCGCAGCCGCGCGGCCGTATGATCGGCCAATCGCGCGAGCTCGCGATCGAGCGCTGCGCCGCCCGGCAGGTCGACGTCGAAGGTTTCCTCGCTGCTCAAGGATTTGCGCTCGGCGTCGGCGACCACGGGGCGGTCGTCCTCGCCGGCGGCACGCCGGCACATGAGCCCGGCATGCCGGCCGAACACGGCCTGCAGGTCGGACGGGGCCGCGCGGCGAAGGTCGGCCAGAGTGAAGATGCCGAGCTCTCGGAGCCGGTCCGCGGTGCGCGCGCCGATGCCGGGCAGCACGCGCACCGGCAGCGGGTCGAGCGTGGCCTGGCGGTTGTCGCCGTCGATGACACAGAAGCCGTCCGGCTTATCGAGATCGGACGCAATCTTGGCGAGGAGCTTGTTCGGCCCGACGCCGACCGACGCGGCGAGGCCCGTCGTTTCCCGGATACGACGCTTGATGGCTTTGCCGATGGCGTCGGCGCTGCCGAACAGCGAGCGGCTGGCGCTCACGTCGATGAAAGCCTCGTCCAGAGACAGCCCTTCGACGAGCGGCGAGAAGGCGCGGAAGACGGCGAAAATACGCGACGATTCGCGCCGATAGAGCTCGAAGCGGGGCGGCACGCAGATGGCGGCCGGACAGCGCGCCAGCGCTTCGCGCATGGGCATCGCCGAGCGCACGCCGAAGACGCGTGATTCGTAACTCGCCGCAGCGACGACGCCGCGCGGGCCGGACCCGCCGACCAGCACCGGCTGTCCGCGAAGCGCCGGCTGCTCGCGCTGCTCGACGGACGCATAGAACGCGTCCATGTCGACGTGCAGGATGGCGCGGGGCGTCGCCATCGGGACGCTCCCGCTCAGCCGAGCGGAAAGCGCGAGAGGATGTCCTGGACGGCGCGCCCGACCGCCTGCTCCGAAAACCGGTCCCGGCTCAGACGTCCGGTCTCCCAGCCGCGCCAGACGAGCGTATCGGTCTCCGCGTCGATCACGTCGATGATGAGGATCGCTTCCTCGTAGGACTCGACGTCCGGCGGGCCGAAGACGGCCGAATAGCCCCAGCGCGGATCGAAGCGGCTGTAGCCGATGCCGATGTCGAAACCGCTGGAGCGCAGCTTTTCCTTGCTCGCCGTGTGATAGGTCACGTAGAAATCGGGATCGGTTTCGCTCGGCGTGAACCCGCGGTTCGCCAGGGTGCTCTCGATCGCCCGCCGCACTTTCTTCTCGAGCAGCTCGCTGTCGAGGATCGGGTCGCGCACGTCGTGCTGCTCGGGCGCGACCCAGGAAAAGCTTTCGTAGCGGGTCAGGTCGGCGTTCGGATCCTTTTCCGTCTGTATGTTCGGCCCGCAGCCGCCGAGCACGAGGACGGCCGCGATCAGGAACGGGATACGATGGGTTAGCATGCAGTTGACTCCGCGGCAGAGCAGGCAGGTCCCTCGCCGGATATTCTATCAGGCCAGCTTCCCGCCCCGGCGCGGCGGGCTTTCACAGGCTCAGCGCGGTGACGATCACGGTGACGGCGAAGGTCATGGCCAGGCTCGTCAGGTAAGCGATCACGAGCACGAAGTACTTGAACAGCCTGATCAGCACATGCTGGTCGTAGACCCTGCGCATGGCGCGGTACAGGTACCAGGGCAGATAGAGCGAGACGACGGCCGTCGCGATCCCTGCCGCCGTCTCGCCCCGGTCGACCGCGCGGACCAGCATCCACATCAGCATGCTCAGGCTTGCGATCAGAAAGAAGAAGGCGTGATAGTGCAGCGCGAACAGCAGGTGTTCGGTGTAGTAGCGGCGCGAGCCGAGATACAGAACCTTGAGCACCAGCGCCAGCACCGGCAGAAACAGGAACATCATGGCCGGCAGGTTGTCCACGAGCGCCTTGAGGAACGACGCGGCGTGGTCTGCCGCAATCTTCCGGCAGGTCTGCTCGAGGCGTTCTCGCGTGAACACCCGGTCGAGCCAGCCGACGCCGGTGCCGAAGTCCGCCGGGATGTTGCACTGGAACTCTTCCTCCGTATCGGCGGCCTCCTCGCCGTCATCCGCAGGCGGCGTATCTGAAAAGGTGAACACGCCCTCGGACTGGAGCACGGCGCCGTTGTCGGGGCCGAGCGCGGCGACGACGAAGAACACGATGCTCAGGAACAGGTACATGCGCACCGGCGGCATGTAACGCATCTGCCGGCCGGCGAGATATTCGCCGGTCAGGTAGCCGGGCCTGAACAGAAGCGGAATCAGGCTGCGCCAGACCCGCGAGTCGTGCTCGAAGATCTCACCGACGACGTCGCGCAGCAGCTCCCACAGCGTGATCATGCGCAGCCGGGCGCGCTGACCGCAGCGCGCACAGTACTGGCCGCGCATGCGTGCGTCGCAATTCCGGCAATGCGGCAGCACCGGGCGCTCGTGGTCGCCGAGCGGGGTCGATTCCAGCACGCGCCTTGCGCATCGCCGGGGCACGGGAATCGAGATAGTCGTCGAGGGCGGCCCGGTCGCGCACGAGATAGCGCACCGTGCGGACCGTGTTGCCGGCGTGGGCCGGTGTCCGGTCCATTTCGATTTCGGTCTCGAGGTCTGCGCGCTCGAAGCCCGGCAGGGCGACTATTTCGGCGACGTGCCCTTCGAGCCATCGGTCGAATTCCGGGAGGATGGCCGGCTCGATCTCGAGCCTCACCTCGTAGATGAGCTCGCGCGACGACAGTTCAGGGATGCTCTTCGAGCGGTTGTTCGCGTTCTGCAGGCTGCGTATCGGACTGGCCTTGCTTGCGGGCGGTCTCGCGCCCGGCGGGCGGGCGGCTGCGCTTCGTGCCGAGTGCGTCCGCCGCAAAGTCGTCGACCGCAATGATTGCCATGACCTTGCAGTCGAGGTTGCGCAGGGCGGCGGCCTCGTCCGCGCTCAGGATCGAGCTGCGCTCGGCGGCGTCGATCTGGCGCGGCAGATCCGGCGCGCGAATCTCCTCGTCCCGGATCGCGTCGCGCAGCCGTTTCGACAGCGGCGCGAGCGAGGCAGCGAGCTCGAGGGCTTCCTGCAGCAGCCCGAGCGGATTGCCGCGCTCGCGGGTGTCGTAGATGCCCGCGCACAGGCGCGCGCGCGCGGCGCCCGGTTGGCTGACGAGCTCCACGACGGCGCGACCGAGCGCGTCGCTCGGTGCGGAGTAGGTGCGGCCGCGCGGGAAGATGAAAAAACGCAAGACCGTTGCCGCGATCCGATTGGGAAAATTCCTGAGCAGGCCGTGCAGTTTTTCCTGCGCGTCGTAGAGCAGGTCCCGGCAGGCCCATTCGACCAGCGGCAGATCCTCGGCCGGCCGTCCTTCGTCCTCGTAGTGTTTGAGCACCATCGAGGCGAGATACAGCGCGCTCAGCACGTCGCCGAGCCGTGCCGACAGAAGCTCCCGCTTCTTCAATCCACCGCCCAGAGTGAGCATGGCGACGTCCGCCGCCAGCGCGAAAGAAGCGCTGTAGCGATTGATGTGCTGGTAATAGCGACGTGCGGCGCCGTGCACCGGCACGCCCGTAAACCGGGCCAGCGTCAGCGCCATCACGAAGGAGCGGGCGGCATTGCTGATCGCGTAGCCGATGTGGCCGAAAACCGCCGCATCGAACTCCTCGAGCGCGCGCTCCTCGTCCTCGTCCTGCGCCGCGCGCATCTCGCGCAGCACGAACGGATGGCAGCGGATCGCCCCCTGACCGAATATGATGAGGCTGCGCGTCAGTATGTTCGCGCCTTCGACCGTGATTGCAATGGGCACGGACTGGTATCCGCGCGCGAGATAGTTGCGCGGCCCCAGGCAGATCCCCTTGCCGCCGTGCACGTCCATGGCGTCGTTCGCCACCTTGCGGCCCATTTCAGTGACGTGATACTTGAGGATCGCGGACGGCACGGCCGGCTTCTCGCCCCGGTCGACGGCCCCGATGGTCACCGTGCGGCCCGCATTCATGATGTAAGTTCGGCCCGCCATGCGCGCCAGCGCTTCCGCCACGCCTTCGAACTCGGCAATCGGCAGGTCGAACTGTTGCCGGATACGCGCGTAGGCGCCGGTCGCCCAGGTCGCCGCCTTGGCTGTGCCCGTGGTGTTCGATGGCAGCGAGATGCAGCGGCCGACGGAAAGCTGCTCCATGAGCATGCGCCAGCCCTGCCCGGCCATCTCCACGCCGCCGATGATGGCGTTGAGCGGCACGAATACGTCCCGGCCCTGGGTCGGTCCGTTCTGGAAGGGGATGTTGAGCGGAAAATGTCGCCGCCCGATGATGACCCCGGGGGTGCTGGTCGGAATGAGGGCAGCGGTGATGCCGAGCTCCTCGACGTCGCCGATGAGGCGGTCGGGGTCGTACAGCTTGAATGCGAGCCCGAGCACGGTCGCGACCGGTGCGAGCGTGATGTACCGTTTGTCCCAGTTGAGGCGGATGCCGAGCGTTTCCTCGCCGTCGATCTCGCCGCGGCAGATGACGCCGGTGTCGGGGATGGACGCCGCGTCCGAGCCGGCGCGGGGGCCGGTGAGCGCGAAGCAGGGTATCTCCGTGCCTTTCGCGAGGCCGGGCAGATAGCGGTCCTTCTGCGCCTCGGTGCCGTAGTGCAGCAGCAGCTCGGCCGGGCCGAGGGAGTTCGGCACCGCGATGGTCGAGGCCGCCGTGGCGCTGCGGCTCGCGATCTTGGCGAGCACCGCCGAGTGGGCGAGCGCCGAGAACCCGAGGCCGCCGTATTGTTTCGGGATGATCATGGCGAAGAAGCCATGCTCCTTGATGAACTGCCATGCCTTCGGCGGCAGGTCACCGAGATCATGGGTGATTTCCCACTCGTCGAGCATGCGGCACAGCGTCTCGCAAGGACCGTCGAGAAACGCCTGCTCTTCGCCGCTGAGCTTCGGCGCGGGCATCGAGCACAGCCGTTCCCAGTCCGGCACGCCGCTGAACAGCTCGCCTTCCCACCAGACGCTGCCCGCCTCCAGTGCCTCGCGCTCGGTGCGCGACATCGGCGGCATCAGATCGCGCGCGATGCGCAGCAGCGGCTTCGAGATGCGCTCGCGACGGAAATTCTCGACATTCAACGCAACGATGCCGGCGAACAGAGCCCAGAGCAGCAGCAGCCAGAAAAAACCGCCGTCGCCCAACAGCGTGTAAGCCGCGAGCGCCACGCCGACGGCGATCGTCGATACCTTGAGATCGACGCGGTGATAGGCGAGGGCGATCACGCCGCCGAAGAAGAGCAGGAACCAGAACAGGCTCTCCGCCATGAGTTACCTCGATGTGTGAATGCGGATGGCGGCTACCGACGTACTATAACGTCTGGCCTTCTGCCGTGCTCGCTTCGAGCCGCCCACCCGGTCGTGCGAGCCTTGTCTCGTGCTCGTTTCGAGTCGCTCCCCGATACTCGCTTGGTCGAAACGAGCACGAGACAAGGCTTACCGTGACGCGCCCGGTTCGGGTCGTTTCCCGATACTCGCATGATGGAAGCGACCGGGGCGTCGGCGGTCAACCGAAGACCGGCGCTCAGGTCCGAGTCACACGTCGAAGAGACCTCTTGTCCGACCCGTTTTGACCAAGCGAGTATCGGGGAGCGACTCAAAACGGGCCGGACAAGAGGTCTTGAAGGATCACAACAGGTCGCTGACGGCCTCGCGCTCCTCGCGCAGCTCGCGGTCGCTCGCGTGCATGCGCTCGCGGCTGAAGGCGTCGATGTCGAGCCCGTCGACGATTCGGTACTCGCCGTTCCGGCAAGTGACCGGAAACGAGTAGATAACGCCCTCGGCGATGCCGTAGCTTCCATCTGCGGCCACGGCCATGCTGACCCAGTCGCCCTCCGCTGTGCCGAGGGCCCAGTCGCGCACGTGGTCGATGGCCGCTGATGCGGCCGAAGCCGCCGACGAGGCGCCGCGCGCCTTGATGATGGCCGCGCCGCGCTGCTGCACCGTCGGAATGAACGTGTCGCGGATCCACGTCTCGTCGACGAACGCCTTTGCCGCGCGGCCGCCCACTGTTGCATGCGACACGTCAGGATACTGCGTCGCCGAGTGATTGCCCCACACCGTCATGCGGCGGATCGCGGTCACGGGCTCACCCGTTTTCGCGGCCAGCAGGCCGAGCGCGCGATTGTGATCGAGGCGGGTCATCGCCGTGAACTGGCGGCGATCGAGGTCGGGCGCGTTAGCGGCGGCAATGAGCGCGTTGGTGTTCGCCGGGTTGCCGACGACCAGCACACGCACGTCGTGATCGGCCTGCTCGTTGATCGCACGGCCCTGCACGGAAAAAATCTTCGCGTTGCCGAGCAGCAGGTCGCTGCGCTCCATGCCGGCACTGCGCGGTCTGGCACCCACCAGCAGCGCATAATTTGCCTCCTCGAAGGCGATGTTCGCGTCGTCGGTGGCAACGACACCGTCAAGCAGCGGGAACGCGCAGTCCTTGAGCTCCATGACTACGCCCTGCAGTGCACCCAGTGCCTGCGGAATCTCGAGCAGGCGCAGCACGATCGGACGGTCGGACCCGAGGAGCTGGCCCGAGGCGATGCGGAAGGCGAGCTGGTAGCCGATCTGCCCGGCGGCGCCGGTGATGGTGACTTGCTGCGGTTTCATGGCTGGCCTGCTGGGCGGACAGGCATTCTAGCATCGTGCCGCAGACATTCAGGCCCGCCATCTTGAGCGGTTGAAACCGGCGCCGCCGTAGGGCCGAATTCATTCGGCCGCGGAGGCCGGTTGAAACCGGCCCTACGGGTCGCGCAGCGGCTCGGGCAGCGGATGGTCCGGAAAAGCGGCACGAAAGCTTGCGAGCTCGCGGCGCGCGGCTTCCTCCGCTCCGGCTGCGCGCAGGCAGACGATGAGTTCGAGCTGCTGCTCCGGTGTCGTCTGCGAGCCGCCACCCGGACGCGTGCACTCCGTGGCATTGCCGTTCGTCTCCGCAGCCGTTTTGGCGCGTGCGCCCGCCTCGAGCGCACGGGCCTTGTCGCGGCGCGCATCGGCGGGCAGCCGGGGCGGGGACGGCGTCGCAGCATCCGGCAGGCCCTGTCCGGTGTTGTCGGCGTGCGGCACAGCCGGAGGCGTCGGCGGCGCCGTGACGACGCGCAGCACGAGCCCGAAGGACAACATCAGCATGGCGGCTGCCGCAAGCGGCAACAGCCGGCGCGCACGCCGGCGTGCATGCCCCGGCACTATCGCATCGCGGGCCCTGCCGATCACCACCTCGTCGAGGCTGGCAGGCGGATCGTCGTCGCCGAGTTCGCGATAGGCGCGTGACAGCTCGGAGCAGCCCTCCAGATAACGTTCGAAACCGGATTCGTCAGGTCGTTCGCTCATCGTCAACCCCGCTCATCGTCTTCGCTCAAGGCCCTGCGCAGTCGCTCCACGGCATAGCGCAGCCTGCTCTTGGCCGTTTCCCGGCCGGTGCCCGTGGCCGCGCCGATCTCCTGCAGGCTCATGCCGAGCTCCTCGCGCAACAGGAATGCCTCGCGCTGTTCAACCGGGAGGTCGCACAGCGCCGCGCGCAGGCGGTCCGCGCGCTCGAGTACTGCGGCGCGCGCCTCCGGGCCGGCCGAGGGGTCCTCCGCGCAGTCGAGGGCGCCGTCGCCTGCTGCCTCGAGAGGGCGGCGCCGGCGCCCCCGGTAATGATCGATGAAGCAGTTATGCGCGATATGGAAGAGCCAGGTATTGAAGCGCGCGGTGGGGACGTAGCGCTCGCGCGCCCCGATCACCCGGCTCCAGACCTCCTGGAACAGGTCGGCTGCGATCTCGGGGTCGCGGCACTGGCGCAGCATGAAGCGATACAGCGGGCCCTTGTAGCGGCCGTAAAGGACCTCGAAGGCGCCCACGTCTCCGGCGCGGTAACGCAGCATGAGTTCCTTGTCGTCCGGCGCCGCGGTCATGCGAGGCAGCATACTCAAGACGGCCGGGTCGGGGCATGGCGCGGGCCGCTGCGCGGGCCGCTTCCTGCACGGGCCGCCGGGAAGGCCCGCCCAGGCGGGCGCCTGCATTGCTCGCTCTGCGCTCATGAAGGTAGAAACGACGGGGTCTGGAGGCCAGGGTTGTCTCCGGTGCTTGCAAGTCGCCCATTTGGTGTTATAGTTGAGTACAACACTAGGTCGGCGGGCGCCGGCCGGGACTTGCATTCATGGAACCGAACTGGGACGACAACCAGCCGATTTACCGTCAACTGCGCGATCGCGTGGTGGCCATGATCCTCGAAGGCGTGCTCGGAGACGGTGATGCGCTGCCGTCGGTGCGCAACGTAGCGGCCGAGTACCGGTTGAACCCACTGACCGTGCTCAAAGGTTACCAGGCCCTCGTCGATGAGGGCCTGGTCGAGAAGCGGCGCGGGCTCGGCATGTTCGTAATGCCGGGTGCGGTCGAGGCCCTGCGCAGGAATGAGCGCAAGCGCTTTCTCGACGAGGAATGGCCGAAAGTCCTGGCCACCGTCGAGCGACTCGGCCTGGAGGCCGGCGAGCTTCTCGAGCGGGCGCGCAAGTCGGGGAACGGGCAATCGAGGAAACCGGAATGAACAGCGTCATCCAGGCGCGCAATCTCCGCAAGCGCTACGGTGCCACTCAGGCGCTCGACGGCATCGATCTGGACATCGGCTCCGGCCGCATCGTCGGCCTGATCGGGCCGAACGGCGCGGGCAAGACCACGGCACTCAAGGCCATTCTCGGCCTGACCAGCTTTCAGGGATCGCTCGAGGTCCTGGGCCGAGATCCGCGCCGCGAGCGCCACGCGTTGATGCGCGACATCTGCTTCATCACCGACACCGCCGTCATCCCGCGCTGGATCCGGGTTCGCCAGGTGCTCGACTACGTGGCCGGCGTGCACCCGAAATTCGACCCCGCGCGCGCGGAGGCCTTTCTCGCCTCGACGGACGTGCGGCCCAAGGCCCGCGTCAAATCGTTGTCGAAGGGCATGATCACGCAGCTTCATCTTGCGCTGGTCATGGCGGTGGACGCACGGCTTCTGGTGCTCGACGAGCCCACGCTCGGCCTCGACATCATCTATCGCAAGCAGTTCTACGCGACCCTGCTGGGCGACTACTGCGACGGCGAACGGACCATCCTGCTCACCACGCACCAGGTCGAGGAGGTCGAGCATATCCTGACCGACGTCGTGTTCATCGATCGTGGTCGCATCGTGCTCCGGGAAACCGTAGAGGAACTCGCGGCGAAATATGTCGAGGTCATGACGCGCCCCGATCAGGCGGCGGCGGCGCGTGCGCTGAGCCCGGTCTTCGAGCGCGAGGTGTTCGGGCGGCCCGTCTTCCTGTTCTCCGGCGTGGAGCGGGAACGTGTAGCGCTCCTCGGCGACCCGCGCACGCCGAGCATCGCCGATCTGTTTGTTGCAACCGTCAAGAGGGCAGCAGCATGAACCGCACAGCTGTGACATTGCTGCGCCGGGAAATCTGGGAGCACCCGGCGCTGTACATCGCTCCGCTGGTCGTGCTGGCGCTGTGCCTGGTCGGCGTGATCGGCAAGATCGGTTATCTGGGCGGATTCGTGGAAGACCACGGGGCGGAGGACGTGGGACTGATCCTCGACCTCGGCGTGGCGGGTTTCGTGGTGCCGTTTCTCATGGTTCTGCTCGTCGTCACGCCGCTGTATCTGCTGGACTGCCTGTACTCGGAACGCAAGGACCGGAGCATTCTGTTCTGGAAATCGATGCCGGTGTCGGACACCTCGACCGTACTGTCGAAGCTGGCGGTGGCTCTGCTGCTCGCGCCGTTGCTCGTGTACGTCGCCGCGACCGCGACCCAGGTCGTGAGCTTCCTGATCGGACATTTCGCCATTGCGCTCAGCAGCGATGACGGTCCGTCCCTGCTGCACAGCGCCGCGGCGGTCGTCGACGCGCAGGCAGTGCTCGTTTATACGCTGCTGGCGGTATCGCTGTGGTACGCCCCGGTTTACGGCTGGTTGCTGCTGGTTTCGGTGTGGGCGCGGCGCGTGCCGTTCCTGTGGGCGACGCTCGTGCCGATCGTGCTGATAGTGCTCGAGGCCGAGATACTGCGCTCGCGGCATGTCGCCGACTGGATCGGCTACAGGATCGCCGGCGTGTATCGCACCGGATACGAAATTCCGTTCTGGATGCAGAGTGGCGACCACGACGCCTTCTTCGATAACGCACCGGCCGCCGTCGATCTGCTCGCGCCCGGACAGCTCCTGGCGAGCACGGGGCTGTGGAGCGGGTTGGCCCTGGGTGCGGCGTTCACGACCGGCGCCATCCTGCTCAGGCGCTACCGCGATGACGCTTGAATCCGCTGCGACGGCCGCAATTTGACGAGGGAACCGAACATGAACGCCTGGAAATCTGCCACTGTCCTCACCGTCTGCCTGGCCGCGGCCGGATGCGTGCTGGTCGTGAATCCCGACGAAACGAGCGATTCGGCATGGGATTCGGCCTGGCAACGGGACGGCGGCCGTTACGAGGAACGGGGGTATGCGCCGCGACCGGCCGGCGCCGGCATTGCCGAGCGCGTGGCTCGCCGCTATGGCGAGGACGAGCTGCTGCGCGATGCCGACATCCGCGTGACGGCCCGCGACGGCACGGTGTCGCTGCACGGCCGTGTGCGCGGCATGGAAGATTTCGACCGGGCCGTCGAGCTGGCCCTGGCGACCGACGGCGTGACCGAGGTCGAATCACGCCTGACGGTGCAGATCGACCGGCCGCCATCGGCCGCTGAGGAGGATGCCCCATGATCGCTGTATTCCGACGCGGGCTGCTCGTGCTCGCGGCGCTGAGCCTTGCCAGCGCGTTGGTCAGCGCCGCGCACGCCGCCGTGCACGAGGAAGTGTCCCGCCTGAGCTTCGAGGCGCCCGAAGGCCGACGTCTCGCGCTCGAGAATCTTGCCGGCCACATCCGTATCCAGCCGGCCGACGGCAATGCACTCGAGCTCGAGGCGCGTACGCTTGCTGAGGCAGAATCCGCGGCACAGGCCGAGTCGCTCGCGCGGTCGGTGCATCTCGACGTCGACGAGGGCGATCGGCAGATTTCGGTGCTGGTGCGCTATCCGGTCGAGGAGCACAAGGTCTATATCTATCAGGCGGAGGGCATCGGCCGGTTCGCGCGCCGCACGCGATATCAAGGCACTACCGTGCTGCTCACCAGCCGGGCGGGCCGGGCGGGCGCGAGGGTACATACCGACTTCGTGCTCAAGCTCCCGCGGGGCGTGGCCGTCAAGGTAGACAATGGCGCCGGCAGCATGGAAGCGGCGGACGTCGCCGCGGACCTTTACCTGGCGTGCGGCCACGGATCGCTGGAGGTCGTCAACGTCACCGGCAAGGCCATGCTCGACACCGGCAGCGCACCCGTGCGCGTCCGCGATCACCGCGGCAGCGTCGTCGCAGACACTGGATCGGGTGCCGTGCTCATCGAGGGGCTGGTCGGCGACGCCAGCGCAGCTACGGGCTCGGGGCGGGTGACATTCCGCAACATCGAGGGCGACGTGCACGCCGACACCGGCTCCGGCAGTGTGAAGATCGAGAATGTCGCGGCCGGGCGCATTCACGCCGATACGGGCTCAGGCAGCGTCTCACTGAGGAACGTGACCGGCTCGTTGCACGCGGATACCGGTTCCGGGAGCGTCAGGGCGGAGAACTACTTCGCCGGCAAGAGCATCGCGGTCGACACCGGCAGCGGCAGCGTCTCGCTGGCAGGCAATCTCGCCGAAGTCGAACGTCTCGGCATCGATACCGGCAGCGGCGGCGTGCAGCTCGCCACAGCGCAGCTCCCCTCGCTGCACCTGCGCGCGGAGGCGGGCTCGGGCGGGGTCGACATCGACCTGCCGGCGTTGTCCAACGTGCGCGCCGGGGACGGCTACTTCGAAGCCGACGTCAGCGGCGGGCAAGGCAAGGCGGTGATCAATACCGGCAGCGGCAGCATCCGGGTGCGTATGCATTAGGCAGCGGCATGACGTATGCTGGACCGGTCCCGGCGTGGTCGCACCTCGCGGGACAAAGATGGAGTACGGCCATGCGCGCAATGATCATTGCCACCGCGGTGCTGCTCACCGCCGCCTGCGCATCGGACATCGAGATCCAGACCGACTATAACCGCACGACCGATTTTGCCGCCCTCGAGACCTTCGCGTGGCAAGATCCGGGCGTCTCCACGACCGGCACGTACGACCCTGATGTCGCGCGACGCGTCGAAGCCATCGTTCGCAGCAGCGTGGTCGAGAATCTGACGGCCAAGGGCTACCGCGAAGTCTCCGACCGCGAGCCCGACTTCCTCGTCAGCTATCACGTGGTAGTCACCGAGGAGGAGGATCCACGCCTCTACGAGGAGCGTCTGAACGTTTTCGACAGCGCAGACCTGGATCCTGGCGAGTCCTTTCAGGTGTACCGCGAGGATTTGCGCATCAACCAGGGCATCATCCGCAAGGGTACGCTCATCCTGTTTTTCGTCGAGCCGGCGAGCAAGCGCCTCGTCTGGCAGGGCATCGCCGCGGGCACGGCCATTTCGCCGCGCGACGCTCTGCGCAAATCCGGGCAGGCGGTCGACGGGATGCTGGCCGAATTTCCGCCCGGCGAAGCCGGCGAGGACCGGCCGCCGCGTTAGACAGGTTCCCGACCGGCACGATGGCCTAGAGACCGGTCAACAGCAAAGTCTCACCGTGCTCGAGCGCCTCGGGCGTGCCATAGAGGACCAGCACGTCATCCTCTTTCAGCATCGTCTCCGGGAGCGGCTGGTGACCGACGATGCCGTCGCGCCGGATGGCCGTGACGCCGATCTCCGCCGCGTCGAGATCGAGCTCCGCCAGGGTGCGGCCGACGGCGTGGGCTCCGGGCGGCAGGGCAACGGCCTGAAGCTGCTCGCGAAAAGCATGCGAGCTGTCCAGCACGCGCGCGTCCTGCTTGCGGTAAATGTTGCGAAACAGGCTGTAGCGATGGCTGCGGATATCGCCGATCTTGCGCACGACGCGCGAGACCGGCACGTTCAGGAGCAGCAGCACGTGCGACACCAGGCTCAGGCTCGCCTCCAGCGTCTCCGGAATCACCTCCGTGGCGCCGGCAGCCTGCAGGCGCTCCAGATCGGTGTCGTCCTGCGTGCGCACCAGCACCGGCACGTCGGGCCGTCGGCTGCGCACCTTGTCGAGAATCTTGAACGCCGCAATGTTGTCGGCGAAGCTGATCACGACGATGCTCGCATGGGCGAGCCCGACGCCCTCGAGCACGTCACCCTGCGAGGCGTCGCCGAACAAGACCGGATCGCCGCCCTGGCGGGCCGTCCGCACGCGGTACGGATCGAGGTCGAGACCGATGTATTCGAAGCCTTCCTGCTCGAGGATGCGCGCCAGATTCTGCCCGACTCGACCGTAGCCGCAGATGATCACGTGCTCGCGGTGCGCGACCGCGGCCGTCGCCGCCTCGTCTCGCATCAGGTCGGCGAGATCGACGTCCCGTGAGCGGAACAGCCACCCGGCGAGCCGGCCGTTGTAGCGAATGAGCAGCGGGCTCAAGGCCATGCTGACGACGATGGCGGTCAACAGGGGCTGGGCGACCGCCGGCGGGATGAGCCGGTCCTGCAGGCCGAGGGTCAGCAGCGCGAAACCGAACTCACCGCCCTGCGCGAGCACGAGGCCGATGCGCGACGCCTGATTCCAGTTCTCGCAGATGCGGCGCGCCAGCAGCGTGATTATCGCGGCCTTGAGCACCACCAGCTCGATGACCAGCAAGGTAATGGCGCCGGCTCGATCGACGAGCAGCTCCAGGTCGAGCAGCATCCCCATGGTGATGAAAAAGAGGCCGAGAAAGATGTCGCGAAACGGCCGGATATCGGCCTCGACCTGGTGCCTGTACTCGGTTTCGCCAAGCATCATTCCGGCGAGAAAGGCGCCGAGCGCGAGGGACAGCCCCGCAGCGTGGGTCGCCCAGGCCGCCCCCAGCGCCACGAGCAGCACGGTGAGCGTGAACAGCTCCGCCGAGCGCCGGCGCGCGATCTCGTGAAACAGCGGCCGCAGCAGCCAGTGGCCTGCCGCGAGCACGATGATCAATGCGGCCGCGGCCTGCAGCAGCGCCCGCCAGATCGGCAGGCCGACCACCGTGGGATCGGATCGCGCCGCAAGCACGGGAATCAATGCCAGGAAAAGCACGACGGCGAGATCCTGAAACAACAGTATGCCCACGGCATGCCGGCCGTGTCGGCTGTTGAGCTCGAGTTGCTCCGCCAGTTGCCTGATGACGATCGCCGTCGACGACATGGCGACCGCGCCGCCGACGATGACTGCACTCGCGAGCGAGGCGCCGAGCCACCAGGCGACGAGCGCTGCGACCAGTGTGGTCACCGCGACCTGCGCGCCGCCGAGGCCGAAAACCGTCCAGCGCATGGCGATCATGCGTGGCAGCGAGAACTCGAGACCGAGGGTGAACAGCAGGAACACGACGCCGATCTCGGCCAGGAAACGGATGTCGTCGGTGTTGGAGATCCATCCGGCTGCGTGCGGACCCAGCAGGATGCCGACCGCGATATAGCCGAGGATCGGCGGCAGCAGCATGCTCCGGAACACTGAAACGACGAGCACGGCGGCTGCGATCAGGACGAGGATCTGGGCGAGGGCGTCGTAGTGCATGTGGTGCGTGGCGCCGGACGGTCAGCGCGGGAGGTGGCCGTCGGCGGCATGTTAGCATGCGCGTCTTCGCGGTCTGGGGCAGTTGCTGGAGGTGGGATGGCCCGCTCGCGCGCGTTTATCGGTTGTCTGCTCGCCGCCGCCGCAGGCTGCGGACAACAGGCCGTCGACAAGCCCGGGGAAGAAGCACCGCCCCTGTACGCTTCCACTTACGAGCCGCTTCCCGGCGAGCCGGTGGTCATCGAAAACGCCACCATTCTCACCGGCGTTGGCGAACGTATCGACGATGGCGTGCTGATCATGCGCGGCGGCCGGATCGAGGCAGTCGGCGCAGGACTCGAGGCGCCCGCCGGGCTCGCCCGCATCGATGCAGCCGGCAAATGGGTGACACCGGGCATCATCGACAATCATTCGCACCTCGGCGTCTATCCTTCGCCGCAGGTCGCGGCGGTCGCCGACGGCAACGAGGTCTCCGATCCGAACACGGCCCAGGTGTGGGCCGAGCACGCGGTGTGGCCGCAGGATCCGGGCTTTGCCGCGGCGCTTGCCGGCGGCGTGACCACCCTGCAGATTCTGCCCGGTTCGGCGAACCTGTTCGGCGGCCGTTCGGTCGTGGTAAAGAACGTGCCGGCACGCACGGTCCAGGAGATGAAATTCCCCGGTGCGCCGCACGGTCTCAAGATGGCTTGCGGGGAAAATCCGAAGCGTATTTACGGCGTCGAGCGCCTGGTGGCGCCGGGCACGCGCATGGGCAACGTCGCCGGCTATCGTCAGGCCTGGATGAAGGCGAAGGACTACATGGCGGCGCAGGAGGCTTTCGACAGCGGAGCCGCTGACGAGGCACCCGAGCACGATCTGCAGCTCGAGACGCTGGCCGGGGTGCTGCGCGGCGAGATTCTCGTCCACAATCATTGCTATCGCGCCGACGAGATGGCGGTGATGCTCGACGTGGCCCGCGAGTTCGGTTACCGCATCGCCTCGTTCCACCACGCCGTGGAGGCCTACAAGGTTGCCGACCTGCTTGCAGAGAGCGGCACCTGTGCGGCCATGTGGGCGGACTGGTGGGGCTTCAAGCTCGAGGCCTTCGACGCGGTGCGCGAGAACATCGCCATGGTCGACAAAGCAGGCGCCTGCGCGATCGTGCACTCCGACTCGGATACGGGCATCCAACGCTTGAACCAGGAAGCCGCAAAGGCCATGGCCGCCGCGCAACGCTCGGGAATCGAGGTCGATCGTGCCGGGGCCATGCGCTGGCTTTCGCTCAATCCCGCGAGATCGCTCGGCATCGACACACAGACGGGCTCGCTCGAGGCCGGCAAGATGGCCGACGTCGTCGTCTGGGACGGCGATCCGTTCAGCGTTTACACGAAAGCGGAAAAGGTGTTCATCGACGGCGCGCTCGTGTTCGACCGCGCAGACACTGCGCGGCAGCCGGTTTCCGATTTCGAGCTCGGCCTGGTCAGCCTCGACGGAGGCGCGCCATTATGAGCCGCGCCGCGCACCTCGCCGCCGCTCTGCTGACCTTGCTGGCCCCAGCCGCGCAGGCCGAAACCGTGGCGATCGTCGGCGGCAGGCTGCATACGCTCGGCGAGGCGGGCAAGATCGACAACGGCACGCTGCTGATGCGGGACGGCCACATCGTTGCGGCGGGCCGTGACGTGCCTGTGCCGGAAGATGCGCGCCGTATCGAGGCCGCAGGCAAGGTGATTACGCCCGGTCTGTTCGATGCCCACAGCTACATCGGCATCATCGAGATCAGCCTCGTGGCCGAGACCAATGATTCGGCGCAGATCGGCAACCATTTCGCCGCCGCATTCGACGTGGCAGACGCGGTCAATCCGCGCTCGAGCCTGATTCCGGTCAATCGCATCGAGGGCGTGACGCGAGTGGCCAGCGCCCCGGTATCGGTCATACCTCCGCCGGGCACCTTCGCGCGCGGCCAGATGATCAGCGGCCGCGGCGCCGTCATTCATCTGGGTAGCGGTGACGATTATCTCGTGCGGCGCGGCGCGGCCATCTTCGCCGAGCTCGGCGAGCACGGCGCGCTGCTGGCCGGCGGCTCACGGGCCGCGGCCCTGACGCGGCTCAGCGAAGCCCTCGAGGACGCGAAGGATTTCGCTCGCAACCGGGCGAGCTTCGAATCCAACGAGCGGCGCGCATATGCCATCGGCCGACTCGACCTCGAGGCGTTGCAGGATGTGCTCGACAAGGACGTGCCGCTCGTGCTCCACGTCAATCGTGCAAGCGATATCTCCGCCGCGTTGCGCCTGGCCGGCCGCCACGACATCGAGATCGTCGTGCGCGGCGGCGCCGAGGCCTGGCTCGTGGCAGCGGAGCTCGCGGCCGCGCGCGTGCCGGTTGTGCTTAATCCGCTCGACAACCTGCCGGCACGATTCGAGACCCTGGCTGCGACGCTCGAGAACGCGGCGCGCCTGCACAGGGCCGGCGTCATGGTCGCATTCGCATCGGGCGATTCGCACAATGCCCGCAACCTCAAGCAGGCCGCTGGCAACGCCGTCGCCCATGGCATGCCGCACGAAGCGGCGCTGGCGGCCCTGACGATCAATCCGGCCCGTATTTACGGTATCGAGGACAGCTTCGGCACGCTCGAAGCGGGCAAGGATGCCGATGTGGTGATCTGGAGCGGCGACCCTCTCGAGCTCGCGACGTTTGCCGAGCAGGTGTTCATCCGCGGCATTGCGGTGCCGATGGTGAGCCGCGCCACGCTGCTGCGCGACCGCTATCTCGATCTCGATGCGGAGTTGCCGGCTGCTTACCGGTGACTCGTAGGGCGGATTTCAATCCGCCTATCCGCGGCGCCGGCCGAATGAATTCGGCCCTACGGCGTTCGGATTTCAATCCGCCGATCCGCAATGCGATGGTGCGGTGCCGGCCGAATGAATTCGGCCCTACGGCTCGGATTGCTCGCGGCCTTCCTCGATCGCCTCGTCCGCTTCCTGCTCGTCTTCGGCATCGGGCTGCGGTGCGCTCTGTCGTGCGGCGGCTTCCGGCTGATGGCACAGGGCGATGTAGATCGGGAAATGGTCGGAGCCGATTGGCCCCATGCGGCGCATATCGATCAGCTCGAGCGTCTCGTGGAAGAAAACGTGGTCGAGCGGCCATCTGAGCAGCGGCCAGTTCGCGTTGAAGGTCGAATACAGCCCACGGCCGATGCGCGGGTCGAGCAGCCCGCTGATTTCCTGAAACAGGCGGTTGGTGCGCGACCACGCGACGTCGTTCAGGTCACCGGCGACGATGGCGGGCACGCCCTTTTTTCGCACCTGGCGGCCGACGATCAGCAGCTCGGCATCGCGCTCCGCGGTGTCCTGATCGATGTCCGGCGGCTTCGGGTGCACGCCGTGGAAATCGACCAGCGCTCCAGAGCGCAGGCGGATCGCCGCGTGGATCGACGGCACGTCATCCTCCAGCAGGTACCGCACCTCGGGCTCTACGAGCTCGAGCCTGGAGAACAGGTGCATGCCGTAGGTGTTCTCCTGCGGCTGGCGCACGCGGAACGGGTAGTCCCCATCGAGTGCGGACAGCTCGCGGTCCCACCATGCGTCGGTCTCCATTGCCAGCAGCACATCGGGCTCGAGGCGGCGTGTCATCTCGAGCAGCGGTCGGCTGTCGCGATTGCTTTCCAGCACGTTGGCGATCAGCAGCCGGATGCGCGCGGACGGCGCACAGCGCTCCACGGTCGTTGCCTGAACGGGCGCGAGCGGCGTGAACGGGAAAATGCGCACGACCTGGTACACGAGCGATGCCGTCAGCGCCAAAATCAGCACCCACGTGGCGCCGCTGCCCCGATCGAGCGCCAGCACGCCGGCCAGCAGCACGATAGCCAGAAAGCCGGCGATCTGCGCACGTGGAAAATCGAACGCCCGCACCCACCAGGCCGGAGTCTGCGCGAGCGGCAGCAGGGTCATCGCGATCAGCGCGAGCGAGGCGAGCCAGATCAGGACACTGAACCAGTGCGGGTGAGACATGTCTTTCATCCCCGGTCCACCTCTGCGAGGGCGATCGAAGCGCATCATAGCGTTGTGACGCGAGTGGCTTTTTCACCGGCGGCGGCGCGCGGCCGATTCAGCGTCTGCGGCCTGCTCCGGCGCCGCAGCCTTGCCGGCCAGGTCGTGCCGGCGCAGGCAGGCGCGCAATTGATGATAGGTCAGGCCGAGGGCCTGCGCCGCGCGCCGTTGATTGAAACGGCACTGCTCCAGCGCATGCAGCACATATTCGGCCTCGAAGACCGCGAGCTCTTCCTTGAGCTTGCAGGGTAACAGAGGCTCCTCTTCCGCCGGCGCCTCCTCGGGCTCCGCTTGCGCCGATCCCTGGCGCGCAGGCGGCGACGACTCCGCGGGCTTTACTGGCGCGGGCGGCATGAACGGAGAATCGAACGGGTCGAAATGGATCCGGTCGATTCGTGCCCCGGGCTTCGCGGAACGGTAAACCGATCGTTCAACGGCATTCTTCAGCTCGCGAACGTTGCCGGGCCAGGAGTAGGACAGCAGCGTAGAGGCTGCGCGCAGCGTGAAGCCCGGGAAGTATTCGCGGTGCAGCTCGCTGGTGATATTAACGGCGAAGTGATGCGCCAGCTCCAGGATGTCATCGCGCCGGGCGCGCAGCGGCGGAACCACGATGACGTCGAATGCCAGGCGATCGAGCAGGTCCTCGCGGAAGCGGCCATCGCGCGCGAGGGCCGGCAAATGTGCGTTCGTCGAGCCGACGATGCGCACGTCGGCGTGCACGGTCTTGCTGCCGCCGACGCGCTCGAACTCGCCGTACTCGATGACACGCAGGATCTTCTCCTGGGTGCGCAACGGGATAGTGGCGAGCTCGTCGAGTATGAGCGTGCCGCCATCGGCACGCTCGAACCGCCCGACGTGCTCGCGGACAGCGCCCGTGAATGCACCTGCGGCATGGCCGAAAAGCTCCGATTCGAGAATGCTTTCGGTGAGCGCGGCGCAATTGAGCTTGACCAGCGGTTGCTCCCAGCGGGGCGACAGGTAGTGCAGGCGCGCCGCGATCAGCTCCTTGCCGGTGCCCCGTTCGCCGATAACGAGCACCGGCTTGGCGAGCGCGGCGGCCCGGGAGACGTGCTCGAGCGTCTCGAGGAAGGCGGGCGCCTGGCCGATGACCGGGACGCCTTCTGAATGCAGTGCGGCCATCTGCGCATTCTAGCCAAATATCGGTTGAATTAGCCACAAGTTAGCCTAAATGGCCAACTCAACCGAACCAAGCTTGATCGGCATCTGGTCGATTTCCCCTTTAATTTCAACAATTTACGAGTCCAGCCGCCACCTGGCACGGAAGCTGCTAAGTGGGGATCAGGTTTCACACGAGGTTCATCCACTCATGGGCATTTTCACCAGATTCAGCGACATCGTGAATTCGAACATCAACTCGATTCTGGACAAGGCCGAAGACCCCGAGAAGCTGGTCAGGCTGATGATCCAGGAGATGGAAGACACGCTCGTCGAGGTCCGCTCGACCGCTGCGCGCGCCATCGCCGACAAGAAAGAGCTCAACCGGCGGCTCGGCAGCGTCGAGCGCGAGGAGCAGGACTGGCAGCGCAAGGCAGAGCTCGCGATCGGCAAAGGCCGGGATGACCTGGCCAAGTCCGCGCTCATCGAGAAATCGCGCGTGACGGAGCACGGAAGCTCGCTGCGAAGCCAGTACGAAGCGATCGATGAGGGCTTGAACAAGCTCAATGACGATATTGCCCGGCTCGAAGAAAAGCTGACCGACGCCAAGACGCGACAGAAGGCATTGCTCGCACGGCATCGAACTGCGAATCACAGGCTCGAGGTGCGCAAGAAAATCCACGACTACAAGATCGAGGACGCGCTGGTCCGCTTCGAGCAGTTCGAGCGCAAGATGGAGGACGTGGAAGGGCGTGTGGAAGCTTACGACCTGGGCCTCAAGAAGGACTTGCGGCACCAGTTTGCAAGCCTCGAGTCCGAGGAGTCCGTCGAGAAGGAGCTGTCGGCGCTGAAGGCGAGGATTGCCAAAGAGACTTCCGCGTCACAATAAAATTCCAGGCGGACGGTAAACGATATGGGTGAAGTGATTGGCATCATTTTCGTCAGCCTCGTCCTCCCGCTGCTCGTGATTCTGCACTACATCACGAAGTGGAAAGCGACGCGCTCGTTTTCGAGCGAGGACGAGAAAATGCTCGAGGATTTATGGGACAGCTCGCAGCGCATGGAGAGCCGCATCAACACGCTCGAAACCATTCTCGACGATCGGGTCCCGGATTGGAGGAAGAAGACATGAGCTCTGAGACGTGGCGCCGAATCAGCGGCTTGCTGAAGCGCTTGTATCGCGATCAGGAGAACGGGATCCTCATGGGCGTGTGCGCCGGCCTGGCGGATTACTTCGAGTGGCCGGTGCTTGCGGTGCGTGCGGTTGCGGTCGCCTCGCTGTTCTTCTGGACGGTGCCGACGGCGGTCGTATACGTCATGGCCGGACTGATGTTGAAGGACCGGCCGCTGCGCTACCGCGGCACGATTGACGAGCCGAACTTCTGGCGGCGCGAGAGCCGTCGGCCGGAGGGAGGAGAGCGTGCGTAACGAGTACGATGATTCGCTGACACCGAGGCGGATGTACCGAGACCCGAAAAACGGCGTCATCTGTGGCGTCTGCGCCGGGATCGCCGACTACTTCGGCTTCGATCGGACGATCACGCGGGTCATCGCCGCCCTCTCTTTGATATTCTTCATGCCCGGCGTGCTCCTGATCTACTTCGGCTTGTGCTTTATCCTGCCGCGCAAGCCGGCGGAGCCGGCACGCACGCCGCGGGACGAGCGATTCGCGCAATCGGTGCGCTTCTCGCCGCAGGACACACTGTCCAACGTCCGCTACAAATTTCGCGACCTGGAGGCGCGCATGCGCCGGATGGAACGTTACGTCACTTCGCCGCGCTTCAGGCTCGACGAGGAATTCCGGGATCTCGAAGACCGCCCTGATGGAGGCCGCCGCGCATGAATCCGTTCGAATTCGTTCTCATCCTCGTCGCCATCATCACGGTCGCCGGCCTGATCAAGCACCGCGACCGGCAGAGGGCGGCCGCCGGCAAGGCTTCGCCGGAGCTGGATGCGCAGCTCGGCCGCCTCGACGATCTCGAGCACCGGATCCGGGTGCTGGAGAGAATCGTCACCGATCGTAATTTCGATCTCAGGCGCCAGTTCGAGGACCTCGAGCGCGGTTGATGGCGACCCGGCGCGATTCGCGACCTGAGTGGCGGATCGCTGCCCTGAAGTCTCCGCCGCCGATCTGAGCGACGTGCCATCCGCTCCGCCGGCGGTCGAGCTGCGCCGCGTCACAAAATGCTACGAGGACTCGGGTCGAAGCCAGGTCGTCCTCGCCGATCTCGATATGACCGTCGGCGCGGGCGAGATCGTCGCGGTCGTCGGGCGGAGCGGTTCCGGCAAATCGACGCTGCTCAACCTCATCGGCGCGCTCGATGAGCCCACCACAGGAGAAATCCTCATTGCGGGCGCAAGCCTGGCTCGCCTCGACGAAACCGCCCGTGCGCTGCTCAGGCGGCAACGTATCGGTTTCGTCTTTCAGTTCTTCAATCTCATACCGACGCTGACCGTCGGCGAGAATCTGCGCCTGCCGCTGGAGCTCAACGGGGTCGAACCCGGTGACGCCTGCGACCGGGCGGCGCAATGGCTCGAAACGGTCGGCCTCGGCGACCGCTCGGCCAGCTTTCCCGAGACGCTCTCCGGCGGCGAGCAGCAACGCCTGGCCGTGGCGCGCGCGCTCATTCATCAACCGGCCCTGATCCTGGCCGACGAACCGACCGGAAACCTGGATGCCGAAACCGCGGCGCAACTGCTCGAATTGTTGGAAACGCTCGGCCGCCAATACGGCAGCACGCTGCTGATCGCCACGCATAGCAACGAGGCTGCCGCGCGCTGCGACCGGGTATTCAGCATCGGCAGCGGCCGCTTGCTGGAATATCCGCGATGAGCATCCTCGTCGCTCGCTCGAGCCGGCGCTTTCTGTTCCGCCATCCTTTGCAGCTCGCGCTCGCCCTCGCCGGAATCGCCGCCGGGGTCGCGGTCGTTACCGGTGTCGATCTGGCCAATGCCAGCGCCGAGCGGGCGTTCCTGCGTTCCGCCGAGATCGTCACCGGCCGCGCGACGCACCAGCTCGTTGCCACGGCCGGCCTCGTCCCCGAATCGCTCTACGTTCATCTGCGCACGCGGCTCGGCATCCGGCGCGCCGCGCCGGTCGTGGAGGCGGGGGTGGGACTCGCGGATTTCCCGGGGGAGGCCGTCACCCTGCTGGGTCTCGATCCGCTGGCGGAGGCATCGTTCCGGGACTTCCTGGCGCCGGGCGCAGCCGGTCGCCTTCCCTTGTCGCGCCTCTTCACCGAGCCCGGCACGGTAGTTCTGCCGAGCCCGCTGGCCGACAGGCTGTCGATCACCGCCGGAGAAACCGTCGATCTGGCTATCGGCGGGCGCCGCATGCCGGTCGAAGTGATCGGCATCGTCTCGCCCGATCGCGGGCGAGCGCCCTTCATCAAGGACCTGGTGCTCGCCGATATCGCGACCGCACAGGAGCTGCTTGGCGTCGAGGGCAGCTTGAGCCGTATCGATCTGATTCTGGACGAGCGGCAGGCGGAAGCGCTGGCCGCGAGCGGCCTCGGCACGGCGGAGCTGGTGCCCGCGGCTGCACGCAATCGCGCGCTCGTCGAAATGACGCGCGCGTTCCGCACCAATCTGACCGCGCTGTCCCTGCTCGCACTCCTGGTCGGGGCCTTTCTGATCTACAGCACCATGGCGTTTCTGGTCGTGCGCCGCCGCCGGCTGCTCGGCCTGCTGCGCGTACTGGGCGTGAGCCGGGCGCAACTGTTTCGCGTGGTGTTCGCGGAAGCTGCCGTGATCGGAGCGCTCGGCACGATTCTGGGGCTTATGCTCGGCGTGCTGCTGGGCAGCGGGCTGGTTGCGCTCGTCACGCGCACTATCGCGGACCTCTATTACGACGTGAGCGGCGCTCCGCTGTGGATCAACGCCGCGAGCCTGTCCAAAGGGCTCGTGCCGGGACTCGCCGTGTCGCTGCTCGGGGCATACGGTCCGGCACGGGAGGCGGCCGCAAGCCCGCCGCGCGCCGTGCTGAGCCGCGCTTCCATGGAAGTGCATGCGCGCAAGCGACAATTGCGCATGGTATTGCTCGCTACCGGCAGCACGCTCGTCGCCGCGTTCGCGTTTTTTCTGTCCGGAGACTCGCTCGCCCTCGGCTTCTTCGGCCTTTTCTGCGTAATCATCGCCGCGGCTCTTGCCACGCCGGTCGCCACAGTCGCGATGATGGCCGTCGCAGGCAAGGCAGTCGGCCGGTTGCTCGGCGTCGCGGGCAGCCTGGCGGCGCGCAGCGTGGTCGCAGGCCTGAGCCGCACCGGCGTCGCCGTCTCCGCGCTGGCGGTGGCGGTGGCGACCGTGATCGGCATCGGCATCATGATCGCGAGCTTTCGCAGCAGCGTGGCCGAGTGGCTCGAGACGACCTTGCGCGCGGATTTTTACGTGAGCGCCGAAGCGGCGCACGAAACCGCGCTCGACGACGAGCTGGTAACCCGACTTGCCGACGTGCCGGGCGTGAGGGGCTTGAGCCGGACGCGCCGCGCACGTGTGCCGGTCGCCGATGGCGAGCTGCGAATATGGGCCATCGATCCGGGCCCGTCAGACTGGCGGCCGCGTTTCGTTGCCGGCGATCCCGCTTCGGCCTGGGCGCGCTTCGCAGCGGGCAAAGCAGCGCTCATATCCGAGCCGCTGGCCCGCCGCCGGGGCATCGCGATCGGCGATGAGGTTCCGGCGCCCGGCGGAGCATGGCCCGTGGCCGGCGTGTTCGTCGACTACACGACCGAGCACGGCGTCGTCGCGCTCGCGCTGGATGCCTATCGCGCGCAGTTCGCTGACCACGCTTTGTCCGGACTTGGCGTCTACCTGCAGCGCGGGGTCGATGCAGAAGCGGTGCGCAGGGAGCTTGCGAGCTCAATGTCGGGACGGGCGGGTCTGCAACTCGCGTCCAGTCGCGAGATCCGTGCCGCGTCGTTGGAAATTTTCGAGCGCACGTTCACGGTGACGGAAGTTTTGCGGTTCCTGGCCGGCTTCGTCGCGCTGCTCGGCATTTACAGCGCACTGCAGGCGCTGGCGCTCGAACGCCGGCGCGAGATCGCCATCCTCAGGGCCGTCGGTTTCACACCGGCGCAGGTGCGAAACCATGTGCTTGCCCAGACTACGCTGCTCGGGTTGTCGGCCGCCGCGGTTGCGTTGCCGCTCGGCGTTGTGCTGGCATGGATCCTGGTGCGGGTCATCAATGAGCGTGCGTTCGGCTGGAGCATGGGGTTCGAGCTTGCGCCGGCCGCTCTCTGGCAGGGGGCGGCGCTGGCTCTCGCATCGGCGCTTCTGGCCGGGCTGCGCCCGGCGTATTCGCTGGCACGAGGCGCGCCGGCGCGATACCTTCGAGAGGAGTGATTCGCAAGGGACCGCAAGCCGGCAACGCATCCTGGTACTACTCGTTCACGCGCCTGCCGGCGGCCGGGCAACTCCGGCTCGACGGCAAAACCTTCACGGTCGGTGGCCAGGCGTGGATGGATCGCGAATGGGGCACGAGCGCGCTCGGCGCCGGGATCGAGGGTTGGGACTGGTTCGCGCTGCAGCTCGATAATGGCACCGAGCTCATGTTTTACCGGCTGCGCCGCAGCAACGGCGTCAGCGATCCGTTCAGCGCCGGCTCGCTGGTGGCGGCCGACGGCGGTCGGAAAGCCCTCGAGGCTGGAGACGTCGTCGTCCGGGAAACGGACTTCTGGACCAGTCCCGCGACCGGTATCACCTACCCGTCCGGCTGGCGGCTCGATCTGCCCGCTCACGGACTGGCTCTCGACGTGACACCGCGACTCGCGGCACAGGAGATGGCGCTCAGCGTGCGCTACTGGGAAGGCGCGGTGACCGTGGCCGGCGCCGGCAGCCGCGGACCGGTGCGCGGCGAGGGCTACGTCGAGCTTGCGGGGTACGCGGCGGGGACGTGGCCGGCCGGTAGGGCACACGGCTGGCCGCACCGCGCCGGGGTGACGCGCCGGAACGACCAAATCCGTTGCGATCCAGGCTCCCGGCCGCCGTCCTTTCCCGCAGCTCGAGCACGGCGTACAGTGCAGCTGCGAGGCACGATCATGACCGAGAAGCAGACGATGAAGCCGAGCGCCGGGCGCCCGACCCGGGATTCGTTTGAGGAAGCCCTGGATCGGAAGCTGGACGAAGCGCTGGCGTCGACCTACCCGGCCAGCGATCCGGTCGCGCTCGTGATGCCGCACAGAGCCAGCCGCGCGAAGCGGTAGCAGCGGCGGGTGCGGTCAGGCGAAGAGCGCGAGATAGCGGTCGGTGCCCTGCTGTTGCTTCAGCAGCAGTTCCAGGTAGTCCTCGGCGCTCATCGGGTCGCCGAACAGATGGCCTTGTGCGTAGTTGCACTTGCGCTTGCGCAGAAACTCGAGCTGCTGCTGATCCTCGACTCCCTCGGCGACGACTTCCATGTTCAGGCTGCGCCCCATGTCGATGATCATCGACACGATCGCCGCGTCGTCGGCATCGGTGGCTGCGTTGCACACGAACGACCGGTCGATCTTCAGGGTGCCGATGGGAAACTGCTGCAACGAGCTCAGTGACGAGTACCCGGTGCCGAAGTCGTCGATCGACAGGTGCAGGCCCATCGCGAACAGTTCGCGCAGGATGCCGACTGTGCGCGCGGCGTCCTGCATGAGTGTCGTCTCCGTGATCTCCAGCTCGAGCCTCTGCGGCGCGACCCCGTGCCGGTTCAGGATCGCTGCGATTCTTTTCTGAATGTTGGTCTGCCGCAACTGCTTCAGCGAGAAATTGACCGCCACCCTTCCGGGCGAGGGAATGGAGCTCTGCCAGATCCGGTAGTCCGCGCACACCCTGTCGAGCACCCACTCGCCGAGATCGAGGATCATGTTGGTTTCCTCGGCCAGCGGGATGAACTCGGACGGACCGATCGTGCCGTGGCCGGGCAGCTCCCAGCGCAGCAGCGCCTCGGCGCCGACGACGACGCCGTTGCTCAAGTCGTATTTGGGCTGATACTGGAGCACGAGCTCATTGCGCTCGAATGCGCGGCGCAGCTTGCTCTTCATCATGAGCCGATCGACAGCCTTGGCATTCATCTCCGGCGTGTAGCACTCGAAATTGTTGCCGCCGATCTGCTTGGCGTGATACATCGCGGCGTCCGCGTTGCGGATCATGTCGATGACGTTGTCGGCATCGGCCGGGTAGGTGGCGATGCCGATGCTGGCGGTCAGGAAGACCTCGCTGTCCTGCACGCGAAACGGGTGGCCGAGCGAGCGCAGCAGGTTGCGCGCCGTCTGTGTGACCTCGTCGCTGCGTGCGGTGCTCAGCCGGTCGAGGATGACCGCGAATTCGTCACCCGCCAGGCGCCCGACCACCGCGCTCTTCGGCACTGCCGCGACGAGCCGGGCCGTGGCGGTTTCCAGGGCCGTATCGCCCGCCAGATGCCCGAAGGTGTCATTGATGTCCTTGAAGCGGTCGAGGTCGATATAGAGCAGCGCCACCGCCTGCCGCTGACGCCGTGCCCGGGCGATGGCCTGCTGCAGAAGATGCTGGAACTGCATGCGGTTCGGCACTTTGGTGAGCGGATCGTAGTGGGCCAGGAAGCGGATGCGTTTCTCCGCCTTCTTGCGTTCCGTGATGTCGCGTGCGACGAGAATCTTTCCCTCGAACTGCGGCTCGTCGGTGCTGATCGGCGAGCTCGAGATCGATATGGGTATGGAGCGCCCCGCGCGCGTGACGAAAGTGGACTCCAGCACGTCGACGGACATCTGGCTTGCGGAGAGATCGAGCTGGCGGTCGCCGGCGAGCAGTGACTGGAACGGCTTGCCGAGCAGGTCCACTTCGCTGTAGCCGAGCATGGTCGTGGTGCTCTGGTTCACGCGCTTGATGATGCCGTCCGGCGAGATGACGATGACTGCGTCGTTCATGCTCGCGAGCAACTTGTCGAGGTAGTCGCGGGAACTGCTCGTCTTCTTGAGCTCGCGGATGATGCCGTCCAGTGCCTGTGCCAGCTCGCTGAGCTCGTCCTTGCGGCGCATGCGCAGGCGCTCCTCCGCAGGCGCCTGGCTCAGCAGCGCCGCGCGCCGCGTGAGCTCGCGCAGGGGCACCACGATGCGCTGCGCGCCGTGGCGCGCGAACAGCATGCCGACGATCATCAGGATGCCCGTGGTGATGGCGAGAAGCACGAGGCTGCGCTGCAGCTGACGGCGGTCGATGGAGCCGACCGCCCGGTTCACGTCACCGATCGCATCATGCAAGCCGTCGAGCGACATCGTCACGTGCACTCGTCCGAGCTCGGTGTCGCCGCCGTCCCGAACGGGCGCGCTGACGCGCAGCGCATCGGCGGTCCACAGCGGTCCCTCGAGAACGGGATCGAGGGGCAGCTCGACCAGCGGATCCCCCGCCGAATCGAAAATCAGCGCGCCGTTGCGTCCGGTTACCACGAGACGGTCGACGCCCTCGCGCGCGAGCGTGAGATCGGCGATGGCGAAGATGGAGGCTACGTCCTCGGCGGCGAGCGGCGCGGCGAATCGGTCGGCGGCATCCAGGGCGATGAGCTGGCCGCGTGCCTCGAGGGCGTCGCGCAGCGCCGCCCGGTTGTTTTCGACCACGACGTTTCGAATCTCGCTGCGCGACGCGCGGAAATCCGTGAGCAGCACCACCGACAGGATCGCCGACGTGCCGAGGGTGAGCCCGAGCGCCAGCAGCACGTGCTTGAGCTGAAGGCGCTGCAGCTTCACGCACGCGCCCCGGCAAGCATTCGACTGCGGTAAAACCCCTCGGTCATGGTCATCACCGGCTTCCCCGGCGGCGAAAGCACAGCTCGGGGTGAGGCCGGTCCCGCCGGCTCGTTATTGTTGTTTGATAGCGCGCGACCCGTCCGATGCGCACGGCCCGAAGCCGCAGTGCGGCGTCTCGCAGCAACGGCCGACAGCAAAGCACACCGTCCGGCGGCACGCCAGCCTTTTTAACATAAAACGGGCATTTCAAGTGATAGAGCCTGGATTCGCGCTTGCCGTGCCACCCCTCAGGGGATTCGACCCCGCGCAGACCCGGCAGGTTGCGGCAAAGCGGCTTATTTCTGCGTCCACTCGCCGTTTTCGTTCCGGTAGTACCATCCGCCGCGGGCCCGGGCAATCCAGCGTTCGGCGAACGTTTCCCGCACCTGGCTTTCCCATTCGGGGTGGCCGTTGGCCTCGGCGATCTCCCTATAGAGCTTGTTGCGGTCGGCATTCTCGTCGGCGACGAGTTGCCGCACCCGATTGCGCTCGGCGAGCGGCACGAGGTTTCGGTCGCGGATCTCGATGGTGGCGTCGCCCGCAAGTCCGATCGCACCGGAGTTGAACCAGGGCTCGAGGGAAGCGAAGCGCTGCTTCATGGACTCGACGAGCGCATTGATGGCCGGCGTGGAGATATCGAAATTCGCCTGTGCATGCGCGGCTGGCAGGACGATATCGAGCAGGCCGAGCCCGGCCCGCGCGAACAGGCTGGACGGAGGCGCCGTGGCCCCACCGGTCGCCGGCGGCACCACCGCCGGGGTCTCTGCAGGCTGCTGGCCCCAGACATTGTCGATGACCCGGTCGGCTGCCCTTTCGGCGGCCGCTTCAGGAAAATAAACGTTGATCGTGACACAGGCCGCCAGGAACAGCCCGGCGATCGTGACGTGGAGGGGCAGTGCTCGTCGCATGGTGGCTCCAGTTCCAGGGTGCCCGGTTTCAGGTGCCGGGGTTCGGTATTGCGGTGCCTCGGCCGTGAGCTTTGGAATCACGGGCATGTCGGAGGATGCTGCCGGAAAATACCGAAATACCGAACCCCGGCACCGAGTTTACCCGAGTTCATTGCACGACGGCTTCATCGACCTTCGTGAGGCTCTTGAGCTGCTCGACCAGCACCGGCCAGTCGACGCGATCCGCATAACCGATAACGTCGATGCGGGGTAGCCACCTGCCCTGCACGATGTAATAACCCTGCGGCGCGGCGGCGACGCCATGCATATGGCAGACGCCATTCTCCAGCCGGCAACCCAGGCCGAGTCGTGCATAGGCGAAGCTTTCGAAGAATTGGAGAAAGCCGCCGGAGAGCACGCCCGCCGCGCCACCCCCGCCGCCGAGGCTCGAGATGCTCTCCACGGCGCGCTGGCTGATACGGTGCCTGGAGTCGTCGTCGGCGGGGGTGTGGAAGTCCGCGTCGAAGGCGACGGGCGACCAGCGAAACAGGCGCAGCCCGTCGATATCGCCATCGAGACGGCCCTCGATTCGGCCGATTTCGAAGGTGTCGGTGAGAGTATCGAGATCGAGCGCGCGGATGCGCACGTCGGCGTCGAGCCTGGGCAGGTCGCCGAGCGGCTCGCGCAGCTGCAGGTTCTCCACTGTGACCGTGCCGCCGAAGACTTGCGCGCGAAGATCGCCGCCGAGTGTGACCACGCCTGCATCGTAGCTCAGCTCCGGAATGCGGCCGGAAAGCTGGCCGGCGAACGACGGCCAGCCGAGCGCCGCGGTGAGCGCGCGCATATCGACGGGCTCGAGCTCCGCGTCGAAGCTCACCGCGAGCTCCGGCTCGCTGTCGACGGCGAGCTCGGCAATGCGCAGCGAACCGTCGAGCAGCGGCACAACCAGCGGCTCGAGCAGGCTGAATCCCCGCTCGTTCAGGCGCGCGACGGCGACGGCGGTGCCGTAACCGATGCCGTAGAGGAATCCGCCATTCCACGCGAGACGGGAGTCGGGGGCAGCGGCGCCGGCGCGCCAGTGCAGTTCTCCATCGAGGCCGTAGATGGCGAAGCGCCCGTTGTCGTCGTCGACATGCAGGTCGTGCGCGCGGAGCGCGGCGCTGATCAGCGAGGCGTTTTCGACGACGAGCTCCACTTCGGCACGCCCCGACGTGGCAAGCGCGTCGAACGCGCCGCCGTACAGCCAGGGCTGCAGAAAAATGCGATACGCGGCCGGAAAGCGGGCGTCGTCGACCCGAACGCGGGCGGTCTCGACGCGCAGCTGCGGCGCCAGGGCAATGCGCGCCTCCCCCGAGGCGGATACGACGCCAGCCTGCCTGTACGAGGCCTCGTTCACGCGCAGCATTGCCGCATCGAGCGTGCCGCGCGCCTCGAGTTCGAGCGGTGCGCCCTCGGCCTCGAGGAACCAGGGCTCGAAATAGAGCTGGCCGCTCGCCGCCGCGCCTGCGGCTTTGAAATCCCAACCGGTGCCGGCGGCCTTGCGCAGCTCGAGCTCGAGCTCGAGGGCGAGCGCCTCCGCGGCGAGGCGCCCGTCAGTGTCGCTGCCGGCGAAATCCCGGGTTGCCAGGCGCGCGGCAGCCTGCGCCGGACCGTTGCTGCCGCCGCTCGCCGACAGGGAGATATCGAGGGCGCCTGAGAGCTCGGGCGCAGTGTCGAGCAGGCCGAGCCGGGCGGCCACCTGCGCCAGCGCCGCGGCATCCAGGCCACGCGCGTTGACCTCGAGGCGCCAGTCGTCGGCCGTGCCGGCGACAGTGAGCTCTATCGGCGCGTGTGCAAGCTCGAGCCCCTCGGCGTGCAGCTCGATGTGCCGCGCCGCGGCGTCATATGCGATGCGCGCATGCAGGGTCTGCGCACCGAGCTGCGCGAAAACCGCCGAGGCGCTGGCCTGCGCGCAGAGGAAACGGTTGCCGGCCGCCTGCAAGGCGGGGCAGTCGACGCGCAGCTCGCTGATTCGGCCGAGCGGAGGCGGCAGCAGGAGCGTGGCGGCGCGCAGGGACACCGCCGGCGTCGCGTCGCGATCGAAATCGACGATCAGGACCACGCCTTCGGCGGCGCCGAAGCCGGCGCGCAGATCGCCGATCTCGAGCGCTAGCGACTCGATGGCATGCACCGGCGAAGTGAACATAATGAGAACCGCCGTGCCGAAGCATTGCGCCATGCGGGCTTTCTCGTCCGTCCGGAAAAAATAATGATCAGGCATGGCGTGCCGCTTTAGCACAGACTGCCTGAGGAGAACAGGGCGGCGCGGCGCTTGCGCCCGGCCGGCAGGGCGCGTGTAGAATAACTGTGCCGCTCCGGGTTAGGGCGGCACGCATCGGGAGAGGGGACATGCCGGCCAAGCGCGCTCTCATCGTCGACGATTCCAAGTCCGCACGATTTTTCCTGAGCCGCATGTTGAAGGCGCACGAGCTCGAGGTCGACGCCGCTGAATCAGCCGAAGAGGCGCTCGAATACCTGAGCGACCATCGCCCGGACGTCATTTTCATGGACCATCTCATGCCGGGCATGGACGGATTCCAGGCCGTGCGCGTCATCAAGGACAATCCGCAGACGGCGACCATCCCGATCATGATGTACACGTCGCAGCGCGGCGAGCTCTACGTCGGGCAGGCGCGCGCGCTCGGCGCGGTTGGCGTGCTGCCCAAGCAGATCAAGCCCGTCGAAGTGTCGAAGGTGCTCGAGTCGCTGCACCTCGTGCCTGCCGCGAGCGCAGTGTCGCCGGAAGACGCTCGCGCGGCGCCCGATGCGCGCGAGGTGCGCGAGCTCGATGCCAACCTGCGCGATTTCCTGGAACGGCTGTTCCAGGAACAGACCGACGTCTTCAAGCGCGAGATGCTCGAAGGCTACGAGGCTGTGGCCCGGCGCGTCGTCGAGGAAATCAGGGAAGAGGACGCGCAGCGCAACGGCGCCGACACCCCGCCGCAATTGCGCCCGCTACCGCCCGAGAAGCGTCCGATCCGGCCGCTCGCAATGCTGCTGTCGATCGGCGCGCTGGTGTTCCTGTCGCTGCTGTTTTTCGGCCTGTACTTCGAGTCCGAGCGGCGATGGACCGGACTGCAGGCGGAAAATGCCGAGCTCATTGCAGCGCTCGAGGAGCAGCAGATCGCGGCCGCCGAGGAATCGATCGAGCTGCATGGCGATCTGCGCGCGCAACGCGAGCACAGCGGCGACGACGACGCGGCAATCATCGATGCCATCGAATGGAGCGTCAATCAGGCCGGCGGCTTCGGGCCCGATGAGATCGCCCTCGACGACGGGCGCCTCGACCTGCTGCGCGGGCTCATCGACCGGCTGATGGCGATCGGTTTCGCCGGCGTCGTACGGCTCGAGACGCACCTGGGCCGCTTCTGCATGATCGGCAATACTGTCGATGGCTATGCGTTCCCCCAGGACGATCGCCCGGCGGGAAGCTGCGATGCCTTCGGCAATCCCGCCTATGATGCCGGCGAGCGCAGTTCCCTGGCCTTCGCGAACTTTCTCGCCGGCGTCGAGGAACAAACCGGCGGCGAGATCCGCGTCGAGGTGGCGCCGTTCGGTGTCGAGGCGCCGCTCGTGGACTATCCCTCGCCGGCCAGCGGCGCCACCGCGCGCGAATGGAACCAGATCGCCAGCCTCAACAACCGCGTGCGCATCCAGCTCACGGAAAACCGACGCTAGTCACTAGCGAATCTTGGCTGAGTTCATCCCGGCACGGTACGCGCGCAACGCGCATGCGCAAGCCGTGCTCGCGAGCTTCTGGCTGCGCAGGCCGTTCGTGCTGCGTCGGGCGCGCCATCTTCTGCGGGCCTCGCGGCCGCAAGTGCTCGACTGCGGCGCCGGCGTGAGGCTGCAGGGTTTCCTCGCCGATGGCCGCGGGGGGGCGGATGACGGGCCGCGCCGGCTCGCGGTGCTCCTCCACGGCTGGGAAGGCAGCGCCGATTCGCTGTACCTGATCTCCGCGGCGGCGTACCTGCATGCTCGCGGCTTCGACGTCTTCCGGCTCAACCTGCGGGATCATGGCGCCACCCACGGGCTCAACGTCGAGCTGTTCCATTCCTGCCGGCTCGATGAAGTCGTCGGCGCCGTGCGCCGGCTGGCCGCAGACCATCCGCGACACAGCCTGCACCTGGCCGGGTTTTCGCTAGGCGGCAATTTCGCATTGCGCGTGGCGGCCCGCGCACGGCGTGCAGGTCTCGACGTCTCGAGCGTCGCCGCGGTCTGTCCGGTGCTCGACCCCGCGCACACGCTCGAGGCACTCGAAACCGGATGGCCCGGCTATCGGCTGTATTTCCTGCGCCGGTGGAGGCGCTCGCTCAGGCTCAAGCAGGCGAGCCATCCGGGCGTTTACGATTTCCGCGGCTTGCTGGCCCTGCGAACGCTGACCGAGATGACCGATTACCTCGTCCGCCATCATTCGGAGTTCACGGACCTGGCGTCGTACCTCAAGGGCTATGCGATCGTCGACGGCGCGCTCCTCGAGTTGAACGCCGCTTCCCGCATCATCGTAGCGGCCGACGACCCGATCATCCCGTTCGCGGACATCGACAGGCTCGCCGCGCCGCCCTGCCTCACGGTGGAGGCGACCGACCTGGGCGGCCATTGCGGCTACCTGCAGGGTCCCGGGCTCTCGAGCTGGATTGACGAGAAGGTGTTCGAGGCTTTGGACGTCTGAGGGATCCGCCTGCCCGCCTGGAACCTCAAACCGGGTCGGCGCAGGCGCCGGCCGCTCGCATCGCCGCTTGCCAGCGCGCGTGCCGCGCGGCGAGTTCCGGCACAGGCGAAGGCTCGAAGCGGCGCGCTGCGGCCTGCCACCCTGCCGGCCGGCCGGCGACCAGCCAGGCCAGGCCCCGGGCAGTGGCTTCACGCACGTCAGGGCGCAGCACGGCGAGGCCGCCCAGGTCGGCCAGCACGCGGCACAACGCATCGCGGCAGGCGAGACCGCCGGTCACGACGGCGAAGGCGAGCGGCCCGGCCTGCTCCTGCATGAGCCGGAGATTTTCCACGACCAGGAACGCGATGCTCTCGAGCACCGCGTGGAGGCACGCGCTTGCGTCGCCGGTGCCGACGAAGCGCGATTCAAAGTGTGGCTGCCAGTATGGCGAACCCAGGCCCGACACACCGTTCAGGAACAGCGGCGGCTCGCCGTTGCCGGGGTCGAAGTCCGCCGCCGGGTCGATGCCCAGTTGCCGACCGATCCTCTCGAGCGCGCTGCCTGCGCCATTGACCGTCCCCTCGAGCGCATAGACCGCCTCGGCGGCGTATTGCCAGGCCACGCTCACCAGCAGACCGCGCGTCGAGTCGGGCGCCTGGCCGATCAGTCGCTGAATGAATGCGCCGGTGCCGATATTGATGTACGCGGTGTCCGCGCGCGGCTCGCCGAACGCGAAAGGCACCGCAGACTGGTCGCCGGTGCAGACCTCGAGCGGAATGCGCGCGCCGCGGATGTCGAGCGCCCCGAAAGGATGACGGCTGCCGGCGCACCGGGGCAACACGGCTCGCGGGATATCGAACGCATCGAGCAGCGGTTGTGACCAGTCGCGGCGCCGGTAATCCCAGAGCAGGGTCCGCGAGGCATTGGCCGGGTCGACGAGCAGCGGGCGTGCGTCGATCAGCCGGTACAGGAGAAAGCTCGACACCGGTCCCGCGGCGAGCGTGCCCGCCGCGCGCGCCGCACGCACTGCCGGCAGATGCTCGAGGCACCAGCGGAGCTTGCTCGCGCCGTAATGCGGCGAGATCACGAGGCCGGTCGTCTCGCGCACCGCGATCGGATCGAGTCGCATCCGTTCCAGCCAGCCTGCATTGCGCCGGTCCTGCCAGGAGATCACCGGCGACAACGCCTCGCCGGTGCGACGGTCCCAGCAGACGATGCTCGAGCGCTGTGTGGCGAGCCCGGCAGCACGCAAGCGCGCACGGTCCGCGATGCCCGACAGCGCTTCCGCTATGGCCGTGCGCACGGATGCGAGCAACGATTCCGCATCGTGCTCGACCCAACCGTCCTTCGGCCGGGATGTCGCGAGCGGAGCGAACGCCTCGGCGCAGGGCTCACCGCGCGCGTCGAAGAGAATGGCGCGGCTGGCGTGCCCGCCCTGGTCGATGGCAAGGACGAGTTCGCCGTCCTTCGCGTCGCGCTGCCGGTTCACGGCTCGAGCCGGAGCCGGTCGGTGCGCGCGCGCGGCTGCCGCCGGGGCAGGGAGGGCTCGAGGCGTTGCATGACACGCCCGGCGGTCGCGCGGTAGCTCGTCAGCTTGCCGCCCATGACGGTCAGCACTCGCGGGCGCAGCATCCTGTCCGTGCCGAGCACCGTCTCGCGCGATCGGTGAAAAACATGCCCGATGCCGGCGGGCAGCACGCGCAGGCCGGCGAATGCATCGAGCAACTCGGGCCGGACGAAACGCGGAAAGTAGTAGCGCAGCACGGACTGCAGATAATTCACCTCCGCGGTCAGCGGGCGTACCCGGTCCGGATCGCCGCGAAAACGCGTTTCCGTCGTACCGACGAGCACCTGCCCGGCATGCCAGGGCATGACGAACACCGCGCGGCCGTCACGCGGGCTTTCGACATAGTAGAGGCCCCTCTGGAGCTCGCCGCGCAGCACGATGTGCGCGCCCTGCACGAGCTCAATCGGCGGCATCGCGACGGGCGGCCGGATGCCGCGCGTCACGCGGTCGATCCACGCGCCGGCGGCATTGACCATGACCTTCGCCTCGACCGTGCGCCCGCCCGTCGCAGTGGAGTAATCGATGCGGCAACCATCCGGGAAGAGGTCGGCACCGGCGAACTCCGCCGGCAGGGCGAGCTCTGCGCCGAGCGCCATCGCCGATCTCATCACGGCCTCGGTCAGCGCAGCGTCGTCCGTCTGTGCATCGTAATAGCGAAACACAGCCTGCAGGCGATCGGTGCGCAGACCATCCAGTGCCTCCCAGTCGCGCCGCGCCACGGCGCGGAAACCTGCGGTGTGCCGCACTCCGCCCAGCAGGGCGTAGATCGACAAGGCCACGCGCAACAACCACGGCCGCCGCCGCGTCTCGGGATAAACCGGAATATGGAAGGCACGCAGATGCACGAGATCGGGCGCCAGGCGCAGCAGCAGCCGACGTTCGCGCAAGCCCTCGCGCACGAGCTGGAGGTTGCCGCTTTCCAGGTAGCGCAGCCCGCCGTGGATGAGCTTGCTCGAACGGCTCGATGCGCCGGCGGCGAGCCTGCTCTTCTCGACGAGCAGCACCGAATGCCCGGCCGCGGCAGCCGCCTGCGCGACCCCCGCGCCGTTGATGCCGCCGCCGATGACGACGACGTCGTATCTCATGCCCGCGGCGCCGCGCGGGGCACGTCAGCGGGCAATGGCAGCCCTTTTGCGGAGGCGCTCGTCCTCGAGCATCGAGCCGATGGCCATGGTCTCGATGAGATCGATACCGCGTGCGGCGAGCGCGAGCGCGAGCGCGGGATCGTCGACCTCGTAAGCCACCCAGCGCCAGGGACCACGCCAGAGCGACTGCGGAACGGGCGGCAGCAGCTGATGGTCGACGAAGAGATAGTCCGGCGCGAGCGTGACGGCGGCACCGCGGATGCGATCGTGCCAGGCATCGATAACCCAGCCTACCTCGCGCGCGCCCAGTTGCCGGGCCTGCTGCGCGGCGTGATACTCGAAGGAGATGACCGCGCAACGATCGCTCACGGGCTCGAGGCAGCGAATGACGCGCTCGAGCACGTGCGGAATGCCGAATCGTCGCAGGGCCGCCCGCTTGATCTCGACGAAAGCCCGCGCGCCGGGATAGGCGGACAGCAGGCGCACGATGTCCTCGAGCAGGGGCACCGGCTCGCTGAACCTGTCGCCGAAGCGTGCGGGCTCCCCGACGCGCACGCCGACCAGCTCTCGCAGGCTCATGTCGAGCACGTTGCCCGCGGTGCCGGAGGTGCGCGCCAGGTCGGCGTCATGCAGCAGCACCGGTATGCCGTCGGCTGTGAGCTGCACGTCGAACTCGACGTAGCGGACGCCGAGCTCCAGTGCCGCGCGCAGCGCGATACGGGTATTCTCGGGATAGCGCGCCGCGAAGCCGCGGTGCGCGATCAGCTCCGGGAGCGGCGACTCGGCTGGACTCTCTGACATGAAGGGAGCGACTTTAACGCGAATCGGGGGTCTCAAGACAGGGAACCGCGGCAAGGGAGGCGGCATAAACACGGACCTCGAGACAGTGCGGTTTCACAGCCGATTGGCCGCAATCGCGCTCGGCGCGCTGCTGGCCTCGGCCTGCGGTGGTGGCGGCGGCGGCAGTGCGCCGGGGGCTCCGCCGCCGGCGCTTCCGCCGTCCTCGGGCCTCGATGCGCGGCCCTCGAACCCGGACTGCGTGGCGCCGGCGCGCGCCGGCAGCGAGCTGGCGGTCGAGGTCGAGCGGGTTTTTGCCGCGCTGCCCGCATTCGACCAACCGCTCGGCCTGCGCCAGGCGCCCGGCGACGGCTCGCGCTGGTTCGTCGTGGAACGCGCCGGGCGCGTGCGCGCCTTCGACAACGATGCGGGCGTATCCGGCGCAGAGGTCTTCATCGACATCGCGAGTCGTGTCGAGGACGGGCCGCAGGAGGCCGGTCTGCTCGGTTTGGCATTCCATCCGGAATTCGCAGCCAACGGCGAGGCGTTTCTCTCCTATACGCGGGCCGGCTCGCCGCTCGTGTCCCACGTGTCACGTTTCCGCAGCGCCGACGGCGGCCAGACGCTCGATGCAGCCAGCGAGGAAGTCATACTCACACTCGACCAGCCGTTCGGCAACCACAACGGCGGCCACATCGAGTTCGGCCCCGACGGGTTTTTGTACATCGGCTTCGGCGACGGCGGCTCGGTCGGCGATCCGCTCGGCAACGGCCAGGACACCTCGAACTGGTTCGGCGCACTGTTGCGCATCGACGTCGATGGCGCGGCGCCTTACGCGATCCCCGCGGACAACCCGTTCGCGGCGAGCGCCGGCTGCGGCAGCGGCTGCCCGGAGATCTATGCCTGGGGCTTCCGCAATCCCTGGCGCTGGAGCTTCGATACCGGGACCGGCGTGCTCATGCTCGGCGACGTCGGCCAGTCGAGCTGGGAAGAAGTGAATCGGGTCGAGCGCGGTGGCAATTACGGCTGGAACGTGCGCGAGGGCGCGCACTGCTTCAATGCATCGAGCTGCGACACCGCCGGCCTCATCGATCCCGTCGCCGAGTACTCGCATGCCGAGGGCATTTCCATCACCGGCGGCTACGTGTACCGCGGCGCCGACATTCCCGCATTGGCCGGAAGCTTCGTATACGGTGATTTCGGCAGCGGCACGATCTGGGCGCTCGACGATGGCGCCGGCACGCCGGATCCGGTCGAGCTCGCGCAGACCAGCCTGTCGATCGCGTCGTTCGGGCAGGACATCGCCGGCGAGGTCTATGTCGTAGATTTCGCAGGCGGCAATCTCCATCGCCTGGCGGCCGCGGCGCCGGGCACGGGCGCTGCGGTGCCGGTGCAGCTCTCCGCGACCGGCTGCGTCGACCCCGCCGATCCTGCCGCGCCGGCGGCTGGGCTCATCCCTTATGCCATCAACGCGCCGTTCTGGTCGGACGGCGCGGACAAGCAGCGCTGGCTCGCGTTGCCGGACGGCACCACGGCGTCGATCGACGGTGCCGGCGATTTCATTTTTCCGCCGGGCAGCGTGCTCATGAAGCATTTCGTGCTGGACGACCGGCTCGTCGAGACGCGGCTCTTCATGCGCCATCCCGACGGGGTCTGGGCCGGCTACAGCTACGAGTGGGCGGACGACAGCAGCGACGCGAGCCTCGTCGAAGGCGGCAAGACGCGCGACTTCGACGGCCAGACCTGGATCTATCCGAGCGGAGCGCAATGCCTCGAATGCCACACTGCCGCGGCCGGTTTCAGCCTCGGTGCGGAAATCCCGCAGCTCAATCGCGATTTCACCTACGCCGCGACGGGCCGCACGGCGAATCAGCTCGCGACCTACGACGCCATCCTGCTGCTCGATTCGCCGCTTGCGGGTGAGCCGGACGCGCTGCCGCGACTGGCCGATCCGTTCGACGCATCAGCGCCCCTCGCGGAGCGTGCCCGCGCCTACCTGCACACCAACTGCGCGCAATGCCACAGGCCGGGTGGATCGGCGCCGCTCGATCTGCGACATGGCACGGCGCTGCGCGACACGGGCGCGTGCGACACGGTACCTCAGGCCGGCGACCTCGGCATCGCCGACGCACGGATCATCGCGCCGGGCGCGCCGGAACGCTCGGTGCTCCTCGAGCGCATGCGCCGGCGCGACGCCAATGCGATGCCGCCGCTCGCGACCAACGTCGTCGACGAGGCTGGCGCGAGCCTGCTCGGTGAGTGGATAGCGGCGCTCAACGGCTGCGGCCCGTAGGGCGGATTTCAATCCGCCAATGCGAATGAATTCGGCCCTGCGCCCGCCAGCCCGGTCAGTCCGACTTCCGCTTTTCGGTAAACGTAATCAGCGGCAGGTCGCCCTGCACGTTCACGCCGCCTTCGATGACCGCGCCCTCGGCAATGGCGACCGAGCGCCCGGACAGATTGCCCGAGATGCGCGCCGCCGCCGCGATCTCGAGCCTGCCGTGCGCAAGCACGTCGCCTTCGACTTCACCGGCGATGACGATATCAGTGCCTTCGATGCGGCCTTTCCAGCGACCGCTCGCGGCGATGGTGACCGGGCCGTCGAGCTTGCCGTCGCCGATGACAGCGCCGCACACGACGTAGTGGCCGTCGCCCTCTATATTGCCGGTGAAGCATGCATCCTCGCCGATGAAGGTCGTCGGCCCGGACGCACGATCGAGGATGCGGCGCAACGGATTTCTGCCAGCCATGGGCGACTCCCCGGCATTGCAATGGCCCATGCATTGTGCGGCAAAACGGGTCGGACCCCAAAAGGTTTCCGCTGCCAGCGACTTTGCTGCGAGCCAGCGGCGACCGACTCCAGGGTCGGCGCCGATGGCATACTCTCCGCGTGAGCTACCGGCTGCATCTGCGCTGCTCGGGCTGCGGCGAACGCTTCCCGCCCGACACGATCATGAACCTGTGCCCGCGGGACCGGCGGCCGGTCGAGATCGTGCTCGATATCGACCGCCTCGCGGCCGACCGTCCCGGAGCCGCGTGGTATCGGCCGGAGCGGCGCAACATGTGGCGCTTCGGCGGACTGCTCGCGCTCGATTACGATGACCCCGCCGACCGGCGTTCGATCGTCACTTGCGGCGAAGGCCATACGCCGCTGCTCGACCTGCACGATCTCCCGCAGGCCCGGCAGCACGGATTTTGCCTCTGGCTCAAGGAGGAGGGCATGCCGATGCCCGGCTACGGCGCGAATCCGACCTTGTCGTTCAAGGATCGCGGCATGGCCATGACCGTATCGATGGCGCGTGCGCTCGGGCTCGGCCGGCTGGCCGTGCCCACCCAGGGTAATGCCGGCGATTCGCTCTCGACCTATGCGGTGCACGCCGGCCTCGCGGCCGCGGTCGTGATGCCCGCGGATACGCCGCTGCCGATCCTCGAGCGCGTGGCGGCGCTTTCGAAAACGAACCCGGGCATCCGTCTCGATCTCGTGCAAGGGACGATTCGCGAGGCGGCCGAGCTGGTCGAGCGCAGTCTTGTGGCCGCCGGCTACTTCAACGCGGCTGCCTTGCGGGAGCCCGGCTGGCGCATCGAGGGCAAGAAGACGCTGGGCCTCGAGATTGCCGAGCCGCGCAACGGGATGAATGGCGACGACTGGAGTCTGCCCGATACGATCGTTTTTCCGACCGGCGGCGGCACCGGCATCATCGGCATGTGGAAGGCGTTCGCAGAGCTCGAGGCCCTTGGACTTGCCGATTCGCGGCGTCCGCGTTTCATCGCAGTGCAGAGCGAAAGCACTGCACCCATTGTCGAGGCATTCGACGCCGGACGCGACGATACTGTGCCGGTCACGCCGCGCGCGACCCTTGCCACGGGGCTCAATGTCCCCGGCGGCCAGGGACACCTGCAGGTGCTCAAGATCCTGCGCGAGAGCGGTGGCGCTGCGCTGGCGGTCAGTGAGCAGGCGATCGCGGACACGCTCGCGGAGTTCCATCGTGCCCGCCGATGGCGCATCGGCCCGGAAGGGGCGGCGACACTGGCGGTGCTCGACGCCTGCGTCGAACGAAAATTGATAAGGCGCGGCGAACGTGTCGTATGCGTCAACACCGGCGCGTTCGAGAAGTACTGGCCTGATCTGCGCCAGCGGCTCGACGCCGGCGCGGCACAGCGCGGGGCGGCGTGCAAGGTGACGTGCGCAGCCGGTTTCTGACGCTGCGCGTCACCCCCGCTCGGCGGTACCCCGGTCCGGGTCCGTGACAGTGGCGGCAGCGCGGCGATGGCACGCGTCTTGCTTGGCTGAAATCGACTGTGCCGTCCGGCCTGCCCGGACGAGCGACGAGGTTGTCCACTGACTGGCGGAGCGTCCCCGACGCCTGAACGAAGTTCCTCCTGATGCCGTATGCCAACGGCTCTCGCGCCACGGTCCGGCTTACGCTCGGGCCGTGGCGCTTTTTTTTTCTGGGGCGTAACGGCTTGCGTGCGAGCGCCGCCGGTCGAATGAAGCCGGTCCTAATCGTGGTATCCGTACCCGAGCGTCTCGACCTCGACGAGATACCCGTTCTCGAAGTGCAGCACGCGCATGAGCTTCAGCGGACCGAAATTATAGGTCCATTTTTCGACGAGAATTCCGACCGTGGTCTCGATGCCGACCGGAAATGCGTGCGTGCCCTGGAAATGCAAAGGCCGGAAAGTCCGGTAAACCAGGGTTTCGACGATCTGCTCAGGCTCACCGCAGCGGTTCAGGACCTTGGCGGCGGAATCGCCGTCGGTGACCAGCTTGCTGCCGCAACGCATGGCATCGGCGCGCGCCGGTGCCGAAGCCAGCAGGAAAGCGAGCAGCGCGATGGAATATCTGAGAATCATGCTTCGTCTCCGGCACGGACCGGCTCTTGTTGCAAGGCTGCAATGCCGTGCCTGAACGGCCACTGAATTCGACCTTGCTGCCGGGCCCGTGTTCCTCGGGCCGGCGCACGGCCGCCGGGTATCAGCCGCCGATGCTGCGTCTCTCGTAGCCCTCCGGTGGCTGGAACGGCTTCGGGCCGATGGCTTTTTCGGTCGCCGACATGATAACGGTTTCGCTTTCCAGCTCGTTGCCGCGGAAGGTGCGTGTCTTCACCGGCAGGCCGTCCATGTTGCGGACGTCCGCGAACGGGTTGCCCGTCATTTCGAAGTCGAAGGCGCCGCTGAATTGCGCGAACACATCCTCATAGAATTCGCTCATATCGGACAGCACAGCCATCACGTCGCCGCCTCCGGGGACCTCGTTCTTCGGGGTCACGCACATCTCACGCACGGTGAGGCCGTTTTGCTTCGCCTCCCACCAGACGCAGTCGAAGCCGCTGACCGTGTCGCTGCGCCCGGTATCGACGAGCTTCGTCTCGGCAGGAGGCCGCTTCGCGCCGGGAAGCCTCGTGCCCGTCATTTTTTCGATCTGCGCACGCTGCGCGGGCGGCATGCGCTCGAGCTGCTCGAGGACGGGACTGATCTGGGCGGCGAGTCGTTCGGCGGCTGCCTTGTCGATAACCATGTACGTCTTGTCGCTGTGGCTGATCGCGAGCATCGACTGCGCCGCACCGTCGTAGATCATGGCGCCCTCGGCATCTCCCGTGACGGCCATCTTGCCGTCTTCTATCGCGATCTCGAGGGGTTGCACCTCTGCGCCCGAAGTGACGCTCTCGATCTGGAAAACCACGCCGGCCCACGCACCCGGTGCGAGAAACAGCGTCAATACCGCGCCTGCAGCTCTGCTCATGAAACATTCCTCAAGGATTTCATCCATCAAGCATAGCAAATGCAGCCCCCGGTGCGGCACCCGCCCGTATCGGGCTGCGGCCAAAGTGCGATTGCGCCGGACGGCGGTTCAGGCCCCATGATTCCCGCAGCATGGATTCCCGTATAATCGGCGCCGCGCGCGGCAAAGGCAGCCACAGTTGAGCGAGCTTCACAAGACCGACCGGCCGCATTTCGGCTCGTTTCGCGAGTTCTACGCGTTCTATCTTTCCGAGCACGCGAACCGTAACAGCCGGCGGCTGCACTTCGCCGGCACCGCGCTCGTGCTCGTCACCGCGCTGGCGGCGTTGCTGCAGATGCAGCTGGCCTGGTTGTGGCTCGCGCCGGTGTTCGGCTACGGTTTTGCGTGGTTCGGCCATTTCTGTTTCGAAAAGAATCGTCCGGCGACATTCCGTCACCCGTTCTACAGCCTGGCCGGCGATTTCGTCATGTTCAGAGACATGCTCACCGGCCGGATCCCGTTCTGACCGCGGACTCGCGGGTTCATCCTGTGCACGATCTGCTAGACCAACGGCTCGCCGCCCTGTTCGCCGACGATCCGGGCGCGCATCTCGGCGGCGGCCGCAAGGGACTCGAGAAGGAATCCCTGCGCATCGAGCCCGATGGACGGCTGTCGCGCCGGCCGCACCCGGGCGTGCTGGGCTCGCCGCTCACCCATCCGTACATCACGACCGACTTCTCCGAAGCTCTCATGGAGCTGGTGACGCCGCCGTTCGCAGAGGCCTGGGAAACACTGCAGTTCCTCTGCGACCTCCATCAGTTCGTGTACGAGAATCTGGGCGACGAGCTGCTCTGGGCGACGAGCATGCCGTGCATCGTTTCAGGCGACGGGGACATTCCACTGGCCCGATACGGCAGCTCCAACGTGGGTATCATGAAGACCGTTTACCGGCGCGGGCTCGGTTACCGCTACGGCCGCGCGATGCAAGCCATCGCCGGCGTGCACTTCAATTATTCGCTGCCGGAAGCGTTCTGGCCGGTGTACCGTGCCGTCGAGCGATCCGATGCGGCGCCGGCGACATTCCGCTCCACCGCTTATTTCGAGCTGCTTCGTAACTTTCGCCGCTACGGGTGGATCGTTCTCTACCTGTTCGGCAGCTCGCCGGCCGTGTGCAAATCCTTCGTGCGCGGCCAAAAGCTCGATCTGTCCGAGTTCGATGCCGGCACGCTATACGAGCCGTACGCGACGTCACTGCGCATGAGCGACCTCGGTTATCGCAATGCGACCCAGAAAAACCTGGCGATCTCGCTGAACGGGATGGACGAGTACGTTGCCGATCTGACTCGAGCGATCACGACGCCACATCCCGACTACCAGCGGATCGGCGTGGTCGTGAATGGCGAGCATCGGCAGCTCAACGCCAACGTGCTGCAGATCGAGAACGAGTACTACAGCCTCATCCGGCCGAAGCGGGTTGCGCGCTCGGGCGAGCGCCCGACCCAGGCGCTGCGGCGCGACGGGGTCGAATACGTCGAGCTGCGCGCGCTGGACGTCAGCGCCTTCGATCCGGTCGGCGCCAATGGCCATGAGTTGCGCTTTCTCGAATGCCTGTTGATTTTCTGCCTGCTCCGCGACAGCCCGCAGATCGGCGCCGACGAGCAGGCCGCGCTCGACGCCAATCATCTTGCGGTCGCGCATCGCGGGCGCGACCCTGCGCTCAGGCTCGTTGCGGGGGACCGCCGGCGCCCGCTTCGGGATTGGGCGCTCGAAATACTCGATCGGATGCAGGGACCCTGCGAGGCACTCGATGCCGGCGACGCGGCGCGGCCTTACCAGACCGCCCTCGAGATGCAGCGCCGGGCGGTCGAGCAGCCCGAGCTCACGCCCTCCGCGCGCATCCTGGCCGGCATGCGAGATGCCGGCCTCTCGTTCTTCGAGTTCGCACTGCAGATGTCACAGGCGCACAAGAGTTACTTCCTGTCGCTGGGCAAGGTGCGTGAAGGCCGGCGCGAGGCGTTCCGCGAGGCGGCCGCGAGCTCGATCGCTCAGCAGCGCTGCATGGAGGCGGCAGACGACGTGAGCTTCGAGGAGCACCTGCGCCGCTATTTCGCGTAGGGCGGGCTTCAGCCCGCCAGTGCTTAAGGGGGTCGGATCCTTGGATCCGACCCCTGTGGATAAGTTGTCCGCGGGTGTCCGGTGTCCGGCCGCGGACAAGCGCGACCTGCGTCTTGTTGCCAGGTTTTTCCGAAAAATCAATGCGTTGGCATACCGGACCGCGCTGGCACAGGCCGTGCAATGCGCCTTGCGAGCCGGCCATCGCCGGTGAACCGGAGAGCGCATGCCCGTTGCCACCCTGCCTCGCCGCGAGAAGCGTATGCCTGCCTCGATCAAGGACACCTCCGGCCAGGACACGCCGCTCGACCCGGCACCGCGACGCCGCCGGCGGCTGATCGTCGCCCTCGCGGCAGCGGCCGTGCTCGTCGCCGCCGCGCTGCTCACCTGGCCGGCCTGGCGAGCCTATTCGGAGGCGGAAGTCGCCGTCGCCGGCGAGCGCCTGCGCCTCGCCAGGGTCGAGCGGGGGCCGTTCGTGCGCGACGTCTCCGTGTCGGGCACGGTGGTCGCGGCCGTGAGCCCCACGCTGTACGCGCCCGCGCCGGGCACGGTGACGTTCACCGTGCAGGCCGGCGAGCGCGTGGCCAGGGACGAGCCGCTCGCGACCCTCGACAGCCCCGAGCTGACCAACGAGCTGGAGCGCGAGCGGGCCACCTTGCAGTCCCTTCAGATCGACCTGGATCGCCAGGGCATCGAGACCAAGAAGCAACAATTCGCGAACCAGCAGATCATCGATCTCGCGCAAGTCGAGATCGAAGCCGCGGACCGCGAGCTGCGCCGTGCCGAGGCGTCGTTCGAGCACCAGGTCATCAGCGAGCGCGACTACGAGGAGGCCCGCGACGACCTGTCGACCGCGCGGCTGCGATTCGAGCACGCCAAGCAGAATGCGGCACTCGAGAAAGAAACGCTCGAGTTCGAGCTTAAGACCACGGCGCTGCTCAGGGACCGCCAGCGTCTGCTGGTCGCCAATCTCGAGCGGAAAGTGGACGCGCTGGCCGTCAAGTCGCCGGTCGACGGGCTCGTCGGCAACCTCGCGGTGGCGCAGAAGGCGAACGTGCAGATCAACCAGCCCCTGCTGACGGTGGTCGACCTGTCGGCCTTCGAGATCGAGATCCGCGTGCCCGAAAGCTACGGGGACGACCTCGCGATCGGGCAGGAAGCCGAAGTGAGCTACGGCCGCGATACCTACCCGGCGACGGTCACTGCGATCTCCCCGGAGATCCAGAACAACCAGGTCACCGGCCGCATTCGTTTCGCGGGCGAAGTGCCGGACGGCTTGCGCCAGAACCAGCGCGTCTCCGCGCGCGTCATCCTCGAGGCCAAGGACGACGCCCTCAAGCTCGCGCGCGGCGCCTTTCTCGACAGCGGCGGCGGCCGCGTCGCCTATGTGCTCGCCGACGGCATGGCGACGCGCCGTGACATCGCCATAGGCGCGGTCAGCGTCGGCGAGGTGGAAATCTTGCGCGGCCTCGAGGCCGGTGACACCGTCATCGTCTCGGATACCACCGCCTTCGAAGGCGCTGCCCGCGTGCTCGTCAACGAGTAGGGCGGGTTTGAACCCGCCATTGCAGCGCCGTCGAATGAATTCGGTCACGCACAAGGCGCCGCAGGGCGGGTTTCAACCCGCCATTGGTAGGGCGGGTTTCAACCCGCCATCTAAGAGGAATAGTTTCATGCTCAAGATGCATCACGTCAGCAAGATCTACCGCACCGAGCTCGTCGAGACGCACGCCCTGCGCGATTTCAGCGTGCACGTGCGGGAAGGCGAGTTCATCGCCGTCACCGGCCCGTCGGGATCCGGCAAGACAACCTTCCTCAATATCGCCGGCCTGCTCGAGACCTTCGACGGCGGCGGCTACCTGCTCGACGGCCAGGACGTGAGCGCTTTGAGCGACCGGCAGCGCTCGCGCGTGCGCAACGAGAAAATCGGCTTCATCTTCCAGGGCTTCAACCTGATCCCGGACTTGAACGTATTCGACAACGTCGACGTGCCGTTGCGTTATCGCGGCTTCGGCGCCGCCGAACGGCGCCAGCGCATAGAGAGCACGCTCGATCTGGTGGGCCTGGGCTCGCGCAGGAAGCACATTCCGGCGCAGCTCTCCGGGGGGCAGCAGCAGCGCGTGGCGATCGCGCGCGCGCTCGCGGGTGGTCCGCGCATCCTGCTGGCGGATGAGCCGACCGGCAATCTGGACTCGCTGATGGCGAGGCAGATCCTCGAACTCATCGAGGACATCAACTCGCGCGGCACGACCATCGTCATGGTTACGCACGATCCGGAGCTTGCACGGCGGGCGCAGCGCAGCATCCACATCATGGACGGCAAGGTATCCGATCTCGAGCCCTTCGATCCGCCGGCAGTAGCGATCGAGGCACGCGCAACGGCCTGACGGAGCGCCAAATGCTTCACTACTACCTGAAACTGGCGCTGCTCAGCCTGCGGCGCAATCCGATCCTGAGCGCGCTGATGGTCGCCGCGATCGGACTCGGCATCGGCGTGTGCATGACGGCACTCACCGTATATCACCTGATGTCGGCCGATCCCATAGCGCACAAGAGCGACCGGGTCTATGCCGTGCAGCTCGACAGCTGGGACGTGAACGCGCCGTTCATCGACGCTCGTCCGGAGCAGGCGCCCTGGGAGCTGACCTGGCGCGACGCCATGGTGTTGCGCGAGTCCGACATAGCCGCGCGGCGCGCGGCGATGTTCATTTCCACTTTCGCCACGCGTCCGGAGGCGGAGGGCATCAGCCCCTCCTTCGTAATCACCCGTCTGACCGACTCGGATTTCTTCTCCCTGTTCGATGTGCCGTTCGCGTTCGGCAGTGCGTGGACGCGCGAGGCCGACCAGGCGGAGCGACCGGTCATCGTGCTCAGCAAGGAGAAGAACGAGGAAATGTTCGGCGGTGAAAACAGCGTCGGCCGCAAGCTGCTCATCGGTGAACGGTATTTCGAGGTCGTCGGCGTGCTGGACGACTGGGCGCCGGTGCCGAAGGTTTACGACCTCAACAACGGGCCGTTCAACGATCCCGAGGACGTCTACATCCCCTTCTCGCTGACCGAGACATTGGAGGCGGAGAGCACCGGGAACGTGAATTGCTGGAAGAACGAACCGATAGACTCGTTCGCCGACTTCCTGAACTCCGAATGCGTGTGGATCCAGTACTGGGTCGAGCTCGACTCGCCCACGCAGGTCGAGGAATATCAGGCCTTCCTGGACAATTACGCGCGCGAGCAGCAGCGGCTCGGCCGGTTCGAGCGTCCCCTCAACAACCGCCTGACCTCCGCACGCGACTGGCTCGACGTCCGCAGGGTCGTGCAGGACGATAATCGCGTGCTCGTCGGGCTCGCATTCATGTTCCTGGCCGTTTGCCTGCTGAACACGGTGGGGCTGCTGCTGGCGAAGTTCGCCGGTAAAGCGCCGCAGATCTCGCTGCGGCGCGCGCTCGGCGCCAGCCGCGGCACGACCTTCCTCCAGCACCTGGTCGAGATCGGTATGATCGGCGTTGCCGGGGGCCTGCTGGGCCTCGGGTTGGCCGTCGCCGGGCTCGCTGGCGTGCGGCTCATCATCGATGATTACGAACGGCTCGCACGCCTGGATCCGTTCCTGGTCGGAGTGGCGATCCTGATCGCGCTGGCCGCGAGCCTCATCGCCGGCATCTACCCGACTTGGCGCGCATGCAGCGTGCCGCCGGCCGCCCATCTGAAGACCCAATAGGAGCCGCCGCCGTGGAAATCCGCCCCATCCTGAGCGCCATGTTGCGCAACAAGACCGGCGCCGTGCTCATCGCGTTGCAGATCGCGGTGACCCTGGCCGTCGTCACCAATGCGGCGCACATCATCAAGCAGCGCCTCGATCTAATCGGCCGCCCCACCGGCCTCGACGTCGCCCACATCTTTCAGGTGCAGAGCGTCGACTTTGCCGAGCACGTCAGCTTCCGCGAGCGCGTGCGCGCCGACCTCGAGCTCCTGCGTGGCCTTCCGGGCGTGCGTGCCGCGACGGCAATCGGCTCCATGCCCCTGAGCGGCGGCGGCAGCGCGACCGAGCACTACGTCGAAGCGGGGCAGGACGAATCGCGCGTGGCCGCCAACTACTTCACGATCGACGAGCAGGGCCTGGAAACGCTCGGTGTCAAGCTCGTGGCCGGCCGCGATTTCAGGCCGGAGGACGTCGACTTCTACGAGTCGACCAGCGGCAAGCTGCCCGCATCCATCATCGTTACTGATGTGCTCGCAAAGCGGCTGTTCCCGAACGGCAACGCGCTCGGCGCGACTGTCTACGACGGCCTCGGGCAGCCGCAGGCCATCATCGGCATCGTCGAGCACATGCACGGCTCGTGGGTGGACGCGGAACGTGTTGACGAAGTGGTGCTGCGCCCGCAGATCTATGACGGCAATTTCGTGCGCTACGCCGTGCGCACCGAGCCCGGCCGCCGCGACGAGGTCATGGCAGTGGTGGAGCAGAAGCTCACCGCGCTGGATCCGCAGCGCGTCGTGCGCGGGGTGCGTTCGCTCGAGGAAATCGCCTCGGACAGCTATGGCGCCGATCGCGCCATGGCCATACTGCTCACCACGGTGATCGCGCTGCTCATCGCCGTCACGGCGCTCGGCATCGTGGGACTCGCGAGCTTCAGCGTGAAAAGCCGCACCAAGCAGATCGGCACCCGGCGCGCCATCGGCGCGAGCCGGCCGGACATCATCCGCTACTTCATGGTCGAGAACTGGCTGATCACGACCGGTGGCGTCGCGCTGGGCAGCGCGCTTGCCGTGGCGCTCAACCTCTGGCTGGTGCGCACTTTCGAGCTGCCGAAGCTCGAGATCGTCTATATTCCGCTCGGCATCGCCGCGCTGTGGCTGCTCGGGCTGCTCGCCGTGCTCGGTCCCGCGAGACGCGCCGCCTCCATTGCGCCGGCCATCGCCACGCGCACGGTCTGAGCGTCGGGGAGTGACCCTCTTTTCGCGGCGGCGCTACAATCCCGCGGGGGTCCGGATCCTTTCAGGTACATGCAAACCGTCCTGGTCATCGATGACGCGCGCGGCGTGCGCACCGCGCTCGAGGTACTCTTCGAGCTGAACGGCCTACGCGTGCTGAGCGCCGGGTCGCCCGGCGAGGGACTCGACGTGCTGCGCCGCGAGGACGTCGACCTCGTCATCCAGGACATGAATTTCGCCGGGGATACGACCTCGGGCGAGGAGGGGGTCGCGCTCTTCCATCGCATTCGCGAGCGGCATCCCGGCGTGCCGATCGTTTTGCTCACCGCGTGGACGCATCTCGAGACCGCCGTGGAGCTCGTCAAAGCGGGCGCCGCCGATTACCTGGGCAAGCCCTGGGACAACGACCGGCTGCTGACGACGGCGCGCAACCTGCTGAGGCTGCGTGCGGCCGAGCGCGAGTCACAGCGCCTTAGCGACGCGCGGCGGCGGGCACGTGAGAAGCTCGCCGCTGAGTTCGACCTGCGCGGCATGGTCTTCGAGAGCGACGACATGCTTCAGCTCGTGTCGCTCGCGACGCGCATCGCGCACGCGGATGTGCCCGTGCTCATCCGGGGCGCGAACGGGGCCGGCAAGGAAAAGATCGCCGACATCCTGCAGGCCAACTCGTCGTGCGCGGCCGGTCCTTACGTGAAGGTGAATGCCGGCGCGCTGCCTGCCGATCTGGTCGCGGCGGAGCTCTTCGGTGCGGAGGCCGGCGCATTCACAGGGGCGGCCAGGAGCCGCACCGGGCGTTTCGAGGCTGCCGACGGCGGCACCCTGTTTCTCGACGAGATCGGCAACCTCCCGCCCGACGGTCAGGTGAAGCTGCTGCGCGTGCTGCAGAGCGGTGAGTACGAGCGTCTGGGCAGCAGCCGCACGCGTCGTGTGCGTGTACGGGTCATCGCGGCCACCAACAGCGACCTGGAGGCCGAAATCGCCGCCGGGACCTTTCGCGAGGATCTCTATTATCGCCTCAATGTCATCGAGCTCGAGATTCTGCCGCTCGCGGAGCGCCGCGAGGACATCCTGCCCCTCGCACGTCATTTCCTGCAGCAGGGCTTCAGCATCGAGCCGGCAGCGGAGCGGGCGCTGCTGGCCTACGACTGGCCGGGCAACGTCCGGGAGCTCGAGAACACGATCCGCCGCGCGATGCTGCTCGCGCCGGATGGCCGGCTGGGGACGCCGCATCTTGGGATCGAGCCGCGGGCTGTGCGCGCCGAAGCGCCGAGCCGCGAAGCCGTGCAGACCGCGCTCGAGCACGCCCGCGGCGTAGTCGCCGAGGCAGCCCGTGAGCTGGGGGTGAGCCGGCAGGCCCTTTACCGGCGCATGGACAAGTTCGGCATCCGCTAGATTAATGGGGACATTCCTGATTTATCTGTGGCGTCGCGCCGACGGCTTTCATTCGGAAATAAATCAGGAATGTCCCCATGAATGTTCCATTAATGTTTTCGCTGGAAGGGAAGCTGCTGGCCCTCGCCTCGGCGGTCACGGTCGCCGCGGGCGCGCTCGCGGCCACGCTCGCCGTGCTGCTCGACAGCGCGTGGCTCGGCGCGCTCGGCGCCTTCGCCCTGACCCTCCCGCTGGCATGGTTCGGCGCGCGCCGCTTTGCCACCCCCGTCGCGAAGCTGGCGGGAGCGCTCGAGGACGGCGTTGCGAACCTGCGCGACGGCGACTTCAGCGTGGGCATCGCCGGCTCGCGCCACCGCGAGCTCGAAGCCATGGTGCGCAGTTACAACGATCTGGTCGGCGTTCTGCGTGAGGAACGCCGCGGCATCCATCAGCGCGAGCTGTTGCTCGACACGGTGATACAGAGCGCGCCCGTCGCCACTGTGCTGACAGCGCCGGGCGACTATGTAATTTACAGCAACCTTGCCGCGCGCCACCTGCTCCACGAAGGTCGCAAGCTCGAAGGCAGGCGCTTCGCCCAGGTTCTCGCGTCGGCGCCGAAGCCGCTTCGCGAAATCGCGCAACGGCTCGGTGACGGCCTGCTTACCGCTGTCGTCGACGGTGAGCGTAAGACCTGGCATTACTCGCAACGGCGCTTCGTCCTCAATTCACGGCCGCACGATTTGTACCTGATACGCGAGCTCACGCGCGAGCTCGGACGGCAGGAAGCAGCCATCTGGAAAAAGGTCATCCGCATCATTGGCCACGAGCTCAACAACTCGCTCGCGCCCATCGCCTCGCTCGCGCATTCCGGGCGGCAGATCGCGCGGGAAAAAGGCGACATGAGTGGATCGGGGTCTGTCGGCGGCACGACGAAATCAGGAATGTCCCCTTTTTCTCTCACGACGAAATCAGGAATGTCCCCTTTTTCTCTCGACGCGATTTTCTCTACCATCGAAGAGCGCTCCGAATACCTGCGCTCGTTCATCGACGGATATGCGCGCTTCGCCAAGCTGCCGCAGCCGCGACCCGAGTGCGTGGACTGGCCGACATTTCTGGAAACGTTGCGCCGTACGGTGCCGTTCCGGCTGCGAGGGGACGCGCCGGCCGCGAGCGCCCGGTTCGACCCGGCGCAGATCCAGCAGGTGCTCATCAACCTGCTCAAGAACGCGCACGAGTCGGGATCCCCGCCCGCTGCGATCGAGCTCGAGATCGAATCGCGGCCAGCCGGCCTGAGCATGCGCGTTCTCGACCGCGGCCAGGGCATGACTGAGCAGGTGCTCGACAGTGCATTGCTGCCGTTCTACTCGACCAAGCAGAGCGGCACGGGTCTCGGCCTGCCGCTGTGCCGGGAGATCGTCGAGGCACACGGCGGCCGCCTGCAGCTCTCCAATCGCCGCTCGGGCGGGGCGGCGGTGACCTTGTGGCTGCCTGCGACCGGGCAGCCGCCCGCTGGCGGACCCGGCGCGGGCTGAGCGGGCGGCTTGTATACGAAGTGGTTCGTGAAAGGTATACTCGGCCACCGGCAGGTGAGCGGAGCCATCGACATGGGCCTCAAGAACAAGACCGCCGACACCCGGCTGCCGCGGCCGACGGCCGCGGAGCTCGGCATTCTCCGCGCACTCTGGAAGCTGGGCCCCAGCACGGTACGACAGGTCCAGGAACACCTGTTACAGGAGGATGCGGTGGGCTATACCACCGTGCTCAAATTTCTGCAGATCATGCATGCCAAGGGACTCGTCGACCGTGACGAGTCCGAGCGCGCGCACGTCTATGCGCCGCGCGTGACCAAGGACGAGACCCAGCGTCAGCTCATGAGCCATCTCATCGACAAGGCCTTCGACGGCTCGCGCTCGCAGCTCGTGCTGCAGGCACTCGGCGATTCGAAACGCGCGAGCGCGGAGGAGCTCGAGCAGATCCGCGCGCTGCTCGCGCGGCTCGAGGAGGGGCGGTCATGAGCGCCGCGACCCAGGCCCTCGGCTATGCCGGAGTCGAGACGCTCGGCTGGACCCTGCTGCACTTTCTCTGGCAGGGTGCCCTCGCGGGCTCGATTTTCACCCTGCTCATGAGAATCTGCGGGCGCAGCTCCGCCCGGTTGCGCTACGCGATCGGTGTGGCCACCCTGGCCGCGCTGGCGCTGACGCCGGTCGTGACCTTCTGGCAGCTCTTCGATCCGCCGGGCGCGGTCGCCGCCGGCCTTTCCGCCGCGCAGCCCGCCTACTTCACCGCCGGTGGCACGGATGCCGTATGGTGGACCGGCGCCCTGCAGACGATCGAGCACCTGCTGCCCTGGCTGGTGGTTGCCTGGCTGGCCGGCGTGACCCTGCTTTCATGGCGGCTGGGACGCGACTGGGCAGAGGTGCGAACCCTCGTTCATTCGAGCACGCGCGCGCTGCCGGAGGGCTGGATCGCGACCACCGAGCGCCTCAGGATGGCCTTCGGCATCCGGCGTCCGGTACGCGCGCTCGAGTCGGCCGTCGTGCACGTGCCGATGGTGGTCGGCTGGATCAAGCCGGTGATCCTCATTCCACCGGCCGCGCTGCTCGGGCTGACGGCGAAGCAACTCGAGCTGCTGGTGGCGCACGAGCTCGCGCACATCCGCCGTTTCGATCATACCGTCAACCTGTTCCAGATCGTCGTCGAGACGCTGTTGTTCTATCACCCGGTCGTGCGGTGGATTTCGGCGCGCATCCGTGAGGAGCGGGAGCTGTGCTGCGACGACCTGGTCGTGGCGAGCTCCGGCGAGAAGCTCGCCTATGCCCGTGCGCTCGCGGAGATGGAGGGCTTGCGCAGCATGTCGCCGCACATGGGCGTGGCCGCGGACGGCGGCCAGCTCGTCAGCCGGATCAACCGGCTGGTGGCCTTGCCCGCGCCGCAGCGGGGCTCAGCCCATTGGCTGCTCGGCTTCCTGCTCGTCGCGACCGGCGTCGGCATGACGACCGCCACGCGTTTCACCGTGGCCGGCCTCGATGCTCCGCCGCCGGCCCCGACTTCGCCGGCCGCGATCGAAGTGCCGGCTTCCGAGCCCGCCGCGATCGAGACGCCCGGGCCTCGCACGCCCGCGGGGCTCGAGGCGCCCGCGCCGGCTGCTGCCGCCGAACCGGTCGAAGCCACGGCACCGGCGTCGCCGCAGCCTGTTGCCGTGTCCACGGCGAGCGCGTCGCCGGGCGTCGCGGTGCTGCCCGACGAGCCCGTAAGCACGCCGCAACCCGCGGAACCGGCGCAGGACCAGCCGCAAACGCACGAAACGCCGGCGGCGCTTGCCCGGCCGCCGATGGACGTGCCTCGGCCGGCGACTGTCGCCCCGCCGCGGCCGGAGCCTCGGGAATCGACCGTTGCCCCGCCTCGGGAGCCTGCGACGCCCCCGCTCGAGCCCGCGGAGCCCGGCCCCGTGGCGAACGAATCCGCAGCAGACCTGGCTGCGCATGATTCCGGGTCTTCGGCGCAAGCAGTGCGTCTGGCCAGGGTCGAATCGGAAACGACCGCTGCCAGCCGGCCGGGAATCGGCGAGCCTGCGTTTCGGGAGCCCGCCGTTGAGCCTGGACCGGGCGACCGTGACCGGCTCACCGGCGGCACGCCACTGATCATCACCCAGCCCGACTTCCCGCGCCGTGCGCGCGTGAAGGGTATCGAAGGCGCCGTGACGGTCGAATTCACCGTGACCGGCACGGGGCGGGTGTCGAATCCGCGCATCGTCGCGGCCGAGCCGCACGGAGTATTCGATCGTGCGGTCCTGAAGACCGTCGACGACTGGCGTTTCGAGCCGTTTCGCAGGGGCGGGACGGTCGTGGAGCAGGACCTGACACGCACCATCGAGTTCCGACTCGACGGCAGCGCCGAACGGCCGGCGGAGCCTCCCTGCGTCACGATGACGGGTTCGCGGCTGTGCCGGAACGTGCGACTCGGCCCGGCCGAGCGCGACGTGGAGATCCTGCAGCGCGCGGGCAGCGGCCGGGGCCTGGGCGTTCGCTGAACGGCGCCGAAAAATCCAGGGGATCGTTAAGTCAAATGCGCTGTTGCGCGCGACATCGGCGCGCGCTACCGGCACAATGCACCCTCCCGACGCTGACCCAATCTGCGGCTTGTACTCTACGAAATACTTCGTATAATGAAGCGGCGAAGCACGGAATCCCGAAGCCCACCGTTTCACTCAGGAGAACATGATGCAAGCCACCCTTCGAGCCGCTCTGATATTGTCCGCCCTGGCCGCCGTCGCCGGTTGCGCTTCTTCGGCCTCGAAGGACACCGCGTCCGGCCCGAAGTACACGGCCGAGGAAAAAGCGGCCATGACGGAGGAAGAGAAGCTGGCGATCTACAACGAGAACGTTCGTGACAAGGATCGGGTGACCTGTACCGCGCAGAGATCGACCGGCTCGCACATGACCCGGCGCGTCTGCAAGTCCGCCGAACAGCGCCGTGTCGAGCGGGAGGCAGCCGAAGATTCACTGCGCAACTCCCGCCGGCTGCCGGCTGGCGAGACGGGCGGCAACTGAGACGCACGGCGCACGCGCCGGTTCCGGAGCGTCGAGATGAGATCACAGAGTCGAGCGGTCTTTCTGTCCGCCGTCCTCGTTGCCGGCGCCGGCTGCACGTCGCAGGCCGCTAAGGATGCCGCGGCCGGGCCGGCGTTCACGGCCGAGGAGAAGGCGGCCATGACCGAGGAGCAGAAGCTCGCGATCTACAACGAGCAGGTTCGCGAGCAGGACCGGGTGACCTGCGTGCGAAAGAAAACGGTCGGCACCCGGCTCGCTTCGCGCGTCTGTACGACGGCCGCAGAGCGCCAGCGCGAGCACGAGGACGGGAAGAGAATCATGGAAGAAATGCACCGCAACAGCCCCAGCCCCAAAGGCAACTAGCCGGCGGCGACGGCCTCAGAACGGCAGCGGCTCCCCGCGCTCGTGCGCGCGGCGCCTGTAGAGATTCTGCAGGCGCCGCGTCACTTCTGCCGGCGCATCGCCCCCGATCTTCCTCCCATCGACCTCGCCGACCGGCGCCAGCTCGCCCATCGTGCCGCTCGTGAACAGCTCGTCGGCCGTATAAATCTCCGTCAGCGAAAGGTTGCGTTCTTCGATCGCCATCGACTCTGCACGCGCGATGTCGATGACCAGGCGCCGGGTGATGCCCGGCAGGCAGCTGTCGGCGGTCGGCGTCGCCAGCCGGCCGCGCTTGACCAGGAAAACGTTCGTGTCGTTGGTTTCGGCGACGAAACCATTCAGGTCGAGCATGAGCGCGCCGTCGGCGCCCGCCGCATTGGCTTCGATGCAGGCGAGGATATTGTTCAGCAGATTGTTGTGGTGGATTTTCGAATCCAGGCACTGCGGGCTGTTGCGGCGCACCGACGAGGTGATCAATCGCAGTGTTCTCGAGCCGTAGACCGGCGGCTTCCATTCCGCGAGCACGACCAGGCAGGGCCCTGAGCGGTTGTTGCGCGGATTCATGCCGGAGGTCACTTTCTCGCCGCGCGTGAGCGTCAGGCGGATGTGCACCGCGTCGCGCATGCCGTTGGCCTCGAGGGTGCGGAATATCGCCGATCGGACGGCATCGCGTGTCGGTATCGCCCCGAAGGCGAGCGCGCGCGCCGAGTCGAACAGCCGGTCGAGATGGGCATTCAGCTCGGCGATGCGTCCGTCGTAAACGCGCAGGCCTTCCCACACTGCGTCTCCGCCCTGCACGGCGCTGTCGAATACGGAAACCTTCGCCTCGGCGCGCGGCTTCAGACCGTCACCGACCCACACGAGGATGTCGGCATTGCGCGGATCACTCATTGCGTCAGCTCTCGGTTATTGTCCGGAATCGACGTAAAGAAATGCAGCAAGGCGGTGACTGACTGTGTCAGATCGCGCACGCGAGCAGCTCGTCGTAATGCGGGCGGCATTGGGCGAGCAGCGGCAGCAGCCGCCCGGGTAATGCATCCCGGCTCCGCGGGCGGGATTCGAAGCCAGTCGATCGGTGCACGTTGTGGTACCAGTGACGCGCCCACACGCCGTCATACGGCTTCGGCCCGGCCGGCCAGTGCAGCATCGCCGGGTCGAACGCGAGTCCGAGGCGGCCGCACAGCGATTCCAGGATCCGTGCCGGGTCGTCGAGCAGACGTTGCGCATCGGTGACGGGCGGCGCCTGGCCGAGCGAGCGCAGCTGCGCCAGCAGCCGGCACTGCCGCTCGAGGCCGGTGTCGTCCAGCTTCGCATCGGGAAGCTGGCGCGTCAGCGAGGGCAGCATGTCGCAGGGGTCACGGATCAGCAGCACGTGGGCAGTGAGCTCCAGGAATCCGTCGTCGATCTGCGTCAGGTGATGGGCCATGTGCTTCATGAACAGCACCGGTTTCGGCGGGGTGTCCCCGCTCAGCCGGCGCATGACGCGGTCACCGTCCGTGTCCATGGACGCGAGCACCTCGACGCGGCCGGGGTGTCGGGCGCCGGACACGCGCAGGTAATGACCGTACAGGGGCTCGTCGACGACGGCGGTGTCGCTGCGTTGCGCGAAGCTGTACATGAGCGCGGTCGAGACGTTTCGCGGGCCCGACCAGAGACAGATGCGGAGATCTTGCGTCGGCATTGATTACGGCCGAATGAATTCGGCCTAGTGGCCTGCAACAGAAAAATCGAAAGTATCTCGCTCGGCCTGACGCCGCCTGGCTTGGTCTTCACTCGGCCGATAGCTACGGCTATCGACCTCACTCCGGCCCGGCGCCACGCGCCGACATCCCGTCGCGATCCCACTTCCGCTTTCTGTGTTGCAGGCCACTACTCGTCGGCGAAGATCTTGACGGTGAGGCGCCCGCGGGTATCCACGGCGCCGCGATACATGCCCGGCGTATTCAGCGCCATGGCGATGTTGCCGTCGCTGTCGAGCGCGATCACACCGCCGTCGCCGCCGCGCTCGACGAGCTTGCCGAGCACCACCTCGTCGGCCGCCTCGGTGACCGACAGGCCGCGATATCGCATCAGCGAGGCGATATCGTGACCCACCACCGAGCGGATGAAATATTCGCCGTGACCGGTCCCAGACACCGCGCAGGTCGCGTTGTCGGCATAGGTGCCGGCGCCGATGACCGGCGTATCGCCGATGCGCCCGTAGCGCTTGTTGGTCAGGCCGCCCGTCGAAGTGCCCGCCGCGAGATTGCCGCGCGCGTCGAGCGCCACGGCGCCCACCGTGCCGGACTGGCCGGCGGTCGGTGCCAGCTCGAGCCGCTCCTGTTCGCGCGCGCGTTCGAGCTCCTGCCAGCGGTGCTGCGTGAAGAAATACGATTGCGGCACCAGCGGCATATCCTCGCCGAGCGCGAACTCCTCGGCGCCGGCACCGTACAGCATCACGTGCGGCGAGCGCTCCATGACGAGCCGGGCAAGTTCGATGGGATGCGCCACGTGGCGTACGCCGGATACGGCGCCGGCGGCGAGATTCCGGCCGTCCATGACGGCGGCGTCGAGCTCGTTGCTGCCGTCACTCGCGAACACGGCACCGCGGCCTGCATTGAACAGCGGGGAATCTTCGAGCACGCGGATGGCCGCGACCACGGCGTCGAGCGCGCCGGCGCCGTCCTCGAGTCGGCCGTGGCCGGCCCGCAGCGCCTCGGTCAGCTTGCCGCGGAACTCGGCTTCGCGCTCCGGCGTCAGTTCCTCGCGCGAGATCGTACCTGCGCCGCCGTGGATGGCGATGGCGATCTTCGGCCCGGCATCTCCGGGCTGTCCGGCAGCGGACGTCATCGCGAGTACGCCGAGGCAGGCGAGGATGCGGCGCATGGACCGGATTCCCGGGCTGTGAAGAAACGCATTCTAGCCGATTATCCCGTAACGCCCTCTTCCGGTTCCGGCTTGCATGACGGCGCGCGGGGCCACTATGCTCGGCCGCTTCGAGCCCCGGGGGAGACGTTCATGCCGAGGAAGCCGAGCCTCGCGCTCGCGGCCGTCCTGCTGGCCGCCTGCGCCGAGCCGCCGGATTATGCCGCCCATCTCGACGAGGCACGGCGCATCGCCGCGGAGCACATCATCGTCGATACCCACATCGATGTCCCTTATCGGCTGCGGGAGGAGCTCGAGGATATCGCGCGGCGCACGGAGGGTGGCGACTTCGATTACCCGCGCGCCCGCGAGGGCGGGCTCGATGCCGCATTCATGTCGATTTACGTGCCGCCGCGCTACGAGACGTCCGGCGGCGCGATCGATCTCGCCGACGAGCTCATCGACCTGATCGAGAAACTTGCTGCGGACGCCCCGGACAAGTTCGCCATGGCGTACTCGCCCGATGACGTGCGCTCGAACTTCGTTGCCGGGCGCATGTCTTTTGCGCTCGGCATGGAGAACGGCGCACCCATCGCCGGCGATCTCGACAACCTGCGCCATTTTCACGCCCGCGGCATACGCTATATCACGCTGGCGCACTCGAAGAGCAACCACATCGCCGATTCGTCCTTCGATACCGAACGTCCCTGGCAGGGCCTGAGCGAGTTCGGCGAGGCGGTGGTCGGCGAAATGAACCGCCTCGGATTGATGATCGACGTCTCGCACATCTCCGACGACGCATTCCGTGACGTCATCGCCCTGACCCGCGCGCCGGTCATCGCCTCGCACTCCTCGGCGCGACATTTCACGCCGGGCTTCGAGCGCAACATGAGCGACGACATGATCGTCGCCCTGGCGGAGAACGGCGGCGTCATCCAGATCAACTTCGGCTCGGCGTTCCTCACGGCGGAGGCGTCGGCATGGCTCACCAGGTACCTTGGACGCTTCGATGAGTTCGTCACGACGAAACGGCTCGATCCGGAAAGCGACGAAGCCACGGCATTCCGCGACGCATATATCGAGAAGCATCCGCTGCCGTTTGCGAGCCTGGACGACGTGCTCGATCACATCGATCACGTGGTCGCGGTCGCCGGCGTCGATCACGTCGGCCTGGGCTCGGATTTCGACGGCGTCGGCGATTCGCTGCCGGTTGGCCTCAAGGACGTGTCGGGCTATCCGAACCTGATCGCCGGGCTGCTGTTGCGAGGCTATTCGAAGGCCGATATCGAAAAGATTCTCTCCGGCAACATCCTGCGCGTGTGGACCGAGGTCGAGGCGCAGGCGGCGGCTCCCGCCGCGGCACCGCCTCAGCCGTCCCGGCGCTTCAACCGGTAGCCGCGAGCCGGTCGCCGAGCCGCACTGTTTCGTCGGCGAGCAGATCGAAGTCCTCGCGCCGCGAGCGGTGATTAACGTTCGCCACGCGCAGGCTGAAGCGGCCGGCGATGCGCGTCGAGGACGGCACGGCAATGCCGCGCTCCTGTAGCTCGATGAGGATGCGGCAATTGAGGTCGTCCAGCCGTTCCGCCGCGATTCCTGGCGGCGCATAACGGAAGTTGACTATGTTGAGCGGCGCCGGGGCGAGCAGCTCGAGCGAGGAGTCCGCCTCGATGCGAGCAGTGAGATGCGCCGCCTGCGCCACGTTCTGCTCGATCAGGCGCCCGAACTTGCCGAGGCCCTCCGCCTTGATGGACAGCCACAGCTTGAGCGCACGAAACGAGCGCGATAGCTGCACGCCGTACTCGGAGAAATCAATGGGTGCGCAGGCGAGGCCGGCGGGCAGCTTCTCGAGGTAATCGGGCACGACCGAGAAGGCGGCGCGGTGCTGCGCGGCCGAGCGCACCAGCGCGCAGGCGACGTCGTAGGGCTGGCACATCCATTTGTGGCAGTCGAATGCGAGCGAATCCGCGCGATCCATGCCGGCGAGCCGCGGCTTGAGCGCTGGCGACAGCGCGGCCAGCGCGCCGAAGGCGCCGTCGACGTGCAGCCACAGCGACTGCCGGCGGCAGACATCGGCGAGCGCATCGAGCGGATCGATGGCGCCCGTGTTGACGGTGCCGGCGTTGGCGACGACGCAGAAGGGATGCAGGCCGCGATGCAGATCGGCGGCAATCGCGGCTTCCACGGCCGCCGGGTCGACGCGGAAATCGTCCCGCACCTGCAGCAGCCGGAGGGCGTCCGTGCCGAGCCCGAGCAGCTCGACCGCCTTGCGCACGGAGCTGTGCGTTTCCGATGAAGCATACAGAACGAGCCGGCGCTCGAGCGCATGCAGGCCGCGGGCGCGCGCATCGACGCCCGGCACGTTGTTGCGTGCGGCAGCAAGCCCCACCAGGTTGGCCATCGAGCCGCCGCTCACCAGCAGGCCGCCGGCAGAATCGGGAAAGCCCATGATCGCCTTGAACCAGCCGAGCACCTGGAGCTCCACGTAGGCGGCGGCATGCTCGAATGCGGCGGCGTTCGGGTTCATGCCGGCGGCCAGGAGCTCGGCGATCATGCCGAGCGGCGTGCCGTTGCCCTGCACCCAGCCCCAGAAGCGCGGATGGATATTGCCGGTCGGGAACGGCCGCACGCATTCGAGGAAGTCGCGGTACGCCGCCTCGATCCCCTCCGGTTCGACCGGCGCCGGCGCGTGCAGCCGCTCGCGGATGTCGGCCGGGACCGGTTGCCAGGCCGCGCGCTCGCGAACCGTGGCGAGATAATCGAGGGTGTCGTCCAGCGCGCCGTGCGCGAAGCGGCGGAAAGCATCCCAGTCGGCCGGGTCGAGGGTCTCTTCGGCGCCGGGGGGCCCGCAGGTCGTGCTCATGCGCCGGGAAGGTAAAGAAAAAGCCGCCGGCGCACAAACTCCGTCACCGGCCTCCGCCGTTGTGCCCCGCCGGGCCGGCTGAGTCGAGCTCGAAAATGCGATCCGCGTGTGCAAGCGTCTGACGGCGATGCGCAATCAGCACGCGCGTGATGCCGAGTCCCGCGAGCATGGCCAGGATCCGCGCCTCGGTCGGCGCGTCGAGATGGCTGGTTGCCTCGTCGAGAAACAATATGCGCGGCTCGCGGTAGAGCGCGCGGGCGAGCAGCAGGCGCTGCTTCTGGCCGCCCGACAGCGCCGCGCCCATGTCGCCGACGAGACTCTGATAGCCCATCGGCATGCGCAGGATGTCCTCGTCCACGCAGGCCAGCCGCGCGCAGGCCACGATGCGCTGCTCGTCCGGGCGCGCCGCAAAGAACGCGATGTTTTCAGCGAGCGAGCCGCTCAGGAGATGATCGTGTTGCATGACTGCCGCGACCTGCTGCCTGTAGGCGTGGAGGTCCGCCAGCCGGAGGTCGCGGCCGTCGACGAGGATCGCGCCTTCGCTGGGCTCGAGCAGACCGAGCATGAGCTTGAGCAGCGTGGTCTTGCCGTGGCCGGACGGCGCGGCGATCGCGAGGCACTCGCCCGGCGCCACGTCGAGATCCAGGCGGGACAGGACGAACGGCTCGGCTTCCGCGTACCGGAACGAGAGCCTGCGCACCTCGATGCGACCGCGCGGCACCGGAAATTCGCCGCGCGGCACGCTGGAAGTGCGCTCGGGTTCCGCGTGCACGATATCGGCCAGGCGTTCGAGATGCACGGCCGCGAGCCGGAAATCGACGGCCTTGTCGATGAGGGCCACGGCTCGCGCGCCGAACTGCGCCTTGTAGGACAGGAATGCCACGAGCATGCCGATCGAAAGCCTGCCGTCGATGACCGCCAGCGCGCCGAGAAACAGCACGACCACGTTTTCCAGCCCGAACAGCAGGTCCTCGGCTAGCTTCTCGCCGATGCCGAGCTTGTGCACGCGCACGTCGGCGCCGACGGCACCGGCGAGCCGATTGAGCCACGACGACTCGCGATGCCGCTCCCCGCCGAAGCACTTGATGGCCTGGATCGCGCGCACCGATTCCATGAACAGCGATTGCTCGCGCGCCCCGGCGATGAGCGCCTCCTGCGACCGCAGCCGCTGCGGGATATAGAAGCCACTCCGCGTGAGCCCGTAGGCGGCGGTGGCCGCGGCTGCGACGAACGCGAGCCGCGGCTCGTAAACGAACATGACGGCGAGCGTCGTCGATGCCATGAGCCCGTCGACGACGGCCTCGACAGCGGAATGCGCAATCAGCGACTCGATCGAACGGAGCGAGCCGAAGCGCGACACGATGTCTCCCATGTGCCGCTTTTCGAAATAGCCCAGGGGCAGGCTCAGCAGCTGGCGAAACAGCCGCGCGGACCAGGCATAGCGCAGCTGCGAGCCGATATAGATCACGATCCAGGAGCGGAATGCGCCGACCGTGAGCTGCAGGAGCACGAGCAACGCGAAAGCCAGCGCGAGAAGATCGAGCAGCGCGCGATCGGCCGAGATGACGACTTCGTCGATGACCAGCTGGCCGTAGAAGGGGGCCACCAGCGCGAAGACCTGCAGCGCCAGCGTCAGCGAGAGTATCTGCAGCAACGCGGGCATGAGCCCGCTCGCGTCGCGGAAGAAAGCGCGCAGCGGCAGCCGCGTGCGTTCGCGTCCACGCCGGAAGTTCGCGCCTGGCGACAGCTCGAGTGCGACCCCCGTGAAGCACGCTGACAGCTCGCCCGCTCCGATGCAGCGGCGGCCGACCCCCGGGTCGAGGATATCGGCGCGCCGGGCCCGGCTTCGCTCGAGCACTACGAAGTGATCGAAGCTCCAGTGCAGGATGGCGGGATGGCGCAACCGGCCCAGCTCGGCGGGCTCGAGTCGCACGGCCCGCGCGCAGAGACCCAGCCCGCCGGCGATCTCCATGAGCCGCGACAGCGCGGTGCCCCTGAGCGAGACGCTCGCGCGTCGGCGCAGCGCACCCAGGTCGATATCGAGGCCGTAATGACCGGCCACCATCGCGAGGCAGGCGAGCCCGCACTCGGCCGCCTCCGTCTGCAGCACCACGGGGGTGCGGCTCCGGCCGCGCAGGGCGAGCGGCACGCTCATCGCGCGCGCTGCAGGGCGGCGACTACGGGTTCGAACAGCCATTCGACGATGCGCCGGCGTTCGCGCACGATATCGGCCTCGAGCGTCATGCCGGCCTTGAGCGGCCACGCGCGTCCATCCGAGATGATGCTCTGGGCGGGCAGCCGCACCTCGACACGGTAAGCGGGCCCGGGCAGGCGGTGAGGTCCGTGCATCTCTTCCGGCATGAGGATTGAACGGCCGATTGCCGTGACTATGCCCTCATGCAGGCCGAACCTCGTGTGCGGCCAGGCGTCGTATCGCAGGCGCACGGTCTGGCCGGTCTTGAGCAAGCCGGCATTGCGCGCCGGCACGAGCAACTCGGCGCGCAGCTGCGCATGCTCGGGAATCAGCGCCGCGAGCGCGCGGCCCGGCACGACACCCATGCCAGGGAAGGCGAGCAGGCTGCCGATGTATCCGGCCACCGGCGCGGTGAGCGTATAGCCTCGCTGCAGGCCCAGCTCGGCGATGCGCTGGTCGACGACGCTGATTGCCTGATCGAGCTGGCCGAGGCGGAGGGCGTGGCGGGCCGGCAGGCTCGCGCGCTCGCGCAGCCGGGTCTCAAGCAGGGCTTCGAGCGCGGCCGCTTCGCGGTCCATCTCCTGGCGTGCGAGCCGGGCCTCGAGCAGCGCCGCGCGCGCCTCCTCGAGCCGTGCGGCGGGCACGTGACCCGAGCCCACGACCGGCGCGAGGCGCGCGACTTCGAGCTCGCGGCGGGACACGCGCTCGTCGAAGCCCATGCGCTGCCGCTCGAGAAGCGTGAGCTGAGCCTTCGCAGCGACGACGTCCTGGGCGGCCGCGGCCAGGGCCATGCCGTCGAGCTCGAGCTGCCGGTCTCGCTGCGCCTGCAGCGCCAGCCGCTCGATGCCGAGCTGCTCGAGCAGGCGCGCATCCACGTCGCTTCGTGCAGCGTCGTGGCGGGACGTGAGCACCACGAACAACGCGTCTCCGGCCGCAACGCTGTCGCCTTCGCGGAACGGCGTGCTTTCGATGATGCCGGACTGAGGCGCGAGTATCTTGACCAGTCCGGGAGCGGGAGTCAGATACCCGGCGACAGTCTCGCGCGGGGCGTAGCTGCCGAGCAGGACCAGCGCGGTGAGCGCCGTCGAGGCGCCGAGCGCCAGGGCCGTCGCCAGGGCGAACGAAGCCGGCCGCAGCAGCGCCACGCCGCCGAACAGGCTGTCACCTCGGTGCGCGATCGCCTCGCGCCGGAACAGGGCCGCGTCATCCATGACACGCTCATGCGGCGCCCCGCGCGCGCAGGCTGCCGGGCGTTACAGAATGGCCCAGATCACGGCCGACAGAAGCGCGAGGCCGTAAGCGGCCGACGTGAGCTTCGACGCCGGCAGCGGCTCGGATATCAGTGCGGACACGTTGCGCAGCAGGAAGCCGGGCTCGGTTGCCGCGCCGACGGCGCAGAACCCCAGTGTGGCATGGAGAAACGCTGCGTCGTGGTCGCCGGCCGCGACCAGCGCGCCGAAGCGCAGAAACATGTAGCCGCCCATCAGCAGCATGCTGACGGTCAATGCGGCGTGCTTGTAGCGAATCATTGCGGTATCTCCCGAACCCGAGACCTCGTCGTCCGCGACAGCCCGCGCGGCGGGCTGTCGCGGTGCCCCAAGGCTACGGCCTATTTCGCCATTCGGCTGTCGAGGAACCTGTTCCACGCCGAGCCGAGACCGTTGTTGTACAGCCACGAGCCGAAAGCAAAACCCACCTGAAAGGCTCCATACGCCATGCTCAGGCTGGCCGCGAAGCGTGACGCCTGCGCGACCTGGGTCGGGCTCGTCAGAATGTCCCAGTTTCCTCCGCTGACGAAATTCACTTCGTCGTGGGTCAGTTCACGCATGACTCCTCTCCCTGGATGATGCGGTTGACAACCCACGGCCCTGATCGGGCCGCATCTATGACACTTAAACCAGTGACGGCGTGATGTCAAGCGGGAGCATGCAGGCAAAAACGATACCCGGCAAGCCGCGAATGACCGCAGAAGTGCGAGTTTGGCGTCTGCCGCGCTCAGTCCCCGTCGGCTGCGGCATCGGGCACGGTCGACTCGAAAAGGTCCGCGGCGTCACGCGTCAGTTGTTCGTACTTGTAATCCGAAACTTCGAACAGCCACGGGTCGAGGCGTGCTTGCAGCGCAGCGGCCTTCGCACGTGCGGCCTCGCGCTCCGCGCGCTGCGATTCGGCGGCTGTTTCCGCGTCCGCGCGGGCGGCTTGCGCGATCGCGTCGCTGTCACCCTCGCCCGGGGCGGCCGGCTCGATCGCGGCCGCCGCCGCATCGGGGGTGGCTGCGGCCGCCGCCGCAGCCTGCGCCATGGCCTCCGCGAGCGCCTCGTCGAATTCGACGTCGACGTGCACGAGCTTCTGCTCGTCTCGCTCGAAAGCCTGCACCGTGAGCACGGTGCCGTCAAACAGGCTGAACACCGCGCGCACGGTGTCGTCGGCCGGCATCTCTTCGGCCGGCCGCACGTCCTCGAGCCGGAGCCCGGTCAGCGCCGAGGCTACCGAATTCACGTCCGCAGCCGACTTGACCTGCTGCCCCGCCGGAATGCCCGTGATGGAGAAATCCGGCAGCCCGCGCCGTTCCTTGCTGACTTCCAGCGCGCGGCCGTCGCGATGGGTGATGGTCACTGCCTGCACGCTGTCGGCCGCGACGTCGAGGATATCGCGGCGCAGCCACTCGATGGGCTGTTTCTCGATGTCGAGGTTGCCGCTCACCAGCAGCGCGCTCTCCTCGCCGCCGCGCCGCGCGTAGGTGGAGCTACCGCCGCGGGCGTTGTCGCCGATGACCAGCCGCACCGGCTCGCCGAGGCCGGCGATCTCCAGCCAGGCGCCGCTCGCATCCTCATCGAGCTGGTCGCCAACGCCGAGCTGGCCGTAGTGCTCCGGATCCGAGGTCTTGCGCTCGAGCACAGTCGCGTCGGCGAGCGCGAGCAGCATTTCGCGCAGCTTGCCGATATCGGCGGCGTAGCTGGATTTCTGCGCAACCGTCCAGCCGTCCTCGTCGCGCTCGAGCGTGACCTGCGGATCGCCGCCGGTGCCGATGTCGATGCGGTCGACGTCGTTGACAGCGGCCTCGAGCCCGGGCACGAGCGGCTGACCGCTGCTACCGCCGGTGTCGGGCGCGCGCTCGCGCGCCGCCCAGATGGCCGCCGCGATGGCGACGGCGGCCGCGACCGCCAGCCAGGTCAGATGCCTCGATGTCATCGTGTCCTATCCTACCGCCCCCCGCGGGGCCTTGCGCTGCCTTCTGCGCAATAGCAGGGCGAGCAGGGCGAAGATCGAGATCAGCGCCGGCACGAGCGCGATATTGACGACCTTGAGCCAGGTGCCCAGATCCTCGATGCTTTTCTCGAGATCGTGGCGCACCTGCCGCAACTCCCTGCGCAGGCGCAGGTTCTCGGCCTGGAAGCGCTCGATCTCGGCGCTCTGCTCGGGTGTCAGTATCAGCGCGCTCTGGTCGTCGCGGCGCGACTGGAGCTCGGTGAGCTTGCGCTCGGTCTCGGCGAGCTCCGCCTGCAACGCCTGCTCCTTGGCGAGCAGCGCCTCATCGGCGGCTCGTTCGAGCGCTTCGACCTTCTCGAAGGGGCGCGAGAACGTGGCGCGGCCGCGGATACTGATCAGGTCGCTGCTGCCGGTCAGGTTGTCGAGCGCGTTGGCGACGAAGTCGCCATTGTTCGCCCAGGCCGTGCTGATGCGTTGTCCGAAGAAGCTCTGCGTGCGAACCCACAGCCAGTCGGACAGCATATCGGTGTCGGCGACGACGATCAGGTTGACGGCCTGCGCGGATTCGGCGTGATGCCCGGCGGGATCCACTTCGGGGTCGTCGCGGGCGCCGCCCTCGGCGTCCGGCACTTCGCCTTCCGCGTCCGCCGCATCGGCCCCGCCGGCAGCGGGCTCGCCGTCCGGGAATGCGCTTGCGACCTTGCCCTCGAGCCGCGCGGCCACGACGTAGCGCTCGCCGGTCGGCTCGAAGCCCGTCTGCAGGCTCGCGGGATCGGGCATGAAGCTGAGCCGGCTGGCCGGCACGGGCATCGCTTCGGTGCTCGATTCGATGAGCGGCGTCAAGCTCAGGGACTTCTCCTCGTCGATGCCGACCCTGCCGGTCATGGCGACATTGATGCTGTTGAGCCCGGCCGTGATGACGTCGTCCGCATTGAACGCTGTATCGTCGAACCCCAGGATTGCGAGATGGCGCACGGTGTTGCCGCTGCCGGCGTTGATCTCCAGCGCGTAACGACGGTCCGCGAGCACCTCCGTGCGGTCGTAGCTCACGCCCCAGGCTTCGAACAGCCGCTCGAGGTCCGAGGCGCGGTTTGCGGTCATGGGCGCATAGGGATTCTGCGGATCCTGCGGGGGCGTGTCCGCCTCGGCGTGCGGATCGACGAAGATCAGGGCCCGGCCGCCGCCGAGCACGAACTGGTCGATCGCGTACAGTGCATCGTCCGGCAGATCCTTCGGATGCGCCAGCATGAGCACGTCGACCTCGTCGAGACCGGACAGGGTAGCGTCCAGCTGACGCAGCTCGAAAAGCTGCTCGATCTGGCTCGCAATGACCCAGGGCTCACGCACCTGCTGCGTCGCCGCGTCGAAGCTCATGCCCATCGGCAGGCTGCTGTACAGGCCGATCACGGGCTTGTCGGGGTTGACGAGGGCGTGCACGAGCTTGGCGATGTCGTATTCGAGAAACTCCTCGTTTTCCTGCTGGAAGAAAGGGATGGCGACCAGCGTGTCGATGGCGTTGGTGCCGGCGAGGCCGAAATAGATCGACTCGCCGGAATCGCCGACCGGCACACCCTGCAGGCCGAACGCCGCAGCGCGCTCCTCTTCCTCGGAGAACGGTTGCGGATCGATGACGTGCAGCTCGATCTTGCCGCCCGATTCGATCGCAAATTCCTCGAGCAGCTCGCGCACGCGGTTCGCATAGCTGCGCAGCATCGGCACGTTCTCCGTCGACGCCTCGGAGAAAAAGAAGTAGAGGTTGACCGGTTCCTCCATGGAACCGAGGATGTTGCGCGTGCCTTCGGCGAGCGTATAGAGATCGTTCTCGGTGAGATCGAGCCGCATGCCGCGGAGGAGCGCGTTGCTGACGACCGTCAGCGCGACGAAGAGCACGGCGAGAATGACCAGTGCCGACGCACCCAGCGTGTGCTTTTTGCGCTCGGTCACGTCAGTCGGCCTTCTTCCAGTCGAGCACGATCGTGTTGGCCGCGAGCCAGAAGCCGATGACGAGCGCGAAGAAGACCAGGTCGCGCAGATCGATCACGCCCTTCGATATATCGGCGAAATGCGTGAGGAAGCTCAGCGAGGCAATAGCGTCGACCAGCGCCTGCGGCGCCCAGCCGCTGAACGTGCCGAGCACCTGGGGAATGCCGATCAACAGGAACAGGAAGCAGACGACGACAGTGAGAATGAAGGCGATGACCTGGTTGCGTGTCGCCGCCGAGAAGCAGGCGCCGATGGCGAGGAAGCCGCCTGCCATGAGCGCGCTGCCCAGGTAGGCAGCGAGTATCGCGCCGTTGTCCGGATCGCCGAGGTAGTTGACGGTGATCCAGACCGGGAACGTCAGCGCGAGCGCGATGAGCGTAAAGCACCAGGCGGCGAGGAACTTGCCGAGCACTGCCTCGAGGGTGGTGACCGGCAGCGTCATGAGCAGCTCGATGCTGCCCGACTTCCTCTCCTCGGCCCACAGCCGCATGGATATCGCCGGCACGAGGAACAGGTACAGCCACGGGTGGAAGTTGAAGAACGGCAGCAGGTCGGCCTGGCCCCGCCCGTAGAAGTTGCCGAGGTAGAACGTGAACCAGCCCGCCAGCAGCAGGAAGATGACGATGAACACATAGGCGACCGGCGTCGCGAAGTAGCTCGCGAGCTCGCGCCGGAAAACGATGCCGACGTTACGCATCAGTGGATGCCGCCCGTGATGTCGCGGAACACCTCGTCGAGCCGCCCGGACTCGAGATGCAGCTCGAGCACCTCCCAGCGCTCGCGTGCCGCGAGCTCGCTGACGGCCGGCAGGACCAGCGCACCGTCCTTGGGAAACGCGGTCAACCGCTCGCCGGCCGCATCGAGCTCCGTGCCCGCCACCTGCGGCAGCGCGGCGATGGCTGCACGTGCCGGGCCGAGCCTGGACGGGTCGGCGAGCCTCAAGCTCACGGCGTTGTGGAATCGCGATCGGGCCTCGAGCGCCTGCGGCGTATCGTCGGCTACGATGCGGCCGTCGGCGATGATGATCGCGCGGCTGCACACCGCTTCGACCTCCTCGAGGATGTGGGTGGAGATGACGATGATCTTGTCCTGCGCCATCGAGTTGATGAGCGCGCGCACCTCGTGCTTCTGGTTCGGATCCAGCCCGTCGGTCGGCTCGTCGAGGATCAGCACCTGCGGGTCGTGGAGGATCGCCTGCGCGAGTCCGACGCGGCGCCGGAAGCCCTTGGACAGGGTCTCGATGGACTGGTCGAGCACCGGGCCCAGGTGCAGCTCGGCGATCACCGCGTCGAGCCGCTCGCGTTTCCGCGCCGGCTCGAGGCCGCGCACGGCCGCGATGAAATCGAGAAAACGCCGCGGCGTCATCTCGCCGTAGCCCGGCGCGCCTTCCGGCAGGTAGCCGATGCGCCGCTTCGCCTCGATCGGCGCCTCGTCGACGTCGAAGCCGCACACGCGGGCGCTGCCGGAGGTCGGCGAAACGAAGCCGGTGATCATCTTCATAGTGGTCGACTTGCCGGCGCCGTTGGGTCCGAGGAAACCCAGCACCTCGCCGGGCGACACCGTGAATGACACACCGTCCACGGCCACCAGGCTGCCGTAGACTTTTTTCAGTTGGTTGATTTCGATCATGAAGCCTGCCGCACGGACGCAAACGAATCCGCGAGGCGTATCATCCGCCGGAAAGCGGCGAATTCTTGCGAGGACGCCGCGCCATGTCAAGCTGGGATGCCGCCGCGCGGACCGGTTGCACCGGGCCGCGAAATCGGACGATTGCGTTGCAAAGATGCATATCGTCGAGCAGCGAGGCTGGCTTCGGCGGCCCAATCGCGCGGTGCGGGATCGCATGATCATTGCCTGCCCGGGGAGTCGATGCGGACGTGTCAGCCGGGGCCTTTCTGGCACGATTCGCGCATGCCCGGAACCGTTTCACAAATGGACGCACGCATGAGGTCGATGATCGTGATTGCAACGGCGGCAGCGCTTTTCGTCATGGCGCCCGCCGTTGCGGAGGAAGCCATGGACCGCGAACCGATCAACCAGGCCAATGCCCGGCTCGTCGAGCTGCAGAAAAACGGCGACGCCGCCGGCATGGCAGAAATGTACACGGAGGATGCCATTCTGCTGCCGGCCGGAAGCGATCGGGTGGAAGGGCGCAAGGCCATCGAGGCCTTCTGGCGCGAGACGCTCGGCTCCGGTGTCGAGGACGTGCAGCTCACCACCGAAAAGCTCGTCGCTGTCGGCGACGACCTCGCCTACGAGATCGGCCGCTACACCACGCGGCCTCGCGACGCAGCACCGGTGTCGGGGCAGTACCTCGTGCTGTGGAAGCGTGCCGGCAACGACTGGCGCCTCCACGTGGACATCTTCAACGAGGGCGGCGAGGGCGGTTAGGGCTGGATCCGGCTGCGCGGAGCGGAGGCCTGATGGCGGGGTCCCCGCCGATGTTATATTCCCCGGCCGCCACCCGGTACGTGCCCGATGAAAGGCCGCTTCACCTTCACTTATCAACTTGCGCGCCGCCTCGTGGTCGGCCTGGCCGGCGCCAGTGTCCTGCTGGTCGGCGTCGCCCTGCTCGTGCTGCCGGGCCCGGCGGTGGTGGTCATACCGCTCGGTCTGGGCATCCTCGGTCTGGAGTTCGCCTGGGCGCGGCGGTGGCTGAGGACGTTCCGGAACAAGGTCGGCGTGACGGCCCGGTCGGCTTTCGGCGACACGCCTGCGCCGCCGGCCGCCGAGCGCGCGCGCACAGGCAAGCTCGACCGGCCCCGCGATTGAGCGTCGGTTACCGGCCGGTTCGGGCGCGCCGCGAGGAAACCCTTTCCATCCGCGGGCTCGAGCACCGCCTGCATTGCTGGGGCCCGGCCGACGCCGAGACCGTATTGCTGCTGCACGGCTGGGGCGATAGCGGCGCGACCTTTCAATTCCTCGTCGATGCGTTCGGCGGCGCGCAGCGCTTCATCGCGCCGGACTGGCGCGGCTTCGGCAAGACCGCCTGGAGCCCTGGCGGTTACTGGTTTCCGGATTATCTCGCCGATCTCGACGCCATCCTCGACTCGCTCGGTTCGGCGCCCGTGCGCATCCTCGGCCAGAGCATGGGGGGCAATGTCGCGGCTCTTTATGCGGGCGTGCGCCCGGAGCGCGTCCGCGCCCTCGTGCTCGTCGAGGGTTTTGGCCTGCCGGATTCGAATCCGGCCGAGGCGCCCGCGCGCTATCGCCGCTGGCTCGACGAGCAGCGCCACGCCCCGGAATTTCGCCGCTACCGGTCGGTGGACGCGCTCGCGGGCAGGCTGCGCGCGCGCAACCCGGCCCTCGGTGCGGCGCGCGCCCGCTTCGTGGCCGAGGCATGGTCGCGACCGGACGAAGGCGGCTGCGTGCTCCGCGCGGATCCGGCTCACAAGCGCGTCAATCCGGTGCCCTATCGACGGGCGGAGGCGGAAGCCTGCTGGCGCGCAATCACCGCACCCGTGCTGTTCGTCGCCGGCAGCGCGTCGCGCTTCCTGCGGGCGCTGGACGACCTCTGGCTCGCGCGCTCCCCTTCGGGCGTATTTCCGATTGCGGAGCGCGAAATCATCGCGGGCGCCGGTCACATGATGCATCACGAGCAGCCGGAGCGGCTGGCTGCCGTGGTGGAAGCGTTCTTCGCGACGGCGAAGCCAGGCCACGGCGCGTGACCAGGTAGGTCGCAAAGCTGCCGAGCCAGTGGCCCCCTTCATAGTGCTCTCCGGTCACGGCCGCGAGTCCCGCGTCCGCATGCGCCCGGGCAGCGCTGCCGAGGGCAGGCCTTCGCGCATCCGCGGCGGACAGACCGGCTGCCATGCCCTCGAGCATCCAGGCGCGGCTCAGATTCAAACCGTCGAGGTGCGCGAGCTTCGGGTCTGCGGGGTCACTCACCACGGCCGGCACGAGCCAGTCGTCCGACCCACTGCGCGGGATCTGCGGCAGAAAGCGCGCCAGCCATTTCGCGTAGGCCTGCTCCGGCAGCACGCGGCGCATGAGGTCCGCTTCCGCGAGGCACGGCGAGAGAAAGTCCTGGCCGGACGGTTCGTAGTCGAGCGGGCAGTCGGTGTCGTCGAGGTAGAAATGGCGCACGCGGTCTTCGAGCAGTCGCGCGAGCCGCGACTCGCCCGTTGACCTGGCCCAGTCCAGGACGAGCCCGAACGCGAACGCGGTCTGCGAATGCTCGCCGGTGCGGATCGGGTAATCGAGCTTCGGCAGCCAGTCGGCGAATCGCGCCACGGCCGCGGCTTCGAGCGGCGCAAGCGCTTCGGCCCAGGCCTGCCCGTCGTCCCATTCGGCGAGCTCCGCCGCGAGCTGCAGCAGCCATGCGAGACCGTAAGGCCTCTCGAAGCTCACGCGGCCTTCGGCCTGCAGGTAGGCGACCTCTCCGCGCAGGTTCTCCGTGGTCAGGCTCGCGGCGATCGCGGCACGCGCAGCCGGCGCGAAGTCGGCGGCGGGGGCGAGCCGGGCGAGGCGCGCGAGCAGCCAGTGGCCGTGCACCGACGAGTGCCAGTCGTAGCAGCCATAGAACGCGGGGGTCAGCTCGCGCGGTGGCGCCACGTCGGCATCGCTCGCCAGCACGTGCGAGATCTTGTTCGGATATTCCTGATGGACGCAGTCGAGCGCGAGCCCGGCGAAGCGGGCAAGCGCTGCGTCGTCGAGCGGGAGTGCGGCGTCGGCCAGCGGCGCGAGAAGCGCGCCGATGGCCGACGCTGCGATCAGGCGCCCCGAGCGCAAATCGTCGGCGGATTCAATCCGGAGCCGTTTCGGCGTCGGCGGGCTGCTCCGGGTCGTCCGGCGGCGTCACCGCCAGCACGCCGATCACGCGTGCCTCGGCCTTCTCGCCGTCGCCCGCCGTCTCGGTCAGGTACAAGGTGACGATGTCATCGACCTCCGGCTCGGGCGCGCCTTCGACGGCACTCGATTCGGCATTGAAGGTCATCTCCCGCGGCGGCACGGTGAGGCTGCCGAGCCTCACGGTATCGAGCGTGGAGACGACGATCTCGCCGCCCTCGACGGAAATAATGCGGGCCCGGACCTTGCCGATATTTGCCGGCCGGCCGGATTCGATGCCGCCGAGCATCTTGCCCAGCAACCGCGCCTCGGCAGCGCGCGCGTCGCCGGGATGGTTGCGGGCGAAGTCGGCATAGGCCTCGGCGCTGTTCGCGCTGCGCGCTTCTTCCCAAGCCCCCTCGACACGGGCTTCTGCCACGCGCGCGCGCGCCTGGGCGGCATGGGCGCCGCCCGGGTGGTCGGCGAGATAGGCCTCGTACGCTTCCACGCTATCCGCATTCTCAGCCTTCGCCCAGGCCTCGGCTTCCGCGAGGCTGTCGCGCCGGGCGCGCGCCTCCGCAGCGTGCTCGCCTTCGGGATAGTCCTCGAGATAGGCATCGTAAGCAGCGACGGTATCCGCGGAGCTGGCTTCCTCCCAGGCCTGCGGCTGTCGATCGCAACCCGCGACGAATGCGCCCGCGATCAGCACCGCGCCCACGTATTTCAAGACTTTCATGTCATCCTCCCTTTGCCTTCAAGCGCGAAATCCGCAACTCGCGGCCTATGGTTCCACGACGAGAAAATCTTTTAACTGATCGGCGAGGCCTTTGCACGCGGTTGCCTGCGTGCGGGCGATGAGGGGGATGGGCACGATGACGGCGGGCATGTAGGAAGTGCCCTGCGCCGCGGCGCTGATCTTGCCGACGTCCTCGTAGGTGGCGAGATCCCATACGGACGCCTCGTAGGCCGAGTTCTTGTCCCACCAGGTGAAGCCGAAGCAGCCGCCGCCGCCCGGGCTCACGGCGCAGGTCATCGAGCCCGCGCCCTCGCTGATTTCTGTGGCGCCGTCCACCCAGACCATGTAGCGCACCCCCGTCTGCGCGAGCTTCTCGGCGATGACCGGTTCGCTCAGAAGCGTTGGCAGCGTGTCGGCGGAAAGCGGCGCTGTACGCGGCTCGAACCAGGGAAAGAGGCTGTCCATGAAGGCCTGCTCGGGATGCACGTCGACGGACGCTTCGCCGTTCTCGAGCGCCGCGCCGATGCATTCAGTGAAGCTCGCTTCGGTCTCGCGGCCGCTGTGATGCCGGCGGGCCAGGATGACGACGCTCTCGCCGTCGGCGATGCTCGCCGCCCGCTGCCGAACCTGCTCGACCTGGGACGTCACGCAGCCGCTCAGCCCGGCCGGCGCCAGCGCGGCGAGCGCCAGCGCACCCAGCAGCGCCGCTGGTGCCTCAACGCGCGCCCGGGCGCCCGTCGCGGCCGGCGTGCCGCAGCCGGGTCTGGTTTCCTGTGTCGACGTCATGCTGCGCCTCAGTATAGTCCACGGCCGTGCCATTCCCCCGCTGCGACGTGAACCACTCGGCCACCTCCGGCTCCGTCTTGAATTTAACGGCCAGTGACGCGGCGGCGTCGCGCATGGCAACGATGGTCGCGTCGTTGATCGAATCGGTCGCTTGTGCGAACTGAGAGCGGCTCTTGCCATACGCGCTCAACGGCCATGTCGTGACCAGCTTTCCGGCGGGCGAGTACAGGGTCATGCGGTAGCGGATCCAGACCTCGTAGAATTTGGATTGCGTCTGTGACGGCGTGGAGAACTGGTAGTCCTCGATGAGCGGCTCGAGGATGCCGTCGAGACGGTTCCCGCGCGCCTTGCCAGCGGGCAGCTCCTCGACGCGGACGAGCCGCGCGAACATGCCGCCGAACAGCCGATCGAACATGGCGACGTGGATCTCACCCAGGCTGACGATCCAGGTACGGCCCGAGGCGACTTTTTCCTCGTGCACATAATCCTCGAGTGACTGCGGATAGTGGACGCCGACCGCGTAGGGCAACGGACGCATGACGGGGGCCGGAAACTCGCCCGCCACGGGGACGCGCGTGGTAATGCATCCGGCCAGCAGGCCGGCCGCCGCCAGCAGCGATAACAGCCGCGCAAAACGGGTCACTGGAAATCCTGCAGGCCGACGAAGGTGCCGCCGTTGCGCTCGCAGAGGATGCGCATGAGATTCGCGAACCGCTCGCCGCCGCGGCCGGGATTGCCTCCGGCGAACTGCACCGGAAAACCGACCGCGTGGATGCGCACCCGGCGCGCGCCGCTCTCGTCGACCCGGTTCAGCATGTCGACGGTGTCGACCACCTCGTCGATCGAGCGGCCCGTGAAATCGTCGCCGAACACGTAGATGCTGATGCGCTTGTCGGGCGCCCAGAATTCGCGGATCGCGGCCGTGATGCCCTCGACCGGGCTCGAGTTGCTGAACGGGTTCCAGCTCCTGATGCGGCCGAGGATCGCCTGGCGCCGCGCCGGCGTATCGGGAATCCACTTGCCGCGGTATTGCGAGAACATGTAGCCGCCCATGTCGTTCATGACCTGGATGCCCTTGAGCTCCGGGTAGATTTTCAGCGTCTCCTCGAACTTCTGCATCATCATGTCCCAGGCGTAGTTGAACATGCTTCCCGACGTGTCGATGACGAAGATCACGTACTCGCTGTCCACGGGAATGCCGCCGATGACGTTGTCGTCCGGCCGTCGTTCGAAGTCCGCGCCGAGCAGGCGGCGCATCTCCTCGCTCAGATCCTGCCGGGCCGTGGCCAGCTTGCCCGAGATGATGTCCGCGACCATGGCCTCCTGCTCGGTGGTCTGATAGCGCCCCTTGATCGAAGACATTTCCGCTTGCAGGCGCGCCAGTCGTTCCTTGTGGCGCGAGAGTTGCTCGCGGCGCTCGATGAGCTCGCGATTCACCACCCGCGTCTGGCCGCGGATGTCGAAAAGCTGCTCCTGCAGATCGTCGATGACCCCGTCGAGCTGCACGGCGGTCTGCTCGAGCACCACCGGCTCCGCCGTCTTTGTGATGACCAGCAGCAGTATGATGGCGCCGAATCCGCAACAGATGCAGTCGAGAAACGACAGGCTGACCGGCTCGACGTCGCGTCGTTTCCTCACGGGCGTACCCTGCGACGGCCGCTCATGGCCAGTCCTTCGACGGGCTCAGGAACGAGCCGCCGGAATCGAGCGCGAGCTGCCAGTACGCGCCCGCCGCGGCCGGATCGCCTTCCATCGGGAACAGGATAACGTTGACCGGGATGCCCGACGGCAGTTCCTTGATCGCCCGCTCGAAATGCTTCATTCGGTCCTTGCCCGACACCGTGCTGCGCCGGCCGCGTTCCTCACCCTGCGTCGGCAGCCCGTCCACGAGCAGGTAGATGTTATCGGGCGCGGGCTTCAGCCGATTGACCACCGCCAGCGCATTCTGCAGGCTGGTGCCGTCCGCAGGCTCGGTCTCGCGCAGCCGCTGCATGGCCTCGTCGAGCTGACCCCCGTCTTCAGCGCTGAGCCATCGGTTCGCGGAGCCGGCGATCAGCGCCGTCGGCGTCACGTTGTAACTGTAGATCTGAAACTGGCTGCCGACGGGAATCTGCGCCGTCAGCCAGTCCACGGTGGACACGGCGCGTTGCCACTTGCGCGCGTTGAGCTTGGTCTCGCGCTGCATGTTTCGGCGTCGGATGACGTTGACGATTGTTTCGTCGAGCATGCTCGCGGAGCTGTCGACGAGAATCAGGATACGCTTGCCGCCCAGCTTGAGGCCCGTCAGGTACTGGCGATCGCCCTCGCCCATGAAGGTGCGCAGGTCCTCGCCCTGCTCCTCGCGTTCGGCGGTCTCGTCGGCAAGCCGGCGCGTTTCCTCCTCGGTGGTTCTGATGTCGGCTTTCAGCCGGTCGACGTGCTCCTTGCGCGCGAGGGTTTCCTTTTCGAGCCGGGCCAGCTCGATCTCCCGTTCGCGCAGGCTCTGCACGACGCGGCGCGACAGTCCTTCGGTCAGCACCGCTTCGCGGTCGGTCTCGGCGAGCGTGTTTCTGAGTTCGGCCAGGTCCTCCTCGCCGTCGAGCACCTCCTGCTCGAGCAGCCGGACCTCGGACAGCAGCTCCTTGTTCACCGTCTCCGCGTGCACTTCCGTGCGATGACTGATGATCATGAAGAACAGCACGATCGCGCCGAAACCGCACGACATGACGTCGAGGAACGACAGGCTGAAGATGCTGAATTGCCTACGGCGCGCCATCGCGGTCCACCACGGCGATGATCTCGAGCACGTCGCCGGCCCGGCCGACGCGGATGCGGTCGCCGAGCTTGAGCTCTGCGAGCTCGCCGGCGCGATCCTCGTTCAGAAGCGCGCCGCCGCGATTTTCGAGCAGCACGCGCGGCCCGCGCGCGTAAATCGAGCAGAGCGGCTCGGCGGCGCCGTTCAGCGGCCGGCCGATGCGCAGCCCCTCGGGCCCCTCGCCGACCTCGCAGGCCACGGCGCCGATCGCCCAGGCACGCGAGCGGTGCAGCAGGTGCGTCGGCCGCAGCGCCGGGGAAATGGGGACATTCCTGATTTTCTTGTGAAAATCAGGAATGTCCCCATTTTTCTTTCCCGCTGGCGCCGGCAGGCGCGTCACGAAGCTCAGGCTGTCACCCTGCGAACGGATTTCGTCGACGTGCGCGAACACGCCGCCCGCCACGGCGTCGGGGGCGAGACCGACGGCGGCGCAGCCGCTGGCCGCGCCGAGAGCGTCGGCCAGGCCCGGCAGCTGCGCGGCGCGCGCCGACAGCAATACGGTTGCCGGCCCCTCCGCAGCGGCCTCTCGAACCTGCGCGGCGATGCGGTCGTATTGCTTGCGCACTGCGTCGAGCAGGCCATCGCGAGAGACGGACGCGCGATGCGTCTTCGGGCCCGACTGCATCTCTAGCGCGATGCTGTCGCGCATGCTCAGCTCTCCGAGCCAGCCTGGGAGCCGGTCGTACAACGCCTGCTCGGTTTCCGCGAGATGCAGCGGATCGAAGCGCGTCTGCCTGACCCAGGCATCGGCCATGTGATCGATCCAGCGTTCGCGCAAGGCCGCGAGCCCCGCCTTGGCGACGCTGTCGATGCCGGTGCGCGTGAGCTGCATGTCGCGCCGAATGCGTGTGAGCACCGCGCGGTGCAGCAGCACGTCGACGTGCAGCAGGTCGCCGTCGAGCGGGGCCCGCGTCGCGGCGGCGACTGCCGCATCGACCAGCCCGACTGCGCGGATGCCGCACTCGCGTGCGATGCCGAGCAGGAGCGCGAGCTGTTCCTTATCGAAGCTGCCCGGCACGGCAAAGACGGCTTCCGCGGCCTCGTCGCCGAGCTCGCGCCGAATTTCATCGAGCTGCGCATAGGCGAGATCGGCGTGGCTGCGGATGCGCGCCGTGGGCTTGTCCAACGGCTCGAGGCTCAGCTCGTCCCAGTAACGGTCGTTGGTCGCGCGCGGGTTCAGGCGGGCGATGCGGTGCGCAGCGTCGCCGACGGTCACGCCCCGCGGCTCGAGGATCGCGACCCCCGGGCTCTCGAGCAAAAGGGCGCTATCGCCCCACACGGCGATCGCCGCGTCGTTGAACTCGAATACCAGCATGGACACTTCGGTTGCCTAGCGGGACTGCAGATGGCGAATCAGGTGCTCGTCGGCATAGGTCTGGGTTTCCAGCACCAGCCGCTCCTGGAGGAGCTGAAGCTGGTGCAGCAGGAACATGAGCACGATGCTGAGCACGAGAGCGACGAACGTCGAGTTGAAGGCCACGCCGAGACTTTCCGTGACCCCGGTGATATCTCCCTCGACGGCGCGGTAGGCCTGGCCGAGCGCGTCGCCGATGCCGCGTACGGTGCCGATGAACCCGATCGACGGAATCGCCCAGGCGATGTAGCGCACCATCGACAACTCCGAATCGAGACGATCGGATTCGGCCTCGACGACCGACCGCACCGCGGTCGACACGTCCTGAATGTTGCGCGTCGAGCGGAAGCGATGCAGGGCGGCGAGCAACGCACGCGGCAGCAGATAGCCTCGCACGCCGTCAGGCATCGCCTGCAGCGGCCGCGCGTGCTCGCGCGTGTCTTCCGGCAATATGCTCTCGCCCTCGGAGATCGTGATCAGCTCCTGCTGCAGGAGCTTGCGCTCGCGGCCGATCTGCACGGCCTTGTAGCCCATGATCGCCAGCGCCCAGAACATGAGAATGAAGCAGGACTCCTGCTCGTAGTCGCGGATGATCACCCAGATGGAGCGTTCGGGAACGTAGTGCTCCTCGACGGCGGCGGCGGCCGCTTGCTGGTCGAGAATGGCTTCGGCGCGCGGCCGCACCGTGGACACGTAGAACGCATGCACGATGATGACCGCGACTATCAATGCGAAGAGCTGGTAGACGAATTCGACCGGAAAATTTTTCTTCATCGCATAAGCTTCCGCGACTTCCGCCTCGGGCACAATGCTGCGCCTCGTGCGGCTCAGCAGGTCGAGAAATCGTCTGAACATTCCCGGGTCCTCGGGCAGCGCTAGATATCCACCGGGAAGGAGACGGGCAGGTCGAGCGAGATCTCCTCGGAAGGCGTGAACCGGTCCGGCGACTGTCGGGTGCCGGTGTCCGGCTGCTCCTCGGCTGCGCCCTCCGGAGCGCTTTCCGCGGATTCCGGCACAGGCTCTTCCGCACCCTCCTGGGCCACGGACGGCGCCGCGAGCGCGAGCCCGCACAAGACGAGAACGAGCGATCGCATGGGATCTCCTTTCATTTCGCGTAACGCGCGAGGCGGAAGCCGATGTCCTGGCGTGCCTGCTCGCCGGAATCGCGCCAGGAGAGCCTCAGCTCACTCATGCCGCCGTGCATCCAGCTCGAGCCGCGGACCACGTGAGCGTTGCCCGCAGGAGGGCCGAGCGGGTCCACGAGCGGCTCCGTGGCCGTTCCGGGATAGACACCGTACACGTCGTGCACCCACTCCGAGACGTTGCCGCCGATATCGAACAACCCCACGGCGTTCGGTGCGAATCGGCCGACCGGCGCCGTCGCGGCATAACCGTCGTTGTAGCCGCTCAGGGTCTTGCCGAGCAGCTCGCGCGCCGAGGCATCGGCGAAGTTGCCGGCGTTCGCGGGCGGCGGCATGCGCATGCCCCAGGGATACTTCAGGCCGTCCGCGACCGCGGCGAAACGGGCCGCCAGCGACCATTCGGCTTCGGTGGGAAGCCGGTAACCCGTGCCTACGGGCGTGCGGGCGGTGAGCTTGCCGCCGTCGTCGGCGTACACCGGCGGCAGCGACTCTTTCTCGCTGAGCCAGTTGCAGTATCGCGCGGCCTGCTCCCAGGTGACCCGCACGACCGGATGATTTCCGGTCGCGAGGCTGACCTGTCCGACGATTCCGGAATCGTGAGAATCCAGGAAGGCGCGAAACTCGTCGTTGCTGACCTCGTGGACGCTGATGTAATACGGCCGCGTGATGCGCACCGGCTGCAGGTTCTCGTTCGCTCGCCGGCCCTGCTCGCGGCGCGGCGCGCCCATCGTGAACTCGTGCGGTGCGATCAGCCGTAGCTGCTGGCCCGCCGCGCTCATGACGACGGCGGGGGTCGCCGCCGCCTCGAGCTGCTCGACGGTCTTGAGCTCGATGTCCACGACCTGGTCGAAGCCCGGCCGCGGCGTCACCGTCTGGGTGAACGGCGCATAGCCCGGCTTGCGCGCCTCGAGCCGGTGCGGCACGGCAGCGAGCGACAGCCGTCTCTCGCGCTGCTCGACGCCGTCGATGAACAGGGCTGCGTCGGCCGGCCGCAGGTTGACCTTGATGACCCCGACGATCGGCTGAAGGGCGACATCGAGGCTCTGATCTTCCGCGGCGTCGACCCGCACCGTGCGCGCCGCCTTCTGATAGCCGGCCTTCGACAGGCCGATTTCGTAGGCGCGTCCCGGCGGCAGTGCCAGCGAAATCGGCGTCTGTCCGCGATAGCTGCCGGCGACCGTGACGCTGGCGCCGGTCGGCGAGCTGCGCAGCGACAGCTGCCCGTCGGCCTTCTCGAGGACGATTTCGGGCACGGTCTGCGGGACATCGCCGGCGACCTCGAGCCGGTTGCGCCAGGTCTTGTAGCCGTCGAGTCTCAGTGCCACCTCGTGGCTGCCATCGCCGACCTCCACGGTAACGGGGGTACGGCCCTGCGCCTCGCCGTCGACGAGCACGGTCGCGCCCGGCGGCTGCGAGCTGAAGCTGACCGGCGCGAAAGCCTCGACCAGCACGACGTCGAGGGCCTGCGTGCGCCCGGCACCGTCGATCTGAACGGTCTCCCGGTACGGGAGGTGGTTACGCGCCGCGACGAGCACTTCGTGAGGGCCGGGCTCGAGGCGGATCTCGAGGGGCGCCGCGCCCCGCGGCTTTCCGTCCACGGTGACCGCCGCACCGCGCACGCCGCCGGTGTTCACCTCGAGAATGCCGGGCAGCTTGCGCAGCGTGAAGGCGAACTCCTGGTTCTGCGCGTCATCGACCGTGATGCGCGTTTCGAGCGGATGGTAGCCTTGTTTCTCTGCGCGCAGCGTGTAGCTGCCGCTTTGCGCGAGATGGCGCCCGCCGACCGGCATCACCGGCATCGCGCCGTCCAGGACCACCCGGTCGGCGGGCGGATCGAGCTGGATGTGCACCGACCTGGCCGTGAACATGAACACCGTGAGCAGAATGAGCGCGATCAGCGTGGCGCCGAATACCACGGGCACCGGCTCGAGATAACGCGGCAGCCGCCGCCGCGTTGCTGCCGACGGGCGGAAGGCCGCCGGCTCGATGACCATGGCCGGCTCGTCCGGCCGATCGGCGGCCGCGGTCTCTTCAGCGAGCGCTCTGTTGCTCATGCGGATGGACGGGTCCTTCCCGGTGCAGCTCGATCCGGCGCGCAGCCGGCATCCGGCCGGACGCAGGCCGGGCCGGGCGCGTTCAGATTTTCTCCTCGCAGCGCACCACGACCGTAGCCGGCGGAGCGCCGGCTGCGACCTCGACTTCGCGGCGCACGTCGCGATAACCCGCGCAAGTGCCGACGACGGTGTAGCTGCCGGGCCGGAGCTCGATCTCGCGGCTCTCGAAGCTACCGAGCGGTCCGACCTTGTGCATGACTACGTCGGTCTGATTGTCCGATTCGAGCCGCACGCGCACGGGGGTTACGGCGAGCTTGAGCTGCTCCTCGAGCCGCGCGATCTGCCCGGCAAGCTTCGGTCCGCGCCCGGGTATGGCCGCGACCTGCCTGACGAGGGCGAGCGCGTTCGCGTAGACGTTCTCCGCAGACAGGCGTTCCGGCGAATCCAGGTAGTAATCGAGCCTTTTCGAGATCTCGGCGCGGGCGAGGCTGCGGCGCACGCCGGCCTTGGCAAAGGCGAGATCCGGATCGAGGTCGAGCGCTGCCTGGTAGGCTTCGGCGGCCTCCTGCCAGCGCTCCGCGCTCTCCATGGCGGTCGCAGTCTCGCGGTGCGCGGCAATCCCTCCGAGCTTGATATTGAGATCGACCTGGGCGAGACCGTCGGCGGGGCCCTGCGCCTCGGGCTTGAGCCGGCGCGCCTCGGCGAACGACTTGCGCGCAGCCGCATAGTCGTCACGGCCGAGGGCTGCGAACCCCGCCGACATGGCATCGCTGAATTGCGCGTCCGCAATGCGCGCGCCCGTGCGCGCCACGGCCTCACGGGCGGACGTCAATTCCGCATCGAGCGCGGCGGCGGCGCGAAAATCGGCGCTCGCCTCGGCGAGTCTTCCCGCTTCCTCGTGTGCGACCCCGCTGCGCATGAGCTCGAGCACCTCAGGCAGCGCCTGCGCGCGCTCCAGGCCGCGCTGCGCGCGCGCGTTGTCCGGCTCGATGGCGAGCGCGAGCTCCCACGCGGCGAGGGCCCTCTGCGGATCTCCGGCGGCGAGCGCCGCGTCCCCGTCGCCGAGCGCCCGCGCCAGCGTCGGCTCGACGCGTTCAATCAGGGCGTCGAGTTCGCGGCTGCCTGCCGTGTATTCGCTTGCGGCCTCCGCATAACGTTGTGAGCGGAACAGCTCGTCGCCGGCCTCGGCCTTAGCCCTGGCGGCGGCGAAGGCCTCGGCGCCCCAGCGCTCGACCGCGCGTGCCTCGAGCTCGAACTGCTTGCGCAGCAGCTCGGCCAGAATATCCTGCGCCGCCTTGCGCTCGCGGGCGAGCAATGCCTGCTGCCACGGCTCGATGTCCTCCCGCGGCGCGGCACGCGGAAGCGGCGCATTTTGCGGGCGATTCGCGCCGGCCGGCGCGGCTTCGCCGCGCTGCTCGACGGGTTCGATGGTGCCGGGCAGGTAGACGAATACACCCACGAGGCCAACGAGCAGGACAGCGAAGCCGAGGCCGAGCAACGCAGTGGGCAACGCGGACCGCGAGCGCTTCCGCAGGGACTCGCCGTGGCGGCCACGCACCTCGAGATCGGCCGGCGCTATGCGCTCGAACCCGGCTTCCCGCTCGTGCTCTGGTCTTTCGCTGGTCATTGATTGATTTCGGTTCGATCCCCGGCGTCCCGGGATCGGCACAATGGGAGCCGTTTCACAGGCTCTGCCCGGCGCAGCATTTAGACGGGCCGCGGGGTCAGGAGTTTCAACAAGATGCCGTCCTGCAAAAGAGTGCGCCTTCACTCATTGGCTGGCAAGCGCGCGTTCTCTATAGGAAAAGGTATGGCGCAATCGCAGGCCGTCGGTGCGAACCGGCTCGCCGTTCGCGATCCGGGGCCGGAAGCGCGCGCCGCTCAGTGCCTTGACGACGCGGTGATCCATCACCTCGGCCGGGTCCGATTCGACCAGCCGGATGTCGTCGACACGGCCGCTCTCCGTGACGGCGTATTCCACCAGGACGAAACCCTCGGCGATATCCTCGGACGGCGTGTCCTCGTCGATCGCCGGCGCGCGCGGCTGCACATACAGCAGAGGCACGGGGGCACCGAACAGACGCTCGATGTCCTCCGGTGCCAGCAAGGCCTGCGCTTTCGCATAAGTATCGAATGCGCGCACGCGCTTCTTGAACACGAGCTGCCAGTCGCCGAGCGCGGCCAGCGTCTCGGCATGCCCTGCGGCATCGCCCGGATTCCGCTCGTGAATGGCCAGCGCGCGCTCGAGAGCCCGCTCGCCGTCCGGAAGCGGGACATATTCGAGGCGATAGCTCAGCGCTATCGCCGTCAACGGTGCAATGAGGCTGGTGTCATGCTCGCCGTGTGCGCGCTCCAGCACCGAGATCTGGCGATCGAGGGTTTCGCGCTCCTCGAAAAAGCGTCCCTGCTCGTGGTACCACGCCGCGAGCCTGCCGAGCGCCGGCGCGATGCGGACATCGTCGCGGCCGTACTCGCGCTCGACGATCTGCAACGCCGCGCGCTGCTTGAATTCCGCATCGGCGTTGCGCCCGAGGCCCACATAGCTGCCGGCCAGCGCGTCGAGCAGGTCGTACTGGCCGACGTGATAGAGGCCACTGTGGACGCGCAAGACGTGCAGCGCCCTCTCGAGCGCTTCGGCGCCGCGCGCGTAATTGCCGGCGGCATTGTGGTTGAGACCGAGGCCGCGCAGGGGTTCGAGCAGGCTCAAGTCCATCGCTCCGCGCTGCGTTTCGGCCAGCCTGACCGCCTCGGCGTAGCCGGCTGCGGCGGCCTCGTGATTGCCGGCGCGCGCTCGGGCGGCAGCCGCGTCCAGCAGCGCCGGCATGAGTTCGAGCGAATCGCGCCCGTGTGCGGCGAGCGCGGCCTCGAGCCTCCGCTCGGCTTCGGCGAGCGGCACGGCTGCGGTGTCGCCCGGCGCGGATGCTGCGGCAGTCGGCGGCGGTTCCCCCGCCTCCTCGTATAACTGCGCTGCGGCCGGCGGCGACCCGAATGCCATCATCGCCGCGAGCAGTGTCACCGTGCGCTTGCGGAATACGACACGGCGTGCACGCAGGACCGGTGTGTCAGTAAATCCGGACTCCACCGAAACGCCGGCGAATGAGGTAGTCGAGAAACGCGAGGCCCGAGATGAACCCGAGCAGCAGGCTGACCGCGAAGCCCGCCAGCACCCAGGAGTACGGCACCATCAAACCGAGCGCGTCGATGCGGCTGTCGAGCTCGCGGTTCTGGCGGCGCAGGGACTCGACGGTGCGCCCGGCGGTGGAGGCGGAGGCCATGCGCGCCTCGAGCTCGCTGAGCTTGCCGGCGGCCTCGGTAAGCTCGCGGCGGGCCGCGGTGAGCTGTCCGGTAAGCTCTGCGTTGTCGGTCTCGAGCCCGGCGAGCCGAAAGCGCGCCGGCGGCTCGGACACCAGGTAAGTGGCGCGTACCCAGCCTTCGGTGCCGTCGGGGCCGCGCACCAGGGCAGCGCTGCCGTCGCGATCCAGCACCTCGAGTGCCGTTCCGCTCGTCAGATAACGCAAGGGCTCCTCACTGGTCGTCGGTTCCGAGTACAGGCCGAGCCGTAGAATGTCGGTCACGTAGAGGGTTTCCGCGCGCGCCGTACCGGCCGCAGCCGCGAGCAGGCAAAGCAGCGAAAGACTTGCGCGTAACATCGCGCCCCCGGTGATGCAGGCGAATATCGGGGGATTATAGACCCGCCGTGCACGTGGACGGCCAGGCATGCGTGCAGTTTCGAGGGAACGGGGCGCAGGCCGAATGAATTCGGCCCTACGAGCCGGCGAGCCGCTCACGCAGGAGGCGCGTCATGCCCTCGTGTTTCTGCCGGGTGGCGAGGTCGAGCGGCGTCACTCCGTAATCGTTCGGTGAATCGATGGCCGCGCCGCGTTCGATGAGCGTGCCGGCGACGTCCTCGTGGCCGTAGAACGCCGCCCAGTGCAGCGGTGTGTCGCCGTCCCCGTCGCGGACGTTGACGTCCGCGCCGGCCGCGACCAGCAGCGTCACGAGCTCCGGCTCGCCCGGCACGATCGCGCGATGCAACAGCGTGTAACCGTCACGATCACGCGCGTCGATGTTCGCTCCATGAGCGATGAGCAGCTCGACGATTTCCGCGTGGCCCTTGGTTGCCGCGGCCTGCACGGGCTCGCTGCCGTTGGCCGCGCGTGCATCGACGGTGGCGCCTTGCTCGAGCAGCACCTCGGCGGCTTGCTTGTGGCCCGCATCGGCCGCAGCGTGCAGCGGCGTGGCGCCGAATTCCGACTTGGCTTCGATGCGCGCTCCCTGCGCGAGGAGTGCGCGAATCGCGTCCGTATTGCCGCGCAACGCCGCCCAGTGCAGCGGCGTCAGCGAGTCGTCGCCGTCGACGCTCAAGTGGGCTCCGGCCCCGGCGAGCCGGGTCACGGTGCGCGCGTCGCCCCCGATGGCCGCATAGTGCATCGGGCGATAACGAATGGTGTCGGATGCATTCACGTCGGCGCCCGCATCCAGCAGCAGGCCCACGACCTCTGAAAAGCCGTTGGCGGCGCCGATGTGCAGCGCCGTACTGTTGAAGTCGTTTTTGGCATCGACATTGACGCCGCTTTGCAGCAGCAGCCTGACGGTCTCGGCCTGACCAAGCTCGACCGCGGCATGCAACGGCGTGCTGCCGTCGCCAGCCACCGAGTCGACACGGGCGCCGGCGCTGATCAGTCGGCGCACCGCGTTTTCCTTGCCGCCGACGATCGCCCAGCGCAGCGGCGTGTAACCATTGGCGTCCTTGTGCTCTGTTTTCGCTCCGGCGCGCACCAGCGGATCGATCAGTGCGACGTGACCGTTGCCGGCCGCCATGTGCAGTGCGCTGCCGCCGTCCGGGGCCGTCGAGCCGACCTCCGCGCCGGCCGCGAGCAGCCGCGCGACGACCGCCTCGTGGCCAGCGTTCGCCGCCCAGTGCAGCGGCGGATAACCCTTGGCGTCCGCTGCCTGCGGGTCGGCGCCGGAGTCGAGCAGCCGTTCCACCGCAGCGATATCGCCGGACCCGGCGGCGTCATGCAGCGGGCCGCCGAAGGCGGCGGGCGCGCACAACGCGACCGCCAGGGCCAGTGGGCGCTGACACAGACTCATGGTGATTCCTCGCGCAGCATCCAATTACCTTGTGACCCGGCCAGGCCGGCCGAGTTCAGCGCCGGACGAGCCTTGCGCGCCGACGGCCATTCACTATACTGCAGGAAGCTCGGCAGGAACTTACGTGTCGCGGGCCAGTCACATACCGGCAGCGCAAGCGACTGCATCCAAGGCTTACGCGGCCGACCGCGGCCGGCCGCCGACGGCGGTACCAACCGCCCATCAGGGGAAGGAACATGGCCATTCCATCGCGGTTTAGCGGAGCGGGCCGGATGGCCCTGCGCAGTCTCCTCGGCCTCGCCGCCCTGTCCCTGGGCGCCTGCGCCACCAACGATGTCTACGACCCGGTGCCCAAGTTCGCGCAATTCGAGCCGCCGGCTGAGGAAGTCGCGCTGACCGGCTCGCGCATCGGCAAGTATGAATCCAGCCTCGAGCAGAGCCGCAATGCCCTCTCCCCGACCTCGATCATCACGCAGCAGGACTTCGACCGCTACGGCGAGACCAACATCTATCGCATGCTGCTCAGGCAGATGCCGAACATGGTGGGTCCGGGCTACGGCTTGCGCACGACCAGCCCCCGACCCGCCCGGCCGGGCGGCCGCTGATGGCCGCCGCGATGCGGCCGGCCGCAGCCGGCACGTGCGCCACCCGCGTGGCGGTGCTCGCGTTCGCTCTCTGTGGCTGCGCTACGCAAAGCGAGTACGATCCGGTGCCCAAGTTCGCGAGTCTCCAGCAACCGACCGAAAAAATCGAGGTGACCGGCTCGCGCATCAAACGCAGCGCGGACACTGAAAACCCCAACCGAAACACGCTGTCGCCGACCTCGGTCATCACGCGCGAGGAGATCGAGGCGCGCAGCGAGACCGGGGGCCTGTACCGTTTCCTGCTGCGCCGGTTACCCAACATGATTCGCGACATCGGCAACAACAACTGAAAGCGGGCCATCATTCGCCACGAAGGCCTTGCGTCGAGGCCGGGTGAAGCCGGTCCTCCGCTCCACGATCGATTTTCGCCGATGTGCCGGCTGATTGTTCCGCTGGTCGTGCTGGGAATGCTCGCGCCGCGGGCGGCATATCCCGGCGAAGCGGAGCGCGAGGCGGCCCGCGAGGCAGTGCGAGCCCATCTCGAGTCCGGCGAGCACGAGCGGGCGCTCGAAACGGCGTTGCAGTCCGTGCAGCGCACCGAGCAGGAATCCGGCGCCGAAGCCGTGGAGCTCATACAGCCCCTGTTCGATCTTGCCAAGGTCCAGGACGTCGTCGGCGAGTACGGCGCCGCGGAGGAGACCTACGACCGCGTCATCTCACTCATCGAATCGGCGCACGGACCGTACGACGGCCAGCTGGTCGCGCCCCTGTCCGGCCTCGGTGACGTTTTTCTGTCGCAGGAGCGCTACGAGGAAGCCATCGAGGCGTTTCAGCGCGCACGCCACATCTGGCACCGGGTCGACGGCATCAACACGCTCGAGCAGCTCGAGGTCCTCGACCAGCTCACCGAGGGCTTCATCGGCGCAAACGAGCTCCAGGAAGCGAACCGTGCGCAGATCCGCTCATTCCGCATCAGCGAGCACCATCATGGGCCGGGCAATCTGGAGACGGTGCCGGCCATGCGCAAGCTGGCCGACTGGTTCCTGCGCACCGGGCAGCATCCGAACGCCATCATCCTCTACCAGCGCGCGGTCAAGATCCTCGAGCGCGAGTTCGGAGCCGACGATCCCCAGCTCGTGCCGGTGCTGACCGGGCTGGCGACGGCGCGCGGCGCCGACGGCTATCGCCCCGGCGAGGCTGAAGAGGCGCTCGAGCGGGTCGTCGGGATCATCGAGAAAACGCCTGGCGCGACACTCGACGAGCGGGTGGCGGCTTATGTCAATCTCGGCGACTGGTACATCCGCACGAACGAGGCGCAGGCGGCACGGGAAATGTACGGCAAGGCCTGGAACCTGCTGGACGGGAGCGAGGAGCTCGTCCTGCGCCGCGAGGAGCTGTTCGGACAGCCGATCAATCTCGCGTTTCCGCCGATGCCCGCCTATGTGCCGATCCCGCCCACGCCGTTCCGTGAGATCGACTATCGAGAGCTGTCGGAACGATACGTCGACATCGAGTTCACGGTGCGCGACGACGGCCGCGTTTCGGACGTGAAGATCGCCGATGCCGACGCGCCGCTCGCCCACACGTTTTACGTGCGCCGGCGCATGTACGAGGCGCTCTATCGGCCGCGGCTCGTCGACGGCGAGCCGGTTGCGACCCCGATGCGGCAGCGCCAGATCATCCCGCCGGCGCCGGCAACCTACTGAACGCGTGAGACCAGGGAACGCCGTTTAATTACGGTTCCGTCGCTCCGGCCCAGGCACGAACCCGGTAATCGAGAACCGCACACCGCTCCGCCGGTGCGACGACATGTCCCCAGATTTCTCAGGGCGCGACTTTCTCGTTCGCGACCAGGAAGTGCTTGAGCTGCTGCGCGAGGCCTTCGCAGGCCGCCTTCTGCGTGCGTGCGATGATCGGAATCGGCACGATGAGGCCGGCGATGTAGGACGTGCCGGAAGCGTCGGCGCTGATGCTGCCGGCAGAGCCGAGATTCTTCAGATCCCAGACCGAGGCTTCGTACGAGGAGTCGCGCTCCCACCAGTTGAGTCCGAAGCAGCCGCCGCCGCCGGCGCTGAAAACGCAGCTCATGGTGCCGCCCTGATCGACGGTCTCCGTGCCGCCGTCGACCCACACGACGTAGCGGACACTCGTCTCCGCGATCTTTTCCGCGACGCCGGGATGATTGAGCAGCTCCGGCAGCGCGTCGGCGCTCGTCGGCGCGAGTCGCGGCTCGAAGTAGGGGAACAGACCGTCCATGAATTCCTGCTGCGGGCGCAGCGTCAGCGGCCGCTCACCGCGGGCCAGCGCTTCGGCCATGCAGCGCGTGAAGCCGACTTCGGCTTCCTCGTCGGAATAATCGGTGCGCGTAAGGATGACGATCGCCTCGTCGTCGGCGATGCCCGTATGGCTTTGGCGATACTGCTCCACGTCGGCGGTCACGCAGCCACCGAGCAGCGCAGCGAGCGCGACGCACGGCATGGCGCGCACGCCGTCAGTTGCGGGTCGCATGAGACGTCACGCCTTTGTCGTTCAACCAGGCCTGGACGCGTTGCTGGCCTGCGAATTCGAGCGCCAGGGATGCGGCCGCGTCACGTATCGCGAGCATGCTCGCGTTGCGCAGAGCCTGTTTTTCCCGAAACATCCGCACCGGGCTTTTACCGTACGCGGTGACGGGCCAGGATTCAATGAGCGTGCCGTCCGGAGCGTGCAGGTAGATCCGATATTTGATCGAAGCCGCGAAATAGTTCAGGCCCGAATCATCGGGCGTCAACAGAGCGTACTCTTCGATGCGGGGCTCGAGGATCGCGTCCAGCCCGGCGGCCCTGCGGCCTTCCGCGGGCATTTCCTCGATGCGTCCGCTGCGCTGGAACATGATGCCGAAGACATCGTCGAAAAGCTCGGCATTCGCTTTGCCGAACTGCACTATCCAGGGACGTTCGCGGTGGCGCTCGGCACGATGCGAGGCGTTGAGAAAGGCCTCGTCGTAGTAGATGCCTACTGAGATAGGCAAGGCCTCGACGAGCGGTACGGGGGTCGTGCCGTGCACTGGAACGAATCGCGCGCAGGCCCCGGCGGTCACGATCAGCAGCCCCATGACGGCCCAGCGGGCTCGGACGGCGACCGGGTCTGTGTGGGTCATGGGCGGCGTCGACTTTGTTGTCCGTTGCTCGGCACGCCGGTGCGGCCGACTCCCTGTATACTGGCCCTGAACGTCGCGCGATCGCGCAGGCTCGCTCCGCGACCGGCAGAGCTCGTCTCCAGACTCTTACGAGCATGAACGTGTGCGTTAGTTCCCCGCCCGTCCCGCAGGCGATCCGGCCCGCGAACTTTGCGCGCGCGTCCTGTCTAACTCAGAGGCATCGTACGGCTGGATGCCACTGCGCCGCTCGGGAACAGCGACGCGGGTTCTGACGAGGCCGTCGTCGATCGCCGTCAACTGAATACGGGACGTTCCGCCATGACCATCCACGAGCTGATCCGCTGCCTCGTTGCCGCAACTGCCGTGCTGGCGCTGCAGGCGTGCCAGACAAACCAGACACAGCCGCAGCCGCGGCAGCCGCAGCAGAGTCCACCGTCGCCGTCGATGCCGCAGCCCAGCGACCCGAGCATGCCGCAACCGCCCTCACCGTCCATGCCCTCACCGTCCATGCCGTCGCCCTCTAGTCCCACGATGCCGACGCCTTCAATGCCTTCGCCGTCGATGCCGCAGCCCTCGGCGCCGACCGTGCCGCAGCCGCCCAGCGCGTCCATGCCGGCGCCGTCCAGCCCGGCGGATCCGAGCGACGGCGGCGAGCAGGGCAGCAGTGCGAGCGACGCCTCGTCGTCGTCACAGCAGGCCCCGGGCGAGAGCCAGTCGTCGGGCGCCCAGGCGTCCGCGGGTCAGAGCGGCAGCAGCGCCGCGGCGCCGGGACAGCCGGATTTCGCCTCGGCCGATGCGGCCATCGCGGCGGCCCGCCAGGTGCTCGCTTCCGCAAACCACTCTATGGATGGCGCCGACGCTGCAGCCGGCGCCGCGTCGGGCAGCGGAGACACGGCTGACTCGGCCTCCGCACAGGTGCAGAGCGAGGCATCGGCCAGCGATGCCGACGAGAGCGCCGGTGAGTCGGCCCCGCGGAGCGGGGATTCGGCGAGCCGCGCCGGGAGCGAGGCCACGGCAGCGAGCAGCGGTGACAGCGCGGCCGAGGGCGGAGCGCCGGACCGCGAAGCGGAGCTGGCAGCCGCCCGCGAGGCCCTCGCTGAAGCCGAGGCCGCACTCGATACCGCTCAGGCGGCCGTCGAGGCCGGCCGGCGCGCGGCCGAGGCGAGGGCGCTTGCCGAGAGCGCGGGCGCCGCGGCGAACGCCGGAGCCGTGCCTTCGGACCAGGCCGGCACGCCGGTGCAGGCGGAGGCGGCAGCCGCTCAGGAAGCGGCCCGTGCGCTGGAGGCGGCCAGCGAAGCCTATGCGCAAGCGAGCGCAAGACTCGAGGCGGCCGGGCGCACGGTGAGCGCGGCCGAGCGCGCCGAACTGCTCGCGGCGTCGCCGGGCGAGTCCCGGACGGCGTCGGGTGGCGAGGCAGGCGACGTCCAGCGGCAGGGTGCGCCGGACACGACCGCCAGCGAAGCCGGCCGCAGGGCGGCCGGCGGCGGGGCGGAACGCGCGGGCGAGGAGCCTGTCGCGAACGCCGGCGGCGTCCCGGCCAGCGGCGCTGCGAGCGCTGATTCGCCGTCGGCCGGTGCGACGATCATCGTCGCCGGGGCTGATCTCGATGCCGCCGGCATCCTGCTCGCCTCGGCGGGCGATCGGCTGAGCGGACGGGGCGGCGCCCAGGTCGTCATCCTCGACGAAGGGCTCACGGAGGAAATGCTGCTCGAAGGCACCGCGGGCGGCGCGCAGGGCTCCGGCATGCTCATCATCGTTCCCGGCGAGCCGGGTGGCGAGCTGACCGGCGACGAGAGGCGCGCGGGCCTCGACGAGGAGCTCAACGTGAGCCTCGCGGTTTTCGACGATAAGCTGATCGCGGAGCAGCAACGCATTCTGGCCAGCCGCGGTGGCGGCGTCGGCGCGGGTGCGCCCGGCCGGAATGACGACCAGGCCGGGACGGGCGCCGAGGAAGAGGACAGCTTCGGCAGGCCGCCTCCCGTGCAGCCCGCGCGCCGCTCCGAAGACGGTGCAGGCTCGTCGTCCGGCGCTGGCCGTGTGCCGGGCGGCGCGCCGGCGCGCACCGGCACGGGCAGCGGCGCCGGCGCGGCGGCGATTCCCGCGGACATTCCCGACGGCGACGACGACGACGTGGTCGCGCGCCAGCTGCGCGAAGCGGCGATGAACGAGGCCGATCCGGAGCTGCGCGAGAAGCTGTGGGACGAATACCGCGACTACAAGAGCGGCACCGGGCGGTGAGTCTGTCCATGCGCGGAACGGTGCAGGCGATCGCCGCGGGCGCGGCCCTGCTCTGCGCCGGTTGCGTGAGCTATGAGGTGCGCAACGCGAACGCGACCCCGGTGATCGCGGCCGAGCAGGACATCCCCGCCGAGCAGCTTCTCGACGTGGGGGTCGCCGTGCTCGACCCGGGAATCCCGGAGGACGAGGCCGAGCAGGAGGAGCTCGGTATTTTTCCCGAGGTGCGCAAGACCGAGGCGCGGTTCATCGCCTACGAAGCGCGCGACACCCTGCAGGGCACGAGCCAGTGGGGCGCGGTGCGCATGGCGCCGCCGGACACCCGCACCGTCGATGTGCTGGTGAGCGGTGAAATCCTCGAGTCGAACGGCGAGGTGCTCAAGGTCCGTTTCCACGTCGAGGATGCATCCGGCCGCGTCTGGCTCGACAAGGAATACGAGGACGTGGCCAGCAAGTACGCCTACAAGGAGGACATCGAGCTCGCCGAGGACCCGTTCCAGGATATCTACAATGCGCTCGCCAACGACATGCTCGCGGTGCGCAGGGAGCTCGGTACGGAGGCCACGGCCGAGATACGCCAGATCGCGAGGCTGCGTTTCGCGGAAGAATTGTCGCCTTATGCCTTCGGCGATTACCTGCGCCATGACGATGACCAGGAACGCTGGGTCATCGATCGCCTGCCGGCCGAAGGCGACCCGATGCTCGAGCGCGTCGAGGAAATCCGCCAGCGCGACTATCTGTTCATCGACACGCTGGATGCGCATTACGCCGGCTTCTCGCAGGACGTCGCCGAGCCCTACGACGACTGGCGGCGGTTCAGCTACGAGGAGGTCATCGCGCTGCGGGAAATCCAGCGCTCGGCGCGCAATCGAATGCTGGTCGGTATCGGCACGATGATCGGCGGTGCCGTGCTCGCGGGCAAGAGCGACAGCTATATCGGCCGGACCGCCGGCTACGCGGGCGTATTCGGCGGCGCCGGGATTTTCAAAAGCGGCCTCGACCGGCGCAAGGAAGGCGAGCTGCACGAGAACGCGCTGGCGGAGCTCGCGGATTCGTTGCAGTCCGAGGTGCGGCCCATGGTCGTGGAGATCGAGGGCAAGACGGTGACCCTGACCGGCACGGTGGAGGCGCAGTACGAGGAGTGGCAGCGGCTGCTGCGTGAGATCTACACGGCGGAGACCGGTGTCGCGGTCAGGGAGGATTCTTCGGATCCACCGTCTGCCGCTGCGGACATCCGCTCGCAATAAGCCTGCCAGGGGTGCCGGGGGCCGCGGGGTCCCTTTTTCAGTCGCTCCACGATATTCGCTTGGTGAAAAAGGCACCCCGCGGCGTGCGCCGCTGCGCGAATCCCGATCGACCCCTCCCTTAGCGGGAACGGTTTTTGCATCCGTGGTCTGCCGCCTTCGCGGTGGAGGATGGTTATGGAGCTGTCAGCGCCAGCCGATGTGCGGCACGGCGGTCATCGGGCGCTCGTCGCATTTGCCCGGGCGGGTTATTTCGCCAAGGGCGTCGTCTATGCGGGAGTCGGCGTGCTGGCGGGCCTTGCGGCGCTCGGCCGCGCCGAGGGCCGGACGACGGGCGTCGAGGGTGCGCTGCAGGCGCTCTCCGGGCACGCCCTCGGCGGCATTTTGCTGGCTCTCGTGGCGGTGGCGCTCGCCGGCCACGTGGCCTGGCGCTTCTGGCAGGGGATCGCCGATCCCGAGCACAGAGGCGGCGGCGGCAAAGCGCTGGTCATGCGCGGGGGATTCATCGTCAGTGGGCTTGTCTACGCGTCCGCGGTCGGCTTCGCGTTGAGGACCCTTTCGGGACAGGGCGGCGGCGGAGGATCGGATGACGCCCCGGAGCAGGCCGCGATGCTCATGTCGCAACCGGGTGGCGTCTGGCTGGTCGGCGCCGTGGGCGCGTGCGTCATCGGCGTCGGGCTGTACCAGCTTTACCGCGCCTGGCGCGCGAGCTTCGAGAACAAGTGGACCCTGATGTCGAGCCGGACGCGTTGCTGGCCGACGCGCCTTTCACGGCTCGGCATCGCCGCGCGCGCGATCGTCTTCCTCATCTGCGGCGGCTTTCTGGTGCAGGCCGCCTGGCGCGCCGACCCGAGCGAGGCGAAAGGCCTGGGCGGTGCCCTGGCGGAGCTCGCGTCACAGCCATTCGGGCGTTACCTGCTCGGTGCCGCGGCCGCCGGCCTCGTCTGTTACGGTGCTTATTGCGTTCTGAACGCGCTGTATCGCCGGATCGTGCCGTAGGGCCGGTTTCAACCGGCCGCCCCCGCAAGGGCGCGGTGTCTCGCATCACGGTCCCGGCAATCGCGCGCGGCGCAGCTCGGCGATAGCGATGCCGATGACGAGCCACAGCCCGCCGACGAGATACCCGGCCACCACATCGCTCCCAAAATGCACGCGCAGGAACATGCGGCTCAAGCCGATCAGGCCGATGAGCACCGCGATCCAGAATGCGATCTCGAACCGGCGCGCGAGCGAGCCGGTCTCGCGAGCCAGCATGTAGGCGATGAAGCCGTAGACCGCCAGCGAGCTCGAGGCATGGGCGCTCGGGAACGAAGGCGAAAGCGCCGTAATGCCCTGGAGGAACTCGGGTCGCTCGCGGGCGAGCGCGAACTTCCCCGCCCATGTAAAAATCTGCGTGCCGAGCACCGTCACCCATAGCGGCAGCACGTTGCGCGAATGCCCGGTGACGAGCGCGAAGGCCGTCGTCACCGCGGCGAGCGCCACCAGGGTGGCGCTGTTGCCGAGGTCCGTGATCCACGCGAAAGCGGCGATCAGCGCGCCGCTGCGGAACGGCTCGAGCCAGCTATCGACACGCGCGTCGCTTTCGGCGATATCCTGCGGATCGAAGACGAGCTCCACGGTCAGCTCGGCGGCAAGCACGGCCGCATAAATGGCTGCCGCGATGAGCAGCGTCAGCGGCAGGCCGGTGAAGTGCCGGGACGACAATCGCCGGACCATGTGCGCGGTCACCCGCGGGAAACGCCGTGCACCCCGGTTTGCGAGGCGCCCGCCGACACCGGCGCGCGAGCTGGCGATAATCCTGCTATATATCCGCACGAACCCGCGGAACAAGACGGGCGCAAGCACTTTCGCGACCAGACGCAAGACCAGGATGCACAGCACGAGCACGAGCACGAACACGACGGGCAGATGCGGTTCCACGGCGACCGAGTATATCGCGGCGAACTCGCCGTCCCCGCCCATCCGGCGGCATCCGCGATGAGCAACCGGCGCGCCCTGCTGATCGTCAATCCGAAAAGTCGCCGCGGCGACACCGATCTCGAAGCAGCGCGCAGGACGCTCGAGGAGCGCGGCATCGATCTGCGCCAGGAAACGCCGGGTGACGCGGCCGGCGTTGTCCGCCTCATCGAGTCCCGGGCCGGCGAAGTCGACTGCGTGGTGCTCGGCGGCGGCGACGGCACGCTGAACTGCGCGGCGGCTGCGCTCGTAGCCGCCCGGCTGCCGCTCGGCATACTGCCGCTCGGCACTGCCAACGATCTCGCCCGCACGCTCGGGTTGCCCATGGACGCGGCCGCGGCGGCGGCAGTGATCGCCGACGGTCACGTGAAACCGATCGATGTCGGCCGTGTCAACGATGTGCATTTCTTCAACGCCGCCGACATCGGTCTCGGCACGCGCGTCACAGCCCACCTCGACCGGCGCACGAAAAGCCGCTGGGGCGTGCTCGCTTATCCGCGCAGCCTGCTGCGCGCGTGGCGCGACAACCGGGCGTTCACGGCCGAAATCGATTGCGACGGCCGGCGCGAGCTGTTGCGCGTCATCCAGATCAAGATCGCGAACGGCAAGTATTACGGCGGCGGCATGTCCGTGCTCGAGGATGCTGCCATCGACGACCAGCGGCTTGACCTGCTCGCGATCCGGCCGCAGGGAATCCTGTCGTTGCTGCGGCTCGCGCCGGCGCTGCGTGCTGGTGAAGCGCGTGACAGCCGGGGCGTGCAGGTGCGTTCCGGCCGTAAGGTCAGTGTCCTCACGGCGTATCCGATGCAGGTCTCGACCGACGGTGAGATCACCAGCGCCACGCCCGCGCATTTCGCCGTCATGGCTGGCGCGATCGAAGTCTACGTACCGGCGGCGCATGGCGACGCCGAATGAGGGAGCGGCCATGTTGATGAATGACAAGCAGGTGGCGGTGAACGACGTCATCCTGCGGCTGCGCGAAGCTGCGGACCACTATGCGCACGCCGCCCGCGCGATCGAGGACGACCGCCTCGCGAAGAGGTTCGCAGAGCGCTGCCGCAGCCTCGCCGATATGGCGGCAGGGCTCGAATCGCACATCCGGCGGCTCGGCGAGCTGCCGCGACGGCCCGATCCCGAGCGTGAGGCGCTCGAGGAATTGCTGATGCGTCTCGGCGCCGGCATCATCGCGGACGAACGCAGCCGCCACATTCACGCGCTGCGCCGCAGGGAGGAGGCGATCGAGGAGGCGGCCGTTGCGGCGCTGCGTCAGCCGCTGCCGGATGACACGCTGGCCGAGATAGGGCGCATCCGCGATTCCGCGCGCGATTTCAAGGTGAGCGACCCGGAAACCCCCGAATGACCGCCGGGCTGGACTATACTGCAGGTGAAAACGCCGGAAACTCAGACGGGACAGTCCGATGACGATCGCGAGCACCGTATACAGTCTCCTGGACCGCACCGCCGTGGAGTACGATTTCCTCACCCATCCGCGCAGCGCGACGAGCTCGCAGACCGCGCAGAGTGCGCACGTGACCGGTGAGCAGGTCGCCAAGGCCGTCGTGCTCAAGGACTCTTACGGCTACGTGCTCGCGGTGCTGCCGGCGACCTTCGAGGTGGAGCTGGAAGTCGTCAGCAAGGAGCTGCACCGGCGTCTGGAGTTCGCCACCGAGGACGAGCTCGAGACCCTGTTTCACGATTGCGAGCGCGGTGCGATTCCCCCGCTCGGCGCGGCGTACGGCCTGCCGACCGTGGTGGACGACGTGCTTTGCGAGCAGCCCGACATCTATTTCGAGGCCGGCGATCACGAGCGCCTCGTGCACGTCAGCGAGACCGCGTTCGAGAAACTGGTCGGCGACGCGGAGTTCTTCCGCTTCTCCAGCCACCGCTGATCGCACCCGCATACGCTCGTGGCCGGACGCTGCTGCGCCGTTGCCGTGCGCGGATAAACTATTCTCCTGCGCTGTCGAAAGCGATAAGCTTCGATCAAGTCCAGGCGCAGTTATACGCGTGAACCCCACCGATACTTCCAATCCCGACTATTACCACAAGGTCGTCGACTGCCAGTGGGCATGCCCCGCGCATACCGACGTGCCGGAGTACATCCGCCTCATCGCGCAGGGGCGGTTCGCGGACGCCTACATGGTGAACCGCGAGTCGAACGTCTTCCCCGGAATCCTCGGCCGCGTCTGTGACCGGCCGTGCGAGCCGGCCTGCCGGCGCGGGCGCGTGGAGGAAAAGCCGGTGGCGATCTGCCGTCTGAAACGCGTCGCCGCGGATCTCAAGGGCGACATCCTCGACCGCATGCCGTTCATTCCGAAGCGCAAGAACGGCAAGCGCATCGCCTGCATCGGCGCCGGCTGCGCCTCGCTTACCGTCGCGAACGACCTGATGCCGCTCGGCTACGAGGTGACGATCTTCGAAGCCCTCGACGTGCCGGGCGGCCTCATGCGCTCGAACATTCCGGCATTCCGCCTGCCGTCCAACATCCTCAACGAAGAGATCGGCCTGATCGTGCGCATGGGCGTCGACCTAAAGCTGGGCCATCGCATCGACAGCATGGCAGCGCTGCTCGAGCAAGGCTTCGATGCCGTATTCGTCGGCAGCGGCGCGCCGCACGGCCGCAATCTGGAGCTGCCCGGCCGCTACGATACCGACCGCGTGCACGTCGGCATCGCGTGGCTGGAGAGCGTCGCCTTCGGGCACGTCGACTCGATCGGTGAGAACGTCGTCATCATCGGCGGTGGCAACACTGCCATGGACTGTTGCCGTACGTCGCTGCGCCTCGGCGGACGAAAGGTGATCGTCACCGCGCGGAAGCCCTGGAGCATGCTCAAGGCCTCCGACTGGGAGCTCGAGGACGCGGTCGAGGAAAAGATCCACATTCTCGTCAATCATTCGCCCGAGGCATTCGTCGTCGAGAACGGCCGCCTCACCGGCATGAAGTTCGAGGTGGTCGAGTGGTATGAGAGCGCTGCGACAGGCCGGCTGGAATCCACGACGACCGGGCACGTCGTGCTGCCGGCCGACGATGTCATTCTCGCCATCGGGCAGGAGAATGCATTCCCGTTCATCGAGCCGGACATCGGTATGGAGTTCGACAAGTGGCACGTGCCGAAGGTCGATTCCGTCACGTTCGAGTCCACGCGGTCCGGCGTTTTCTTCGGCGGTGACGCGGCCTTCGGCCCGAAGAACATCATCTGGGCCGTGGAGCACGGCCACCAGGCGGCGATCTCGATCCACAAGCACTGCCAGGGTCGCTCACTGACCGAGCGCCTGCCGGACTCCGTGCACCTGTCGAGCACCAAGATGGGCCTCCACGAGTGGGCCTACAGCAACGATTACAACCCCAAAGAACGCCGCCTGATCCCTCATGTCAGCCTGAAGGAGCGGTTCGCGCGGCTCGATATCGAGGTGGAGCTCGGCTTCACCGCCGAGCAGACCGCCGAGGAAGCGCAGCGCTGTCTCAACTGCGACGTGCAGACGGTGTTCATCGATCATCTGTGCATCGAGTGCGACGCCTGCATCGACATCTGCCCGGTCAACTGCCTGACCATCACGCACAACGGCGAGGAGGACGAGCTGCGCGATCGTCTCAGTGCGCCGGCCGTAAACCGGGGTCAGGCATTGTTCGTGTCCGGCGGCCTGCCGCAGACCGGCCGCGTCATGGTCAAGGACGAGGATCTGTGCGTGCACTGCGGCCTGTGCGCCGAGCGTTGCCCGACCGCGGCGTGGGACATGCAGAAGTCGACTCTCTACCGGCCTTACGCGATCGACGAGGAAGCGGCATGCAGCAAGCGCAAGATCGCGTAAACGACTTCTGTCTGAAGGTCGCCAACGTCAACGGTACCGGGTCGGCGAGCGCAAACAGCCTGCTCATGAAGTCGCTGTTCCGCATGGGCATTCCCGTGACGGGAAAAAACTACTTCCCGTCGAACATCCAGGGTCTGCCCACCTGGTACGAAATCCGTGCGAGCGGCGACGGGCATCTCGCGCGCACCGCGACCGTGGACATCATGATCGCGATGAACGTGCAGACGTACGCGCAGGATCTCGCGGAAGTGCGTCCCGGCGGCTACCTGATCTACGACTCGACCTGGCCGCGCGCGGACAGCCTGAAACGCGACGACATCACTATTCTCGGCGTACCGCTCGCCAAGCTCTGCAACACCGCCTTCGAGAACGTGCGCGCGCGTATTCTCATGAAGAACGTGGCTTACGTGGGCGTGCTCGCTGCGTTGCTCGATCTCGATCTGACGGTAATCCGCGGGCTGCTCGAGGAGACGTTCGCGAACAAAGCCCATCTCGTCGAGGCAAACCTGCAAGCCATCGAGCTCGGCGCCGCCTACGCGCGCGAGCACTTCGCCTGCCCGTTGCCGGTGCGTGCGCGCACCATGGATGCGACCCGCGGCCACATCATGATCGACGGCAATACCGCGGCGGCGCTCGGCTGCGTCTATGCGGGCGCCACGGTCGGTGCCTGGTACCCGATCACCCCGTCGACCTCGCTCATGGACGCCTTCAAGGCGTTTTGTCAACGGTACAGGCTCGACGAGCAGACCGGACGCAGGAAATTCTGCATCGTGCAAGCCGAGGACGAGCTCGCCGCGATCGGCATCGTGCTCGGCGCCGGCTGGAACGGCGCGCGCGCGTTCACGCCGACCAGCGGGCCGGGTATCTCGCTGATGAGCGAGTTCATCGGCTTCGGATACTACGCGGAGTTGCCCGCCGTCATTTTCGATGTGCAGCGCGCCGGCCCTTCCACCGGCATGCCGACCCGCACGCAACAGTGCGATATCCTCGCCTGCGCGTACGCTTCGCACGGAGACACCCGGCACGTGCTGCTATTTCCGGCGAACCCGCAGGAATGCTTCGAGTTCGCGGTCGCCGCCTTCGATCTCGCCGAGCGGCTGCAGACGCCGGTGTTCGTGCTCTCCGATCTCGATATTGGCATGAACGACTGGATGTGCCCGGAATTCGCGTGGGACGACAGCCGGCGCCCGGATCGGGGTAAGGTGCTGTCCGCCGAAGCGCTCGAGGGCATGCCGGCCTTCCACCGATACCGTGACGTGGACGGCGACGGCATTGCCTGGCGCACGCTGCCGGGCATGCACCCCAAGGGTGCTTATTTCGTGCGCGGGTCCGGTCACAACCAGCATGGCGCCTACACCGAGGACGCGGCTGAATACCGCCAGGTGCTGGACCGCCTCGCGCGCAAGTTCCGTACCGCTGCCGACCTCGTGCCGGGGCCTGTCGTCCAGAGCGCACCCGGCGCCCGGGCCGGCATCGTTTCGGTGGGCAGCTGCGACGAGGCCGTCCGCGAAGCGCTGGGCGTGCTCGCTGCACGCGGCGTCGTTCTCGACTACCTGCGCGTCCGCGCGTTCCCTTTCAACGGCGCAGTGCAGGAGTTTCTCGACGCGCATGATGAGATCTTCGTCGTCGAGCAGAACCGGGACGCGCAGCTCAGATCCCTGCTGACGCTCGAGACCAACGTCGACAAGCGCAGGCTGGTGCCGGTGCTGCACTACGACGGGCTGCCGCTCCATGCAGACTTCATCGTGCAGGCGATCGCCGGGCGGTTCGATCGGGGCAAGGCGGCATGAGTTTCATCGCCAAGCCGAAGGTCTCGCATCCGGGGCTGCCGCGTAACGCGCTCGGCCTGTCGCGGCGCGACTACGAAGGCAGCATGTCCACGCTGTGCGCGGGCTGCGGCCACGACTCGATTACCGCGGCGCTCGTCCAGGCGTGCTTCGAGCTCGCCATCCCGCCGCACCGATTCGCAAAGCTGTCGGGCATCGGCTGCTCGTCGAAGACGCCGGCGTATTTCATGGGCACGGCGCACGGCTTCAATTCGGTGCACGGTCGCATGCCGTCTGTCGCGACCGGCGCCAACGCGGCCAACCGGGATCTTTACTATATCGGCATCTCCGGTGACGGCGATTCGCTGTCGATCGGCCTCGGCCAGTTCGCCCATGCGATGCGCCGCAACCTGAACATGCTCTACGTGATCGAGAACAATGGTGTTTACGGCCTGACCAAGGGCCAGTTCTCGGCGTCGGCCGACATCGGCACGAAGGCGAAGAAAGGCGAGATCAACGATCAGCCGCCGATCGACCCCGTGCTCGTCGGCCTGAGCATGGGCGCAACCTTCGTCGCGCGCAGCTTTTCGGGCGACAAGGCACAGCTCGTGCCGCTCGTCAAGGCCGGCCTCAAGCACCGCGGTTTCGCGCTACTCGACGTGCTCTCGCCCTGCGTCACCTTCAACGATCATGAGGATTCGACCAAGAGCTACGCGTTCACACGGCAGTTTTACCACCCGGCCGTGCATACCGACTTCGTGCCGCCCGCCGGCCGCATCGTCGCCGATTACGAATCGGGAGGCGCCACGCGCGTGACTCTGCACGACGGCAGCCAGATCGTGTTGCGCAAGGTCTCCGGGGATTACGAGCCGACGAGCCGCAAGGATGCGTTCACGTTCATCCAGACCAAGCTCAAGCAGCGAGAGTACGTGACCGGCCTGCTCTACATCGATGAGGCGAGCAGAGACTTCCACGACATCAGCGGGACCATCGAGCAGCCGCTCAACGAGCTGCCGTACGAAACGCTGTCGCCCGGAGCGAAGAAACTCGCCGAGATCCTCCGTCGCTACCGCTGAGTTCCGCGGCAAGCGCTCCATACACCCGTTTCGGCAGATAATGCCTTGCCGGCATGGACCTTGCAGCGGCCTGACCCCTGTCGCCGGACCAGCCCGATGCCGCAATTGCTTTTCTTTCTGCTGCTGATACCTGCCAGCGCCGCCTATGCGCAGCAGGAGGCCGGGCCTCAGCCCACGGCGCCGGCCATCGCCGTCGACAGCGATGCCGGCTCGGACGCCGCCATCGAACGGCGCATCCGCTCCATTCTGGACAACACCGCCGAGCCCGGCGGTATCGGCATCGAGGTGAACGCCGGCGTGGTCACGCTGACCGGGGCTGTGCCCGACGCCGCCGCCATCGCCGAGGCTGAGGAACTCGCGGGTCGAGTCGAAGGCGTGGTCACGGTGCGCAATCGGATCGGCGTCTCGACTTCTGTCGAGCAAAGGCTCGATCCTGCGATAGAGCGGCTGGCGGCGCGAATCATGAATGCCGTGGCGCTCCTGCCGCTGTTGGGCGTGGCCCTGCTGTTGTTCGGGCTGCTCGTCCTGGCCGGCTGGTGGGTCGGTCGTCTGCGCCGATTCTGGGCGCGGATCGCGCCCAACGTGTTCATCGCCGATCTGCTGCGCCAGGTCGTGCGGCTCGTCTTCGTAGCGCTCGGGTTGTTCTTCGCGCTCGATCTGTTGGGCGCCACCGCCTTGCTCGGCACCCTGCTCGGCGCGGCGGGAATTCTCGGCCTGGCAATCGGCTTCGGCATACGCGACGTCATCGAAAACTATATCGCGAGCATCATGCTGAGCGTACGCCAGCCGTTCCGGCCGAACGACCGTGTCGTTATCGAGGGGCACGAAGGCCACGTCATACGTCTGACTTCCCGGGCCACCATCATCATGACCCTTGACGGCAACCACGTGCGCATTCCCAACTCCAGCGTGTTCAAGGGCATCATCGTCAACTATTCGCGAAATTCCGAGCGTCGCTTCGATTTCAAGCTCGGCGTCGATGCCGACAGCGATCTGAAGGCCGCACTCGAGGTCGGCGCAGGATGCCTGCGGGATCTCGACTTCGTGCTCGACTCTCCGAAGCCCCAGGCCCTGATCCATGAAGTCGGCGATTCCAACGTGGTGCTGTGGTTCGGCGCCTGGATAGACCAGAGCCGCAGCGACTTCGCCAAGGCGCGCAGTGAAGCCATCAGGCTCACCAAGCTCGCGCTGGAGACGGCCGGCTTCAGTCTTCCCGAGCCGATTTATCGCTTACGCATGGAAGCAGGGCACCCGGCGGCGGACCGGAAAAGCGGCGCGGGCGAGGACCGCGGCCGGTCGCCTCCGGCATCCGGCGCCCGGGCCGGTGATGCCTCGAGGCAGCCGGACGTCCCGAAAAAAGTCGACCAGGAGCGCGCGCAGCCGGGCGGCGAAGACCTGCTCGATCCCGCCGCGCCGGCCGAGTAATCCCGGCGCGCAGCCGTCAGGCCGCGGCCCGGGGCGCAGCCGGATCTGACTCAGTTCGCGTCCGCGCGGGAACGCGGCGGGTCCGCCAGCAGGCGCAGGAGAACGGCGTGGTCGACCGGCTTGACGAGATGGGCGTCGAAACCGGCTTCGCGGGTGCGGCGCCGATCCTCTTCCTGTCCCCAGCCGGTGACGGCGATCAGCAGGATCCGTTGGCCCCAGGCTTGCCCGCGCAGACTTCGCGCGAGGTCGCATCCGTTCATCTCCGGCATGCCGATATCGAGCAGTGCGGTATCCGGCCGGAACTCGTCGGCGAGGCGCAGCGCTTCCTGGCTTCCATAGGCTATGCGCACGGCGTTGCCGCTCAATTGCAGCAAAAGGCCCAGCGAGTCGGCGGCGTCGCGATTATCGTCAGCCACGAGGATCCGGCGAGCGACAGGCTCAGGCACCGCATCCCCATCATCTTCGACCGGCTCCGGCGCGACCGGCGGTTCCTCGACCGCTGCGAGCCTGACGATGAACTCACTGCCATGTCCGGGGCCCTCGCTGCGCGCTTCGATCCTGCCGCCGTGCAGTTCGACCAGGCGCCGCGCCAGTGACAGGCCGATGCCGAGGCCGCTTTGCGGCCGCTCCAGCGAGTTGTCACCCTGAAAGAACAGGTCGAACAAATGCTCGAGCTTGTCGGCCGCGATACCGACGCCATTGTCGCGGACCCGGACCACGACGCCGCCGTGCCCGCGCTCAGCCGTGAGCCGGATGCAGCCGCCGGGATCGGTGTACTTGGCTGCATTGCTCAACAGGTTCATGAACACCTGCGACAGGCGGACGAGGTCGGCGTTCAGGTGCACGTCCGTCCGGGGCAGGCTTACGATGAGCTCGTGACCGTGCTGTTCCATCAGCGGCCGGCTGGTTTCCACGGCGCCGCGTATGACTTCGCTCAATGCCACGGGCTCCTTGCGCAGCTCGAGGTTGTCGCGGGTGATGCGGCTCACGTCGAGAAGGTCGTCGATGAGCCGTGTGAGATGCTCGAGCTGCCGATCGATGACGTCGCGCGCCCACTCCAGACCGGGTTCTTGCGGACCCTCGAGCCGCAGCAGTTGCACGGCATTTCGCACCGGCGCCAGCGGATTGCGCAGCTCGTGCGCCAGGGTGGCGAGAAACTCGTCCTTGCGCCGATCGGCATCGTGCAACGCCTGCTCGTTGCGCTTCCGGTCGGTGATATCGCGCAGGAAGGCCATGTAAAGAGGCGGACCGTCGCTGGTAACGCAGGTGATCGCCAGCTCGACGGGGAATTCCGATCCGTCTGCGCGCAGCGCGTCGAGCTCGAGACGCTTGCCGAGAATCTGCGCCTCGCCGGTGGCCACATGGCGGCCGAGGCCCGCACGATGCGCGTCCCGCAGTGCCTGAGGAATGATCAGCTCGCACATCTCTTCGCCGATCACGTCTTCGCGCCGATAGCCGAAGCTGCGCTCGGCGGCGGGATTGAACTCGACGATTCGCCCTTCGTGATCGATGGTGACGATGCAGTCGAGGGCCATGTCGAGCATGGCCGCCTTGCGCGCCTCGGTTTTACGAAGCTGCGACTCCGCCCGCAGTCGATCGGTGATATCGATGGCGATGCCGCCGACGAGCGCCAGCCTGCCGTCCGGGTCGCGGATCGGAAACTTGTTGACCACGGCCTGGTGCAGGGTGCCGTCGGCGTGGCGCAGGGTTTCCGTTGTCTGCAGGCCGTCGTTAGCGAGCGCGAGCCGGTCGTTGGCCTGGAACTGAGCGGCGGTGGCCGCCGGAAAGATATCCAGGTCCGTCCTGCCGTAGAGCTCGGCCCGCGACTTGCGGAAGACCTCCACCGCCGCATCGTTGGCGAACACGTAGCGGCCATCCAGGTCCTTCATCCACGCGAGTCCCGGCAGGTGCTCCATGAAGCTCGCGAAGTGAAGCTGGCTCGCGAGGCCCCCGGGCTCGCGCTCCCGCGGGCGGAGGCGCCGGCTCAGCCTTGCCGCCCAGGCCGCGAACAGCGTGCTCACCGGGCGGCTTCTTGCATGCGGGAGTGGCGAACCGGGGGGCGGTGCGGCAGGCGTCAGGGCTGACCCGAAGGCAACGGGTCACCGCTGGCATCGTAGGCGGGCGGAACGTAGATATTCAGGGTGCGCAACGGCTCTGCGCCGGTGTTGCGGATCTCGTGGGGCTCACCGCGTTCGATCAGCAGCACGCTGCCGGCCCGCAGCCTGCAGTTGCGCCCGGCGACCACGGCCGTACCCTCGCCGCCGACCACGTGCATCCACTGATCGCTGCCGCGATGGCGATTGTCCGGGCCGCCGGTGGTCTCGCCGGCCCCCAGCACCATCACGGCGGCCTGCGCACGGCTGTTGCCGGTGATGACCTCGAAGTCCGAATCGAAGCTGAGTTCGCTGTGCTCCATGCGCACTCTCCTGACCGGCCACCCCGGCGCCGAACAATAACGCCGTCGCGCGACGGGCGCCAGCGAAGCGAGACCTGGCCGGCCGGCTGCGTCAGGGGGGTTCAGGCCGGGTAGAACTCGAGCGCCACGCCGTTGTTGCACCAGCGCTCGCCGGTCGGTTCGGGGCCGTCCTTGAAGATATGCCCCTGGTGCCCGCCGCAGCGGATGCAGTGATATTCCTTGCGCGGCCACACCAGCCTGAAGTCGGTTTTGGTGGCCAGGTGGCCCGGAATGCTCGTGAAAAAGCTCGGCCAGCCCGTGCCGCTGTCGAATTTCATCTCGGATGTGAAGAGCGGCAGCCCGCAGCCCGCGCAGGCGAACACGCCCGGCCGCTTTTCCCGGTCGAGCGGGCTCGAGCCCGCCGGCTCGGTGCCTTCCTCACGCAGCACGTCGTATTGCGCGGGGGTGAGGGTCCGTTTCCATTCGGTCTCGGAACGCTCGATGGGAGCCGTGGACAGGTCGAGACCGGCGTTCTCGGGCAGCAAGCTTTTCCAGTCATTTTGCACTTGAGCCAGCTCCTTGCCGCGCACCGGCCCGCGGCCCCTCGCGGCCGCGAAGAGTCCCAGGTCGATTGTTGCGGCTGCAACGATGATGAATTCGCGCCGGTGCATGCAATGCTATAGACCCGTACGTTGCGGCAAATGTTACCAGAGGGCGTTCATTTGCCGTCGCCCTGCGCGCCTGTCGAAGGCGCGCGCACGTAGTCGTCTCCGTAGTACTTGCTGGTGATGCGCGTGTGAAACGTCTCCGCGCGGATCGGCGGATAGCGGGGCGGGCCGGCGCAGGGCAGCACCTCCAGCATCTCGTCCTCCCACACGTACACGGCCATCGGCAACGAGACTCGTGGCCGCGCGAGCGCCTGCGGATCGCGCGGCCGCGCCACCCGGTGGGTCGTCGACGGCAGCCGATCGTTCGTGATGCGCTGCATGTAGTCGCCGGTATTGAGGACGATGCTGCCGGCAGGCGCGTTCAGGCGGATCCACTTCATATTGCGCAGGTTGAGCACCTGCAGGCCCTCGACGGTGGGCGCGGGCAGGAATGTGAACAGATCGACGTCCTCGTGACCGAGCATGCGTCCGCCTTCGGGCGCTGCGCCGCCCGCAGGCGTCCCGAAGGGCGGGTAGTAGTTGAGCCGGAAGCCGAAGTTCGTGCGCGTGAGCCGGTCGTCATAGAGGTGCGGATCGCAGCCCAGGTAGCGCAATACGCTCTGCATGATCGGCAGGATCAATGCCTCCTGGGCCGCGCAGACGCGACGGAACACCGGTTCGTCGTCTGGGCGCAGCCAGAACGCACGTGCGTCGTAATCCGGGTTCCCCTCCATGTCGAAGGCGCGCCGGCAGAACACCCAGCCCTCGACGAGATCCGGGTGGATGCGCGTCGTCTCGCGGATCGGAAAGTAGCCCTGATTGACCGAGCCGTGGCGGCGGGCAAGGAATGGCAGCCGTTCCGCGGCTGTCGTGGTCTCGAACAGCTCGGCCGTGCGCTGCTCGGCCTCGGCATAGAGCGCGGAATCCACGCCGTGTCCGGTGAGGATGGCGAAGCCGATGCGCTCGAGCGCGCTGCCGAGCGTCTGCGCGAACCTGACCTTGTCGCTCTCGTCGCCTTCGAGCCAGAGTGCGAGGTCGCAGGTCTCGATCTGGAAGTCTTCGTCGAAGGCGTCGTGGTCGACGGACTCGGAGAGCGTATAGGCCTGGTCCTTGCGCACTTGCTCGTAGCGCCGGAAGGCCTGGTTGAGCGCGGTGATTCCGGCGACGCGGGTCTTGTTGCGCTCCTCGCTCATGCGCCAAGCATAGCAGTGAGCGCGTAGTTCAAAAGCACGAACAGCAGAACGCCGGGCACGGCCCAGCGCAGCCAATGGACATACAGGAGGCAGGCCCGGTCGCGCCTTTCGCCGAAGATCTGCGTGAGCGTGGTCTCGCGGCCGAGGCCCCAGGTCAGCGCGAGCACCGCGAGCGCGCTGCCGAGAACCTGCATGCCGGAGCCGAAAATCAGATCCAGGCGGCCGATCAGCGCGGGGTCGAGCGCGCTCGGCAGCATGAGCGCGGTCTCGACGACCGCGAGGCCGGCGATGATGCGGCCGCGCGTCAGGCGCAGCCCGGGCAGGTCGGTCGCGGCGAACCCGGCCACGATCACTTCCAGCGCGGCGACCGCGGACAGGAACGCGACCAGCGCCAGCGCGAGCAGAAAGGCGCTGCCCGGCAACCCGCCCGCAGGCATGCGGCCGAAAAGCTCAGGCAGGGTGTCGAACAGCAGCCCCGGCCCGGCGCTCATGTCGAGGCCGTACACCAGCATGGCGGGCACGAGGAACAGCGAGGCGAGCAGCGCGGCCGAAGTGTCGCCAAGGCCGGTGAGCACGGCATTGCGGGGAATCCGCTCGGTATCGGCGAGATAGCTGCCGTAGGTGAGCATGAGCGTGCCGCCGAGCCCGATCGAGAACACGGCCTGTCCCATGGCCGCGAAGATCTCTGCCGCGCCGAGCGCCGCGAAATCCGGTGCGAGGAATGCGGTCATGGCCTCGAGTGCGCCGGGCAGGGCCAGGGCGTGAAAGACGAGATAGACGATGACCGCGCCGAACAGCGGCACGATCAGAATGCTCGCCGCCTCGATGCCGCGGCGCAGGCCGCGATGCACGACGTATAGACCCGCATAGAGCACGCCGAGCCCGACGCCGTACTGCAACGGACCATTGCCCAGGCCGGCCTTCAAGGCGGCGATGCCGTGTGCATCGAAGCCGCGGAACACGGCCATGAATGCCGTGAAGCCGACCTGTCCGACGACCAGCAGGTAATAGGAGACCGTGATCGTCACCGTGAGCATCAGCAGGCCGCCCGCGGCGGTCCCGAACCGAGGGCCGAAGGCTTCGCGCAGCGCGCCGATCGGCCCCTTGCGCGTCGCCCGGCCCAGCGCCCATTCGGCGGACAGCGCCGGTATCGCCAACAGCAGCACGAAGGCGACGTAGATGCAGAGGAACGCGCTGCCCCCGTACTGGCCCATCATGTATGGGAATCGCCAGACATTGCCGAGCCCGACGGCCACGCCGATCATGCTGAGCACGGCCGCGGCGCGCGACGAGAAGACCGGCCGGGGAAATGGGGACATTCCTGATTTTCGGCGAGAAATAAGGAATGTCCCCATTTCCTGTCATGCGAAGCCGGCGGGGGCCCCGGGCTGCTGCATGCCGGACGGAAACAGCTGCTCGAAGCGCGGATGATCGCGCAGGCTGGCCAGGTCCGGGTCGGTGCGGGCCCATTCGAGGAACTGCGGCGCCGGGATGGCCGCCTGCTCCAGATAGCCGAGCGCCCGGTCCGGTTCGCCGGCCAGCGCGTAGAAGCACGCCAGATTGTAGAGCACGCCGCCGTCGTCGGGCGCGATCGAGAGCGCGCGCTCGGCGTTCGCTCGCGCGTCTTCGGGCCGGCCGAGCTCGAGCAGCGCGCCACAGCTCAGATACAGCGCGCGCACGTCGTCCGGATTCATGCGCAGCGCCCGCTCGGCGAGCTCGAGACCGCGCCGCGCGACGTCGGCCGCGTCCGCGTCGCGGCCGAGCGCGAGATAGATCTGGCGCAGCAGCAGCGGCGTCTGGTAGTCATCCGGCCGGCATTTCGAAGCACGCTCGAACATCTGCGCGGCCGCCGCAAAATTGCCCTGGTGCAGGCGCATGCGGCCGTAGAAGTACCAGGCTTCGAACAGGCATGGCTCGAGCTGCACAGCCGCGTCGAACTCGCGCTCGGCGCGGGCGATCTCGCCGCACAGGGAGTGGGCGAGGGCGCGCGAGGCGTGCGCCTCGGCGAGATCCGGCGCAAGCCGTTGCGCGCGCTTGCTGGCGTTGTTCGCCTTTTCGCGATGCGCGGGATCGGGCTCCGCGTACATGTAAAGGAAGGCATAGCAATCCGCGAGCCCGGCCCACGCGCGCGCGAATTCGGGATCGATGGTGATGGCTTCCTCGAATACCTGGCGTGCGAAATGCCAGTTCCTGCGGCCATGACGGTGAAAATAGCTCCAGCCGCGCAGGTACAGCGCGTAGGCTTGTGGATCCTGCGACGTCGCCGAGCGCCGCGCGCTCTGCTGATCGAGATTGAGTTCGACCCGGAGCGCCTCGGCGATGCTGCGCGCGATGTCGTCCTGGACAGCAAACAGGTCGCCGCTGTCCGCGTCGAAGCGCTGTGACCAGAGGTGGTAGCCGTTGCCGACGTCGGTGAGCTGCGCGAGGATGCGCAGTCGCTTGCCGGAGGTGCGCACGCTGCCCTCGAGCACGGTGTCGACCTCGAGCTCGCGGCCGATCGCGCGGATGTCCGCCGCTTCACCGCGAAAACGGAACGACGAGGTGCGCGAGGCCACCCGCAGGTCGGGAATGCGGCTCAGGGAATTCATGATTTCTTCGGCGATGCCGTCGCATAAATGCCCCTGATCCTGGTTTGCGCTGAGGTCGAGGAAGGGCATCACGGCGATCGACCGCAGTCGGGCGTCGCCGGTCATCGCCGGCGCAGCCCGCGGCCGTTCCTGAATTCCGGAGTGCGCGCCGTCCGCGCGGTCGGCGGGCGGCGCTTCGATCTCGCGCCGCAGCCCCTCGCCTGTCAGCTCGTAGAGCCACGCCAGCACGAGCACGGCGGGCAAGCCGAGAGCGGCGAGAACGATGAGCGCCGACAGCGCCGTTTGCGGGATGCCGAGCGGCTCGAAGGTCACCTCGGCGATCTGAAGCACGAGCCAGGCGATCACGGCGTACGCCATGCCGGCGCGCACAACCTTGCGCCGGCGCAGCTCACGCAAAAATCGTCTCAATACATCGATCGCGGTCTGCATATGCGGGCCCCGGCGCTCGAGAAAGTGTCAAATGTGGGTATTTTAGGAAAAATATCCCTGTCGAACTGCTCATTTTACATTCTTGTCGACCGCGCCCTTGACCGGTTTCAAGTCGGGCTGTATAGGTGTGCCAGCCTGAAAACGCGACGTCTCTGCGAGGGGGCCGGGGGAAGCCGACGCGCATGGCAACGAACACATTACTGGTGACGGCAAATTCGACCGCCGTCGACACCATTAAATCAGAGCTCGCCAAGGTCGCGGGCGCACCTTACAAGCTGACGATCGCCAGCACGTTGAACGAGGCGCTCGCGCGTCTCGCCGCCGGCGGCATCGAGGTGGTGCTGCTCGATCTCGTCATGCCCGATTACCAGGGCGTCGCCACCTTCCTGCGCCTGTATCCGAAGGCCGGCGACGTGCCCGTGATCGCGCTGGTCGAGAAGGCCGACGAGAAGCTCGGCGTCAAGGTCGTCGAGAAGGGCGCCATCGATTACCTCATCATCGAGGAAATTCTCGCGAACCTGCTCGTGCGCACGCTGCGCTATGCCACCGAGCGCACGCATTCTCTGCTCGCGCTCAAGGCCTCGGAGACCAAGTTCCGCGAGTTGTACATGAACGTCAACGCCGGCGTGTTCCAGTCGACTCCGGACGGCAAGATCCTTTCTGCCAACCCGGCGATGATCAAGCTGCTGGGTTACGACACCGAGGACGAGCTGCTCGGCGTGGATATCGCGCGCGATCTCTATATGTATCCGGACGACCGCGAGAAATGGAGCGAGGAGATGGCGCGCAACGGCCAGGTGCGCAATGCCGAGTTGGTACTGCGCTGCAAGGACGGACGCAAGATGGTCGTCCTGGAAAGCTCGCGGGTGGTGCGCGACCCGGGCGGCAAGATCATGTACTACGAGGGCACGGTCACCGACATCACCGAGGCGCACGAGCTGTCCTCGCAGCTTTCATACGATGCGAGCCACGACGCGCTGACCGGACTCATCAACCGCCGCGAGTTCGAGACCCGGCTCAAACGCGTGCTCGAGCGCTCCCATATCGACAGCTCCGAGCACGCCGTCTGTTACCTGGACCTCGACCAGTTCAAGATCGTCAATGACAACTGCGGTCATATCGCCGGCGACGAGCTGTTGCGCCAGATCGGCGCCATACTGCACGAGAAGATCCGCGCCGGCGATACCGTGGCGCGGCTGGGCGGCGACGAATTCGGAATCCTGCTCGAGCATTGCAACCGCGAGAACTCGCTCGAGGTCGCCCATGCGATGCAGCAGGCCATCGAAAAATACCAGTTCGTGTGGGGCACGAACTCGTTCTCGATCGGCGCGAGCGTCGGGCTCGTCACCATCACCAAGACTTTCCGCCGCCTGACCGAAGTGCTGAGCGCGGCCGATGCGGCCTGCTATGCCGCCAAGGATCTCGGTCGCAATCGGGTGCACATATACAAGGAAGACGACAGTCTGCTGCTCCGGCGCGCGGGCGAGATGCAGTGGGTGGCGCGCGTGCAGAGCGCCCTCAACGACGACCGCTTCCACCTGGTTGCGCAGCCGATCGTCGGGCTCAGCGACGCTCACGTTGGCACACAGCATTACGAGCTCCTGCTGCGCATGCGAGACGAGAAGGGCCGCGTCGTGCCGCCCGGGGCGTTTCTGCCCGCGGTGGAGCGCTTCAATCTTGCGCTCAGGCTCGACGACTGGGTGGTCGGCCACGCCTTTGAAGTCATTGCGCGCTCGCTGCCGCAGGTCGGCGCCGAGGGCCGCTTCTTCATCAATCTGTCCGGCGACTCGATAGGCGACAAGCATTTCCTGCCGATGTTGCTGCGGCGGCTGGAGTCAAGCAAGGTGCCCCCTCAGCGGGTCTGCTTCGAGATCACCGAGACGGCGGCGATCGCCAATCTCGTGCAGGCGAACAAGCTCATCGCAGCCCTGCGGCAGATCGGCTGCCAGTTCGGTCTCGACGATTTCGGCAGCGGCGTCTCCTCGTTCGCGTATCTCAAGGCGCTCGCTGTCGATTACCTCAAAATCGACGGTGTGTTCATCAAGTCCCTGGCCGACGACCCCGTGGATTTCGAGATGGTGCGCTCGATCAACGACATTGCGCACGTCATGGGCAAGCTGACCATCGCCGAGTCGGTCGAATCCGAAGCCGTGCTCGCCAAGCTCCAGGCCATCGGCGTGGATTTCGCGCAAGGCTACGTGCTCGGCGAGCCGATGCCCGTCGAGGAAATCGGCCAGGAGCTCGATCTGCTCGCATTGGCGCCTTCCCCGGCATAGTCCCCGTCATTCCGGCGCAACAGCCCGTCATGCCGGCGCAAGCCGGGGTCCAACGCGTCGATCGGATCGCGGTGACGCGCTAGCATACGGCATGCTTTCCCGCCGGCTCGCCCGGCTCATCGACGCGCGCGACGACGAGCTCGCCGCCGCGCTCTGGGCCTTTGCCTACTTCTTCTGCCTGCTCGCCGGCTACTACGTCCTGCGCCCGCTGCGCGACGAGATGGGCATCGAGAGCGGCGTCGAAAACATGCAGTGGCTGTTCACGGCCACCTTCGTCGGCATGCTGCTCGTCGTGCCGCTGTTCGGCGCGCTCTCGGCGCGGGTGCGGCGCAGCCGGCTCGTGCCGCTGGCGTACGCCTTCTTCGTGCTCAACATAATCATTTTCTGGGCGCTCTTTCGCAGCGTCGCCGATCCGGCCTGGATCGCGCGCGCCTTCTTCGTCTGGGTCAGCGTCTACAACCTGTTCGTCGTCTCGGTGTTCTGGAGCTTCATGGCCGACCTTTTCCGCCGCGAGCAGGCTCGCCGGCTGTTCGGCTTCGTCGCGGCGGGCGGCAGCGCCGGCGCGATCGCGGGCCCGGCCCTCGCCGCGGCGCTCGCGCAGCCGCTGGGCCCGGTAAACCTGCTGCTGCCGAGCGCCGCGCTGCTGGTCGCCGCCACCCTCTGCGCCATGCGACTCGCGCGCTGGGCGCGCATCGTGCGTGCAGGCGAGCCGAAGGACGCCGGCGACGACCTCGCCGCACATGATGCGCCCATGGGCGGCAGCATCTGGGCCGGCATCCGCCTGGTGCTCGCCTCGCGTTACCTGCAGGGTATTTGCGTGTTCCTGTTCCTGTACACGGCGGTGTCGACCTTCCTGTACTTCCAGCAGGCGCATGTGGTCGAGGACGCAATCGCGGATCCGGCGTTGCGCACGACCGTGTTCGCGGGCATGGACTTCGCGACCAATGCGCTCGCGCTTCTCACGCAGCTCTTCCTGACCGGCCGCATCGCTACGCGACTCGGCCTGGCCTGGACGCTCGCGCTCGTGCCGTTGATCAGCGTTGCGGGTCTCGCGGCGCTCGCGGTCGCGCCGCTTCTGCCCGTGCTGGTGGTCGTGCAGGTGCTCAGGCGGGCCGGAAATTTTTCGATCACGCGGCCGGCGCGCGAGATGCTGTTCACCGTGCTCGACGCCGAGAGCAAATACAAGGCAAAGAATTTCATCGACACGGCCGTGTACCGCGGCGGCGACGCCGCGACTGGCTGGCTGGTTGCGGCTATCATCGCGGCAGGCGCCGGCACCGGCGGCATCGCGCTGCTCGCGCTGCCGTTCGCCGCGGCCTGGGTCTGGCTCGCCTACCGGCTGGGCGACAATTTCGAGAAGCTGCCGCAGGCGGCGCGCGCGACAGGCGCACGCCCGCGGCCCGGTGATACCGTAGAGGAGAGAATCTGATGCGCAAGGTCCGCAACAGCAAGGCCCATGAACTGTCGAGACGCGAGGTCCTCATGCTCGGCGCCGGCGCAGCGCTAGCCGCCGCGATGCCGCGCATCGCAATCACGGCACAGGGCACGGCGACCATGACCAAGCGGGCCATCCCTTCGTCCGGCGAGCCCCTGCCCGTCATCGGCCTCGGCACGTCGGACACGTTCGACGTAGGCGCCTCGGCCGAGGAGCGACTGCCGCTGCGCGGCGTGCTGCAGCTCATGATCGAAAGCGGCGCGAGCGTCATCGACTCGTCGCCCATGTACGGCCGCTCCGAGGGCGTGATCGGCGACCTGACCTCGGACATGGGCATCCGGGACGAGATTTTCTACGCCACCAAGGTCTGGACCCGCGGCCGGCAGGACGGCATCAAACAGATGGAGCAGTCTTTCGCGCGCTTCAAGGTCGACGAGATCGATCTCATCCAGGTGCACAATCTCATCGACACGGATACGCACCTCGACACCCTGGATGAGTGGAAGAAGGCCGGGCGCATCCGCTACACCGGAATCACACACTATCAGGAGAGCGCCTACGACGCGCTCATGCGGGTGATGCGCGCCCGCAAGATCGATTTCGTGCAGTTCAATTACTCGCCGCTCAACACTGACGCCGAGAAGGAACTGCTGCCGCTCGCCGCCGACCGCGGCGTCGCCACGCTCATCAACCGGCCGTTCCTCGACGGCCAGGCGTTCTCACTGACGCGCGGCAAGGAACTGCCGCCATGGGCCGAGGAATTCGACTGCAAGAGCTGGGCGCAGTTCTTCCTCAAGTACATCGTCGGCCATCCGGCCGTGACCTGCGTGATCCCCGGCACCAGCGACCCGGGCCACGCGCGCGACAACTTCGCCGCCGGCCAGGGGCGGCTGCCCGACGAGAAAATGCGCAAGCGCATGCGCGATCATCTCCGGGATCTGTAAACCGTCCTCGTCTCGTCGCACGCGGTTTCGCCGTCGCAGGCCGGTGCCTGGTTGAAACACCTGGATTCCGGCCTTCGCCGCAAGCCGGGAGCTTTCGCCGGAATGACCGGGCGTGATCATGCGGCGATGGTCAGTGCTGCGCGGGTCGGGGATCCGTGATCATCCGGTTTCGCAGCAGCCGCTGCCGCGCATCCCATGACGCCTGCTCGTCGATTTCGCCGATGAAGCGCACTTCGCCGCCGGTCTGCACGGCGACGGGCACGCCGTCGCAGAAGAGCACGCGGTTCTTCCTGAGCGCCGGCACCCGCTCGCCCGGCGTGACGATGCCGACCAGGTTCAGAGGATCGGCGCCCGACACCGCGATCATGGTGCCGCCGGCGGTCTCCCGCCGCGCCTGGCGCAATGCCGCCACCGCCTCGGCGAGCGCGAACTGCTCGCCCGAGAAGCTCTGCACGAACCGACCGCCCCGAAGCTCTCCGCGCGCCTCCATGCGCCAGTAGACCCTGAGCAGGTCGCGCCAGGGCGGAAGCCCCGATTCGCGCTCGAGTATTCGCCGGAACACCACCCCGTAGCGCCTGAGCAGGCTCCAGGCGATGTGCTCGACGCTCTCGAAAAGGGGGCGCCCGGAAGCTGGTGATAAAGGATCTGATCCCTGTGGATAAGTGAGGAGCGACCAGCGGCCGGCGGCGTCGACGCCGGCCTTGCCGCGGCGCGTGCGCACGGACGCGCGGCCGAAGGCTGCGCGCTTGTGCGCGGGCTGGGTGAGCGCGCGCAGGCCGGCGAAGAGATCAGACGTGACCAGTCCCCAGGCGACGAGCTCGGCGAGCCCCGTCTCGACCTGCGTGCGCAGCAACCCGCTCCGCTGCACGATATCCGCGAAGAACGACGCGCCGTCGCGGCCCAGGGTGTCGGCGATCGCCCGCGCCGGTGCGCTCAGCGTGATGGCGGCCGGGTCGGGCGGGGGTGCGAAGGCCTGCCAGTGCGCGGCGTCCTCGCGGGCGAGCAAGGCGATAGGCGTGCCGCGGACCGGTCCCGTGCGGCGCTCGCCGTTGCCGCTGCCCGCTCCGAGCCGCTGCCAGATCACGCGCCCGGACGCGCATTGCGCATCGAGCATCTGCGGCAGGTACTGTCCAACCCGCGCCGGCAGCAGATCCGACTCCCAGGCCGCGGCCGGCGCCGAGAAGCCCTCCAGCCTGTCCAGGGCCGCGGTCAGCGCTTCGTCGCCCTCCGGCCGCTCGTCGCCCAGGCCGTGCCAGGCGAGCAGGAAACGCAGGTACACCGCGGGGGTCACCGGCTCGATCTCGCTGCGCAGCCTCTTGAGCGTGTAACGGTGGATGCGCGCGAGCAGGCGGCGCTCGCACCACTCCACCGGCCCGTCCGCGCGCGTGAAATGCCCGCGCAGCACGAAGCCTTCCGCCTCCAGGGCGAGCAGGGCCCGCTCGGCCGCCGCGGGCGGCAGGCCGAGCGGTGCAACCAGGGCGCCGGGGGTCGTCGGGCCGAGGGCCTCGAGCCTGCTGCGCAGCACCTCGACCAGCGCCGCGCCATCATCGACGGGCGCGTTCGTGCCGGCTACGGCCTCGATCTCCGGCGATCGTGCCGCGTTCGGGACGATTCGCTCCAGTTCCGCGAGCCGCTCGGCGGCCGCCCAGACCGGCTCGCCGCCTGGCACGTCCAGCACCGTCGCCCGCCGCTGGCCGGCGAGGTCGTCGAACAGGTGCTGCCAGCCGAAGGCTAGGCCGCTCGCGTGGCCCGGCCCGCGCGCCGCCTCGGCCGCGGTCAGAAAACCGTGGATGACCAGCGCATCGTGCAGCTCGTCGGCCGTGCGCGGCGCCGGCCACGCTTCCGCCTGCACCCGCGCGATGGCCTCGGGGTCGAGGCGCGCGAGCTCGGCCGCGTCGGCCGGATCCAGATACGACCGCGACTGCACGGCGAGCGTGCGCCGCTCCTCGGCCGGCGCATCGTCGAGAAACGCGTAAGGGCGCGCATTCAGCACTTCCTGGGCGAGCGGCGACGGGCCCGGCAGGTCGCGCGCGAGGACCTCGATCTCTCCCGCCTCGAGCCGCTCGAGCACCCGTTCCAGGCCCCCGATATCCATGACCTCGGTCAGGCAGTCGTGGATGGTCTGCGCGACCAGCGGATGCGCGGGAATCTCGCGCCGGCCGGCGAGATTCTCCACGCAGGCGACCTGGTCGGGGAACACGACGGAGATGAGGTCCTCCGCGTCGCTGCGCTGGAACTGCGCCGGCATGCGCCTGCCGTTGTGATTGCGCTTGATCGCGAGTGCGATGGACGCGTTCCAGCGCCAGCGCGTGGCGAACATGGGCGCATCGAGCAGCGCCTGCACGAGCAGGTCGCAGACGCTCTCGCGCTTGAGATAGCCGGCGACCTCGTCGAGCGGAAAGCTGTGCGTCGGCCCGAGCGAAAGCACGATCGAGTCCTCGAGCGCGGCCGCCTGCAGCTCGAAGTTGAACTTGCGGCAGAAACGCTTGCGCAGCGCAAGCCCCCAGGCGCGGTTGAGCCGGGAGCCGTAGGGCGAGTGGATGACGAGATGCATGTCGCCGACGTCGTCGAAGAAGCGTTCGAAGACGATGCGCTCCTGGGTCGGCACCACCGACAGGGCCGCGCGCGCCCCGGCGAGATAGGCGGCGAGCTGCGCGGCGGCCGCCTCGTCGATGCCGTACTCGAGCACGAGCCAGCGCCCGATGGCATCCGGCGGCTCGTCCGGAGCGCCGCCGAGCTGCTCGTCGATCCGCCGGCGCAGCTCCGAGACCGCCTGCGACAGCTCGTCGCTGCGCCCCGGCGCCTCGCCGAGCCAGAACGGCATGGTCGGCGGCTGGCCGCGCGCATCCTCGACGAACACCGTGCCCTGCGCGACCTTGAGGATGCGCCAGGAGGTGTTGCCGAGCTGGAAGATGTCGCCCGGCAGGCTCTCGAACGCGAAGTCCTCGTTGAGCGTGCCGACCTTGAGCCCCTCGGGCAGCATCCGCACCTCGTAATCGAACTGGTCCGGGATCGCGCCGCCGTTGGTCATGGCGACGATGCGCGCGCCGCGCCGCGGCCTGAGCACCATGTTGACCGCGTCGCGATGCAGATACGCCCCGCGCCGGCCGCGCCGGGTCGAGAAGCCCTGCGCGAGCATGGTGACGACGTCGTCGAACTGCTCGCGCGAGAGCTCGTGATAGGGCCAGGCGCGCCGGACCATCGCGTAGAGCGCATCCTCGGCCCATTCCCCGCCGCTCACCTCGGCGACGATCTGCTGCGCGAGCACGTCGAGCGGCTGCTCCGGGATGCGCACCCGGTCGAGCTCGCCGCGCCGCGCGGCGCCCAGCAGCGCCGTGCACTCCACCAGGTCGTCGCGCGACAGCGGGAACAGCCGGCCCTTCGACCGCTTGCCGATCGCGTGGCCCGAGCGGCCGACGCGCTGCAGGAAGGCGGCGATCGAGCGCGGCGAGCCCAGCTGGCAGACGAGGTCGACGTCGCCGATGTCGATGCCGAGCTCGAGCGAGGCGGTGGCAATCAGCGCGCGCAGGTTGCCGGCCTTGAGCCGCTGCTCGGCGTGCAGCCGGTGCTCGCGCGACAGGCTGCCGTGATGCGAGGTGACGTGCTCCTCGCCGATGCGCTCGGCCAGATGGCGCGCGGCCCGTTCGGCGAGCCGGCGCGTGTTGACGAAGATGAGCGTGGTGCGGTGCTGGGCGACGAGCTCGGCCAGGCGGTTGTAGATTTCCTCCCAGACCTCGGCCGAGAGCACGGTCTCGAGTGGCGAGCCCGGCAGCTCGAGCGCGATATCCCGGTCGCGTACGTGACCGGTGTCGATGATCGAGACTGCCTCGTCGCGCGCGCCGATCAAAAAACTCGCCATGCGCTCGATGGGCTTCTGCGTCGCGGAAAGCCCGATGCGCGTGAGGCCCCCGCCTCCAACCCCCTCCCGTCCCGAGAGGCCCCCGCCTCCAACCCCCTCCCATCCCGGGAGGCCCCCGATTCCACCCCCCTCCCGTCCCGGGAGGGGGCAGGGGGAGGGCGCCTGAGCCGTCAGCGCCTCCAGACGCTCGAGCGTCAGGCTCAGGTGCGCGCCGCGCTTGCTGCCCGCGACCGCGTGGATCTCGTCGACGATGACCGTGCGCACGCTCGCCAGCATTTCGCGGCCGGAATCCGAGGTCAGCAGGATGTAGGCCGACTCCGGAGTCGTCACCAGGATATGCGGCGGCTGGCGCCGCATCTTCTGCCGCTCGTGCTGCGGGGTGTCGCCGGTGCGCACCCAGGCGCGCACGTCGACGTCCGGCAGGCCCTGAGCGAACAGCTCGTCGCGGATGCCCGCGAGCGGTGCCTGCAGGTTTTTCTGGATGTCGTTGGAGAGCGCCTTGAGGGGCGAGATGTAGAGCACGCGGGTCTGGTCGGGCAGGCCGCGCTCGAGGCCCTCGCGCACCAGCGCATCGATCGCGGCGAGGAACGCGGCCAGCGTCTTTCCGGAGCCGGTGGGAGCGGCCAGCAGGGTATGCCGGCCGCTCGCGATGGCGGGCCAGGCTTCTTTCTGGACGTCCGTGGGGGCGTCGAAAGCGCGCGCGAACCAGGCGGCGGTCGCCGGGTGAAAATCGTTCAAGGGCATGGGCAGAGCATACCGCGCCGGGGGCTCCGACATGAACCATCCCGGGCTGCGAAAGCTCGATCAAAACCGACGCGGCTCAGCCTCACGCACGCCCTGTCACAACTCGGTCTCCGCCTCGTCGCCGAGGTCCGCCACGAAGTCGTGCCGGGATACTGGCGCGTCGAGCACGGTCCGGGTGCGACGATGGTGATCCGCGAGCAGCTCGCGATCCCTCGCGTCGGAGAACGCCGCATCGCTCGCCGCCCACAGCGCATCGGCGTGCCTTCGCAGCAGGTCACGCGAGCTCTCATCGGGCACGTGTCGGGCGAGGTCGCCCATCAACCGCATCATGTGCCGCGCGGCGTTGGGATCGCGGCTCACGTAATGGCGCAAGCGGTCCCAAATCGAATTCGCCATGAACTCGAAGCTGACCCGCGGCGCGACGACGCGCAGCTCGCCGTCGTCATCCCGCACGCCGTGCCGCAGAGAGGGCCGCGTGGCGAGGCGGACGAGGGCCGCGTTGAGCCAGTTCAGGCAGTTCATGGCCGTGAAGGGGTCGTTGACCCCGGGCGAAAGCGCGCGGATCGCAATCTCGGTCAATTCGCTCACCGGGAACATCACGTCCTGAGACGGGGTGCGTTTGGAGCCGAACGCAAAGCTCCCCCGGATCGCGCCCTGTTCGGGCTCCGGCAGGCCGTCGCGCGGCCAGACGCAGGCGACCACGCTGCTGTCGTTCACGAAGTGGCCCGGCCGGCATGTGATGAGCAGCCTGAGGTCGTTGCGCACGGCGATTTCGAGCAGGGTGTCCTCGTCGATATTCTGGCAATACCCGTGCTGCTCCGCACTGATCTCGAGCGGGGGCTCCTCGGGATCGGCAGGCAGCTCGCCGGGATCTTCGGGCGTCGTACGGCCGGACGCCCGCGGGAACAGTTCATCGAGCGCCGCGAGCAGCTCTTCGCCGACCCCGGCCACGACGTTCGAGATGTGAATGCTGCGCGTCAGGTGGTGCAGGTAGTAGATCAGCACGACCACGCTGGCGAGCGCCATGACCAGGGCGAGGAGAACGGCGACATGCGGTACGAAGCTCTCCGCGAGCACCGACTCGTCGCTGGCGACCTCGCCGGCGCCCCGCACGAAGCGGAGGATGAGCAGACAATACAGAAATGTGGCGATGAACGTGCCAAGCGTGACCTGGTTGCCACGGTCGCGCATGAAATTGGTGAGCAGGCGCGGTCCGAATTGCGAGGTGGTATAGGCCACCGCCGCAATCGTGATGGAAAACACCACACCGCCGACCGTGATCGCCGAGCCGGCAATGGTCGCGAGCACGGCGCGCGCGCCGTCGGGCCGATTGATGTAGAGCCAGGCGAACCGGCCGCTCTCGTCGATGCTGAATTGCCGGTCGATGGCCACGGCCATCACGGAAAGCGCAATGGCGCCGAGCGCCATGAGGCTCGGCACGAACCAGTAGCTCGAGCGCAGATCTTCCCAGTGCTTGAACAGCGCCGCTTTCACGCGCCCGAGTATGACATGCGCCCGCGGCGCACGGGCTCAGTCCGGCTCGGAATGCTCCACGACTTCCGCGACTTCGGGTTCGTCCGCTGCATTGTGGTAGCTGCAGGCGGTGGGACCCGGGCGTACGAAGTTGAAACTGGCCTGAGACTGGAGAATATATTCGTTCTGTATGTAGTAAGCTTCGCGTTCCCTCGCGATGCTGTCTTCGCACGAAGTGGAGTTGTACATGCCGCTCGCATGCTGAAGGTAGTGGACGAATTCGTGAACGATCAGGCTGTGTGCGAATTCTTCATCGGCATCGCGATATCTTTCGTCGATGTAGACGATGCCTTCGTCGTTATACCAGCCGACCGCCCGGCACTCCTTGTTGCCGCAGACCCGTTCCACGAAAAAACTGTGAGGCTTAAACTGGATCTCTGGCGGATTGACCGGCGCCGGGTAGTTGGACAGATACACTGCCCAGGTCAGCAAGATCTCCAGCGTCCTCGAAGGATCCATTGAGCCTCCTCAGCCTTGCGGCTAATCGGCTTCATCGACGTTTATCGGCCATCATCCTTTCTGTCATTCGATTCCGGTCATGAGTCCAGGTATCCCCGATTCCCATGCGGCACGCAATCCGCGCCTGACTCACAAGCTAATACAGGCACCTGCCAGATACCGTGAAGCCGGTTCGCTCGTGCGGCTGGAAACTGTGAGCGGATTCACAGTTCGGGCAGAAAAATACGGCAAAAGCGGAGCCATCGCCCCGGCGCGCCCTATGCGGCGGCCGCCGCGCCCGGCGCGCGTTCAGTTGGCGCGGCGCTTGCTTGAATCAAGGGGCCGGTCGGCCGCGGGCAGCGGCCTTCGCGCGGTGCAGCATGGCGGCCAGTAGCTGAAAAACGTACCGGTCACCGGCGCGGGTCGTTCAAGGCATCCGCCCGCGCCGGCTGGATTATTTGCGGCGGGCGCTGGTAGGTACCGATTAATCGCGCCTCGGCCAGCACATGCCCTTCCATGGCCGCGAGCAGCTCCTTCTTGCTCGGCTCGCGGAGATTGGGCAGGGCGGTGTCGAGCGCGTAGAGCTTGTGAAAATAACGATGCCGCCCGATCGGCGGGCAAGGTCCTCCATACCCGGTGCGCTTCCAGTCGTTGATCCCTTCCCGCGTTCCCGCCGGCAATTGCGCGGCGGTCGCCCCCTCGGGCAGCTCGTCCGCCTCGGCCGACATGTCGTACAGCACCCAGTGCACCCAGGTCCGCTTCGGCGCTGCCGGATCGGGCGCATCGGGATCGTCGACGATCAATGCCAGGCTCACGGTGGCCTGCGGCACGCCTGACCATGCCAGGGGTGGCGAAACGTCGTCGCCGTCGCAGGTGTAACGCACCGGTATCTCCCGGTCGGCTGCGAAAGCAGGTGAGGTCAGAGTCATGGCCATATCGATTTCCTCACTTTCCAAGCGCGGGACGGCGGAGCGCTTTTATTCTACGCTCACGCATCGGCGCCGGAATCCGGCCTGTGCACATGCCGCGGACCGCTTGCCTGGGCGCGCCGTCACGAAAGAGCAGGAGAAGCCACATGCGCAATCGACTCATGATCGGCCTTGTCGCCGGCGTATTGTCCTGGCCCGCATTCGCCCTGGATATCGGCGATTATCGACTCGTCGACCTCACGCATGCTTACAACAGCGACACGCTCTACTGGCCGACATCGCCGTCTGAGTTCGAGAAAAAGGAGCTCGCCACCGGCGAGACCGAGGGCGGCTGGTTCTACTCGGCTTACTCGATCTGCACGCCGGAGCACGGCGGCACCCACCTCGATGCGCCCCGGCACTTCGCGGCCGATGGCATCACGGCCGACCGCATGCCGCTGGACAAGCTGATCGCGCCCGCCGTCGTCATCGACGTGAGTGAGCAGGCCGCCGACGACCGCAACTATCGGCTCAGCACCGGCGATGTGCGGGCTTTCGAAAAGGCGCACGGTCGGATCGAACCCGGCACGATCGTGCTGATGCGTTCCGGATGGAGCCGGCACTGGCCGGACGCGATGGGCTACCTGGGCGACGACACGCCCGGTGATGCCAGCAAGCTCGAGTTTCCCGGTTTCGGCGAAGAGCCCGCACGTTTGCTGGTCGAGGACCGGCAGGTGGCCATGCTTGGCGTGGACACGGCATCGATCGACTACGGCAAATCGAAGGATTTCATCGTGCACCGCATTTCCGCAGCAGAAAATGTCGGCGCCCTGGAGAATCTGACGAACCTCGATCAGTTGCCGCCAAGCGGGTTCGTCATCGTCGCGCTGCCGATGAAAATCGAAGGCGGCTCCGGCGGTCCGGCGAGAGTCGTCGCGCTCGTGCCCGAATGAAAACGAATCTGGCGAAGTTCGTTTTCGCACTCATCGCGCTGGCCGCGGCACCCCACTGCGTATCGCCGGGAAATGCGCAGGCTGCGCCGGAATTCACTCACACCGACGCAAAGGCGTGGATCAACTCCGCCCCGCTCACCCTGGAATCGCTGCGCGGCCGGGTCGTGCTGATCGACTTCTGGGCGTTCGAGTGCTGGAACTGCTACCGGTCTTTCCCCTGGCTGAACAGCCTGGAGGAGCGGTTCGAAGGCGAAGAGTTCACGATCGTCGGCGTGCACACCCCCGAATTCGAGCGCGAGAAAGACATCGAAAGGGTGCGCGCGAAAGCACGGGAATTCGATCTCAAGCATCCGATCATGATCGACAACGACCACTCGTACTGGCGAGCCATCGGCAATCACTACTGGCCGGCTTATTACCTGGTCGACCGGCAGGGCCAAATTCGCGATGTTTTCATCGGCGAGACGCACGAAGGGGACGAAAGGGCGCGGCAAGTCGAGGCGGCAATCGAGGCGCTGCTCTGACTTTTGCTGACGCAGCGCGCGCCGCGGGCGACTCGGTCGCATTCGCAACAGCAGTCAGCGCCATGTGACGACAGGGAATCCGGGGTGCATCGGCTTCACGGTGGCGAGCTTGTATAATCCTGTCGCCATGGAAAATCGCGCATGAAAATAGAGCTGACGCCGCTCGAGGGCCGGGTGATCGGCGCCCTGATCGAGAAAGAGGTCACCACGCCCGATCACTACCCGCTTTCGCTGAACGCGCTCGTCAACGCCTGCAACCAGAAGAGCAACCGCGACCCGGTGCTCGCGCTCGACGAGGCCACGGTGCAGGCGACCGTTGACGGCCTGAAGAGGAAATACCTGGTTACCGAGAAGTCGGGTTTCGGCAGCCGGGTGGCGAAGTTCCAGCACCGGTTTTTCAATCACGAGTTCGGCGATTTCCGTTTCGACGCAAAGCAGACCGCCGTGATGTGCGAGCTGTTGCTGCGAGGTCCGCAGACGCCGGGCGAGCTGCGCGGGCGCGCGCAGCGGCTGGCGAAGTTCGCCGACGTCGCGGAAGTCGAAGCGACGCTCGAGGAGCTGATGACATCGGAACACGGGCCGTTCGTGACCCGGCTGCCGCGCGAGCCCGGCCGGCGCGAATCCCGTTACGCGCAGCTCCTGACCGGCGAGACCCACTCGCAGGCCGATGAATTGCCGGTAGCCGATGCGGTGGCGGAGTCGAAAGGCTCGATGGCCGATCGACTCAGCGCCCTTGAGGCGAGCGTCGAGGCGTTGCGCGGCGAGGTCGAATCCTTGCGCCGGGCCATGAACCAGCCCGTCGCCGGCGAATGAGCCTGGAGCGGATTCAGAAGAAAGCGTTGTCGGATAGGCCGAGGTTGTTGATCTTCGATCTCCCGAGCAGCTTGAGCAGGAAGTTCCTGCACGCCCGGAGGGCAGGGTACAGGACCCGGGCCATCAGCCGGCTGCGAAACAACCAGTAGTTCAGACGGTTGAACAAGCCGGAACGGCTGCTCATCCGCGCGAGCACGCGCATCGCGTCGGTACCGTAATACACCTCGTCGCCGACCATCAGCACCATGCCCTGGTCGATGTCGAGGCCGAGCCGGGTCACGCGATCCATTTCCTCGCTCGATTCCCGGGCGTCGATGAGGGCGAGCTCGCCGACCGTCTCCCGAATGCGAACCAGACGGCAATAACGATCGCAGAACGGGCACTGCCCGTCGTAGATCAGCTTGATCGTCCGGTCGTTCATGGTCGATCAGCCCGCCAGGCGTTCGAGCTCCGCCCAGCGCGCGAACTGCTGCTCGAGCTCGTGGCGGCGGGTGTCCAGTCGTTCGAGCGTGGGCTGCACGGTCTCCTCGAAGGATTGTACGTAGAACTCCGGGCTTGCGATCTCGGCTTCGAGCCGGGCGATGTCCTGCTCGATCGAGGCGATTGTTGCCGGTAGCTGCTCGAGCTCGCGCTTGAGCCTGTAAGTCAGCTTCTTCGGCTGGCGGGAGGGCTGCTTCGGCGTTGAGGCGCCGCGCGCCTTGCGGTCGCTCCGGTTCGGGTCGTCGGCCTCGGTGAGGTGTTTACCCTTGCGCGCCCAGTCGCTGAAGCCGCCCGCGTAGGCGCGGACCTTGCCGTCGTCCTCGAACACCAGGGTGCTGGTAACGACGTTGTCGAGGAACTCGCGGTCGTGGGTGACGACGATCAGGGTGCCCGGGTATTCGATCAGACGGTCTTCGAGGACTTCCAGGGTCTCGATGTCGAGGTCGTTGGTCGGCTCGTCGAGCACCAGCAGGTTGGTCGGGCGCGCGAACAGGCGGGCGAGGATCACCCGGTTGCGCTCGCCGCCCGAGATGGCCTTGATCCGCGTCATTGCGCGTTTCGCTTCGAACAGAAAGCCGCGCAGGTAGCCGATCACATGGCGCTGCTTGCCGTTCAGTGTGATGTAGTCGCGCCCGTCGCCGACGACCTCGGCGATGGTCTTCTCGGGATCGAGCTCGCGACGCATCTGATCGAAGTAGCCGATCTCGAGGTTGGTGCCGAGCTTGACGGTGCCGGAGTCGGGCTTGAGCTCACCGAGCATGATCCGCAGCAGCGTGCTCTTGCCGACCCCGTTGTTGCCGATCAGTCCGATGCGATCGCCGCGCATCACCTTCATCGTGAGCTTGTCGATGAGTTGCCGGCCGCCGTAACCGTGGCTGACGTTGTTGAGCTCGATCACCTTGCGGCCGGACTCGGCTTCAGCCTGCTCGATGTGGATGCGCGCCTTGGCCTGCGGCTTCATCTTCTGGCGTTCGGCGTATTC
>DATLFD010000099.1:0-10954 GCA_035524935.1 Gammaproteobacteria bacterium | reverse complement strand
GCCCGACCCGGCGCTGCTCGCCGAGCGTGTCATTCTGGTCACCGGGGCCGGTGACGGCATCGGCCGGGCCGTTGCCGCAGCCTGCGCGGCCCGCCGCGCGACCGTGGTATTGCTCGGCCGCACGGTGACGAAGCTCGAATCACTGTACGACGAGATCGTCGCCGCCGGCAGCCCGCGCCCGGCGATCCAGCCCCTCGACCTCGCGCGGGCAACCTGGGACGATTACCTCGAGGTGGCCGAAGCGCTCGACGCACAGTACGGTCGCCTCGACGGCCTGTTGCACAACGCCGCCATCCTCGGCGACATGTCGCCGATAGAGCACTACGATGTCGAGGTCTGGCAGCGGGTGCTGCACGTGAACCTGACCGCGCCGTTTGCGCTGACGCGTGCGTGTCTTCCAGTGCTCAAGCGCTCCGCGGACGCATCGGTAGTCTTCACATCGAGCAGCGTCGGCCGCAAGGGCCGCGCTTACTGGGGCGCCTACGCCGCCTCCAAGGCGGGTATCGAGTCTCTGAGCGAGGTCCTCGCCGACGAAACCGGGGAAAACACCCGGATCCGGGTCAACAGCATCAATCCGGGCCGCACGCGCACTGCGATGCGCAGGCTCGCTTATCCGTTCGAGGACCGCGGCCGGCTGGCGCGGCCCGAGGAAATCGTGGCCCCCTACCTCTATCTCCTCGGCCCGGAAAGCCGGGGCATCACGGGCCAGCGTTTCGATTGCCAGGCCTGAGGCGGACCAGCACGGGATCGTGATCGCTGGACTGGACGGCAAATTCGGCGTTGAAATGCACGATATCGACTTCCGCGGTTGCGGCCAGTGACTCGCTGACCAGCACGTGATCGAGCGCCTGCGAGTTGCCTTCGTAGATATAGGTATAGCGCTCGCGCTCAGGCAGCGTCGCAACCAGGTTGACCAGGCCGCCGCCGGCTGCGCCGAGGATGCGAAGCGGAGGCGAGAAGTCGAAGTCGTTGAAATCGCCGAGCACGACGATTTCCGCGCCGGCATCGGACGTCGCGATCCGGTCCACCTCGGCGGCGATGATGGCGGCCTGTGTCTCGCGCCGTTGCGCGTTTGCCGACACGATCGGCGGTCGAACGCGACCGAACAGCGGCGTGCTGCCGCGCCTGGAAGCCAGATGCACGTTGATCACCGCAAGCCGCCGGCCGCCGAAGCGGAACTCCGCCAGCAACGGCTTGCGGCTTTGCGCAAAGGCGGGCTCGCCCTTATGCCCGATGCGCCTCAGTGAGCCGTCCACGAGGGTGACCCGCGACGGATCGTAGAGAAAGCCCGCGCGGATGTTGGCGCCCGGCTGGCCGCCGTCCTCTCCATCCGCCGGCGCGATATCCGCGTACCGATAGCGCGGCGCGCCCGCTGCCGCCAGCCGTTCGATCAAACGCCGCATGAGACCGGTCGCGGCCGTGTGCCCGCTGTCCGCCGCGCCGTCGTCGTCCTGGATTTCCTGCAGCGCGAGAATGTCCGGGCCGCACAAATGCACGGCGATCTGCCGCACGATCAGGTCGTGGCGACCGTCGCCGCGGGAATGCGGGCCCAGGTTGCCTGCGTTGAAGCTGGCTATGGTCAGCTTATCCGCCGATCGCACGAGGCTGGTGCGTTCGCGCTCGAGCGTGCTCGGCTCGTATGCAAACGTCGTGGTGATCCGGAGCTCGTAGTTGCCGAAGGCGTAGCCGATCACGCCCGTGACGTCGGCCAGCTTTGCGCCGACGTCGATCCCGGGACGCGCGCCGCGAAGCGTGTCGCGGCCCAGCTGAACCTGCACTCGTTCCGGATTGAAGTCGCCTTCGGCGATCGTCAGCCCGCCACGAGCGTTCAAGCCGGCAGCGGCGGGCATGCCTGCCGCGCGCACGAAAATCTCTCCGTGATCGTTGAGCGGGCTGACCGCGACGGCTGCCGTGACGCGCACCCGCATACCCTCGATGCTTTCGAAGAAATCCGCCGCTGCGCCGATGCCCGAAGCAGGCGGCCAGCGTCCGGCCGCGCCGAGCACGATCTCCGCGGGCAGCGGCACGCCGCGGTCCAGCAAGCTGAGCGACGGCCGGGTCAGTTCCGTGACCGATCGGTTGCCGGTGCGCTCGCCGCCCGGCACAAACTCGTGCACCGTGCCGGCGACTTCGAGCCGATCGCCGACAGACACGCGCGCCGGCCCGGCGGTGAAGACGAAAACGGCGTCAGATGTCGCCGGATCGCCGTCGCCGGTCGGATCCTGAAGATAGAAACCGCGCGCGGCGGTGGCGGTCACGACTCCCGTTGTGCGCACCGTCCGCCCGGCCCATGGCGACTCATGGCCCGCGCCCTGGATCTGCGGCACGGTCGCTGCGCCGCAGCCCGTCATGCCGGCGAGGCATGCGATCACGGTCGCGCCGAACGGCGCTGCGCAGGGGGCATGCGCTTGACGAAGGCGGGACCGCTGTCTGAAGATGTTTCGCGCCCGCTGTCTTTTCATCGCTCGAGAGTGCAAGGAATGAAATTCAATCACAACTGGCTCATCGCGGCAGGCTGCGGCGTTTTACTGGCCGCCTGCAGCGACCCCCAGCAGGACTGGGAAGCGGCGCGGCTGGCGGATACGCCGCAGGCCTATAGCGAATTCCTCAAGGCACATCCGCAGGGCAGCTACGCGCAACGGGCGCGCACGCGCATCGAGGAGCTCGATCGCGAGCAGGCCTGGGAGGATGCGCAAAGAACCGCAACCGCCTCGGCCTACGAGGCGTTCCTGGATCAGTACCCCGCCGGCGCGCATTCCCGCGAGGCGCGCCAGCGGGTCGAGGACATCGAGCGCGAGGCCGCCTGGGATCGCTTGCGCGCCCAGGATGAGCCCACGCTCGAGGGCTTGCGGGGATTCGTCGCCGAGTATCCGCAAAGCGCCGAGGCGGATCAGGCACTCACGATAATCGCCACGCTCGAAGCCGGAACGACCGCCGCCGCGGCCGAAGAGTCGACCGCAGCGACGGCCCCTGCAGCAGAGGCGACCCCGGAGCCGGCTGCGCCCGGCGCGGCGCCCGCGGGCGACAGTGCCGCGCCCGCCGCCGGCGCAGACGACGGGGATGTTCGCGTCCAGCTCGGCGCTTTTCGGGACCAGGGCACGGCCGAGGCCGAGCGCGAGCGGATTGAGCAGGCATATGGAGACGCGCTCGGCGAGGTCGTCGTCGAGCCCGCCGGCACGGAGCCGCCGCTCTTCCGGATACGCTCAGCGCCCATGGCGCGCGAGCGCGCGCGCGACGCCTGCGCCACGCTCGCCGACGACGATCAGGCTTGCATCGTCGTGGCGCGCTGAGACTGGCGCGCACCGGCCCTCGCGTACGCGCAATCGTCGCGGAGAGCGCATCGGCTGCAGCGCGGCACCGGCCGGCATACGGCTTGCCCATGGCGCACGATCAGCGCGTGCAGCTCGTTGAGCGCGGCGCAGTCGCCGCCGAGCGGCGGCTCGATCTGTCGTCGCAGGGCTTCGTAGTCCGGCCGCGGCCGCAGCCCGATGAGCCCGAGCCGCCCGAGCACACGAAACGCATAGGCGTCTGCGACGAACACCGGCCGGCCGAAGGCATAGAGCAGTATGGCGTCGGCGGTTTCCGGACCGATCCCGTGCACGGCCAGCAAGGCACGGCGCAGCACAGGTGTCGGCAGGCCACGCAGCGTCGCCATGCCGCCGGCCGATTGCAGCCAGCGGCAGAACTCCCGCACGCGCCCCGTCTTCAAGCGGAAGAAGCCGCACGGCCGCAACAGGCTTTGCAGGCGCATTTCACCGCAGCGGAGCAGCGCGGCGGGTTCGAGGATGCAGGCTGCACGGAGATTCGCGATTCCGAGGGCTGCATTGCGCCAACTGGTCCGCTGCGTGAGGATCGCACCGACTGCGATTTCGAAAGCGTCATCGCCGGGCCACCACCCCTGCGGGCCATAAGCGGCCTGCAGGCGCTCGAGCAGACGGCGCGGACTCAACGCTTGCGCGCCGGGGCGCCGCGTGGCGCGGCCCGGTCCCGCGGTGCCTTGCGTGCTGGCTGCGCACGCGCCGGCCGCTCGAGCCCGGCGGCGTGATAGAGGGCGTCGAGCTCCGCCGGCGCCAGCTGGCGATGGGTCCCCGGACGCAAAGCGCGGGCCAGCTCGATGGGACCGTAGCGGACACGGATGAGGCGATTGACCTGGCAGCCCACGGCTTCGAACAAGCGCCGCACTTCGCGTTTGCGGCCCTCGCGCAGGGTCACACGATACCAGCGGTTCGCGCCGGCGCCGCCGCCGGCATCGATGGCCGAGAAGCCGGCGGCGCCGTCCTCGAGCTGCACGCCGTGCAGCAGGCGCCGCACTTGTCCCGGCCCGAGCTCGCCGCGCACGCGCACGGCGTATTCGCGCTCGACTGCACGCGACGGATGCATGAGCGCGTGGGCGAGCTCGCCGTCGGTCGTGAACAGCACGAGCCCCGCGCTGTTGATATCGAGCCGCCCGACTGCGACCCAACGCGCACCGCGCAGCCGCGGCAGGTTCGAAAACACGGATGGCCGGCCTTCCGGGTCCCTGCGGGTCGCGATCTCGCCGACGGGTTTGTGATAGGCGAGCGCACGGGGCGCCGCATCCGGCTGCAGGTCGAGCTTCACCGGGCGGCCGTCGATGGCGATGCGCTCGTCGCCTGAGATGCGATCGCCCGGCCGGGCCGGTTTACCGTTCACCGCCACGCGGCCCGAAGCGATCAACGCGTCGATCGCTCGCCGCGAGCCGATGCCGGCCTCGGCGAGCACCTTCTGGATGCGCGCAGTCATTCGTGCAGCGCGCGGATCTCCTCGTGCCCGTCGGGCTCTTCGGCATCAACCGGCGCCCGGGTTTCGGCACCGGCAGGCACGCCGAGGTCAAGCGTGACGTTCGGGTCATCGAGATCGCGTATTTCCGCGAGCGTCGGCAGATCCTCGAGCCGGCGCAGTCCGAAGTAGTCCAGAAACTCGTGCGTGGTGGCGTACAGCGCGGGCCGGCCGGGCACGTCGCGATAGCCGACGATTCGCACCCAGTTGCGCTCCTCGAGGGTGCGCATGATCTGCGTGCTCACGCTCACCCCGCGGACTTCCTCGATCTCGCCGCGGGTGACCGGCTGCCGGTAGGCGATCAGGGCGAGGGTTTCGAGCAGTGCGCGCGAATATCGCGGCGGGCGTTCCTGCCAAAGCCTGGAGACGAACTCCGCGAACTGCTTGCGGACCTCGATGCGATAGCCGCTGGCCACCTCGCGCAGCTCGATGCCGCGGTCGGCGAAGCCGGCTTCGAGCTCACCCAGGGCCGTGCGAAGCAGTGCCCTGGGCGGCCGTTCGTGTTCCTCGAACAGAGCCTGGAGCTGGTCCAGGCCGAGTGGCCGGTCCGCGGCGAGCAGCGCCGCCTCGACGATATTCCTGAGCTGAGTTTCATTCATGAGCGCGCTTGAGCTCCGCGGCAGGGAACTCGTCCTGGCCGGCCAGCCGCACGTGGATCGGCGCAAAAGACTCCGCCTGCACAATCTCGATGAGTGATTCCTTGATGAGCTCGAGCACGGCGAGAAAGCTGACCGTGACGCCCATCCGGCCCTCATCGCGGCCGAACAGCCGTGGGAACTCGACGAACGATCGGGTGGCCTGAAGCCGGCTCAGGATCTCCGACATGCGCTGTCGAACGGAAAGCGGCTCGCGCTGCACGTGCAGGTGGGCGAACATCTCGGCCCGTTCCACGACGTCCTTGAAGGCGAGCAGAAGCGCTTCGAGACTCACGTCCGGCAACAGGTTGACGATTTTTCGATCGACCAGCTCCGCTGCCGCGAGATGCACGTCGCGCTCCAGGCGATCGAGCCGGTCGAGGTCCTCGGCTGCTTTCTTGTAGCGCTCATACTCCTGCAGCCGGCGCACCAGCTCGGCGCGCGGATCCTCCTCGTCCGCTTCGGCCGTCTCCGGCCGCGGCAGAAGCATGCGCGACTTGATCTCGGCCAGCATCGCGGCCATCAACAGGTACTCGCCTGCCAGCTCGAGCTGCAGTTCGCGCATCAGGTCGATATACCGCACATATTGGCGCGTGATCTCGGCAATCGGGATATCGAGAATGTCGATGTTCTGGCGCTTGATGAGGTAGAGCAGCACGTCGAGCGGGCCTTCGAAGGCTTCGAGAAACACGCGCAGCGCGTGCGGCGGGATATACAGGTCGCGGGGCAACTCGGTAAGCACCTCGCCCTCCACGACCGCGAACGGCATCTCACCCTGCGCCGGCTGACCGGGGCGGACGCCGGCGGGCGGCCCCGACACGCGGACGATCTCCAGCTCTACCGGCATGGCCTGAATCGTTTCATCGATCTTCGAGCCGCATGGCTGCCCGTACCTCGGCCATCGTTTCGCACGCGGTCTCCCGCGCCCGCTCGTTGCCCCGCGCGAGTATATCGCGCACGAAGCCGGGATTCGCCTCGTATTCGCGGGCGCGCTCGCGAAAACCGCTGATCTCTGCCACGATCCGCTCGGTTACCGGCTGCTTGCATTCGAGACAGCCTATGCCCGCGCTCCGGCAACCACGCTGCACCCATTCCTGGGTATCCGCGTCGGAGTAGATTTTGTGCAGATCCCAGACCGGGCACTTCTCGGGCTCGCCGGGGTCGCTGCGCCGCACCCGCGCGGGGTCGGTCTGCATGGTCCTGAGCTTGCGGGCTGCCGTGTCCGGATCCTCGCGCATGCTGAGGGTATTGCCGTAGGATTTCGACATTTTCTGCCCGTCCAGACCCGGGAACCGAGGTGTCTTCGTCAGCAAAACCTCCGGCTCGATGAGTATGTTGCGCGAGACACCCTCGAGATAGCCGAGCAGGCGCTCGCGATCGACCTCCGGCACCGAATTCTGCGCCTCGACCAGCGCTCGTGCGCTGGCGAGCGCATCCTTGTCGCCCTGCTCCTGATACCTGCGCCGCAGCTCATGGTAACGCCGCGCTTCTGCACCGAGCCGCCCGATCGCCCGGTCGGCCCGCGCTTCGAAATCGGCTTCCCGTCCATAAAGGTGGTTGAAGCGCCGCGCCACCTCGCGCGTCAACTCGACGTGCGCCACCTGATCCTCGCCCACGGGCACGTAGGTCGGCTTGTACATCAGGATGTCCGCGCTCTGCAGCAGCGGATAACCGAGAAAGCCATACGTGGAGAGGTCCTTGCCCGCAAGCCTCTCCTGTTGATCCTTGTAGCTCGGAACGCGCTCGAGCCAGGCCAGCGGCGTGATCATCGACAGGAGCAGATGGAGCTCGGCATGCTCGGGTATCTGCGACTGCACGAACAGGGTCGCCGTGCCGGGATCGAGGCCCGCTGCCAGCCAGTCGATCAGCATTTCGTGCGTGTTGGCCTGAATCGGCGACGGGTTCTCGTAGTCGGTCGTCAGGGCATGCCAGTCAGCGACGAAGAAAAAGCACTGGTACTCGTGCTGCAGCCGGACCCAGTTCTTGAGCGCGCCGTGATAATTGCCGAGGTGCAGGCCTCCCGTAGGGCGCATGCCCGAGACGATCCGCTTGCCGGTTTCGAAGGACATGGCCGGAGTGTCCGCCCCGCTGCCCTGCTTCACCCGGCGGCGACGCCGGTCACGGTATACACGAAGATTTGCAATGCCTCGATGGCGGGCAGCAGCAGCGGCCAGAGGATGCCGAGGAACAGCAGCCCGAGCACGATAAAAATTCCGTACGGCTCGATGGCGTCGAGCCGGTCCGACATGCGCACGGGCAGCAACCCGCTGGCGACACGCCCGCCGTCGAGCGGCGGTATCGGCAACAGGTTGAACACGGCCAGAATCGCGTTAATGGTGATCCCCGCCTGGCCCATGGCGAAAAGCCAGTGCGCCGTGCTGCCGAGAGCTTGTCCGAACGCCAGCGAGAGGCTCATCAGCAACCCCCAGCCGAGAGCCATGACCACATTGGATAGCGGTCCGGCCGCCGCGACGATGACCATATCCCGGCGCGGGTTGCGGAGGTTTCGTGTATTGACCGGCACCGGCTTGGCCCAGCCGAATATGAAGCCGGTCAAAAGCAGCATCGCGGCGGGCACCAGCACAGTGCCGACAGGGTCGATATGCTTGATCGGATTGAGAGTCAGCCGCCCGAGCATCTCTGCCGTGCGGTCGCCATACCTGCGGGCGACATAGCCATGCGACGCTTCGTGAAGCGTGATTGCAAACAAAACGGGGATCGCCCACACGGCAAGCTTGCGCGCAAATTCTTCCAGCCCCGGCATCGGAGCATTATACGCATCCCTCGGAATCGCCGCGCCTTCCGCGCCGTGCGCGACTCAGGCCGTTTCGAATGCGCTCAGCTCGCCTTTTCCGCGGCGGATAATGCGCGGACCGTCGGGGCCGAGGTCGATGACGCTGGTCGGCTCCATGCCGCAGGAACCGGCATCGATGATGGCCTCCACCTTGTGTTCCAGCCGTTCGCGAATCTCGCCCGGATCGCTCAGCGGATAGTCATCGCCCGGCAGACTCAACGTCGAGCTCATGATGGGCTCGCCGAGCTCGGCGAGCATGAGCTGCGGCACCGGGTGATCCGGCACTCGAATGCCGATCGTCTTGCGACGCGGATTGCGCAGGCGATTCGGCACCTCGCTGGTGGCTTGCAGGATAAACGTGTACGGGCCGGGCGTATGCGCTTTGAGTAACCGATACGCGCGGTTGTCCACACGCGCATAGGTTGCGATTTCGGAGAGATCCCGGCACACCAGGGTGAAATGATGGGTTCGATCAGCCTTCCGGATTCGCCGGATTCTCTCCATGGCCCCCTTATCCCCGATGTGACAGCCGAGCGCATAACAGGAATCGGTCGGATATACGATAAGGCCGCCCTCGCGGATGATCTCCACCGCGCGCCGAATGAGCCGCAGCTGCGGATTCTGCGGGTGGATCTGAAAGAACTGGCTCATGACCTCCAGTCTAACGCGTACCAGGCCGCGCATGGGCGCAGTGCGCCGATTTCTGTATCATGTTACGAGACCTGTCACCCGGCGCTTTCGTCCATGCAACTTCTGTTCGATTTTTTCCCGGTCGTGGCCTTTTTCATCGCGTTCAAGCTTTACGACATATTCGTCGCAACCATGGTCATTATCGTTGCAGCCGTGCTGCAGATTGCGATCCATTGGCTCTGGAAGCGGTCATTCAACCGCATGCACATCGTATCAGCCGCGCTGATACTGGTATTCGGTGCGATCACGCTCACGCTGCGCAATGAATTATTCATTCAGTGGAAGCCGACCGTGCTGTATTGGCTGTTTGCTGCTGTATTCCTTGGCAGTCAATATTTCGGTGAAAAGCCGATCGTGCAGCGGATGATGCAGGAAGTGGTGAAACTCGAGCCCGCGCGCTGGCGGCGGCTGAATATGACATGGGTGGTGTTCTTCGCATTACTTGGAGCCATCAACCTTTATGTCGTGTATCACTTCGATGAAAACGTCTGGGTAAATTTCAAGCTCTTCGGATTGCTCGGATTAACGTTGGCGTTCGTGCTGCTGCAAGGGATCTGGCTCGCGTTCAAGGCGAACGTCGAGACTGATCAAGGCCGCTGAGTGCTTTACGCTATCCTGGCCGAAGACGTGACAGAGAGCGCTTCGCTGCGCGCGGCCGCACGTCCGGCGCATCTCGACAGACTCGATGACCTGATGCATGCGGGCCGTCTGGTGCTGTCCGGTCCTCACCCGGCCATCGACAGCATCGAACCCGGCCCGGCCGGATACACGGGCAGTCTGATCGTGGCGGAGTTCGAATCCCTGCTGGCTGCGCGGGAATGGGCCGAAGCAGACCCGTTCGTCGCCGCCGGCGTGTATGCCAGCGTGGTCGTGAAGCCTTTCGTGAAAATCCTGCCGTGAACGTCGTCAGGATCGAGCGGATTCGTGAGCGGTTGAAGGACGCATTTGATCCCCCCGTGCTCGAGATCATCGATGAAGGCCACATGCATGTCGGTCATGCCGGGGCCCGCGATGGAAGGGGACATTTTCGAATTCGGGTCGTGTCCAGCTGTTTTCAGGAACTCCGCCTGTTGCAACGTCACCGAATGGTGTACGCCGCTCTGGCCGATTTGTTGGAAACCGATGTACACGCATTGCGAATAGAGGCTCTTACGCCGGAGGAAGTGCGCCTGGTATCCACCTCGCAATAGCTCCGAGTGCTGTACTTTCGCCGACTGGCGCGGATGGTTTTTGAAATCAATTCCTATACGGAAGGATCAGTAATGAATGTTATCAACCACGCGTGCGCTACGCTGGCGGTAATTGCATTGGCGATAACTGGCTGCGAGCAAGGCAATGATTCAAATCTGGAGCAAGACACGGAGGTAACGCCGACAGGCACAGCGGACGTCAGTGAGAACGAGTTCGATTATTACCTCGAGAACCGGATACGCAAGCCGACGGATCAGGTAACGGAAGAGGAACGCAACCTGGTCCGGGAGGAGCTCCAAAAGCTGGAACTCGTCGCTCGCGAAGCCGAACGCCGTGGAATCGACAAGGATCCAAGCGTGGCTGCCCGGCTATCACTCGATCGCAAAAGCGTACTCGCGCAAAATCTTATCCAAAAGCGTCTGGCCGAGAATCCGATTACCGAAGAGGAATTGCACGCAGCTTATGAAGCGCACGTCGCCCAGGCTCCAAAGAATGAATACAAGGCGCGCCACATTCTCCTCGAGACGGAGGAAGCCGCACGCGAGACAATTGAGAAACTGAACGAAGGAGCCGATTTTGCGGAACTGGCCGAGGGCAGCTCCTCGGGACCTTCAGCGCCCACCGGTGGCGATCTCGGATGGTTCACGCCTGATCGCATGGTCAAACCGTTTGCCGATGCAGTAGCTGAGATGGAGCCGGGTACCTATACCAAGGAGCCCGTTCAAACCCAATTCGGCTGGCACGTCATCCTGCTCGAAGAAAAGCGCCCCGCCACCCCGCCCACATTCGAAGAAATGCAAGCGCAACTTCGCCCAATGGTGGAACAAGAGCGGGTGGAGAAACTGGT
>DATLFD010000098.1:0-14435 GCA_035524935.1 Gammaproteobacteria bacterium | reverse complement strand
GTAGCGCGCAGCCTCGCGCGCGGACTCGCCGTCGAACTCGATCCGGATCAGGGCTCGTGCGGACAATCCGCCGACCAGGCCGTCGCCCTGCCAGTCGGCGAAACGGTCGCCGTCGTAAATGATGAAACTGGACGGCGAGATCACCGGCGTCCAGGTGATTTTCGGCGACTTGTACTGCCCTTCGGTGTCGTGGTCCGGAATCCTGCGGCCGTCATAGTGATCGCCTTCAGAGACGATCGGATAGCCGTAATTCGCGCCGCGCTCGACCAGGTTAAATTCGTCGCCGCCCTTGGGGCCCATCTCGACGTTCCACAGCCGGCCGTCGCCGTCGAAGTCGATGCCGAGCGGGTTGCGGTGACCGAGCGACCAGACTTCGGCCGCCGTGCCGCCCCGCTCCGCGAACGGGTTGTCGTCCGGCACGCCGCCGTCGTCGTTCAGGCGGACGATCTTGCCGAGATTGGACTGCATGTCCTGGGCCGGGTCGAACTTCTGCCGCTCGCCCGAGCTGATCCAGAGGTAGCCGTCCGGGCCGAAGGCGATGCGGTGACCGTAATGGCCTTCCCCGTCGACCTTCGGCACCTGCCGCCAGATGACTTCGAGGTCTGACAGCGAGGCGCGGTCGTCGTCGAGCGTCAGCCTGGCGCGCGCGACGGCGGCGCCGCGTTTGCCGGCTTTGCCGGCCTCGGCGTAGCTCAGATAGACGAGCTGGTTGTCGGCGAAATCGGGATGCAGCACCACGTCGCCCAGACCGCCCTGGCCGCCGTAATCGACCTCCGGCACCCCCTTGACGTCACGCGCCTTCTCGCCGATCTCGAGCAGCTTCAATTGGCCTCGTTTCTGGGTGACGAGGAGCCGACCGTCGGGCAGGAAGGTCATCGCCCAGGGCTCGTTGAACCTTGCTACCCTCTCGACCGTGAACGGCAGGTCCGCGGCCGTTGCCGGCGGTGCGATGGCGTTCAGCACCGCTGCGGCGGCGGCGGCGATCGCGAGCCGGGTGATCTTCATGACATTTCTCCGTTGCGAAGGTATCCCCTATCGACAACGGCGATGCATGATTCGTGCCCTCAGCCGGCCGGCGCGGGTCGCAAGGCTCCCGCTGCATCAGGTCTCGTCCGGCTTGCCGCGCGCCTGCTTGAGACGCCCCCGCCGCGTTTTGCTGTCGAGCCTCTTCTCGCGTGACGCCGGGGTCGGCGTGGTTGGCTTGCGCGGCTTGCGCGTTGTCGTCGCGCGCATGATCAGTGCGCGCAATCGCTCGAGTGCGGCCTGCCGGTTCTTTTCCTGGCTGCGAAACTGCTGCGATTTGATGACGATGACGCCGTCACTGGTGATGCGCTGGTCGTTGAGCTGCGCGAGCCGCGCCTTGAGCGCATCCGGCAGGGCGGCGGAGGCCTGTGCATCGAAGCGCAAATGGATCGCCGTGGCGACCTTGTTGACGTTCTGGCCGCCGGCGCCCTGCGCGCGAACGGCGGTGATCTCGATCTCCTTGTCCGGGATGCCGATGCTTTCGGTGATCTTGAGCATGGGAACAGGTAACCAGGCGCCTGGCGCCGGTAACTCGTATTGCGGCCGCCGGCGGCGGGCTTATGGTAAATTAGCATGACAACTTTTGCCGCACTCGGCCGAAAGCGCGTATCGTAGGCTACTGCGCAGAAAACAAGACAAGAGTCGGGGGTTGCCATGAAATTCCTGATATCGTTGTGCGTGGCCTTGCTCGTATGGTCATGGTCGGCATCGCCGGCGACGGCTCACGCCGCGAAGAAAAACGCCAAGCCGGTCCGCCTGACCGTCCACGTGCCGTTAGGCGCCGGACGCCATTCGATTCAGAACTCGAGCGGCTGGCCGCTGACCATCCGGCTGCTCAGCCGCAACGAGCTCGGCATCGCGAACAGCGAGCCGGTCGGCACGTTCCCGAGCATCGGCCAGACCGGCTGGATCGTGTTCGACGATCCGGACGGTTGCCTGACACTGTTCCCGCCGTTCAGTCCTTCGCCCACCCCGGACGACACGTGCCTGGGCGCAGTGACGGACGAAACCTTCCTCATGTTCACGCCGGACCTCGACCAGCCCGGACTCGAGGACAGCGTCGGCGATGCCGACCGGCGTGCCGCGCTGACCGAAGCCGGCGGCGGCGGCATGGCTACCTTCACCGCGCCGGGCGGGATCGCAGCGCTCGGCCCGGACACCGGCGGCGACGTGATCGACGGTTATGGCCGCGGCGCCGACGACGATCTTCCGGGGCTCGTCGTGCTGTCGGCAACCGGTCCGGGCCTGGTGCTGGACCCGAGCTTCGACCGTGGACCGGTGCTCGAGCAATACAACCTGGCCGGGTTCCTGAACCAGGTGGGCTACGAGCTCAACGACCGCAGCGGGCATACCACGGTGTACGGCAACATGCTCGTGCCTTACGGACTGTTCGCGCCGTTCGTCCAGGCCGATACCTGCGTGAGCGCGTCCGATCCGGCCGCAACGGACTGCGATGGCGATCCGATCTGGCGCATCGACGGGGGACCGGTCGAGCCGGTCGACCCGCCCGATAATCCGCTGCAGGGGGGGTATGAGAATCTGTTCAATTCGCGCCCGTACGAACTGCGTTTCTTCGTCGTCAACGGCATCGCCCCGTCGATACTGAGCGACATGAACGGCGACGGCAGAATCACGCAAAAAGACGCCAGACTGATGGGCTACGAGATCATCTCGAACGCGGTGCGCATTGAATTTGATCAGTTTCACGGACCCAATTGCTTCCGGCCGGTCTTCAGCCAGGTTCTGCTGTCCGATCTGGACGGGAACGGCAGCACCGAGGCATCTGGCGTCTGCCCGGGCGGACCGGGCGGCCTGACCAAGCCGCCGCGTTGACCGGCGGGGCTGTCGCCAGGGCCCCGCTTCCGGCATCCGAACATTTAATGGGTTTCGTGCGGGCTGCCGGATCTTGAATCCGCGAGTGAGGTCCGGCCGTGGCTGAGCCGCGCCATACCGCCCTGCCACCGGGATACGAGCTCGACCAGTTCCGCATCGCCGAAGTGCTGGGCCAGGGCGGATTCGGCATCACCTACCGGGCTCTCGACACCCGGCTCGAGCGCACGGTTGCCATCAAGGAATACCTCCCCAGGCAGTTCGCCTGGCGCGGCGACGATTCCACGGTGTTGCCGCGCGAGGACGGCGACCGGGAAGTATTCGCCTGGGGCCTCAAGCGCTTCATCGACGAAGCGCGGGCGCTGGCCCGGTTCCGCCATCCGAACATCGTCGCCGTGATGCAGTTTCTCGAGGCCAACGGCACGGCCTACCTCGTGATGGAATACGAGGAAGGCTGCAACCTCGAAGCCTGGCTGATGCTGCATCCGGAAGGGATGGCCGAGGACGTCCTCATCGACAGGATCCTGCTGCCCCTGCTTGACGGCCTGCAGAAGGTGCACGACAAGGGTCTGCTGCACCGGGACATCAAGCCGGAGAATGTTTTCATCCGCCACGACGGCACGCCGGTGCTGATCGACTTCGGCGCGAGCCGCCCGCACGGCAAGGACGCCACGGTCAATCTCACGAGCCTCATTTCCGCGGGCTATTCGCCCTTCGAGCAATACGGCGGTGCCGGCCGCCAGGGGCCATGGAGCGACCTGTACGCGCTCGCCGGCACGATGTATCGCGTCGTCACGGGGCAGAAGCCCGCCGACGCCCTCGTGCGGCAACAGGGTGAGGCCATCGTGCCGGCGGTCGAAGCCGGCCGCGGCCGCTACAGTGAGGCATTCCTGTCGGCCATCGATCGCGCGCTGGCGCTCGATCCGGCAGAGCGGCCGCAAACGGCCGCCGAATTCCGCGGCCTGCTGCACCGCGGCGCGGTGAGAGGCGATAGCGACGCGACCTACGTGCGGCCTGGGCGGGAAGTGGCGAAAGCAGGGCGCCGCCGCGGCGCGAGGGCGTCGATGCTCGCCCTGGCCGTGGCCGCGATTGCGGGCGTCGCGTGGTGGCTCTGGTCCGACAGGCTCGCGGAAACCCGCCCGCCCGCTGCCGCTGAGAGCCAGAGTGCGCCGCTCGTCGCCGCGCTGCCGATGCGTAATCTGACCGGCGACGGCGGGCTCGACTGGCTCGGCGAGGGCCTTGCCAACCTGGTGCGCGACAATCTCGCCCAGTCCCGGTACCTGGCCGTGGTATCCGGGTCGCGCACCCGGCAACTCCAGCAGACGCTCGCCGACCCGGCGCAGCCGGGCGGGGAGATCGAAGCCGCCGGCGTCGACTTTCTCTTGAGCGGCGAGATCTTGAAGGCGCCGGGCGGCCTGACGCTCTCGGTCCGGCTCAGCGACCTCGAGAGAGGCATCGAGATCGAAAGCGACCGCTTCGACAGCCTGAAGCCGGATACCCTGCTCGAAATGGCCACGCGGGTCGCCAACCTGGCGAAGCGCGGGCTGAAAATCCCGCGCACGGAAACCGTGGACGTCTTCGCGGCGGATTTCGCCACGGAGAACCTGTCCGCCTACGAAGCCTTCATCGCGGGCATGGAGTACTTCGTAGATTACAAGTACCGGGACGCGGAGCAATCCTTCCACACCGCCCTCGAGCTCGCGCCTGATTTCAGCATGGCGCGCTATCGGCTGGCGCACATCCAGGCTGCTACGGGCCGCACCGACGAGGCGCTGGAGAGCATCCGGGAAGCCACGACGGTCGAGTATCTGCCGGAGCGTCAGCGCCTGTATATCGGCGCCGCGGAGGCCTGGTTTGCGCGCGACTATGACGCTGCGGAGCGAGCCTATCGCGAGCTGCTCGAGCATTTCCCTTACGAGGTGGAGGCCCGCCTGCACCTGAGCCATGTGCTGCTCGAATCCGATCATGCCGACGAGGCAGTTCGCGAGCTCGAGTTGCTGACCGAGCAGGAGCCGGACAACGAGGTCGTGTGGAGCCTGCTCGGCGAAACCCGGCTTCTGAACGGCCGGCTGGAGGAGGCACGCGCTGCGCTGGAGCGCTTCGCGAAGCTCGCTCCGGACAGCGCGAACGCGCATATCCTGCTGGGCGACACGCATCTGTATCAAAGCCGGCTCGAGGAAGCGCGCCGTGAGTACGAGCAGGCGCAGGCAATCGACTCCGCGCTTGCGGCCTCACGCATCAAGCTCGCGCTGGTCGCCGTCCTGTCCGGAGACCAGGACGCGGCGCGGGCGATATTGCAGACGGTCGTCGACGACCCTGAGGTCCCGCCGCGCTACCAGCTCGACGCGGCTTTCAATCTCGCCTATCTGTTGCAGGGCGGCGGGCGATTCGAGGCAGCGAATGCCCTGATGGCGCGCATGGCGAAGCCGCTGGCCGCGGAGAAGGTCCGCCAGGCGCTCGGCCTCACCGTACGTGGCCTGTCGCGCATGGAGCTCGGCGATCATGACGGTGCCGCATCGCTCATCGATCAGGCCATCGCTGCGTCGCCCGGCGTGCCCACCCGCTATCTGTTCGCTCGGGGCCTGCTCGAGTTGCACCGCGGCGACATCGAAGCCGCGTGGAATACCGCGTCAGAGATCGGCACGCACGCGCTGCCCGAGAGTGATCCGGATCGCACGGAAGAAAAGGCCGCCGCGTATCTGAAAGGCATAGGCTTCCTGCGCAGGAACCAGATTCCGGCAGCGCTGGAGGCGCTGCAACAAGCGGTCGACGAGGAAGGCTACCGCTACCGTATCTACGAAACAGGGCTTGCCGAGGCGCTTCTCGAGAGTGGTGACTCAGCGGCTGCCGCCGGGCTGCTCGGGCGTGTGATTGAAGAACGTGATCCTCTGGACCCGCGCCTCGACCTCGAGCTCGACCGGCAGCGCGCGCGCCTGCTCGCTGCACGGATCGCCACGGAAAATGGCGAAACACAGACCGCGCAACGGCTCGCGCAACAGTTCCTCGACCAGCTCGCCGATGCCGATGACGAAGTGCGCGATGTCGAAACAGCGCGCGCAATCATTGCCGGGGCGAACTGAATCAGATGACGACGGCCGTCAACATCGAGGATTTGCGGCGCGCAGCCCGGCGCCGCCAGCCCCGGGCAGTCTTCGATTACATCGACGGCGGGGCCGAGCGCGAAATCACGCTGCGCGAGAACTGCCGAGTGTTCGACTCGGTGACGTTCCGGCCGCGCTCGGCCGTCGCGACGCCGACCTGCGACCTCGGCACGACCGTGCTCGGCACGCCTCTCCCGCTTCCGTTCCTGCTCGCGCCGGTCGGGAGCTCGCGCCTGATCTTCCCGCGTGGCGAGGAGGTCGCCGCTCGCGCGGCCGGATCGGCGGGCACCGTCTACATCCTCTCGACGCTTTCGGGTTGCCTTCTCGAAGACGTGCGAAAGGCGTCGAGCGGTCCGGTCTGGTACCAGCTCTATCTCCTCGGCGGTCGCGAAGTGGCGATGGCGACGATCGCGCGCGCACGGGCCGCCGGTTATTCCGCGCTCGTCCTCACCATCGATACGCCGGTCGCCGGGCTGCGCGAGCGTGACGCGAGGAACGGCGTGAAAGAGCTGGTCGCGGGCAGGCTCTGGCCGATGCTGCCCTACCTGCCGCAGTTTCTCTCGCGGCCGCGCTGGCTCGCGGGATATCTCGCCGACGGCGGCCTGATGTCGTTTGCGAACGTCGTGCTTCCCGGGGAGGGACCGATGCTGTACGGCGACATCGGCACGGCTCTCGAGCAATCGACGGTGACCTGGGAAGACCTGCGCTGGATCCGCGACGCATGGAACGGCCCGCTCGTCGTCAAAGGCGTGCATTCCGGAGACGACGCGCGCCGTGCAGTCGGCGAGGGCGCGGACGCGATCGTGGTGTCGAATCACGGCGGGCGTCAGCTCGATGGCGTTCGACCGACCCTGCGCGTGCTGCCCGAAGTGCTCGAGGCGGTCGACGGCCGGGTCGAGGTGTTGCTCGACGGCGGCATCCGTCGCGGCAGCGACATCGTCAAAGCGCTCTGCCTGGGCGCGCGGGCGGTGCTGATCGGTCGCGCCTACGCGTACGGCCTTGGTGCAGCCGGCGGCGCCGGCGTTGCGCGCGCCATCGAGATCCTGCAGTCGGACCTGGTCCGCACCCTCAAGCTGCTGGGTTGCCCGTCGACGGCCGAGCTGGATCGATCGTATCTGAACGTGCCGGCTGCCTGGTCCGCCGGCCGCGCGCAGGCCTGACCAAGGCTTTTTTTCAGGTGCGTCGGCGGCATGGCACATGCGGGGCGCTGTCAATCAGTCGGCAGGACCAGCCGCGTCACCGCCGGCCGGCGTCCCCATCTTCGGAGCGGGCGCTCGCCCGGCGAGAAGCCCCCGCTCCGGAGAACCCCTCCGGCCGTCCAGCAAGCTTGCTTTGACGGAGGCTCCGCACGTGCGCAGCGAGCTTCAACAAGCTCGTCAGCAGCACCGGCAGAAACGTCAGCGTGACCAAGGTTGCGAACAGGAGTCCGGACAGGACGATGACGCCGAGGCCGCGATACAGTTCCGCGCCGGCGCCCGGGATGAACACCAGCGGGGCGAGGCCGAACATCGTCGTCAGCATGGTCATCATGATCGGCCGCAGCCGCGAACGCACGGCTTCGGTCACAGCGGTTTCGATGGCCGCGCCTTTGCTGCGCAGGTTGTACAGCGCCTGGTGGACGATGAGGATCGGGTTGTTGACGACGGTGCCGAGCAGGATCAGGAAGCCCAGCATGGTGATCATGTCGAACGGTTGGCGGACCACCAGGTTCAGCGCCGCCAGACCGACGATTCCGCCGGCGATGCCGAGCGGCACCGTCGTCATGATGACGAGCGGGTAACCCCAGTGGGAGAAGACCGCGACCAGCAGCAGATAACACAGCAGCAGAGCGACGAGGAAATTACCGGACAGGGCTTCGCGAGTGGCATCCAGCTGATCGCCGGCGCCAGAGATGTCGAGGAGCACGCCCTGCGGAATCTGGCCCGCGTCGCGCAACCAGTCGACGACGTCGCGCTGCACGGCTGCAACGGCGGTCTCGAGTGCGATCGAGCGCGGCGGGATGATGTTGAGCGTGACCGTGCGCCGGCCGTTGACCCGCCGCACCGTGTCGGTGTCCACAGTCTCGACGAGGTCGGCGATCGCCGAAATCGGCACGACGGTCCCCTGCGGGGTCGCGATCGGCAGATCCGGGAGCTGCGCCAGCGACTGCCGGTAGCCGGTCTCGCCGTAGACGAAAATGTCGATCTTGTCGTCAGCCAGCAGGAATTCGTCGACGTAGGCGCCATCGGACAACGCCGCGACAGCAAAGCCGAAGTCGTCCGCATCGATCCCCAGCTCGGCCGCGCGCGCCCAGTCGGGACGCAGCTCGATCAGCGGCTGACCGAGCGTCAGCGACGAGGGATCCGAGCCGATCTGCGGCTCCTCGAGCACTTCTCCGGCGCGCCGGTAGACGTTTTGCGCAGCCTCATAAATCGACGCAAGATCGGGTCCCGAAACGTCGACATTGACGCTGCGAGTGCCGCCGTCGTTGCTGGAGATGATCGAGCCCCTTGATACGAACGCCCGCATGCCTGGCCGGGCTTCGTATTTGCGGGTCAGAGCGCTCATGAGCGCGTCCAGATCGCCGGGTTCGACGGTTTCGGCGATGATGCGCAGGCCCTGCGGGTCGACCGACAGATTCATATAGGCCAGCGGCGGCACATCGGTGTTGCCGCGCGCGAATGCGGCGCGGTCGGCCCTGACGTGCGGCAGCAGCTCCGCGTGCAGCTCATCGGCAATGCGTGACATCTCGGTCAGGTTGTAGCCGGGCGGCGCGATCATGCGGGCGAACGTCTTCGGTTCCTCGCCTTCCGGCAGATACTCGGCCGGCGGCGTCAGCACGGCTATTGCCCCCAGGGTCAATAACACAACGGCCGCCAGATACGCAGACCGCCGCGCCGGGGTGGCAATCAGCCAGCCGACCTGGCCGACGGTGCGGCGCGCGAAGACACCCGCCTCCGCCTGGCGGCCATCGCCGATCGACAGCCGGGCGGTCGCCGCGGGCACGAGGGTGACCGCGACAAGCATGGACATGAAGATTGAAGCCGAGATCGCGACCGCCACATCCGAGTAAAGCTGGCCGGCTTCCTCCTCGATGAACAGCACAGGAGCGAACACCAGGATCGTGGTCATCGTCGATGCGAGCACGGCCGGCCACACGCGACGGAGGCCGGCCGCGGCGGCGGCAAAGCGCTCCAGCCCGCGTCGGCGTTCGCGTTCAATCGCCTCGAGCACGACGATGCTGTTGTCGAGCGTCATGCCGATCGCGAACGCCACCCCTGCCAGCGAGATCACATTGATCGTGCGGCCGGCCGCGAGCAGGCCGATGAACGCTGCGATCGCGCAGACCGGCACGCCGATCACCCCGACCAGGGTTGCAGGGAGCGAGCGCAGGAACAGAAACAGCATGCCCGTGGCCAGTACTGCCCCGATGGCGAGGTTCTGCCAGACATTGGCAACCGAAGCTTCCACGTAGCGCACGTCGTCGCTGGTCAACGCCATGACCATGCCGGCCGGCGCGAGCACAGTGCGGTTGATCTCCTCGACCACCGGCAGCATCGCGCGCTTGATCGCGATCACGTTCGACCCAGTCACGCGGCGCACCGAGAGCGACAGCGACTGCTGGCCGTCGGCGTAGGACCGGTCGCGCGGCTCGAAATGGTCGAGCCGCACGTCGGCGATATCCTCGAGCCGGATCAGCGCATCGCCGCGCCGGGCGACGACCAGGCGCTCGAGATCCTCGAGGGTCTCGAAGCGGCCGACCGTCCGCAGCAGATAACGGCGCGTGCTGCTGTCGATGTCGCCCGCCGAGACGTCGCTGTTGCGGCTGCGGATTGCGTCACGCAGGTCCATGAGCGTCAGCCTGCGCTCGGCGAGCTCCGCGGCGTCGACTTCGATCTGAACCTGGCGTTCCGGGCCGCCGCCGACCGACACCTGCGACACGCCGGGCACGCGTTCCATGCGCGTGCGCACGTTGTCGTCGACGAAGTCGCGCATGAGATCCATGTCCAGGCCCAGCGGGTTGTCCGCCAGCGGCGTGACGCGGAAGTACATGAATGCATTCTCGGAGAACGAGCTGGCCGTGACGCTCGGCTCGTCGACGTTCTCCGGATAGGCCGGCACCTGCGACAGCGCGTTGTTGACTTCCAGCAGCGCCTCCGTGATGTCGACTCCGAACCGGAACTCGAGCTCGATGTCGGCGCGCCCGGTCGAGGCGTACGACAGCAGCCGCTCCATGTTCGGGATGCTGCGCAGGTATTCCTCCTGCTCTATGATGATCTCGCGTTCGACGTCCTGCGGCGTCGCGCCCGGCCAGCGTGTCTCGACCGAGATCGTGCGCACGTCGAGGTCGGGGATCATCTGGACCGGCACGCGCAGCACGGCCAGCAGGCCGAGCGTGCAGATCACGAGCGCAGCGACCGCGAGCAAGGTGCCATGACGGATGACGGCGCCGAGCATGATCAATGATCTCCGCTAAAGGCCATCGGCAGGCCGCCGGTCGTCCGTGAGCACGCGCACGCGCTGTCCTGGGCTCAGGCCCTCGCCGCCGCGCATGACGACACGCGCCTGCGGTTTCAGTCCGTCATGCACGATGATGCGCTCGCCGAGCATGGCGCCGAGCGTGACAGGGACCTCCACCGCGATATCGCCGTCGTTGTCGGTTTCAACGACCCAGACCGTGGTCGTGCCGTCCGGATAGCGGCGCACCGCATCGCGCTCGATGACCAGCGCGTCGGCGCCGGACGAAAGCTCGAATTCCACGCGCGCCGACAGCCCCGGCGTGATCAGCGGCGGCGGCTCGTCGATGACTACGCGCACGAGGAAAGTGCGCGCATCCGGATTCGCCACAGGCACGCGGGCGGCAACGCGGGCGTCGAACTCGAGCTCAGGCAGCGCATCCAGGCGCACGACGGTCTGCACCTCGCCTTCGAACGCGGCCAGATAGCGCTGCGGGATCTGGACATCGAGGCGCAGCCGGTCGGTCGCCACCAGCTCGAGAACAGCCGTGCCGGTCTCGACCCATTCGCCGGGATCCACGTGGCGCCTGCTGACGATCCCGGCGAACGGCGCGACGATCGCATGCCGCGTTACGATCTCCGCCTGTTCGCGTCGCGCGGCCTCGAGCCGCGCGAGCGCCGAGAGCGCCAGGTCGGCTTCCGCCTCGCGCGTCCGCCGCAGCGTTTCAGGGATGTTACCGTCGGCGGACAGGGTCTCGGCTTCCTCGCGCAGGCGCTCGGATTCCGCAAGCTGCGTACGGCCCTCGTTCAACGAGGCCTCGGCGCGCTCGAGCGCGAGACGGGCAAGCGTATCGTCCAGACGGATCAGTGAGTCGCCGCTCTCGACCCGGTCGCCGGCATCGACGAGAATTTCGTCCACCAGTCCGCTGACACGCGGCGACAGCGACGCGTCGCGCTCGGCCGTGACCGATCCCGTAAGGTCCAGTCGGTCGGCGACCGTCGTGCGCTCGGGAACCATGATCCGGACTAACGTGTCGGTTTGCGCGAGGATGGGCACGGCCGCCAGCAGGAACGCGACGGCGAGCAGGCGCAGCCTTCGAGGGACGATCGTGCCGCCGTTTGTCGGGCTGCGCTGGTGCGACATCTGAAGCTCCGGTTGCAGGTGGGCCAATCTCTTGCAGTATTCGCTCAGCGCGACTGCGGACGCATCATGGGCTCCAACCAATGCGTCAGCTCCCGATCCAGCATCGTCGAAAGGGCCAGAATATCGTCGCGATAGATGCCGGAGAGACGAGCCCACGCCTCGTCGGAGATCCGTGGCTTGACGACTCCGCGGTTTCCCCGCCCTGCCAGCCATCGCGCGGCGGCTGCCGTGAAGGCTGGAGGAAGCCGGCGCTGCAGCGCCTGCGTTGCCCGCCGTTTCTTGATCAGGTGTTGCAAGAGTTGTGCCCACCACCCCGTGGGCCGCCCCCAGGAATTGAAGCGGACCGATGTATCGATCGCGACATTCTCGTCCACGTCAAGAAAACGAAACATGCGCCGCATCATTCCCGTGGCATCGGCGCACAACTCTTCGTGAAGAAAAACCGCCACCCGTTCCAGGTCAAAGTGCTCGATATAGGGTTTGATGTAGAGAGCGTAGAAGCCGCCTTTCAAATAGCGACTATCCACGGGATTCACGTTCTGCCGGGCCTCGTCGTCCAATACCTCGTCAAATGACCGATTCTCGCGTCCGTAGCTGACTTGCATCAAGTATGACGCGAAAGCCCTTTCCACGGGATTCCGCAGGATGGCAATGATGCGCGCCTCCGGCAGATGCTTTTGAATCTCCTGCGCGACCCCGTCCCGAGCCAGATATTCAGGCGACACTTCACCGACTGCCGAGTGGCCGTGGACACCGCGGAAAAGCGCCTGATATTCGTCGAGGCTCCTGACAGGAAAACGTCTGCGCGGGTCGGCGGTTTCCGGGGCCGTCGCCAGGTCCGGCTGCGCAAGAAACAGGAAGAAATTGGTGCTCTTCAGGGGACTGATAAACACCTGAGGATGCTGCTGGAAGTAGTAGTGAAGCGACGTTGTCCCGGATCGCGTAGCCCCTACGACGAGGAAGTTGGGCAGCGTCATTCAGAGAATCTCTGCGGCGCACGTGAAAAGCACGAGGCCTGGAATCGATGCACGGTCGCGGCCCCGTATCGCTCGAATGAGGAGGTGGTCATTGCGGACAGGATGGATAAAGGGTACATGGAAAGAAGTCGGACGTGGTTGCGTTACTTTCAAGCTGCTGGAGTGTTCATCGGCGGCGGAGCTCGGCCGATGTATCCGGATGTGCCGCGAAGGCCATGAGGGCCGCGAGCGCGGCCGCCGCGGACAGCAGGTGCTTGATCGAGTGCCCGCTGATGAGTCCGGTGAGCGCTAGTATCTCCGCGTCGAAGTGCTCGGCGAGCTTGGCGAGCACGTAGCAGCACAAGGCCAACCAGAGCATAGGCGTGCGCAAGTGCGTAGCACCGAACAGGAGCAGCATGAGCGGGATCAGCGCCATCGGCAGGAACTGGATGAGAGCGTACGGCCGCAGGTCGCCCTGACCGCGCTGCTCTGAAATCTGCCACCAGGCCACCGAGGCCAGACCCGCGAGCACGAGCGGCCACAGCAGCCGCGCGCCCACGCGCTCCGACACCCCGTCGCCGAGCACGAGCGCGAACAGCGCCATGAACACGACTGTCATCGGCGCGCGGTCCCAGACCAGTCTCATGTCGGAGGGTGCGAGGTGATACCAGGTGGAGCCGAGCGCGACCAGGATCACACCCGCGCACATGACGATATAAGCATGGCGCAGCGGAGCTCCGGGCATCGGCGGCAGGCGCGCCAGGCCGAACGCGCCGGCCAGCAGAAAAGGCGCGTTCGTGGCGACGTCCAGGAAGCCGCGGATGCCGAAGAACGTCCGGCGGTCCGCCAACGCGTGATAGCCCGGATCCTGTGCGATCGGCGGCAGCGCCAGCGTCGCGAGCACCGCGCACAGCGACACCGCGAGCAGGATCAGGACCTTGGTGCTTCGACGCAGACGCATGTCTATACTCTCGAACCGCGGGCGGGTGAGCGGGGGATCCCTTTGGCCGAACCGTCGTTGAGGCTGGTCGCATTCATTCTCGCATGGGCGCTCGAAGTCACGCCCGCCGGCATTTCTCGCACGGGCGATGCCGCCCAGGCTGCTGGTGAGCAGTCGCCTGCTCCAGGTTTCCGGACGGCGCGGAAGGCGATCGACTGATTGCTGTTTAACTCGCTCACCTTCGTGGTATTCCTGGCTGTGGTGCTGGTGCTGCACAATGCGCCGCTCGGCTGGCAGACGAAAAAATTCAATCTGCTGCTGGCGAGCTACCTCTTCTACGCGGCCTGGAACCCGCCGTTCGTCATCCTGCTCTGGATCTCGACCCTGGTCGACTGGTATGCGGCCCGGCGGATCCACCAGGAAGAGCGTCCGCACTATCGCCGCCTTTTTGTGCTGATCAGCCTCGCTGCCAACCTCGGCCTGCTGGGCTTTTTCAAGTACGGCGATTTTCTGCTCGATAATTTCGTCGCAGCGACGGCGTCGCTCGGACTCACGTACCAGCCGGCGGAATGGAGCATCGTGCTGCCGGTCGGGATTTCCTTCTACACGTTCCAGACCATGGCCTACACGCTCGACGTGTACCTGCGACGCGCGGCGCCGGCGCGCTCGTTCACCGACTTCGCGCTGTTCGTCACCTTCTTCCCACAGCTCGTCGCCGGCCCCATCGTGCGCCCGGACCAGTTGATTCCGCAGTTCGCGGCGCCGCGGCGTGCGAGCGCCGCGCAGATGCTCTGGGGTCTCGGGCTGGTGACATTGGGCCTGTTCGAAAAAGTCGTAGTAGCCGACGGCATGCTGGCGCCCGTTGCCGAGGCGGCCTTCGGCGCAACCGCCATGCTGCATCCGCTCGACGCGTGGCTCGGCACCCTGGCGTTTTCCGGACAGATTTTCTGCGACTTCGCGGGTTATTCGACCATCGCCATCGGTGTCGCCCTGATGATGGGCTTT
>DATLFD010000097.1:0-7797 GCA_035524935.1 Gammaproteobacteria bacterium | reverse complement strand
GAGGCAGGCACGAGCATGTCAGGTCGATCGATGAACGCATCCGAGTCCAGGGGCGGCTGATGCCCGGAACCTTTTTCGAACGCGGCTTCGCGATCGGGCTGGTGTCTCTGCTCGAGCTCCTGGCCGCGCCGCTGATGACCGTGGTGTCGCTGTTTCTGGTCATGGAGCTGTACGACGTGCCGGTTCGCGATCCGTACCGCGGGCTCGCCGTGCTGTCCTTTCTGCTCGCCTTCTTCATCTTCCGCGAGACGGAGGTGTCACGGCCGCGGGCATTCGGCGGTATCCGCGCCCAGACCGGCAACCTGGTCGCTTCTTGGCTGCTGCTCATCGGCATACTGTTGCTCATCGGCTATGCGGTCCAGTATTCGGAGACTTATTCGCGGCGGGCCCTGTTCACCTGGTTTCTCGTCACGCCGTCTTTGATACTGGCGGCCCAGCTCCTGCTGCGTAAGCTCCAGGTGCTGGTCATGCGATCAGCCGGAAATGCACGCACGGTCGTGATCGCGGGCATCAGCGACCTGAGCCGCCGGCTGTGCGATCAGATCGTCGAGTATCCGCACCTCGGCATGCGCTTCCTCGGCTTTTTCGACGACCGCGGCTCGGATCGCACCGGCCCGGTGAAAGCGACCCACGCGCTCGGACGGCTCAGCGAGCTGGCGGACTACGTTCGCGCCCATCGCGTGGACGTCATCTACATCGCATTGCCGATCCGCCACGAGGAGCGCACCAAGGAGCTGCTGGATGAGCTGCACGACTCCACGGCTTCGATCTACTTCGTGCCGGACATTTTCGTCTTCGACCTGATCCAGGCGCGCATGGACGACATCCACGGCATCCCGGTGGTGGCGCTCTGCGAGACGCCCTTCGTCGGCTTCGACGGTCTGGTCAAGCGGCTGAGCGACATCCTCATAGCGGGCTTCGTGCTCATGCTGACCGCCCCGCTGATGGTGGCCACGGCGATCGGCATCAAGCTCACCTCGCCCGGCCCGGCGATCTTCAAGCAGCGGCGTTACGGGCTCGACGGCGAGGAAATCAAGGTCTACAAGTTCCGCACCATGTACGTCGTCGAGAACGATGACGAGAACCATATCCCGCAGGCCACGCGCGACGATCCGCGCGTGACGCCGTTCGGCGCCTTCCTGCGCCGCTTCTCGCTCGACGAGCTGCCTCAGTTCATCAACGTGCTGCAAGGCCGCATGAGCGTGGTCGGGCCGCGGCCGCATGCCATCGCCCACAACGAGGTCTATCGCAAGCTCATCAAGGGCTACATGGTGCGCCACAAGGTCACGCCGGGCATCACCGGCCTCGCCCAGGTCAACGGGCTGCGCGGCGAGACCAGCACCGTTGACGCGATGAAAGCCCGCGTCGAGTACGACCTGAATTACCTGCGCTACTGGTCGCTGGGCCTCGACTTCAAGATCATCCTCAAGACCATCGCGATCGTTTTCGTCGACAAGAACGCCTATTGACCCGTCAGCGCTTGTTGCCGAGATCGTATTTCTGCATGAGGTCGTAACAGGTCGGACGCGTGATCCCGAGCAGCTCCGAGGCCTTGCTGACGTTGCCCTCGGCCAGCGACAGCGCGCGCTGCACCGCCTTGCGCTCGGCCTCTTCCCGCACCTCGCGCAGGTTGAGCGGCATGGGTTCGGCTGCGCCTGCATCGAGCCCCAGATCGCGGGCGGTCACCTGGCGGCCCTCGGCCATGATGACGGCGCTGTTGATCTTGTTCTCGAGCTCCCGCACGTTGCCCGGCCAGTCATACGCGCAGATGGCGTCGATGGCATCGGCGCTGAAGCCGCTCACGCGCCGCCTGTGGCGCTGCGCGCAATCGGCGAGAAACGTGCGCGCGAGCACCACCCGGCCTCCTTCGCGCTCGCGCAGCGGCGGGATCTGCACGCTGATCTCGCTGACCCGGTAATAGAGGTCCTCGCGAAAACGGTTCTCGCTGATCGCGAGCTGGAGATCCTGATTGGTCGCGCAAACCACGCGCACGTCCACGGCAATCTCATCGCGGCCGCCGACCCGCTCGACGACGCGCTCCTGGAGGAACCTGAGCAGCTTCGCCTGCAGCGCCAGCGGCATATCGCCGATCTCGTCGAGGAACAGCGTGCCGCCGTCGGCATGCTCGATCTTGCCGCGCGTCTGCTTGGCCGCGCCGGTAAAAGCCCCTTTCTCGTAACCGAACAGCTCGCTTTCCAGGAGGTTTTCCGGGATCGCGGCGCAATTGATGGCCACGAAGCGGGCCTCGGCGCGCTGGCTCAGCGAGTGGATCGCCCGCGCCATCAGTTCCTTACCGGTGCCGCTTTCGCCGAGCAGCAAGGTCGTGGCATTCGTGGGTGCGACCTTCTCGATCATGCGGCAGACTCGCAGCATGCCGTCGCTGACGGCGATGATGCCGTCGAGGGGCGAAGCCGTGTGTCTTTGCTGCAGGCGCCGGTTCTGCTCCTGGAGGTCGTGGATCTCGAAGGCACGCTGCACGATGAGATGCAGGGCATCCATGTCGAGGGGCTTCTGGTAGAAATCGTAGGCGCCGAGCCCGACGGACTTGATGGCGTTCTGCCGGTCGCCGTTGCCGGTGACGACGATGACCTTGGTCTCGGGAGCCAGCGCGAGAATCTCCTCGAGGGTGGCGAATCCCTCCTCGACGCCGGTGTCGTCCGGGGGCAGGCCGAGATCCTGCAGCACGACCGCCGGCTCGTGGCGGCGCAGCTCGGCGAGCGCGCTGCTGCGATCGCCGGCCGTCAGTACGGCGTAGTCCTCGAAGCACCAGGTGAGCTGGTTAAGCAGCCCCGGATCGTCCTCGACGATCAGCAGAGACTTCTCGGTGCCGGGCACCCGCTTTTCGGTTTCCGGTTTAACGCTCATGGAGCGGCAGGATGATCTTGAACGTCGTGCCCGCGCCGGGGGCGGTCGTGACATTCACGTCGCCTCCGGCGGCGTGCACGAACTCGCGAGCCTGGTAGGCCCCCATGCCCATGCCCTGGCTGCCCTTGGTGGTGTCGAACGGCCGGAACAGGCGATTGGCGGCGAAATCCGCATCCATGCCGGCGCCGTCGTCGGCGACCTCGACGACCCCGGTGCGGCCTTCGCGGCGAATCCGCACCTGCACGCTGCCGTCGGCCCTCGTCGCCTGCTGGGCGTTGCGAATGATGTGGCTGAGCGCCATTGCGAACGACTCCGCACCGACCCTGACTCGGACGGACTCGTCGCGCTCCCGTACTTCCGGCGCCGGCAGCGGGCCGTTGCACTTGGCCACCGCCTGATCGACGACGTCGGTGAGCCGCACGATCTCCGCCGCGGCCGCCGTCGAATCCCGCTGCGTGAGCTGCTCGAGCATCCGCCGCATGCGGCTGACCGAATTGGCGATGGTGGCGATGGCGTCCTCGAAGAAATCCGGGTTGTGCCTGAAGCGGGCGGCGTTCTCGACAACGAGCGATTGCTGGGCGACGAGGTTCTTCAAGTCGTGCATGATGAAAGCGGTGAGCCGATTATAGGCTTCGAACTGGCGGCCCTCGGCCAGCCGCTGGTCCGCCTCGTATTGCGCGAGATAGCTCGCGACCTGCCGGCCGACGGTTTTCAGCAGATCGATTTCCTCGAAGGTCAGCCGGAACGATGCCCGCGCCTGTTGCATGACCATGATACCCAGCAGCTGCGTCTCGTGCATGAGCGGCACCACGAGGTAATCCTGGCTGCCGCCGGCCAGCCATTCCGGCAGCTCGAGGCTGCCGTAGCGCGCGGGATCCCGCCGGTGCTCCGCCGTGTCGACGATCCACTGCCGCTGCTCGAGGAAGCGCACCAGCGGATCGCGAGCCTCGAGCGGCAGCCGACCCGGCAGGCTGGAATTCCACGAGCTGACGGGCAGATAGCTGCGCTGATCCCGATCGGCGAGCCACAGCGTGCCGCCGCGGCTGCCGACGATCTGTGACATCGCCTTGATGCTGCGCTCGCGCAGCGACATGCCGGGCGACGGCGACGACAGGGTGTGGATCAGGCGCAGCCATTCGTCGCGGTAGTCGTACTTGAACCGGTAGAAATGCTTGCTGAGAAAAACCTTGAATTTTGCGCGTGCCTGCGCCGAGAACAGCACGATGAGCAAAAGCGCCGCTGCGCAGACCAGGAAGACCGTCTGCGCAACCGGACCCCAGGTGCCGCCGAGCACGCGGATGTAATAGCCGCCCATGGCAATGAGCAGCAGATAGGCGCCGGCTGCCGTGAGGCCGGCGACGTAAAAGATCATCTGCCGGGAAACGAATACGTTCAGGGACCATTGCGGATTGCGGTTGGCGGTGACCGCGAGCAGCGGCACCAGTGCCGCGTTCACGAGCCCGCGCGCATTCCAGATGGCGGAATCGAGCTGCTGGGACAGGAGCGCGTGCGAATACAGGAAGACGTCGTAGGCGAACACGCCGCCGACGCCGAAGCAGAGAAATTCGACGGCCCAGCGTTTGTTGAGCGGCGTGGTGCGATAGAGCTGGGCGACCAGCACCAGTCCGAGCAGCGAAACCAGGAGCGCGCTCGGCGCGAGCAGCTGCCCGACGCCTTCGGCAGCGTTGCCGAACACGTCGAGCGTCGCCATGAGCACGCCGTAGCCGAGAATGCCGCTCCACAAGGCGTGCGCCGCCAGCTTGATCGGCCGGGGCATGGCGTTGTCGTAAGGTCCGCTCAGCAGGCGCAGCACGAAGCCGAGCCAGGCCGCATCGCGGACGATCTCGGCGACGAAGATGGAAGTCTCCGGAAAGACCTCCACTGTCGATTGGTAGGCCAGCAGGAAGCTCCATATCGCGCTGCTGCCGCAAGCCGCGAGCAGCAGGCCGCCCTGCAGGCGGCCACGCCAGCTCGTCGCCAGCAGCATCGACAGCGCCAGGAACAGCGCCCCCGCGCAGGCGTAGCTGAAAGTCCCGAAAGTAAACATAAACCCCTAATTCTACTCAGGGAAATGGGGACATTCCTGATTTTGTTTGCCGGGCCCCGCTTCGCTCGTCCGCAACCTTATGCGCCAGAGAATCAGGAATGTCCCTGTTCTCGCGCAACGTATGCGCCCGAAAATCAGGAATGTCCCTATTTCCCCGCTGCAAAAATCAGGAATGTCCCTATTTCCTACTTGCGAATGATTATCATTAGCGCTAGTCTTCGCGACACGAACTGCGCTGGAGGGGAGATGTCACCGGATCACGTCGAGCCGTACTGCCGCGGCGTCCTGGCCTGCCTGCTGCTCTGCGCGACCTGCGGCGCCGCTGCGAACGACATTGCCGGAAGCGAGGTCACCGAGCTCGACACGTTCACTATTCTGGGACCGCCGGCGGAACGCGCCGATACGCCTGGCTCCGCCGACTATCTCGGCCCGGCCGAGCTCGAGCGGTTCGAATACGCCGATATCCTGCGCGTGCTGCGCAGCGTGCCGGGCGTTTACGTGCAGGAGGAAGAAGGCTTCGGACTGCGGCCCAACATCGGCATCCGCGGCTCGGGACTCGATCGCAGCTCGCGAATCGCCGTGCTCGAAGACGGCGTGCTCATCGCGCCGGCGCCCTATGCCGCGCCGGCCGCCTACTATTTCCCCACGGCGCGGCGCATGCATGCGATCGAGGTGCTCAAGGGGCCGTCCTCGATCGGCGTGGGACCGCGCACGACCGGCGGCGCGATCAACCTGCTCTCGACGCCGATACCGGCCGAAGCCGGCGGCGAGCTCGGCATCAACCTCGGCGAGCACGAGCTCATGGACACGCATGCCTGGTACGGCGCATCCGGGGAAAACTTCGGCTGGATGGCCGAAACGGTCCAGCAAACCAGCGACGGGTTCAAGACCCTCGACGGCCCGGCGGGCGGCGATACCGGTTACAAGCTGCGCGATTACCTGGTCAAGCTGCGCGCCAACACCGATCCGGCCGCGCAGTGGTTCCAGGGGGTCGAGCTCAAGCTCGGCTATACGGACCAGGACTCCGACGAAACCTACCTGGGCCTGACCGACGCCGATTTCGCTGCCGAGCCGTTCCGCCGTTACGCAGCCTCGCAGCTCGACAATCTCGATACCCTGCACAGGCAGGCGCAGGCGACCTGGTTCCTGCAGCCGCGCGGCGGCCGCTGGGATTTCGCGCTGACCGCCTATCGCAACGATTTCGAGCGCAACTGGTACAAGCTCGACAACGTCGGCGGCACCGGCATCAGCGCCATCCTCGACGACCCGGGCGCGTTCATGCAGGAGCTGGACTGGATTCGCGGCGCGGACAGCCCGGCCGATGCCCTCGCCCTGCGCAACAACAACCGCAGCTATTACGCGCGCGGCATCCAGGCGCGCGGCTCGATCGACGTCAATGCCGGCACCCTGCCCGTGCGGGTGACCGCCGGCTTGAGGCTGCACGAGGACGAGGAAGACCGCTTCCAGGACGACGACCTCTACCGGATGGCCGGCGGCGTGCTGGATTTGACCAGCGACAATCCGGCCGGCAGCCAGACCAACCGCGTCGGCGATGCCGACGTGACCGCCCTGTTCGCCGAGGCCGAGATCGGACTCGGCCGGCTGCTGCTGGTGCCGGGCCTGCGCTGGGAAAGCATCGATCTCACCCGCCGCGACTTCGCTACCGATGATCCGGCGCGGGCAATGGGGCCGACGGGCGTGCGCAGCAACGAGGTCGACGTGCTGATCCCCGGTGTGGGCGGCCTGTATCGGCTCAATGACGACTGGCGGCTGCTCGGCGGCGTCTACAAAGGCTTCAACCCGCCCGGCCCGGGCAGCGAGGCCGATGAAGAATCGAGCGTGAATTACGAGCTGGGCGCGCGCTTCGAGCGCGGCGACCTGCGCGCCGAAGCGATCCTGTTTCACAACGATTACTCGAACCTGGTCGGCACGGTGACCGCCTCGACCGGCGGCGGCGGCGAGATCGGCGATCAGTTCGACGGCGGCGAGGTGGTCGTCGACGGGCTGGAGCTGCAGAGCGACTATACCTTGCGCGACGTGGCGGGAACCCGCCTCGACATGCCGCTGGGCCTCGCTTATACGTGGACGGCGCAGGCCGAGTTCGAGACCGGCTTCGAGAGCGATTTCGAGCCCTGGGGCGACGTCATGGCCGGCGATTCGCTGCCGTACATCCCGGAGCATCAGGCCCAGCTGCAGGTGGGGCTCACCGGCGGGCGCTGGGGCCTGTTCGTCAACGCCGACTACGTCGACGAGACGCGCACGCGCGCGGGCAGCGGATCGGTCGGCGGCGGCGAGGCAACCGACTCGTTCGTCGTCGTGGACATCGCGGGCACGCTTGCAGTCACCTCGCGCATCGACGCCTTCATGCGCGTCGAGAACCTGCTCGACGACGAATACGTCGTCGCGCGCCGGCCTGCCGGCGCCCGGCCCGGCCGGGACCGCGCGGCGCTCATCGGGCTGCGGCTTTCGCTCTGAGGCCGGCGCATGTACGTCTGTATCTGCAACGCAGTGACCGAAGGCCAGATACGCCAGGCGGTCGCGCGCGGCGCGCGAACGATCGCGGATCTGCAGCGCAGGCTCAACCTGGGCTCCCGCTGCGGCGCCTGCGAATGCTTCGCCGAGGAGGTCCTCGAGGCGGAACGCCAGCACGACGGGTCTACCGGCCCGCATGAGCCGCGGCCGGACCGCAAATAGACATCCCCGCATCCCCATTCCCGGCGGGGAAGAACAGAATGCTTCTCGTTTGCGCGTGGCTTCGCAGTTCAGCCGATCGCGCTTGCGTTTGCGCGCCATGTGCTTAACATCGACGCTCGTTCCCGGATCCTGCGAGGCGGCGACATGAAAGGCGACGCAAAGGTCATCGGCTATCTGAACGCCGTGCTCAA
>DATLFD010000096.1:0-56522 GCA_035524935.1 Gammaproteobacteria bacterium | reverse complement strand
TTACGCCATGGGCAGTGCCGCATTCAGGCGCGGCGCGATCGAGGCCGTGCAGGCTGCATCGCGCGAGCATCTGCTCGCGCTGCGCGAGGCGGTTGCCGGCGCCCTGCCGCACGATCCCCGCGTGGCTGCGCTGGCGCTGCCGCTCGCCCTGCGCCTCGGCGATACCGCGCTGCTGTCGGCGACCGTCGGCCATGGCGAAGCCGCCGTGGTGCTCAGGGCGCTCGCGCCGATCGTCGCCACGCTGTCGCCCGGCGACGCGCTCGTCGTGCTCGAGTCGGCGCTGCCGCGTCCCGAGATCGGCTCCGCCGCGCTGTTCCAGATCGGTCGGCTGGCCGACGCAGAGCCCGCTGCCCGCGCCCGCCTGCTCGCCGCGCTCGACGATCCCGCCCTCGGCGGCACGGCAGCCGCAGCGCTCGCCCGGCTCGACGATCCGGCCATCGCGCTCGAGCTCGGGCAACGGCTCTCGTCCGGCGGCAGCGGCCTGCCCGAGCGCCGTGCGCTGCTGGCGTTGCGCTTGAGCAACGGCGAGGCCGCCCGCACGGCAATCGACGATTTCCTGCGCTCGCCGGACGCGTCTCCGATCCTGAAGCGGGAGGCCGCACTGTGGCACACCGATTGAGCGGCACCCTGCTGCTCGCGGCGGTGCTGCTCGTCGCCACCGCGTCCGTGCGCGCGGACTGCCTGTTCGACGACGACTTCGAGATCACCAATCCGTTCGATCCGAGCTGCGGGGGCGTCATCCGCACCTATACGGAGAACGACAACACCGGCACGCAAATCGCGCTCGGCTATCCCGTGCCGCAGCCCGTGGATTCGCTCACCGCCGTGGACGGCTTTCGCAGCCATGCGAGCCTGTTCGCCCGGCACCAGGATCTCATGATGACGAACCCCGCCGCCGTGCGCGGCGATGTCGTCGGCATGACGCTGGCGGGCCGTGAAATCTGGGTCTACCGCATCGGCGATGCCGACGCGACCGTCCCGGACGGGCGGCCGGAGCCGGCCGTGATGCTCAACGGCACCATCCATGCACGCGAATGGCAATCGCCGGAGGCGGTCACCGAAGTGTTCGAGCAACTCGTCGAGATGGCCGGCGACGACGGGCTCGGCCGGTACCTTCACGAACATTTGAACGTGGTCTTGCTGCCGGTGCTGAACGTCGACGGATTCCTGCAGACGCAGACGCATCCCGCAACGGTCACCGCCGACGTGCAGCAGCCGCGCGATGGCCGCATGCGTCGCAAGAACCTGCGCAGCCCGTCGAGCCAGACAGCTCTCGACGCCGACCTGACTACCACCGCGGACAACTTCTGGGGGATCGACCTGAACCGCAACAGCGCGGAAGGCTTCGCGCAGAATCAGGGCTCATCGGCCAGCGTCACGAGCCTGGTCTACCGCGGCCCGGGTCCCGCCTCGGAGCCCGAGACAGCCGCGCTCCAGGCCGCGGCGGCCCTGGCGCCCGTGGGCAGGTTGCGGCTCTATGGGGACCTGCACTCGTTTTCGCAGATTTTCTTCACGCCGCAGACAGGCGACGCGCGGCACGATGCGGTGACCATGGACCTCGTCAATCGCCTGCGGGCCGTCACCGATCTCAAGTATCGCGCCGGCTTCGAGCCCGCGGGCATCGGCGGCATCGGCACCACAGCCGATTATTTCGCCTACTCGGCCGGCATCCCGGCGTGGACGCACGAGCTCGAACCACTCTCGAGCGGGGCGGAGTACGGCGGCACCGGAGTCTCGCACAGCGGTTTCATCCTGCCCGACAGCGAGGTTGCGCGGATGCGCGAGGAGATCGCGCGGACATACCTGCTCGGCTTTTATACCCAGACAGGTCCGCCGCACGTTGCGGCCATCGATATCCGCGACGCCGGTAGCGGTGAGGTCGTGTACCGCGCCGACTGGATACCGGCCGGCACCGGCGCGCGCAGCTTGACCGTCGGCATCAACAGCGCGCTGCTGCCCGGGCGCGCGTACCGGTTGTGGCTCGCTTTCGACAAGCCCATGCGTTTTCGCGACGCGGGCGGCGCCATTGCAACCTATCCCGGACAGTCGACGACCCCGGCCACCGGCTCCGCCGCACTGGAGATCGGCGACGATGCCGAAACGACCGTCGCGATTCCGGTCGGCAACGGCAGCGTGTGGCTGAACGTGCCCGGCGGCGCCCCGGACGGTTACCTGCGCTATGCCGACGATGCCTTGCGCGCGGAGTTCACGATCCCCGCAGGTACCGCCCTGACGGGCGCGGTGCCGGCCGTGCTCGTCGTCGACAACCGCGATTTCTCGGGCCGCCGCCTGGATGGCGATCCGGCCACGCCGGCGGACTTCGCCGCCGGCCGCTGGACCGGCTACGAGGATGCGCGCGGGGTCGACGGCGACACCGGCGGCGTGGACTGTTCCGCACGACCGTTCGTCGCCCCCGCCGCGGGCGCGCTCCCGCCGGCCGCGGCAGCTACGTGCACGGCGGCGCAGGCGCCAGCCCCCCCGCCGCCGCCGTCACCGCCAACCGGCGGCGGCGGTGGCGGCGCCTTCGACTGGTGGCTGCTCGCCGCCGTCCTGCCCGCCATTCGGCGCAGCCGCAGTCCGATCTTCAGGGGCTGATAACATCCGCCGGATCGCTGCGCCGGGAGCAAGGGCCTGACTCAAACCCGCGACAGGGGTCCGGCCGGTCTCGCGCGCCGGCTGGCCGCCATCGTCTACGACTGCCTTGTGCTGGCCGCGCTGCTCATGGTGGCGACGGCGCTGTGGCTGGCAATCACGCGCGAGACGGTGGCGGCCGGCGATCCCTGGTTTCGCGCTTACCTGCTGACACTCGTCGGCGGCTACTTTTTCGGCTTCTGGCTCGGCGGACAGACGCCCGGTATGCGCGCCTGGCGCCTGCGAATCGAGCGTGTCGGCGGCGCACGGTTGCGCGGGCGCGACGCGCTGTTGCGCCTGCTGGCGGCCGCGCTGTCCTGGGCGGCCCTCGGCGTCGGTTTTCTGAGCGCGCTCGTCGATCGCGAGCAGCGCGCCTGGCACGACCGGTTGAGCGGCACGCGTCTGGTCGTGTTGCCGCGCCGTCGCGCAGCCCGCCGCACGGGCGGCGATGTGGCCGGTTCTTGAATCAGGTCATTGGTGATTCACGACGCGCCTGCTCAGCAATCTCGGAGCGGAACGTACGGCGCTTGCCTGAAGGCTCTCGCGGAATGTCTGCGGCCTCCGAGGTCATCCGCGACCGGTAAAAATCCGCCGGGCGGCGCTCCCGCAACCAAGATCAGCGCACGCGACTGAGCCCTACCAGTGTGATGACCGCGAGCGCCAGGGTCGGAAGCCACGCAATGAGCAACGGATCGAGATCGAACACTTCGCTGCTGTTGACGAGCCTCCGAAGATCACGCAACCGGCGCCTGCACCAGCCAGAGTCGCCAGATGGCGAAACTGGTCACGAGCATGAGAAGGATGTTCAGCGGCGCGCCTACCTTTGCGAAATCGCTAAAGCGGTAAACGCCGGTGCCGAAGATCATCGTATTCGTCTGATACCCGATAGGACTCAGGAAGCTTGTCGAGGCAGCAAACATGACTGCCAGCACCAGGGCGAATGGCTCGATAGCGAGCGCCTGGGCGATCGAGATCGCGACAGGGACGAGAATCACCGCGGCAGCGTTGTTGCTGACCACCTCGGTCAGCAATGTGGTGACGGCGTAGATCACAATCAGGACCACCACCGGGTGCCAGTCCACCGCATGCATCACGAGCAACCCGCCGAGCCACGCGGCCGCGCCCGACTTGGTCATCGCGATGCCGAGCGGGATTACGCCGGCCAGCAGGAAGATCACATCCCAGGACACGCCGGAATACAAGTCTTCCTTTGCGATGCAGCCGCTTATCACCATCACGATCACGCCTGCGATCGCCGTTGCGACGATCGGTAGCGGTGTGAATGCCGCCGCCATGACCACGCCTGCGATGATCCCGCCTGCGATCCACATGTTGCGGCGGTCAAAATCGTCCTCGAACTCGGTCAGCACCACTACGTCCGGATGCCGCTGCAGCCGTGCGAACGCCGCCTTGGACATCTCGACCAGCACGACCTCGCCAACGTGGAGAATCTCGCTTGCGAGCCTGTTACTTTGCAGCTTCTGAGTGTCGAGGCCAATCAATCGGGCGCGGTAACGTGACCAGAAATCCGCGACGGCGGCGGTGCGGCCGGCAAAAACCCGGCGATTGCGCAACAGCACGGCGCCGAACAGACCATCGCCCCGGACCCGCCTGGCGTCGCCGAACTCCGACAGCACCTCGACCTCGTCTGCCTTTACCAGGTCCATGATCTGGCGTAGCGTGCCGCGCACCAGGATTACGTCGCCGGCCGCGATCTTCATGTTCTCGGCGCGCTTGATGTGCGCGGAATCGCCACGAACGAGTTTGAGCACGTCGACGCCCGTCTTCTCCAGAAACTTCCAGTCAGCGAGCGTCCGGCCGACTAGTGCGCTCTTCGGGGGAACGCCCAGTTCGACGACGTAGCGCTCTTCTTCGTCATGGGCCAGGGGCGCGGCGTCCTTCTTCGGCATCAACCAGCGGCCGACGGTAACGAAGTAAACCAGACCGACCGCGAGCACGATCAAGCCCAGGTGCGTGAACTCGAACATGCCGATTTCACGGCCGAATGCCGGGTCGTCCTCGAGAATCGCAGACGCAAGGATGTTGGTCGAGGTGCCTATCAGAGTGAGCGTCCCACCGAGCATGGCGAAGAAACTGACGGGCATCAGCAGACGTGACGCCTTGCTACCGCCGCGGCGTGCCATGTCCAGCACCAGCGGAATCGCGATCGCGACTGCGGCGGTATTGTTGATGAATCCGGATACCGGACCGACCAGCAGTGCGATGATCAGGATCTGGCGCAGTTCGGATTGCCCGACCAGCGGGAAAAGACGTTTTCCGAGCACGTGCACGAGTCCCGAGCGCTCTATGCCGGCCGAGAGGATGAACATGCACAATACGGTGACCGTCGCTGTGCTCGACAGGCCTGAGAGCCCCTCCTGCACTGTCGGAAAGGCGGCCTGCAGGTCCACGCCGCGGTCGAGAAGCCATTGCGAGTGGAACAGGACAGGTATCGCCATGACGGTGACCAGTATCAAGAGAGCAGTCACGTCGAGTGGCAGCCGTTGGCTCGCGAACAGGTAAAGCGCGCCGGCAATGACCAGGAATACGAGAGCGATCTCAACGGTCATCCGAACTCCCAGGCTTGCGGGACGCCGGCGCCGACCGCCGGCTTACAGCACTATGTCGCCGAGAATCAGCGCACGCGACTGAGTCCGACCAGAGTAATGACCGCGAGCGCCAGGGTCGGAAGCCACGCAATGAGTAACGGATCCAGATCGAACACTTCGCTGCTGTTGACGAGCGTCTTGCTGACCAGAAAATAGCCGGCGCCGATCAGAACTCCGACCATGAGGCGCGCGCCGGCGCCGGCGCTGCGCAAGGGGCCAAACACGAACGGCAGCGCGAGCGCCGTCATGATCAACACCGATACCAGCGATGCGATGCGCGACCACAGCGCCAGCTCGTAGCGTCCCGCGTCGAGGCCGTTGCTGCGCAGATAGCGGACGTAATTGAAAAGACCGCGCGCTGCCAGCTCGCCTGGATCGACGGCCGCGAGCTCGAGCACGTCGGGATTGAGATTGCCGGCCCGCGACGACAGCGCTTCGCGGTGCGCCTCGACCGGCCGGCGCGACGGCAGTGTCTCTCGATAGTTCTCGAGCAGCCAGCGCCCGGCTTCGAGATGAGCGGAGTCGGCGCGGCCCATTCGCTCGAGCGAATGCGCCTCGCCGAGCTCGAAGAGATAGATTGCGCCGCGCGCCTCGTCCTCGCCCGGGGTCTGAACATTGACGATCAGGCGGCCATCCTTGATCCACGCGCTTTGTGCGCCGTCGCCGCCGAAGTGGCCCTTCTTATGCAGGGTGCGGTATTGCTCCGCGAAGCGTTCGAGTGGGGGGCCGACGAGCTCACCGAGCGACGCCATGACCATCAGCAACACGGCGCCAGCCAGCACCGTCGACACCGCGAGACGCGCGACGGAAATACCGGCTGCGCGCATCACAACCAGCTCGCTGCGGCCCGCAAGGCCGCCGAGACCCATGAGCGCGCCCAGCAATGCAGCGATGGGCAGCATGTCGAAAGCGTTCTTCGGCAGCCGCAGGAGCACGTAGACGATCGCCTCGTTGATGCCGAACGTGCCGGTGCCCACGCCGTCGAGCTGGGCGATGAAGTCGATGAAGCCGCCGAGCGCCAGCAGGACGAACAGGACCAGTGCCGTCGTGAGCAGGATAACGCGCAACAGGTAACGGTCGATGATGGTCATTTGGACGGCCTGCGCCGCCGCCGGCGCGTCCATAGCGGCGCCCACGCCCCGGTCTGCTGCATGAGAAGTGCGGCCGTCAGCAGGGCGAGCAGCGCGTGCACCCACCACATGCCCACGGCGGCCGGCACGATCTCGCGCTCTGTCCACACGCGCGCGGCGCCGAGCAGGTTCGAATAGATGAGGTAGACGAGCACCGCCGCGGCGAGCTTGCCGTAGCGGCCCTGCCGCGGCTGCGTGCGGCTGAGCGGCACCGCCAGCAGCCCGAGCAGCAGTGCCGACAGCGGCATCGACAGCCGCCATTGCAGCTCGGCGATGTGCACCACATCCGGCGAACCGAGCAGTTCCGCGGTCGGCATCACATCAGGCTCGTCGGCGGTTGCCTCCTCGGTCGGCATCTCGATCGGAATGCCGTGCTCGGCAAAGCTGATGATGCGGAAGTTGCGCTGGCCCGGCGTGCCCTCGTAACGCCGTCCGTCGTAAAGAATGAGCATGCGCCGCTCGCCGTCGTCGCGCAGCTCGCCGCTGCCGGCAAGCGCGACCTCGACATCATCGCCGTCGCGCCGCTGGATAAATACTTCGCGAAGCTGCCTGTCCTCGCCTACTCCTTCAGCGTGAAATACGGCGCTTGCCCCGCCGGCGCTGAGGAACCGGCCCGGTACAAGGCTGCCGATCTCGCGCGAGGCGGCTTCACGGATCGTGCGCGCTTGTTCCGCCGCCCGGGGCCCGACATCGAGCGACAGCCAGCCGATCACGGTGACGAGCAGTATGGCAAGCAGCAACACCGGCCGGTACAGGCGGCGCGGGCCCCCGCCGCAGGCCATGAGCGCGGTCATCTCGCTGTCGCGATACAGGCGGCCCAACGCGAGCATGACCGCCAGGAACAGGCCGATCGGAATGAGCACGGTCAGGTACTGCACCGACGTCAGCCAGAGCATCGTGAAGACCGCTGCCTTCGGCAGCTTGTCCGCGGCGGCCTGGCCGAGCACGCGCGCCAACTGGTTGGTCAGCAGCACGAACAGCAGCACGCCGGTGACGGCAACCCAGGTGGCGGCGATTTCGCGGAAGATGTAGCGGTCGAGTATTCGGAACACTTGCGTATATGTCGAATCGCCTGGCTGGATGCCTGGATTGCCTAACCCGGCCGCGCGGAATCGAGTACACTACCTCGCTTGCGCGAGGGGGCCCGGCATGGTCGCACCCGACCCGGCGCGGAATAACAGTCTGCTTCCCATTGCACTGGAGCGGTAAGGTACCTCAGGCTTCGGCCGCGCTCAATTCAGCAGGAAAAAACGACGCCCGACCGAGGAGCATACCTTGGAGTTTTTCGCCACGAGTGGACCGCCGCAAAAGACGCGCACCGCCTGCGCGATCGTCGGCGTTTTCGAGGGCGGCCGCTTGTCCGCCACAGCCAGGCTGCTCGACAAGGGATGCGGCGGCGCCATTGGCCGCGTCACGCGGCGCGGCGACATTTCCGGCAAGACCGGCGACGTGCTGCTGCTGTCAAATCCCGCGGGGCTGAAGCTGCCGCGCGTGCTGCTGGCCGGCTGCGGCGCAGAGAAGTCATTCGGCAGGCGCCAGTATCGCAAGGCGCTCGAAGCCGCAATTTCGCTGCTCGCGAAGACCGGCGTCAAGGACGCCGTGAGCTGGCTGTCCCGTGAACCTGTTGCAGATACGGACGCCTACTATCTCGCTCGCTATGCCGTGGAGACCGCCCACGACAGCCTGTATCGCTTTCTCGACCTCAAGACGGAAGGCGACGTCAAGCCGGCCGCGCTCGGCCGGCTCGGCATCGGCGTCGCCGGCCGTGGCGAGCTGGCCGACGCGCAGCGCGGTGTCGCGCACGGCACCGCGATCGCCACCGGCATCGAGCTCGCGCGCAACCTCGGCAACCTGCCGCCCAACATCTGCACGCCGGAGTATCTCGCGCAGCGCGCGCGTGAGCTCTCGCGCGACGAGCGGAACATCACTGCGAGCATCATCGACGAAGCGCGCATGAAAAAGCTCGGCATGGGCGGCATGCTCGCGGTTACGCGCGGCAGCGAGCAGCCTGCCAGGCTTCTAGTGCTCGAGTATCGAGGGGCAGCTAAGAGCTCGGCATCCATCGCGCTCGTCGGCAAGGGCGTGACCTTCGACACGGGCGGCATCTCGATCAAGCCGGCGGCGGCCATGGACGAGATGAAGTTCGACATGTGCGGCGCCGCCAGCGTGTTCGGCGTGCTGCTCGCGGCGGCCAGGCTGGGATTGAAGCTCAATGTGATCGGTCTCGTACCGGCCTGCGAGAACATGCCGAGCGGAACGGCGACGCGGCCGGGAGACGTGGTCACGACCCTGTCCGGACGCACCGTGGAGATTCTCAACACCGATGCCGAGGGCCGCATGATCCTCTGCGACGCCCTGACCTACGCGCGCCGCTTCGATCCCGGCACGGTGATCGATGTCGCGACCCTGACCGGCGCCTGCGTCATAGCTCTCGGCCATCACTTGACGGGGCTCATGAGCAACGACGACGAGCTCGCCCGGGAGCTCGGCGGGGCCGGTGAGCGCGCTGACGACCGCGCCTGGCGCCTGCCGCTCGACGAGGAATATTGTGAGCAGCTCAAGACCAATTTCGCGGACATTGCCAACGTCGGCGGGCGTGAAGGCGGCGCGGTGACGGCGGCCTGCTTCCTGTCGAAATTCGCGGAAGGCTTGCGTTGGGCGCATCTCGACATCGCCGGCACGGCCTACAAGACCGGCAAGCAGAAGGGCGCGACCGGCCGCCCGGTGCCCCTGCTCATGGAATTCCTCATTCAACGGGCGACGTGACTCGCGTGGATTTCTACGTGCTCCCCGATACCGCCGACGGGGCGCGGCTCGAATTTGCGTGCCGCATCGCCGAAAAGGCGTACACGCAGGCCCACCGCGTGTACGTGCACGCCGCGTCGGCGGCCGAGGCGGCGCGTCTCGACGAGCTGCTGTGGACGTTCCGCGACACGAGCTTCGTGCCGCACGCGCTGGCCGGGGCGGGAGTTTCCGCGGCGGACGCGCCACCCGTGCTGATCGGGCATGAAGCCGGCCATGCCGGCAGTTTTCTCGCGGCAGTGGAAATGGTGGAAATGGGGACATTCCTGATTTCCCCGGGGGAAATCAGGAATGTCCCCATTTCCACCATCCCCATTTCCACCATTTCCGTGCTCGTCAATCTGAGCGAAGAGGTGCCGGCGTTTCATGACCGCTTCGCACGTATCGCCGAGGTCGTCGACGCGGATGCGGACCGCCGGCGCCGGGGCCGCGAGCGTTTCAGGCAGTACCGCGCGAGCGGCTGCCTGCTCGACACTCACCGGTTGCCGGCCACGCATGGCTAGAAAAAAGCGCCGTGTCGCCGGCAATAAGCGCGACATCCCCTTGCTCACGGATGCGGTCACCGACAGTGCGGCGGAACTGCTCGACGAGCAGCAGCTCGGCGAGCTCAGAGCCGAACTCAGCGCGCGAATTCACGCACTCACAGATGAGCTGATGGGGGCCGCGACCGAGCAGCTTTCCGACCTCCTGCACCAGGAGCTTCCCGTGCTCATCGAATCGATCCTGCGCGAGAAGCTGGCGGGCGCACGCAAGCCGGAATGACGCTGCCGTCGCGCGGTGACGGAATGACGCCGGGCATCCTGTTAACATCCCCGGCGTGATGGAAAAGACCTATTCCCCGCGCGATATCGAGCAGGCATGGTACGCCCGCTGGGAAGCCGCCGGCGCTTTTCGTCCTGCCGGCGACGGCGCGCCCTTCTGCATCATGATCCCGCCGCCCAACGTCACCGGCACGCTGCACATGGGGCACGCGTTCCAGTACACGCTCATGGACGCGCTGGTCCGATATCGACGCATGCAGGGTTGCCGGACGCTGTGGCAGCCCGGCACAGATCACGCCGGCATCGCCACGCAGATGGTCGTCGAACGAAAGCTCGAGGCGCAGGGCAGCTCGCGGCTGGAGCTCGGCCGGGCCGCATTCGTCGAGGAAGTCTGGCAATGGAAAGCCCGGTCGGGCGACACGATCGCCCGCCAGCTTCGCCGCATTGGCGCCTCGGTCGACTGGTCGCGTGAGCGGTTCACCATGGACGAGGGCATGTCCGCGGCGGTGACCGAGGTGTTCGTGCGCCTGTTCGACAAGGGTCTCGTTTATCGCGGCAAGCGGCTGGTGAACTGGGACCCGGAATTGCACACGGCGCTGTCGGATCTCGAAGTCCAGTCGGCCGAGGAGCCCGGCAGCCTGTGGCACATCCGTTATCCGGTATACAACCGGGACATGCACCTCACGGTCGCCACGACGCGGCCGGAAACCCTGCTCGGCGATACGGCCGTCGCCGTGCATCCGGACGACCAGCGCTACGCGCACCTGGTCGGAGGTGAAGTGGAACTCCCGCTCACGGGACGGCGCATCCCGATCATCGCCGACAGCTACGTTGATCCGGAATTCGGCAGCGGCTGCGTGAAGATCACGCCGGCCCATGACTTCAACGACTACGCCGTCGCGGAGCGCCACGGGCTGCCGATGATCAACATCTTCACTGCGGATGCCACGCTGAACGAGAATGCGCCGCCGGCTTATCGCAGCCTCGGTCGTTTCGCCGCCCGCGCGCAGGTGGTCGCCGACCTCGAAGCAGCCGGGCTGGTCGCGCGCATCGACGAGCACCGGCTCACGATCCCGCGCGGCGACCGCAGCGGCGCGGTGCTCGAGCCCTGGCTGACCGATCAGTGGTTCGTGCGCACGGCACCGCTCGCGGGGCCGGCGATTGACGCCGTCGAGGGCGGCGGCGTGCGCTTCATCCCCGATCCGTGGGCGAAAACCTACTTCGAGTGGATGCGCAACATCCAGGACTGGTGCATCAGCAGGCAGCTCTGGTGGGGCCACCGGATTCCCGCCTGGTACGATCCCGAGGGACGCGTGCTCGTTGCACGCAGCGAAGCCGAGGCGCGCCAGCGCCACGGCCTCGGCGCGGACGTGCCGCTGCGGCGCGACGACGACGTGCTCGACACCTGGTTCTCATCCGCGCTCTGGCCGTTTTCCACCCTCGGCTGGCCGGCGGACTCGGAGGATCTCCGCACCTTCTATCCGACCTCGATCCTCGTGACGGGCTTCGACATCATCTTCTTCTGGGTCGCGCGCATGATCATGATGGGCCTCGAGTTCATGAACGACGTGCCGTTCCGCGAGGTCTACATCCACGGCCTGATACGCGACCAGGACGGCCAGAAGATGTCGAAATCGAAGGGCAATGTGCTCGATCCCCTCGATCTCATCGACGGCATCGACCTGCCTGCGCTCATCGCCAAGCGCACCAGCGGTCTCATGCAACCGCACATGAAACCGCGCATCGAGGCCGCCACGCGCCGCCAGTTCCCCGACGGTATCAAGCCCTACGGCGCGGACGCGCTGCGCTTCACATTCGCGGCACTCGCGAGCACCGGCCGCGACATCCGCTTCGACCTCGGCCGCATCGAAGGCTACCGCGCGTTCTGCAACAAGCTCTGGCAGGCGTCGCGCTACGTGCGGATGAACTGCGAAACGCCGGGCGAAAGCGCGCCGGCCCCTGAAGCAAGCCCGGGCGCGCGGCCGCTCGCCGACCGCTGGATTCGCTCGCGGCTCGCGCGCGCGGTCGCCGACATGAGCGGGCATCTCGACGCCTGCCGATTCGACCTCGCAGCCGGCAGCGCCTACGATTTCGCATGGCACGAGCTCTGCGACTGGTACCTGGAGATGTCGAAGCTTATTTTCAATGCCGAAGGGAATGCGCAGGAAAAAGCATCGACGCGGCGGACCCTCGCGGAAGTGCTCGAAACCGTGCTGCGCATGCTGCATCCGATCATCCCGTTCGTGACCGAGGAGCTCTGGCAGCACATCGGCCCGCTCGCCTGCAAGTCCGGCGCGACCATCATGCTGCAGCCGTGGCCGGAAGCGTCCGCCGTTGCGCACGACGAGGAAGCGGAGCGTGATATGGCCTGGATCATGTCCTTCGTGCTCGCTGTGCGGCGCATCCGTGCCGATCTCGGCATCGCGCCGACGCGGCCACTCAAGGTGCAGGTCCGGGATGCCGGTTCCCGCGAACGCGGCCTGCTGGCGGCCCATGGCCGTTACCTCGAAGGGCTGGGACGGCTCGAGAGCATCGAGACCGTCGCCGGCGACAGCCCCGCCACCGGCTCCGCGACAGCCCTGCTGGGCGACATGAAAATACTCGTGCCCATGGCCGGGCTCATCGACGCCGCTGCGGAGCTCGAGCGATTGTCACGAGAGATCGCGCGGCTGCGCGACGACCTCGCGCGCAGCGCAGGCAAGCTTGGCAACCGCGCATTCGTCGACAAGGCCCCGCCGCCGATCGTCGCGCAGGAGCGCGAGCGCGCAGCCGCCATGCGAAGTGCGCTCGCGAGCCTAGAGGCGCAGCGCGAGCGGGTCGCCGCCTTCGCCGCGGCGGACGCCTGATGTCCGGCACGGCTGCGCTCGAGGCCCGCGATTCGGATGTCACCGGGCGCGTCCTCGCCCAGCTCAACGAAATCATTCTCGGCAAGCCCGAGCAGCTCAAGCTCTGTCTCGCCTGCTTCATCGCGCGCGGGCACCTGCTCATCGAGGACATCCCCGGGGTCGGCAAGACCACGCTCGCGCACGCGCTCGCGCACACGCTCGGGCTCTCTTACCAGCGCATCCAGTTCACCAGTGACCTGCTCCCTGCGGATATCATCGGCGTTTCGATCTACGAGCGCGATCACGAGCGTTTCCAGTTTCATCGCGGACCGATTTTCGCCCAGCTGGTTCTTGCCGACGAGGTCAACCGGGCGACGCCGAAGGCACAGAGCGCCCTGCTCGAGGCAATGGAAGAACGCCAGGTCACCGCCGACGGCATTACCCACGCCTTGCCGGCGCCGTTCTTCGTCGTCGCCACGCAGAATCCGACCTGGCACATCGGCACGTTCCCCTTGCCGGAATCGCAACTCGACCGTTTCCTCATGCGCATCGCGCTCGGCTATCCCGAGCCCGCGCTCGAGCGCCAGCTGTTGACCGGTCGCGACCGGCGCGAGCTGCTCAAGGATTTCGCCCCGGCGGTGGCGCCCGACTCGCTGCGCGTGCTGCAGGACAAGGCCCAGCAGGTTCACCTGGCGCCGGCACTGCTCGATTACGCCCAGTCCCTGGTGCATTTCACACGCCACGCCCCGGAGTTCGAGGCGGGCCTGTCACCGCGCGCCGCCATCGCCTTGCTGCGCGCGGCGCAAGCCTGGGCGCTGATCGCCGGTCATCGGGGCGTGCTCCCGGAAGACGTGCAGGCCGTGCTGCCGGGCATCGTCGGCCATCGCCTGAAGCCGAAAGGCGACATGGGACCGCAGCGCGCGGACGAGATCGGCCGTTTCGTGCTCGACTCCGTGCCGGTGCCCTAGTGGACTGGCGCACTATCCGCTAGCGTGCGCGTCGCCGCTCTCCTCCGCGAACGCGCGAGACGCTGGGCGCGCCGCCGCCAGGGACCGGACCGCGGCGCCGTGGCGCTGCACCGTCGGCGCGTCTACATCCTGCCGAGTCAGCTCGGCATCGCGTACGCGTCGATGCTGCTCGCCATGCTGCTCGGTTCGTTGAACTACGGATCGAGCCTCGGTCTTGCGCTCACGTTTCTGCTGACCGGCCTCGGGCTGGTCGCAATGCATCATTGTCATCGCAACCTGACCGGGCTCGAGCTGGCCGCGCAGGATGCCGAGCCGGTGTTCGCCGGGCAGGTTGCGCTGTTCCCGGTCACGCTGGAGAACCGTTCCGCCGGGGCGCGCTACGAGCTCACGCTCGAGCACGACGGTCGCCCCACATCACCTGTCGATGTGCACGCCCGCGGGCAGGCGAGGCTCGAGCTGGCCCAGCCGACGCAGCGCCGCGGCGTGCTGCGCCTCGAGCATTACAGCCTGAGCTCGACTTTCCCGCTCGGCCTGTTCCGCGCCTGGGCATGGCTCAACGTCGATCAGCGCGGCATCGTCTTCCCGCGACCGGCACGCCCGAGCCTGCTGCCGCCGCCCACTCGCCGTGATACCGGTGGCGTGCAGAAGCAGGCCCAGGGCGACGAGGACTTTGCGGGGCTGCGGGGCTTCAGGCCTGGCGACTCGCCGCGGCATGTCGCGTGGAAGGCCTTCGCCCGCGAGCATGAGCTGCTCGTGAAGCAATACGACGGCACCGCGGTCGAGATTCACTGGTTCGCCTGGCAGCGCCTGCCTGCGGTCGGCACCGAGGAGCGGCTCGCCCAGCTCTGCCGGTGGATACTCGATGCCCATGCGCGCGGCCAGGCGTTCGGGCTCGAGCTGCCCGCTGCGCGCGTCGAGCCCGCCGTCGGCAGGCGCCACCGGCAGCAATGCCTCACCTTGCTCGCGTTGTTCGAATCGACGCAGGCCGTCACGTGATGCCGTCGCGGGCCACGGGCGAGTCGTTTGCCAGCCTGGTGTGGACACTGACGGCGCTCGCGCTCGCAACTGCGCCGCATGTGCCGCACCTGCCCGCGTGGGCGGTGCTGCTCGCGCTCGCCGCCGGAGCATGGCGCCTGCTCGCCGAGCGCCGGCGCTGGAAATTCCCCGCGCGAGTCATTCGCTTTCCGCTTGCGCTCGCGGTGTTCGTCATGGTGCTCGTGTCGTACCGTACGATCAACGGCGTCGAGGCCGGCAGCGCGTTGCTGACCGTCATGATGGCAATGAAGCTCCTCGAGACACGAACGGCCCGCGATCAACGCGTGCTGCTGTTCATCGCCTGCTTCATGATCATGGCCGGCTTCCTGTACGGGCAGAGCCTGTGGATGCTGCCTTATACGGCGTTCACCATCTGGATCACGACCGCGGGGCTGCTGCAGGCAGCGCGCGCGGCGAACCCGCTCGCTGCGCGCCGAGCGCTGAGCCTGTCAGGCCGTCTGCTCGTCCAGGCCCTGCCGGTCATGCTGGTGCTGTTCCTGCTGTTTCCGCGTGTACCCGGGCCGTTCTGGATGCTGCCCGCAGAGGACAACACTGCCGCCAGCGGCCTCTCCGATGAAATGACACCCGGCAGCATTGCCGACCTGACCCTCTCCGACGAGGTGGCATTCCGCGTCAAGTTCGATGCCGCGATTCCTCCGCCCTCACGGCGCTACTGGCGTGGCCCGGTACTGCACGAATACGCCACCGGCACCTGGCGAGTCGCTCCGGCGCTGGGCACGGGCGCAGCGACCGTCACCGGGCTGGGCACACCCTACCGGTACCGGGTCACTCTCGAGCCGCACGGCCGGCGCTGGCTGTTCGCGCTGGAGATGCCGCAGGCCTGGGAACCGGGCGCGGCACGGCAGACGTTCGATTACCAGTTGGTGAGCCCAGAGCCGGTCCGCCGCCTGTTCGCCTACGACGTGAGCTCAACGGTCGAGTATCGGACCGGGCAACACCTGGACTCGCGGCTCGAGGCTTACGAGCTCAGGCTCCCGCCGGGCGAAAACCCGCGCACGCGCGCGCTGGCCCGCCGGCTGCGCGCCTCATCGGCGAACACGTTGGACTATGCGCGCCGGGTGCTCGATCATTTTCGGAGCGAAGGATTTGCCTACACGCTCGAGCCGGCGCTGCTGGCCGCGGATCCCCTGGACCAGTTCCTGTTCGAGACCCGGGAGGGCTTCTGCGGTCATTACGCGTCCGCATTTACGTTCATGATGCGGACGGCAGGTATTCCTGCGCGGGTCGTCACCGGCTATCTGGGCGGCGAGCTCAATCCGCTCGGCGACTATTACATCGTTCGCCAGTCCGACGCCCACGCATGGTCCGAAATCTGGCTGGCCGGACGCGGCTGGGTGCGCATCGATCCGACTGCGGCCGTCGCGCCGGGCCGATTGCAGGACAGCGCGGCGCGCGCCTTGCGCGGCACGGCGGCCCGGGGCGTGCTGTCAAACAATGCCTTGTTCCGCGGCCTGCGCCAGATCGGTGACGCGCTCGACAACGAGTGGAAACAATGGGTCGTAGGCTACGACAATCGAGCGCAGAACGACCTGCTGCAGCGAATCGGCATCACCGAGCCGGACTGGCGCAAGCTGACGCTGGCGCTCGCCGTGCTGCTCGCGGCCTTCGTCGCGGGCCTCTCCGTGTACCTCGCACGCGAGTTCCGCCCGCGCGACCGCGATCCGGTGGGGCAGCTGTATGCGCGCTTCTGCCACAAGCTCGCACGGCGCGACCTCGCGCGCGGCCCCGCCGAGGGTCCGGTCGACTTCTCGCGGCGCGTGGCGCGCGCAAGGCCGGAGCTCGCCGATCCCGCCGGCCGGATCACGCGTCTTTACGTGCGTCTTCGCTATGAGTCGGCGGGCACGCCACGCGACGTGCAGGCGCTGCGCCGCCTGATTGCGGCCTTTGACGCGGGCCGCCACAGGTGACGGAGACCGCACCGGGACGCACCGCGCATCGGCGATCCTCTGTGCAACGGCCTGTCATGCGGCCGGCCTGAACGGGCCAGCCGAGCGGGCGACGGGATCCACGTCGACCCGCGTCAGCAGCCACCCGCCGGCCACGAACAGGATCACAATCGAGAAAATCGCGGCCCGCGAGCTGCCGGTGAACCATGCGAAGCCGGCGACCAGGAACGGCCCGAGCACGGCGGCAAATTTGCCGACCATGTTGTAGAAGCCGAAAAACTCGGCCGACTTGTCTTGCGGAATCAGGCGCGCGAACAGCGAGCGGCTCAGACTCTGCACGCCGCCCTGCACGAGCCCGATGGCGACGGCCATGCAAAGGAATTCGAGCTCGGTGCGCAGAAATACGGCCCATACCGTGACCACGATATAGACGGCGATTGCGAGCAGGATGCCGCGGCGGGTGCCATAGCGCTCCCCGATCCAGCCGAACGCGAGCGCCGCCGGGAAGCCGACGAGATTGGTGACCAGCAGCGCGGCAAGCAGGCTGTTCACGGCGAAGCCGAGCGACAGCCCGTAGTCGACGGCCATCTTGATGACCGTGTTGACCCCGTCGATATAGAGCCAGTAGGCGGCGAGAAACAGGAAAACGGTGCGCAGCGCGCGCACTTCGCGAAACGTGCCGGCGAGCTGCGCGAGGCCCGCGCGCAGGGCCCGCGCCAGAGGCTGCCGCCCGGCCACGGTCGCCTCGCGCACGAACAGCAGCAACGGCAGCGTGAACACCGCCCACCACACCGCCACGCTCAGGAATGCGACCCGCACGGCCTGTGCCTGGTCCGCGAGCCCGAACCAGTGCGGATTGACGGTCATGAGCACGTTGACCAGAAACAGCAGCGCTCCGCCGAGATAGCCGAGCGAGAAACCGTAGGCCGACACCAGATCGTACTTGTGGCGCGGCGAGACGTCGATGATGAGCGAATCGTAGAAGATGTTCGCGCCGGCGAAGCCCATGGACGCGAGCACGAAAAGTGCCGCCGCGAGCGGCCAGGCGCCGGCCTCGACGAAATACAGCCCGCCGGTCATGACCACGCCGAGCGTCGTGAAAGTGAGCAGAAACCTCCTGCGCACCCCGCCGCGATCCGCGATGGCGCCTATGAGCGGTGCAAGCAGCGCGATGACGAGGCTCGCTATGCCGTTGGCGACCCCGAGGCGGAACGTCGTCACCGTCGCCGCCGTATCCGCGCTCCAGTACTCCTTGAAAAAAACCGGAAAGAACCCCGCGATGACCGTGGTCGCGAAAGCCGAGTTCGCCCAGTCGTACAGCGCCCAGGAGACGACCGCCCGGTCGCGCAGGACCTTCACGGCGGAGGTCCCTCGGCTCTGGTACCTGTTTCGAGTCGCTCCCCGATACTCGCTTGGTCGAAACAGGGTCCCTCGGCTCTGGTGCCTGTTTCGAGTCGCTCCCCGATACTCGCTTGGTCGAAACAGGCACCAGAGCCGAGGGACGCACGCAGTGGTCTCGCGAAGCGCTTCCTGACACGCACCTGCCGAAACCGAATCTCAGCGTCGAGCGATTTGCGAAATATCACGTGTGTCGCGTGCTGAAAGTGCGAATCGAACCGCGTACCGGGACAGCCTGCCGCAGACGTACGGGACGCTCCGTTTCGTGCCCCTTTTGACAAAGCGAGTATCGGGGAGCGACTCAAAAGGGGCACGAAACGGAGCGTTAGCGGACGCGGAGGCGTTACGCGGCGCGGGCGAAGTGTTCGCGGGTGGCGTCGAAACGCACGCCCGGGAAACGCTCTATGGCGAGCCCCAGATTGATCTGGCTCGGCGCAAGATAGACCAGCGCGCCGCCGTGATCTCGCGCGAGATGCTCGTGCGCCTTGCGCTCGAGCTGCTCGAGCTGCGCGGGATCGCCGGCCGTCACCCAGCGCGCCGTGGCGACGTTGACGGGATCGAAGCGGCATTGCACGCCGTACTCGTGCTGCAGGCGGTGCGCGACGACCTCGAACTGCAGCGGGCCGATGGCGCCCAGGATCAGGTCGTTGTTGCGCAGGGGCCGGAACAGCTGTGTGGCGCCCTCCTCGCAGAGCTGGTCGAGGCCCTTCTGCAGCGCCTTTAAACGCAGTGGATCGCCGAGCACGGCGCGGCGGAACAGCTCCGGCGCGAAGCTCGGGATGCCGCTGAACTCGAGGGCCTCGCCCTCGGTGAACGAGTCGCCGATGTTGATGGTGCCGTGATTGTGCAAGCCGATGATGTCGCCGGCGTACGCCGCGTCCGCGTGCTGGCGGTCGGCGGCGAGAAAGGTGAGCGCGTCGCGCACACGCAGCTCGCGCGCGGTGCGCACATGGTACATACGCATGCCCGGCGCGTATCGGCCGGAGCACACCCGCAGGAAAGCGATACGGTCGCGGTGCGCGGGGTCCATGTTCGCCTGGATCTTGAACACGAATCCGCTGAAGGTCGGCTCGCGCGGCGCCACTTCGCGTACCGGAGTCGCGCGCGGCCGCGGCGCGGGCGCGTGCTCGACGAATGCGTCGAGCAGCACGCGAACGCCGAAATTGTTGAGAGCCGAGCCGAAAAACACCGGCGTCTGGCGTCCGGCGAGATATGCGCTTTTGTCGAAGGCGTGGCTGGCGCCGCGTACGAGCGCGATCTCGTCGCGAAACGGGCCGGCGCGGTCGCCGAGAAACTCCGCAACGGCGGCGCTGCCGAGACCGTCGATCGCGCGGTCGCGCCCGGCGCGGCCCCGCTCAACCGACTCGTACACGTCTATGCGATCCTCGAGGAGGTGGTAGATGCCCTTCAGGTTCCGGCCCATGCCGATCGGCCACGTGATCGGGGCCGCCCGGATGTCGAGCACGCTCTCGATTTCGTCGAGCAGCTCCACCGGCTCGCGGCCCTCGCGGTCGAGCTTGTTGACGAAGGTCATGATCGGCGTCTCGCGCAAACGGCAGATCTCCATGAGCTTGATCGTGCGCGCCTCGACGCCCTTTGCGCAGTCGATGACCATCAACGCCGAATCGACCGCCGTCAGCGTTCGATAGGTGTCCTCGGAGAAATCCTCGTGGCCGGGAGTGTCGAGCAGATTGACGACCCGCCCGCCGAACGGGAACTGCATGACGGAGGAGGTAACAGAGATGCCGCGCTGCTGCTCGAGCGCCATCCAGTCCGAGGTCGCGTGCCGCGCGGCCTTGCGGCCCTTGACGGCGCCGGCGAGCTGGATGGCGCCGCCGAACAGCAACAGCTTCTCGGTGAGCGTGGTCTTGCCGGCATCGGGATGCGAGATGATCGCGAACGTGCGGCGCCGTTCGACCTCGTCGCCGGGCCCGCTCACGAACCCGCCTGCGCCGGGCCGGCCTCGAGATCGAGCGCCAGCACGAGTGCGTCCTCTCGGCCGCCGACCTTGCGATAGTAGTGACGCCGGATGCCGGCCGTCGCGAAGCCGGCGGCGCCGTACAACCCCATGGCAGCGGCGTTGGAGCGGCGCACCTCCAGCCAGACCCGGCGAGCAGCCGCGGCCACTGCGAGCTCGAGCAGATGATCGAGCATGTACCGGCCCCAGCCGCAACCACGCCACTGCGGGCGCACGCAGAGGTTGAGGATGTGGGCCTCCCCCGCCTCGAGCGACACGATGCCGTAGGCGAGTATCGCGCCGTCCCGTCGAAGCACGCGGCAACGATAACCTGCCTTCAGGCAGTCACGGAAGATGCCGGCCGTCCACGGAAAATCGTAAGAGCCGGCCTCGATCGCAGCGATCTCCGCGACGTCACCCGCGTGCATGTCTGCGAGTCGCGCGCGCGACTCGCCGAGCGCCGCGCTCACTGCAGGGCAACCGCTGCGCGCGCCAGGCACAGGTCCTGCCAGGACTTGCGTTTCTGCGCGGGCGATCGCAGCAGGTACCCCGGATGATACGTGACCACGAGCGGCACGCCCTCTGCCCCGACGCGGTGCACCCTGCCGCGCAGCCGCCCGACCGGCGCATCGCAGCCGAGCAGCTGGCAGGCCGCGACGCGCCCGACCGCAAGGATCAGCTTCGGCGCCACGAGCTCGATCTGCCGCGCCAGGTACGGCGCGCACTGCGCGATCTCACCGGCCTGCGGGTCGCGATTGCGCGGCGGCCGGCACTTGATGACATTGGCGATGAACACGTCCGCGCGGGCGAAGCCGGCGGCGCGCAGCATCGCGTCGAGGAGCCGTCCGGCGCGGCCGACGAACGGCTCGCCGGTCCGGTCCTCCTCGGCGCCCGGCGCCTCGCCGATGATCATCCAGTCGGCGTGAAGGTTGCCGACGCCGAACACCGTACGGGTGCGCGTGCGGTGCAACGGACAACGCACGCAACCCGCGACCGCCCGCTCCAGCTCCGTCCAGTCCGGGCGGGCAACCGGCCGCTGCGCATCGTCCTGAGCGGGCGGCGGCTGAAAAGGAACGCGCAGGACCCATGCCTCGATGCCCATGGCGCGCAGATACGCATCGCGCGGGCTCATCGGTCGTCGGTCGGCTCGCTTTCGCCCGCTGCCTGCCCGCGCCGGCGCCGGCGCCGAAACCGCCACAGCATCCACGCAGGACCCGACAGCGCGTAGATCAAAAACAGCAGAAACAGCACAGCCGGCGGGTCGAGCGAAATGAGCACGAACACCAGCGGGATGAGCAGGACATAGGCGAAGGGCACGCGGCTGCCCAGGTTCAGTTCCTTGAAGCTGTAATACGGAATGCGGCTGACCATGAGCACTCCGGCTGCGGCGGTGACGAAAAATGCCGCCGTCAGCCCTGTCAGGCCGTCGATGCCGAGATCGGTGCCCACCCAGACCAGGCCCGCCACCAGCGCGGCGGCCGACGGGCTTGGCAGACCCTCGAAAAAGCGTTTGTCGACTTTCGCGACGCGGGTGTTGAAACGGGCCAGGCGCAGTGCGGCAGTCACGGCGTACAGGAAGGCCGCGAGCCAGCCGAGGCGCCCCCAGGCCACACCGTACTCCGAAAGGCGCTCGACCCCCCATTGATAGATCACCAGCGCAGGCGCGAGCCCGAACGAGACCATGTCCGAGAGGCTGTCGTATTCCTTGCCGAAGTCGCTTTCCGTGTTCGTCAGCCGCGCGATCCGCCCGTCCATGCCGTCCATGAGCATGGCGACGAACACCGCCATGCCGGCACGGTGGAAGTTGCCGTCGATGGCGGCGACGATGGCATAAAATCCGGCGAACAGCGCGCCGGTCGTGAACAGGTTCGGCAGAAGATAGATGCCGCGCCGCGCCTGGGCCGTCGGGGGCACCGACTTCGTTGGCTCGTCGTTCATGCGCACCGTGTGCCACACCGTCGCCCGTCCTTGCGCCCGCACGGAGCGCGCGTCCCGCTGCGGCGCCGAGCGAGTCGAGCGGCGCGCGCGTCGCGCTACGCCGCCAGGCGAGTTGAGCGGCGCGCATCGATGTCCGGGAGGTCGTCCCCCGCCCGCACGCGTCCGCTCCAACGAGCACCGCGACGCCCGACGAGCTACTGCCCTCCACTACTTGTGAATCAGGGTCGCCAGCAGGCTCGATCCGGACTTCACCCTGTCGCCGGCCTTGACCTCGACCCGGCTCGAGGCCGGCAGGTACAGGTCCGCGCAGCGCGCCAGGCGCACGAATGCGCAGCGCTGACCCTGGCCGATACGCTCGCCGTAACGCACGAACGCCGCCGGCCGGCCGACTATTGGCGGACCGCGAAACAGCAAAACGACATCGTCCTTCGCCTCGGACTGCACCCACAGGCCGTTCATCCCCGGCAGGCGCGCGCGCATGTCTTCGTTTTCCAGGAGGCTCAGTACCTTGCCCTCGATCGGGCTGCGCACGGTGTAGGCGCCGAAATTGTTGATGCGCAGGCTCAGGCACAGGGCCTCGCTGCCGAGGGCACTTTCGCTCACCGTCTGAATGCTGGCGACGCGGCCGTCGACCGGGCTGACGACGCCGAGCGGCACGGCCGGCACCTCCCGATAGGGATCGCGGAAGAGGAGGATCAGCAGCAAGAGCAAGGCGCAGCCTGCCGCCAGACCGGCGGTGTCGAAATAATGATAGCCCGCGATCACGGCGGCGACCGCGCCGATAATGAACGGGATGCCCTCGCGCGCGATGAGCGGCGCCTGCGACCTCGGCATCTCAGGAGTCCTTCCGGGCCAGCCACGGCATCAGCGCCCGCATGCGTTGGCCGGTGCGCTCGATGGCGTGATCGCCGGCGCGCGCTCGGCCTTCGGCGAGGACCGGCCAGCCGCGGGAATTTTCGGCGGCGAGCTCGCCGGCGAACGACCCGGAACGTATTTCGGCGAGCAGCGCGCGCATCTCTTTTCGCGTGTGCTCGTTGATCACGCGCGGCCCGCGCGTATAGTCGCCGTACTCGGCGGTGCTTGAAATGGATCGGCGCATGCCCGCGATGCCGCGTTCGTACATGAGGTCGATGATGAGCTTGAGCTCGTGCAGGCAGCAGAAGTAGGCGAGCTCGGGCGGATAGCCCGCCTCGTCGAGGGTCTCGAATGCGGCCGTGACAAGATGTGTAACGCCGCCGCAGAGCACGGCCTGCTCGGCGAACAGGTCGGTCTCGGTCTCGTCCTGGAAACTGGTCTCGAATACCGCCGCGCGGCCATGACCGTTCGCGCCGGCATAGGCGAGCGCGACGGGCAGCGCGAGACCGCTGGCGTCGGCGTGCACGGCGACCAGTGCGGGCACACCGGTGCCGCGCTCGTAAGTGCGCCGGACCTGATCGCCGATACCGAGCGGCGCGATCATGATAACGTCCAGATCGGGGCGCGGCTCGATGCGGCCGTAATGAATGTTGAAACCATGAGCGAATGCGAGCGCCGCGCCGCGGCGCATCCCTGCCTCGAGCACGTCGCGGTAGAGCGCGGGTTGCGCCTCGTCCGGCACGAGCAGCATGACGATGGACGCATTTGCCACGGCGGCGCCGATCGCCTGCCATGCCACTGCGTCGCGCTCGCACCGGATACGGGATTTGGAGCCGGGGCGCAGGCCGACGACCACATCGATGCCCGAATCGCGCAGGTTGAGCGCGTGCGCGCGACCCTGTGCGCCGTAGCCGAGCACCGCGACGCGCCGTCCCTGCAGGATCGAGGGATCGATGTGGTTTTGAGAATGGACGGTGAGCGGCATGAAGGGGCTGACGAAGCGGCCCGGAACGTCTCGACTCGGCTTCGCGTGGTGCTCTGAGACAGGCTCCGGTCCACGGGGTTGCGGAAATTACTCGTCCGGCCCGGAGAAATCAACCGCGCGGGGGCGCGGCAGAACGCCGGGCGGATCCGGACCCGGCAGCCGCCGGCTCCGGACCGGGGCAGATTGCTGCGCAAGATAAACGATGTAAACTAATGACTTATGTTATTTTGTGAGAAACGACTTGAGAACAATATGCGCCTCGCATCGCTGCCGCTGACGACCCTCAAGGAAATACCGGCGGGGGCCGAGGTCGTCAGCCACCAACTCATGCTGCGCGCGGGTCTGATCCGGCCGCTGGCGGCCGGTCTCTATACCTGGATGCCCCTCGGCCTGCGGGTGCTGAGGAAAGTCGAGCGCATCGTGCGCGAGGAAATGGACAAGGCCGGAGCGCTGGAGCTGCTCATGCCGGCGATCCAGCCTGCGGAGCTGTGGCAGGAGTCGGGACGCTGGCAGGAGTACGGGCCCGAGCTGCTGCGACTCGAGGACCGGCACGGCCGCGAGTTCTGTTTCGGCCCGACGCATGAGGAAGTCATCACCGATATCGTGCGCCGCGAGCTGCACAGCTACCGCCAGCTCCCCGTCAGCTACTATCAGATCCAGACCAAGTTCCGCGACGAGATCCGCCCGCGCTTCGGGGTCATGCGCGCGCGCGAATTCATCATGAAAGACGCGTATTCGTTTCATCTGGACGAACGTTCACTGGATGAGACCTATGCGCGTATGCACGAGGCCTACGCGGCCATACTCACGCGTCTCGGCCTGCGCTTCCGAGCAGTGCGTGCGGACCCCGGCAGCATTGGCGGCGACGCTTCACAGGAGTTCCACGTGCTCGCCGATTCCGGGGAAGACGCGATCGCATATTCCGACAGCGGCGACTACGCTGCGAACATCGAGCTGGCGACTGCCGCGCCCGTGGACGGGCCGCGCCCGCGGCCGGCGGAAGATCTGCGCCGGCTCGACACGCCTGACGTCCGCAGCATCGGCGCCTTGGCCGATCTCATCGGCGTGCCGCGGGAACGCTGCGTCAAGACGCTGCTCGTCGCGGGCGAGGACGGCGGCGCCGTCGCGCTTCTCTTGCGCGGCGACCACGAGCTCAACCCCCTCAAGGCGGCTAAGCTGCCGGGAGTGGCCGACCCGCTGCGCATGGCGAGCGAGGGGGAGGTTCGGGCGCTCGCCGGTTGCGAGCCCGGCTTCCTCGGGCCCGTCGGCCTCGAGTGCGCGCAGTACGCGGATCCGGCCGTGCTCGCGCTGGCCGATTTCGTCTGCGGCGACAATGAGGACGACCGCCATCTCGCCGGCGTGAACTGGGAACGGGATGCGCAGCTTCCCCCCGCCGCAGACCTGCGCAAGGTAGCGGCCGGCGATCCGAGTCCGGACGGGCGCGGCACGCTGCGCATCGCCCGCGGCATCGAGGTCGGGCACATCTTCAAGCTCGGCCGCAAGTACAGCGCCGCGATGAATGCGACGGTGCTCGACGAGCGTGGCCGGCAGGTGACGCTGCTCATGGGCTGCTACGGCATCGGCGTCACACGCCTGGTCGCAGCCGCAATCGAGCAGAACCACGACGAGCGCGGCATCGTCTGGCCGCCTCCGATCGCGCCGTTTCAGGTCGTCGTAATGTCCATCAACGCGGGCAAATCAGCGCGCGTGCGCGAGGCGGCCGATCGCCTGTACACAGAGCTCACGGATGCCGGAATCGAAACCCTGCTCGACGATCGCGACGCGCGGCCGGGCGTCAAATTCGCAGACGCCGAGCTGCTCGGCGTGCCGCACCGCCTCGTGGTCGCCGAGCGCGGCATCGATGCCGGGACGGTCGAATATCAGATGCGGCGCGCCGCGGCGCCGGAAGTCGTCGGCCGCGACGACATCGTCGTTGTCGTCGCGCAGCGTATTCGCGAGTCGGCGACGTGAACCCGGCCGGCCGGCGCATCGCAGCCGCGCTGTCGCTCTGGACCCTGGGTGTGGGCGCAACGCTGCCGCAGGCGCCCGACCCGGAGCTGCGCCGACTGCTCGAGGCAGCCATCGCCGATACCGGGAGCTTCCGCGACCGGTTCGAAGCCGAGGTCTGGTTGTCCGACATGTCGCGCCGCCTCGAGCGCCAGGTCAGCGACCCGGCCGAGCGGCTCGATCTCCTGCGCCAGATTCACCGCGAAGCCACGCGCGTGAATCTGCCGCCGGAGCTCGTCCTCGCTGTCATCGAGGTGGAAAGCAACTTCGACCGCTTCGCCATCTCCTGGGTCGGCGCCCAGGGCCTCATGCAGGTGATGCCGTTCTGGCTCGAGGAGATCGGCCGTCCGCACGACAATCTCTTTCACGTGCGCACGAATCTGCGCCTGGGCTGCACGATCCTGCGCTATTACTTCGACCTGGAGAACGGCGATCTGGTGGGGACGCTCGCGCGCTACAACGGGAGCTACGGCCGCCGCTCGTATGCCGACAAGGTGCTCGACCGGCTGAGCCGCAAGTGGTTCAGGGAATGAGCCGCGGCGCGGCGGGCGAGCGCCCGGCAGCGCGAGTGTGCAGGCGCTGCCGAATAGCGGGACGCGTTCAGGGCGTGTTCTTTCGCGCATCGACCGCGGCGCGCGCCCGCGCGCTCAACGTGACGGGCTGGGCGAAGAATCTCCCCGACGGCCGTGTCGATGTGCTCGCCTGCGGCAGCGAGGAAGCCGTTCGGTCGCTGATCGAGTGGTTGTGGCGCGGTCCGGGCGGAGCCCGTGTCGACAATGTCGAATCCGCACCGGCGGACGACGTCCAGGCCCCTGCAGACTTCACCACCGGCTGACGGCCGGAGCGCCGGTCAACCGCCGTTATCGCCTTTGCGGCCCGCGTCGGCGGAGCTGGCCATCGCCTCGAGCGCTTTGGCCTTGGCCTCGATGGCATTGCGCCGCGCCGCGTAGTACCGCCCGCCCTGAAGCAGCACCTCGGCTTCGGTCAACAGGCTTCGCGCATTGCCGAGGGCGAGAGGCGCAGTCTTGTCGGCCCCGGCCTGCTCGGCTGCCATGATGGCCTGCCGCGCATCGCTCATTTCCTGCACGGGAGCGCTCGCGCAAGCGCCCAGAAGTCCCAGAACGAAGACGGACCAGACGCAGCGCGAAAGTCGGTGTTGGCGCATGGACTGCAGAACCTAGCAAGGGCACCCTACTGCGTCAAGCACGCGGGGACTACAATGCACGCCGGTGGAGGTTCTCGTACTCTATTATTCCCGCAACGGCGCCACCGCGGCAATGGCGCGCCAGATCGCCCGTGGAATCGACAGCGTCGAAGGCGTGCGCGCGCGACTGCGCACGGTGCCGCCCGTGTCGCCCGTGTGCGAAGCCGTCGTGGATTCGATTCCCGCATCCGGCCCGCCGTACGCAACCCTCGATGACCTGCGCGAGTGCGCCGGGCTGGCGCTCGGCAGCCCGACCCGTTTCGGCAACATGGCGGCGCCGCTCAAGCACCTGCTGGATTCGACGGGCGCGCTCTGGCTGCCGGGCGATCTGGCGGGCAAGCCCGCCTGCGTGTTCACGTCGACAGCCACGTTGCACGGCGGCCAGGAAACGACCCTGATCTCGATGATGCTGCCGTTGCTCCACCACGGCATGCTGATCGTCGGCCTGCCGTACACGGAGCCCGCCCTGACCCGCACGCGGGCCGGCGGCACGCCATATGGCGCAAGCCACGTCGCGGGCGACGAGCGGGCACCGCTCTTGAGCGACGACGAGGCCGAGCTGTGCCGGGCGCTCGGCAGACGGGTCGCAGGGGTCGCGGTCGGGTTGTCGGCAGGCCGGGCCTGAGCGGGCCGATGCCCGCGCACGCCCCGTCGCTGCCGCGCCTGTTGTGCGCGAACATCGTCCTCCTGATCGGCGTCATCGCCGCCTGGGGGGTCACCAGCACCGCGCCGCACCGGCTCGCCATGACCCTGCTCGCCATCGCGCCCCTGCTGCTGCCGCTGCGCGGCTTGTGGCGCGGCTCGGCCTATACCGCGGCGTGGGCCAGTCTGCTCACGGTGCCCTACCTGTTATTCGGCCTGGTCGAAAGCGTGGCCAATCCACGGGCACGGGTCATCGCCGGCATCGAGCTCGCGGTCGGCTTCGTATTGTTCGCCGGCCTGCTGATCGTGGCGAGGACGGTCAAAAGGACCGGCTGACGTCCTCAGGCCGCGGGGCCGGGCGACGACGGAGACGACCATCGGCCGCGGTCCGCGAGCACGCGCCTGACGAACGGCACCGTCAGCAACCGGCCGGCGGCCAGCGCCTCGCGATCGAGCGAATCGAGCAACCGGTAAAGGGAGCTCATATCCCGCGGCACCCTTCTCAGCAGGTACGCGCCGGTGTCGTCCGGCAGCACGAGGCCCCGGTGCCGCGCCCGCAGCCTGAGCGCCGCGAGACGGTCCTCGTCATCGAGCAGGCCGAGCCCGAACACGCCGCCGGATCGAAGGCGCGATGCGAGGTCGGGCAGTGCGAACGAGAGCGCGGCCGGGCTGCGCCCCGAAGCCGCCACCATGGCGCCCCCTGCATCCTGCAGTCGATTGAACAGCTCGAACAGCGCCGCCTCGCGCGTGGCGTCGCCGGCGGCATGCTCCAGATCGTCGATGCAGACCACCGCGCAGTCACCGAGTCCGGCGAGCACGCCCGCTTCGCTGCCGTGCACGCGGTCGAGAGACACGCAGGCGGCGCGTCGCCCGTGTTCGAGCGCAAGCGCGCAGATGGCCATCAGCAGATGCGTCTTGCCGGCGGCCGGGGGCCCCCAGAGCCAGGCCGCGGGCGCACCGCCGCGCTCGGCCAGCGCGCGCATGTAGTCCACGCAAGCCCGGTTCGGACCGGCATGGAAATTGCGAAACGTGGCGTGATCCGGAAGCTGCACGCCGAGCGGAAGCTGTCGCATCGATCAGGCCGGATGCGACGCCCGCAACGCACGCCGCCCCCAGGTCCAGACGTAATCGATGCCGCTGACGATCGTGGTGACGAACACTCCCGCGCCGAGCGCGACGATGACGCCGTCGGTCGGCCACCCATACGCCGCCCGGGCAATGACCGCCAGAATGAACACGAGCTGCAACACGGTGTTCAGTTTGCTGACCGCGGTCGGCTCTCCCTGAAGTGAGCCCACGACGCGGGCGTAGGCGAGCGCGCCGACGAGGATGACGACGTCGCGGCCGATGACGACCAGCGTGAGCCAGGTCGGCACGAGATCGAGCAGCGTGACGGCCAGGAACACGCACACCAGCAGCAGCTTGTCTGCAAGCGGGTCGAGCAGGCTGCCGAGCCGCGTGCGCCACCCGTAGCGCCTGGCCAGGAAGCCGTCCAGCGCGTCCGAGAATCCGGCCAGCGCGAACAGCCACAAGGTCAGCACGTACTCGCCCCGGGCCAGTGCCCAGAGAATGGGCACGACGAGCAGCATGCGCGCCACGCAGATCACGTTCGGCAGCAGTGACAGCTTCACGGCCGGAAACGGTAGCTCAGATCGGCGCTGCCGTCGGCGACGGGCTCGAGCATGCGCCCGAGGCTGATCGCCCGGTCGAGGGTCGCCGGCTCGCCGCGCAGCGCGACGCGAAACACGATGGTGTCGCCGTTGACCTCCTCCACGCCGACCGACTGTACGAGGGTCAGCCCCTCGAGGAACTGTGACACGGCACCATAGGCGCGAAGCCCGTCGATGCCTGCGACGTCGATGCGCAGCGCGCGCAGCGTGCGATCTCCGGCCGGCGCAAAGGTCTCTGCATAGCGATCGGCGGCGCGCTGGATACCGTCTTCGAGGCTGCCGCGCCATTCATCGCGCTGCCCGCGGAAATGCAGCGTCCAGCGCACCAGCATGCGGCCGTCCGAAGCTCGCGCCGCGCGCCCGATCAGCACCGCGTCCGCGCCGTAGCGTTCCGAGGCGGCCAGCAGGGCCTCGTCGAAGTTACCCCAGACGTCGGAAAACGAGACGCGCGACAAATCCTCGCTGTCGAGCAAGGGCAGTACCAGCGGCACGCCGCGCAGGGTGGCGATCGACTCGAGCAGCTCGACCACGTCGCTGTCACTGTCGGCGCCGATCAGCGTGCGCCGGCCGGCGCCGGTGTCGAAGGCGAGCCAGAGCACGGTGGCGGGGCGCTCACTGCCCCATACCGGCTGCCCGGCGTCCAGCAGGGCCTCGCGCAGCGCCGCCCCGTCGAAGCCCACACGCAACATATCGTCGGCCGTATAGCCGGACTGCTGCACGAAATTCTCGGCTTTCTCGAGCAGCCCGGACAGCGCCGGATCGGCCGCCATGCCGGGGCGGCCGGTGACGCGCACGAGCACTGTCGCAAGGGCCTGCCGCACGGCATCCGCGTGCTCCACGGCCGATTGGCTCTCGACAGGCACCTCGGCTTCGTACAGGTCCGGCACGCTGACCGCACGCGCGTCCGCGATGAGCATCGCACACACAAGCCAGATCACAGTCTGGAAAGAAATCGGTACCGTGTGGATTGACCTCATGACGTGTCCATGGCCGCGCCCGGGCGGGCGTGTAAAATAACACACCCCGGTCGCCGCGACGGCCTGCCATTCCGAAATCCACGAACTCATCGAGAGGCGCGTCCTGCGCATGAATAGAAAGCGCCCGCTCACCTATCGTGATGCCGGCGTCGATATCGACGCCGGCGACGCATTGGTGGAGCGCATCGCGCCGCTTGCCGAGCGCACGCGGCGCGACGGCGTGCTGAGCGGCATCGGCGGCTTCGGCGGCCTGTTCGAGCTGCCGCGCGGCTACCGCGAGCCGGTGCTGGTCGCCGGCACCGACGGCGTCGGCACCAAGCTCAAGCTCGCCATCGAGCTCGATCGCCACGACACGGTCGGCATCGATCTCGTGGCAATGTGCGCGAACGACGTCGTCGTGCAGGGCGCCGAGCCGCTGTTCTTTCTCGATTACTACGCCACGAGCCGGCTGAACGTGGACGTGGCCGAATCTGTCGTTCGCGGCATCGCACGCGGCTGCGAGCTCGCCGGTGCCGCGCTGCTCGGCGGTGAGACGGCGGAGATGCCCGGCATGTATGCCGCGAGCGACTACGATCTCGCCGGCTTCTGCGTAGGCATCGTCGAGAAAACAGCGATCATCGACGGCCGTCGCGTTGCGGCAGGCGACGCCCTCATAGGCCTGGCCTCGTCCGGCCCGCATGCCAACGGTTATTCGCTGATTCGCAAGGTGCTCGAGACGACCGGCACGGATCCCGCCGTCCCCGTCGGCGGACGACCGCTCGCCGATCTGCTCATGGAGCCGACGCGCATCTATGTGCGGCCGATCCTCGAGCTGATCGCAGGCATCGAAGTGCATGCGCTCGCGCACGTCACGGGGGGCGGCATCGTGGAAAATCTGCCGCGAGTGCTGCCCGCTGGCCTCGAGGCGCGCATCGACGCCTCGAGCTGGCCGCGCCCGCCTGTGTTCGCATGGCTGCAGGAAGCCGGCGACATCGCCGACACGGAGATGTGGCGCACCTTCAACTGCGGGATCGGCATGCTGATCTGCATTGCGCGCCGGGACGTCGATGCGGCGCTCGATCTGCTCGGTCGCCTGGAAGAGTCACCGCGGCTCATTGGCACGGTGGCAAGCGGCGATCGCGGCGTCGTGCTCCGCACATGATCGAAGGCGAGCGCCTGCCGCTCGTCGTGCTCGCTTCCGGCCGCGGCAGCAATCTGCAGGCGATCATCGATGCCGCCGCTGATGGACGCCTCGCGGCGCGCATCGCCGCGGTCGTCAGCGATCGCGCGGACGCGCTCGCGCTGCAACGGGCGCGCGAAGCGGGGATTTTCGCGCAGGCGCTTTTGCCGCGGGATTTCCCGGATCCCGCCGCCTACGATGCGGCGCTCGCCGCATCCGTCGGCAGCCACCGGCCGGGTCTGGTCGTGCTCGCGGGATTCATGCGGATCATCGGCGGCGGTTTCGTGCGCCGATTCACCGGTCGCATGCTCAATATCCACCCCTCGCTGCTGCCGAAGTACCCCGGGCTCGACACCCACCGGCGCGTGCTCGAAGCCGGTGAGCGCGAGACCGGCGCGAGCGTGCATTTCGTCACCGAGGCGGTCGACGCGGGTCCCCTGATCGCCCGGGCACGGCTGCCCGTGCGGCCGGGCGACACGGCGCAGACGCTCGCGGCACGCGTGCTGGAATTCGAGCACCTGATCTATCCGCAGGTCATCGACTGGTTCGCGACCGGCCGGTTGCGTATGCGCGACGGCCGCGCCTGGCTGGACGGCAGAGCGCTGGACAAGCCGATCGCGATAAGACTGAAGCACACTTCGCAGGTCGCTGCGTCCTGACGCCGGTCCATCGAGGCGTCAGGTATTTTCCACGGTGATTTTCGGGAACAGGCGGCTGTAGTCCCTGCCCGCCAGGGACAGGCGGGCCGCTGCGCGGCGCGCGATGTCGCGGTATGCCTGCGCGGCCGGGCCATCCGGGTCCGACACGACGCTCGGCCGGCCCGCGTCCGCCTGTTCGCGGATGCCGATGTCGAGAGGCAGCGCGCCCAGCAGCGGCACGTGGTATTGATCCGCTATCCGCCGACCGCCGCCGCTGCCGAAGATCGGCTCCTCGTGGCCGCATTGCGAGCAGATGTGCGTGCTCATGTTCTCGATGATGCCGAGCACGGGCACCGAGACCTTCTCGAACATCTTGAGTCCCTTGCGGGCGTCGAGCAGTGCGATATCCTGCGGCGTCGTGACGATGATCGCGCCGCTGACCGGCACGCGCTGCGCGAGCGTGAGCTGCGTGTCGCCAGTGCCGGGCGGCATATCCACGATCAGATAGTCGAGCTCGCCCCAGTTGGTCTCGCCGACCAGTTGAGTCAGGGCCTGCGTGACCATCGGCCCCCGCCAGACCATCGGTTGCTCCTCGTCGACCAGAAAACCGATCGACATGCACTCGATGCCGTACGCGACCAGGGGCTCGAGCCGTTTGCCGTCGACGCTCGCCGGACGCTGGCCGGAGAGCCCGAGCATGCGCGGCTGACTCGGACCATAAATGTCCGCATCCAGCAGGCCGGCGCGCGCACCCTCGGCGGCGAGCGCGAGCGCCAGGTTGACCGCGGTGGTCGACTTGCCGACGCCGCCCTTGCCCGAGGCGACGGCGACGATGTTGCGGATCTTGCCGACAGGCTGCAGGTTGCGCTGCACGGCGTGCGATGCGATTTCCCAGCGCACCTCGACATCCACATCCTCGACGAAGCCGCTCAGCCGCTCTCGCAACGCCGCCTCGAGAGCGGCGCGGTGGCCGGCTGCGGGAAAACCGAGCTTCACCCGGATCCGGGCGCGGTCTCCGGCGAACTCGACGGTCTCGAGCGCGCCGGCGGCGCTCAGGCTGCGCTCGAGATAGGGATCGATATAGCCTTCCAGCGCCTCGCGGACGCGGGCTTCTCGCGTTGCGTTCATTGGGGCATATTACCCGGGCATCGCCCGCAGGGACTGGGCGGATTCGGGGCCATTGTAGCCGATGCAACGCGGCGGTCGCGCGTGCGGGCGAGCGTGGAAAGGACCTGTGGCATAATCGCGACTCTGGCGCGCTTCCCGGCGTCGCGGTGGAAGTGTAGGGTACGTTACGGACCGGGGACGGCCGCCGCGATCGCTTCCGGCCGGGAGCCTGTCGCCACTCATCACAACTAAGGTCACGCATGGGTTTTCTGAGCGGGCTGAAAGCAGAACGTCTGATCGAGCGCATCCGGACGAACCGCAATCCGGCTGCGCCCGAGACGGTCAAGGCCGTCGCCAAGCTCAAGAAAGCCGGGGCCGGCGCCGTGCCGCGCATCATCGATGCGCTCGACACGGCCGACAAAAAAGAAACCCTTCTGTTCGTCGAGGTGCTCTCGGAGCTTCTCGACGACCGGACTTTTTCGCTGTTCGCGCGCGGTCTCGGGCATTCCAGCCCGCGCGCGGTCGCCGGCGTCGGCTGGGCGATGAGCAGCAGCCAGGCCTACAACCCCAACCAGCTGCTCGAGCTGCTCGGCACGGATAACGTTTCGCGGCCGGCGGTCATCGAAATCCTCAATGCGCACAAGCGCAAGCTCAACGTGCAGGAGCTGTTGCGCCACGCCTACGCGCTGGAGCCGGCGGACAAGGCAGCCGCGTTCAGGATCATCAGCGAGCTTGCCGACGAGCGCCTGGCGCCAGATCTCATCAGCCGCATGAGCGGCAAGGACACGCTGGCGCGCGTGCACATCATCAATATACTTGCGCGCTTCAAGTTGCCGGAGGTGCAGAAGGCGCTCGAGGCACAGCTCAAGGACAACAACAAGATGATCCGCCAGGCGGCGTTGTCCGCGCTCGCGCAGATGGGCGCGGACACCAATGTCGGGCTGCTCTGCTCGCTGCTCAAGGATCCCGACCTCGACGTGCAGAACAAGGCGATTGACGTGGTGATCGCGGCCAACAGGCCGGACACGGCCAGGCACCTGATCGAGGTCCTCAAGGACGAGTCGGAATATACGCGGCGGGCGGGGGTCGAAGTGCTCAATGCGATCGGCACTTCGACCTCCATCAAGGACCTCCTCAGTGCGCTCGAGGATCAGGACTGGTGGGTGCGCGCGCGGGCCGGCGACGCGCTCGCGAAAATCGGCGGGCCGCGCGTCATCGATGCCGTGCTCGAGCTCGTCAAGGACGACGACGAGGACATACGCCGTGCCGCTATGGAAATTCTCAATACCACAAAGGATGAGCGGGCGATCGATCATCTGATCGACGCGACGCGGGACGATGACTGGTGGGTGCGCGAGCGCGCCGCCGACGCGCTGGCGGCCATCGGCAGCAATCGGGCCGTGCCGGCGCTGCTCGAGATGCTGAGCGGCCATGCGAAGTCGGTGCCGGTGGCGATTCGCGCCCTGAGCCGCCTCGGCGACCACAAGGCCGTGCCGGCGCTGCTGCCGCTGGTCGAGCGCCCGGAAAAAGACATCCGCATCGAGGCGATGCATGCGCTGGCGACGCTCGGCGACGAGCGCCGCGCGGAAACCATCCGGCGTTACATCGGCAATCAGGTTAGCGCGCCGGACCAGACCGTGCAGCGCGCCGCTGTCAAGGCGCTGCGCGCGCTCGAGGAGCGATTCTCGCCGACGGCCATAGAGGCCAACGAAAAGGCGGCGCAGCTTGCGCGCTCCACGCGCACGCTGCTCGCCGACAGCGAAGCCGTCGAGGAGATCGCCCATCACCAGGCGCCGCAGAAGACGCTGGACATCTCCACGCTCAAGCCCGGCGATGTCCTCGAGGGCCGCTACAAATACATCCAGCGCATCGGTAAGGGCGCCTTCGGCACCGTGTTGCTCATGGAGGACTCGGTCGTCGAGGAGCAGCTGATCTTCAAGTTCCTGAACCCGAACGTCGCGTCCGACGAGGAAATGATGAAGCGCTTCGTGCACGAGCTGCGCTATTCGCGCAAGATCACGCACAAAAACGTCATCCGCATCTACGACTTCCTTTACATGGGCGGTCTTTACGCCATCTCCATGGAGTACTTTCCGTCGCATACGCTGGGCAATGAGATCGTCGACGAGAAGCCGCTCGAGTTCCGCCGGGCACTGCGCTTCGCCAGCGACATCGCGACCGGCATGGTCGTCGCGCACCAGGTCGGCATCATCCACCGGGACCTGAAGCCCGCGAACATCCTCATCAACTCGAACGACCTGCTGAAGATCGTCGACTTCGGCGTGGCCGCCGCGCATTCGAGCGGCGATACTCAGCTGACTAAAACCGGCTACGTCATAGGCTCGCCGAAATACATGGCACCGGAGCAGATTCTCGGCAAGAATGTCGACGAGCGCGCCGACATCTACAGCCTCGGCGTGATTCTCTACGAGATGCTCACCGGCGTGCCGCCGTACACCCGCGGCGACCATATGTCGGTGATGTACCAGCACGTGCAGGGCAAGGCGCGTGCGCCGCACGAGATCAATCCGGAGATTCCCCCCGACCTGAGCGCGCTGGTCACCAAGGCGATGGACGTGGACAAGGCCCAGCGCTTTCAGTCCATGGATGAATTCCGCGAATCGATCGAGCAGTACGTCAAGTAACCCATGCCCCGCATCGACTCGTTCCTCAAGCTCGGCCTGGCCCAGGGTTGCTCGGACATCCATCTGGCCGTGGGTGTGCCGCCCATGCTGCGCATGCACGGCGACCTCGCGCCCATAAAGTTTCGCGACCTCGCGGATACCGAGCTCGAAGGCTATGTCGACGAGATCCTGACAGAATCGCAGCGCGACGTCTTCTCGCGCGGCCACGATCTGGATTTTTCCTATGTCAGCGGCGAGGGGGGGCGCTTCCGCGTCAATCTGTTCCGCAAAGACACCGGCATCGGCGCCACCTTCCGTTATATCCCGCCGGACATACCGACGCTGGAAAGTCTCGGGCTGCCGCCCATCGTCGAAAAGCTCTGCGATCATCATCAAGGCATGGTGCTGGTCACCGGCTCCACCGGCACCGGCAAATCGACGACACTCGCCTCGATGATCGATCATCTCAATAAAACGCGGCATCTGAATATCATCAGTCTCGAAGACCCGATCGAGTTCGTGCACCCGAGCAAGAATTCGCAGGTCATCCAGCGCGAGCTCGGCACACATCTGCCGAGTTTCGCGGCTGGCGTGCGCGCGGCCATGCGCGAGGATCCGGACGTAATCCTCGTCGGCGAGCTGCGCGATGCTGAGACGATCTCGATGGCCATGACCGCAGCGGAGACCGGTCACCTCGTGCTCGGCACGCTGCATACCACGGGCGCAGTCAAGACCATCGACCGTGTCGTCGATGCGCTGCCCGCCGAGCAGCGCGAGCAGACCAAGAGCTTCCTGTCGCAGAGCCTGAACGCAGTGATCACGCAGGTGCTCGTCAAGACGCCCGCCGGTCGCGGCCGCAAGGCCGTGCTCGAGATCATGATCATGACGCGGGCCATCGCCAAGCTGATCATGACCGACCAGACGCATCAGATTCCCGTGCAGCTCCAGACCGGTCGCGACCGCGGCATGCAGCTCATGGACCAGGCGCTGCTCGAGGCCATCCAGCAGAAAACGGTCGATCCCGACGATGCCTACGTGTACGCCACGGACAAGCGCCAGTTCCACCGCTACGTGACGGACTCGAGCCTTTTGCCGAAGCTGCAGCTGGCCGAGGGCCCGCAGTGAGCCGCCAAACGGCGTACGGGAGCCGCGGGTGATCACGGACATCAACGAGCTGCTGCGCGGCGTGATTGAGCAGAACGGCTCCGACCTGCACTTCATCGCCGGCGATCCGCCGCGCCTGCGCCAGTACGGCCGCCTCAAGGCTCTCAGGGAGGAACGCCTGCCCGCGGACTTCGTGCAGGCGCAGCTCTACGGCATCATGTCGCGTTCGGCGCAGGAATATTTCGAGCGCCACGACGCAACCGATTTTGCCTACTCGATACCCGAGGTCGCGCGCTTCCGCGTCAATGTGTTCCGGCACCTGAATGGCATGGGCGGCGTGTTCCGCGCCATACCGTCGCGCGCGTTGTCGCTCGAGGAACTCGGCATGCCCGACGCAATCGGCAATCTCTGCAAGCACAAGCAGGGGCTGATTCTCGTCACCGGCAAGACCGGCTCCGGCAAATCCACCACACTGGCGGCGATGATCGATGACATCAACCAGCGCATCAGGGGGCACATCCTCACGATCGAAGACCCCATTGAGTTCGTGCACAAGCGCAAAGCCTGCCTGATCAGTCAGCGCGAGGTCGGCGTGCACAGTCCGAGCTTCGCAGACGCCCTGCATTCCGCCCTGCGCGAGGATCCGGACGTAGTGCTGGTCGGCGAGCTGCGCGACCTGGAGACAATGAGCATTGCGGTGACCGCGGCCGAGATGGGGATCCTGGTCATGGGCACGCTGCATACCAACGGCGCGGCCGCTACCGTCGACCGCATGGTCAATACCTTCCCGTCCGACAAGCAGCCGCACATACGCACCATGCTCTCCACTTCACTGCGCGGCGTGGTCTCGCAGCAGCTCGTGCCGAAAAAGGGCGGCGCCGGGCGCGTCGCTGCACTCGAGATACTGCTGAACACGTCGGCGGTCTCAAATCTGATCAGGCAAGGGAAGCTGGACCAGCTCGAGAACACCATGCAGAGCGGCGCCAAGACCGGCATGAAGACAATGGACAGCGCGCTCATGGAGCTCATGGAGGCCGGCCTGATCAGCGGCGACGCCGCTTACGAAAAGGCAATGAACAAACCCAAGTTCGAGCAGTTCCGCGCACAGAGCTGACGTGTGCTGCGCCGCGTCCGCCGGCAGCCGTGTGGCATAATGACGACCTTTGCGCGAGGCCGCCGCCCGTCAGTTCGATGCACGATCAGCGACCCACGATGCTCGTCACCAGCGCCCTGCCCTACGCCAACGGCCCGATCCATCTGGGCCACCTGCTGGAATACGTGCAGACGGACATCTGGGTGCGATACCAGCGGCTGCGCGGCCGGGAATGCATCTTCGTCTGCGCCGACGATACGCACGGCACGCCGGTGATGCTGCGCGCCCGTCAGGAGGGCATCAGCCCGGAAGCGCTCATCGAGCGCATGGCGGTCGAGCACGCACGCGATCTCGCCGGGTTTTTCATCGGCTTCGACAATTTCCACACCACGCACTCTGAGGAGAACCGCCGGCTCGTAGAGACGATCTTCAAACGCCTCGACGAGCGCGGCCACATCGTGCGGCGCAACGTCCGCCAGGCTTACGACGAGCGCGAGCGCATGTTCCTGCCGGACCGCTTCGTGCGCGGCACCTGCCCGGTGTGCCGGACCGCGGACCAGTACGGTGACAGCTGCGAAAATTGCGGCGCGACTTACTCGCCGGGCGAGCTCATCGATCCGGTGTCGGTGCTGTCCGGAACGGCTCCGACGCTGCGCGACTCGGAGCATCTCTTCTTCCGCCTCGGCGATTTTCGCGAGATGTTGCACGACTGGGTGCACGGCGGCCGTCTGCACCCCAGCGTGACCCGCAAGCTCGACGAATGGTTCGCCGAGGGCCTCAAGGACTGGGACATATCACGCGATGCCCCTTACTTCGGTTTCGAGATCCCCGGCGCACCGGGCAAGTATTTCTATGTTTGGCTCGACGCACCGGTAGGCTACATGGCCTCGTTTGAGCACTTGTGCGCGCGCCGTTCCGATCTGGATTTCGAGGCCTTCTGGGGCGTCGGCAGCGACAAAGAGCTCTATCACTTCATCGGCAAGGACATCATCTATTTCCACTCGCTGTTCTGGCCCGCGGTTCTGGCCGGGGCGGGGTTCCGCACCCCCACGGCCGTTTACGCGCACGGCTTCCTGACCGTCGACGGCCAGAAAATGTCGAAGTCGCGCGGCACGTTCATCACGGCGCGCAACTATCTCGATCATCTGCAGCCCGACTATCTGCGCTATTACTTTGCCGCAAAGCTCGGCGCCGGTATCGACGACTTCGATCTCAACCTCGAGGACTTCGTGCTCAGGGTCAATGCGGACCTGGTCGGCAAGTTCGTCAATATCGCCAGCCGCTGCGCCCGCTTTCTCGCCGGCAGCTTCGACAATCGACTCGCCGCTGCGCTCGATACGCCGGCGCTGCACGCCGAGCTCGCCGCCGCCGGTGACGCGATCGGCGAACTCTACCGGGCGCGCGAATACGGGCGCGCGATCCGCGAAATCATGGCGCTGGCCGATCGCGCCAACCGTTACATCGACGAAAGAAAACCCTGGGTGCTGGCGCGCGACGCGGGCCAGGCTGATGCCGTGCAGGCGATCTGCACGACCGGCATCAATCTGTTCCGTATCCTGCTCATCTATCTGAAGCCCGTGGTGCCGTCGCTGGCGGAACGTGCTGAGGCGTTCCTGAACGTCGAACCGCTCCGCTGGGAAGACCGCAAGTCCGCGCTGACGGCTCATCGGCTCAACGAGTTCAAGCCCCTGCTCATGCGCATGTACGACACCGACGTGGCGGCCGTGATCGAGGCGTCGCGCCCCGATCTCGTGCAGCCGGAACGCGCCGGGCTATGACCGAGCTCGCCGTCATTATTCTCGGCACCGTGCTCGTCAACAATTTCGTGCTCGTGAAGTTTCTCGGGCTGTGCCCATTCATGGGTGTGTCGCGGCAGGCAGAGAGCGCGCTCGGCATGGCCATGGCGACGGCGTTCGTGCTGACCCTGTCGTCGGCGGCGAGCTGGCTGATCCACGCCTGGGTTCTGGAGCCGCTCGGGCTCGCCTACCTGCGCACCGTCGCCTTCATCCTCGTCATCGCCGCGCTCGTGCAATTCACCGAGGCGCTCGTGCGCCGCACGAGCCCGCTGCTGCACCAGGTGCTCGGCATCTACCTGCCGCTGATCGCGACGAACTGCGCGGTGCTGGGCGTGGCGCTGCTCAATGTCCAGGTGGCGGAGTCGTTTCTGCAGGCCTTGTTCTACGGCTTCGGCGCGGCAGCGGGCTTTGCGCTCGTGCTCGTGCTGTTCGCGACCCTGCGCGAGCGCATCGCTGCCGCCGACGTGCCGGCGCCGTTCCGCGGGCCGGCCATCGCCTTCATCACGGCGGGTTTCATGGCGCTCGCCTTTCTGGGCTTCGCAGGCCTCGTGCGCGTCGAATGATCGCCGCCGTTGTCACGCTGGCCGCGCTCGGCGCGCTCGCGGGACTCGGGCTCGGATTCGCCGCGGCCCGCTTGCGCGTGCAGGGCAATGCGGTCGCCGATCGCATCGACGCGCTGCTGCCGCAAACCCAGTGCGGCCAGTGCGGATATCCCGGCTGCCGGCCTTACGCGGAAGCCATCGCGGATGGCCGCGCGGGCATCGACCTCTGCCCGCCCGGCGGCGAGGCGACCGCGCGCGAGCTCGCGCGCCTGCTCGGCCGCGAGCCGGCCGCGAAGGTCCCCGACACGGCTCCGGCCGTCGCCGTGATCGACGAGACGGCCTGCATCGGCTGCGCGCTGTGTCTCGCGGCCTGTCCCGTCGACGCCATCGTCGGGGCGCCGCGGCGCATGCACACTGTCATCGCCGGCGAATGCACCGGCTGCGGCCTGTGCCTGCCGCCCTGTCCCGTCGACTGTATCGATCTCGTGAGCCCCAAAGGCCCGGAGCGCTCTTGAGCAATCGGGCACACCGCGTCTGGAAATTCCCCGGCGGCCTGCGGCTGCCGCCGCACAAATCGGCCTCGACCGCAGAGCCGGTCGCGACCGCCGAGCCGCCCGCCGTCGCCGTGCTGCCCCTGTCGCAGCACGCCGGCGCCGCTTCGGTGCCGATCGTCGCGGCCGGCCGGCGGGTGCTCGCGGGGGAGCCCGTGGCCCGCGCGAATGACGGCATCAGCGCGCCGCTGCATGCGCCGACCTCCGGCACGATTCTCGCGATCGAGGACCGGCAGGTCCCGCGGCCGGGCGGCCCGGTCGAGCCCTGCGTGATCCTCGAGGCGGACGGCCGGGACCAGCGCTACGAGGGTTACGAGCCCGTCGACGATCCACAGGCCCTCGCGCCCGCGGAGATCCGCCGTCTCGTGCACGAGGCGGGCATCGTCGGTCTCGGCGGCGCGGTTTTCCCGGCAGCCGTCAAGCTCGAGGCCGGCGACCGGCAGCCGCTCGATACGCTCATACTGAACGGCGCGGAGTGCGAGCCCTACATCAGCTGCGACGACATGCTCATGCGCGAGCGCGCCGCGCACGTCGTGCACGGCGCGCAGATCATGCTGCATGCCCTGAGCGCCCGCTGCTGCCTGGTCGCGGTGGAGCACGACAAGCCCGAGGCGATCGCCGCGCTCAAGGCGGCGGTGCGCGAGTCCGGCGACGACCGCTTCGAGGTCGTGTCCGTCACCACAGCCTATCCGGCCGGCGGCGAGCGACAGCTCATCCAGGTCCTCAGCGGCCGCGAGGTGCCGGCCGGCGGCCTGCCGCCCGACATCGGCTACATGACCCAGAACGTCGGCACGGCGGCGGCCGTGTCGGATCGCTTCCGCCACGGCCGGCCGCTCATCTCCCGCGTCGTCACGGTGGCCGGCGGCGGGGTCGCCTCGCCACGCAACTTCGATGCCCGGCTCGGCACGCCGTTCGCCGCGCTCATCGCGGCCGCCGGCGGCTACACGGACGAGGCCGCCCGGCTGGTCATGGGCGGGCCGATGATGGGCTTCGCGTTGCCTGACGACGCGCTGCCCGTCGTCAAGGCGACGAACTGCATATGGGTGGCCGGCGCGGCGGACCTGCGCCGGACCGACGATGAGATGCCCTGCATCCGTTGCGCCGAGTGCGCGCGCGTCTGCCCTGCCGTGCTGCTGCCGCAACAGCTTTACTGGTACACGCGGGCGCGCGATTTCGAGAAGGTCGTCGATTACGCCGTGTTCGATTGCATCGAATGCGGCTGCTGCGACCTGGTCTGCCCGAGCCATATTCCGCTCGTCAGCTACTTCCGCTACGCGAAAAACGAAATCCGCGGGCGCGACGTCCAGCGGGAGCGCGCGGCGCGGGCGCAGCGGCGCCACGCCGAGCGCAATCGCCGCCTCGCGCAGCGCGACGCCGAGCAGCAGGCCGCGCTCGACGAGCATACCCGCGCCGCGCAGCGCGCGCGCGCGCAGCCCCGCGAGGCGGCCGGCGCGATCGACGACATCATGCGGCGCGCCGCGGGGCACGAGCCGCCCGCCGGACGGCCTGCAGGCGGCGGCGACGCGAAGGACGATTGATGCGCTTCGCGACGGCGGCGCCGCCGCACTACCCGGCGCGCACGAGCATCGCGCTGACCATGCGCCGGGTGCTGTATGCGCTCGTGCCGGCGGCGATCGCCCATGTCTGGTATTTCGGCAGCGGTCTGCTGATCAACATGCTCGTCGCGGCAGTCGTCGCGGTCGCCTGCGAAGCGGCCGTGCTGCGCCTGCGCCGGCGGCCGATTTTGCCGTATCTCACGGACTGGAGCGCCGTGCTGGCCGCGGTGCTGCTCGCCTTCGCGCTGCCGCCACTGACGCCGTGGTGGGCGACGGCGATCGGCGCGATGTTCGCGATCGTGTTCGCGAAGCACCTGTTCGGCGGCATCGGCTTCAATCCGTTCAATCCCGCGATGGCCGGCTATGCAGTCCTGCTGATCGCGTTTCCGGCCGAGCTCAATCACTGGCTGCCGCCGCGCGGCATCGACTCAGGGCTCGACCCGGTCGGGGTCGGCGACACGCTCTGGTATGTCTTCACCGGCCGGCTGCCGGCGGGTCTCGACATCGATGCCGTCACCACGGCGACGCCGCTCGACGCGGTGAAGACCGGCATCGGCCAGGCGCGCACCGTGGCCGAAGTTCGCGCGGGCGCCGTGTTCGGCGATTTCGCCGGCCGCGGCTGGGTGTGGATCAACAGCTGGTTCGCGCTCGGCGGCATCTGGCTGCTGTACAAGAGCGTCATCCGCTGGCACATCCCGGTCAGCATGCTCGCCGGCCTGGCCGCCATGGCGGGCTTCTTCTGGATTCTGGATCCGGGCAACCACGCGGCGCCGGGCTTTCACCTGTTCAGCGGCGCGGCCATGATCGGCGCCTTCTTCATCGCCACCGACCCGGTCACCGCGGCGACGACCGTGCGCGGGCGCCTCATCTACGGCGCGTCCATCGGCGTGCTAACCTACCTGATCCGCGCCTGGGGCGGTTATCCCGACGGCGTCGCCTTTGCGGTGCTCATCATGAACCTGTGCGTGCCCGTCATCGATCATTTCACGCGGCCGCGCGTGTACGGTCATGGGCGGCATTGACAAGCCGGCCTGGCGGCGCGCCTGGGTCGGGGCGGCATTGCTCGGCCTGTTCGCCGCCATCGGCGCGGCGACGCTCGCGATCACCGAGCATCTGACCCGCGAGCGCATCGCCGAGCGGCAGCGTGCCTATGAGCTCAACAGCCTGCATGCCGTGCTGGATGCGGGGTCGTATGACAACGACCCGGTCACCGACATCGTGCACGTGCGTGACAAGGAGCTGCTCGGCACCGATGCGCCGGTCGCCGTGCACCGCGCGCGGCGCGACGGCCGGCCGGTCACGGCCGTGCTGCTGCCCGTCGCGCCCAACGGTTATTCGGGTCCGATCCGTTTCATGGTCGGCATCCATGCAGACGGCACATTGTCGGGCGTGCGCGTGCTCGCGCATCGCGAAACGCCGGGGCTCGGCGACGCGATAGAGACGGAAAAAAGCGACTGGATCGGACAGTTCGCCGGACGCTCCCTCGGCGAGCGCGAGGCGTGGCTCGTGAAACGCGACGGCGGCCCGATCGACCAGCTCTCCGGCGCCACGATCACGTCGCGGGCGGTCGCCGAGGCGGTGCGCAACGCGCTGGCATACTTCGACGCCCATCGCGAGTCACTGTTTGCGGCGCCGGCGGAACCCCGCGCACCGTGAACGCGGCCTGGGCCGACATCGTCCGCGACGGCCTGTGGCGCCGCAACGTGGGTCTCGTCCAGCTGCTCGGTCTCTGCCCGCTGCTCGCCGTGAGCACCAGCCTCGTCTACGGCCTCGGCCTCGGGCTCGCGACCACGGCCGTGCTGCTCGGCTCGGGCGCAGCGGTATCCTCGATACGGGGGCTGGTGCCGCGCGAGGTCCGCATCCCCGCATTCGTCCTGATCATCGCCTCGCTCGTGACCGCCATCGAGCTCGGCATGAACGCCTGGTTCCACGATCTCTATCGCATCCTCGGCATCTTCATCCCGCTGATCGTCACCAACTGCGCGATCATCGGCCGCGCCGAGGCCTTCGCCTCCCGCAACGGCCTGGGGCGCGCGGCGCTCGACGGACTCATGACGGGGCTCGGCTTCACGCTCGCGCTGGTGCTGCTCGGCAGCGTGCGCGAGCTCGTCGGGCGCGGCACCCTGCTCGCCGACGCCGATCTCCTGCTCGGCCCCTGGGCAGCCGCGCTCGAGTTCGAGCTGGTGCCGGGTTACGGCGGCTTTCTGCTGGCCGTCCTGCCGCCCGGCGCGTTCTTCGCGCTCGGCCTGCTGATCGCGCTCAAGAACACCCTCGAGCGCCGCGCGGCCGGACCGGTCCGTCCTGCGATGCCGGTCGCTACCGCGGAGGGTTCCTGAGCAGCACGCGGATCACCTCTTGAACGACGGCAAACGGGCGCAGATTATCGCGCGGCTCGCCGCGGCGAACCCGGACCCGCGCAGCGAGCTCGAGTACGCCAGCGACTTCGAGCTCCTGGTCGCCGTGATCCTGTCGGCACAGGCGACCGACAAGAGCGTCAACCGCGCCACGCGAAAGCTCTTCGCCGCGGCCAATACGCCCGAGGGTATCGTCGCCCTCGGCCTGGGGCGCTTGAAGCGTTACATCCGCACGATCGGTCTCTACAACAACAAGGCGAACAGCATCATGGCGACGGCCCGGGCCCTGATCGCCGAGCACGGCGGGCGTGTGCCGCGCACGCGCGCCGCGCTCGAGGCGCTGCCCGGCGTCGGCCGAAAGACGGCGAACGTCGTCCTGAACGTCGCTTTCGGCGAGGCGACCATCGCCGTCGACACGCACATTTTTCGCGTCGCCAACCGCACGCGGCTCGCACCGGGCCGGACGCCGCTCGAGGTCGAGCGCAAGTTGCTCAGGCATACGCCCGCGGCGTACCGGCGTCACGCCCACCATTGGCTGATCCTGCATGGAAGATATACCTGCGTGGCACGGGCTCCCAAGTGTAAGATTTGTATTATCAATGATTTATGTGAATATCCTGACAAGCTGCTGTAAATGATGTTCGGCACCGGCAGGGCTGATCTGCGACGCATGTTCGTCGAGGTGCGGGCCGGCCAGCGGGCGGGTGCTGTACTGCAGCCGCTCGAGGCGATCGTCGCCGGCGTCATCGACGACCATCCCGAGTATCACGCGCTGCTCGACGGCGGGTCCGAACACCTCGAGCGTGACTTCCCGCCGGATACGGACAACCCGTTCCTGCACCTCGCGCTGCACGTCGCCTTGCGCGAGCAGACGGCGGCGGACCGGCCGGCCGGCGTCAGCGGCGCGTACCGCACGCTCTGCGCGCGTCTGGGCTCCGCGCTGGCGGCCGAGCACGCGATGATCGAATGCCTCGGTCCAGCGCTGTGGAGCGCGCAACGGGACGGCGCGCTGCCCGACGAGCAGGCTTATCTCGACTGCATATTGCGTCTCGCGGCCCGCTCCGGCGTGTAATAATCAGCGCGCAGGCACGGTCCCGTGTCATGTCCTGCAAGCATGCTCGATCAATCGCGAAGGGACGAGCCCGCCAGCCAGGACGCGCAGGAGGAGACAGCAGCGGGACCATGGCGACGACGGGCAACGCAGGATGGCGTGCTCAGACCGGGTGAGAATTGATGCGTACTTGCGGGACACGGCAATAGGTTTCTGTATGCAGGATCGATATCCCGTCAGCGGCGCCGGCATCGGGCTGCGTCGCTCCATGCTCGACCGGCTCATGCGCGATCCGCCCGCCGGGATCGACTTCATGGAAGTCGCGCCGGAGAACTGGATTGGAGCCGGCGGCGCGCTCGGGCGCAAGCTGCGCTTCTTCACCGAGCGCTACCCTTTCGTCACTCACGGCCTGTCGCTGTCCCTCGGCGGACCGGCGCCGCTCGACGAGGGCCTCGTCGAGCGCGTCAAGTCATTTATCGACACGCACGGCATCCGTTGTTACACCGAGCACCTGAGCTACTGCAGCGACGACGGCCACCTGTACGATCTCATGCCGATTCCGTTCACCGGGGATGCGGTGCGCCATGTCGCGGGGAGAATTCGGCGCGTGCAGGAAATACTCGAGCGGCGCATCGCCGTGGAGAACGTGTCCTACTACGCGGCGCCGGGCCGCGAGATGGACGAGATCGGATTCATCACGGCCGTGCTCGAGGAAGCAGATTGTGACCTGTTGCTCGACGTCAACAACATCTACGTGAACAGTATCAATCACGGCTACGACGCCGAGTCGTTCCTCGAGGCACTGCCGGCGCAGCGGGTCATGTATTTCCACGTCGCCGGGCATTACGTCGAGGCCGAGGATCTGCGCGTCGACACCCACGGAGCAGACGTCTGCGACCCGGTCTGGTCGCTGCTCGACAAGGCGTACGCGCACTGCGGCGTCGTCCCGACGCTGCTCGAGCGCGACTTCAACATCCCGCCGCTTCCCGAGCTGCTGGCCGAGGTCGACACGATCCGCCGGCTGCAGGAGAAATGGCGCGGCGGGCAGGCACGCGAGACGCGCACCTCCCATGGCTGAGGGCGCCACATTCCGCGAGCAGCAGTACGCTTTCGCCGCCCACCTGCGCGATCCGGAACGTAATCCGGCCCCGGCCGGGATCGAGGACCGCCGTCTCGGAATCTATCGCGAGCTGTTTTTCAACAACGTCAGCGGGCTGCTGGCGGGGACCTTTCCGGTCATACACAAGATTCTCGGCGAGTCGGCATGGCGCGCGCTCATGCGCGATTTTTTTTCACGCCACGTCTCGAGGACGCCGTTGTTTCTCGAGGTACCACGGGAGTTCTTGCGCTTCCTCGAGGAAGAGCGCGGCACGCACGCGGAGGATCCGGCGTTCCTCGTCGAGCTCGCGCACTACGAGTGGGTCGAGCTTGCGCTTTCGATCGACGAGACCGAGCCGGGGCTCGGCGCCGTCGACCGCGACGGCGATCTCCTGGAAGGCCGGCCGGTCAAGTCGCCGCTGGCGTGGCTGCTCACCTACGCCTGGCCCGTGCACCGGATCGCTCCGGACTTCCAGCCCGCGGAACCCGGCGCGCAGCCAACGTTCCTCGTCGTCTACCGCAACCTTGCCGACAAGGTGGGCTTTATCGAGCTCAACGCCGTGGCTGCCCGGCTGCTCGAGCTGCTGGATACGGACGCGCGCGCGTCCGGGCGGGAATTGCTCGAGCGCATCGCGAACGAGATCTCGCACCCGCAGCCGCAGGTGGTGGTTCTCGGCGGGCTCCAGATCCTCGAGAACCTGCGCCGGCTGGAGGTCGTCCTGGGCACGGAGCTCGAGCACGGCAGCGGCGCATGCGCGCATTGATGAGAGCCTGGGACGTTCTGACGGCCGCTCTGAATCGCGCCGGCGAGTGGATTGCACCACTGGCGCTGCGGATTCTGCTCGGCTGGGAATACTACGAGTCCGGGCGCGAGAAGTTTCGCGGCGAGAACTGGTTCGGACAGGTGAAGGACGACTTCCCGTGGCCTTTCAGCGTCATTCCCGCGGACTTGAGCTGGTTTCTCGCGACCTGGAGCGAGCTGGTCGGCGCGATCTGCCTGGTCATCGGCCTGTTCACGCGATTCTGGGCGCTGTCGCTGATGATCCTGACGGTCGTCGCCATCGCCGCCGTGCACTGGCCACAGGACTACGACGGCCTCGCCGGGCTGCTCAGGGGCTACGCGATCACCGACCAGGGCTTCGGCAACTACAAGCTGCCGCTGATTTTCCTGGTCATGCTGCTGGTGCTCGTCTTGCGGGGACCGGGTAAAGCGAGCCTCGATCGCCTGATCGACAAGCGCCTGAGGCGCATGTAGGGCCGACTTCAGTCGGCCATCCACGCCGCCCGCAATCCATGGCGGGTTGAAATCCGCCCTACGATTGTTTCGGGACGGCGGGTTGAAACCCGCCCTACGATCGTTTCGGGACGGCGGGTTGAAACCCGCCCTACGATTGTTTCGGGACGGCGGGTTGAAACCCGCCCTGCGGTCATAGGGCGTAGGGCCGAATTCATTCGGCCTGGCCGGTTGAAACCGGCCCTACGATCGTTTCGGGAGGTACAGGTCGGTCAGGGTGCCGTCCCAGGCCTCGGCCGCGAATGCGACCGTTTCCGAAAGCGTCGGATGCGGGTGAACGGTGAGGCCGATGTCGGCGGCATCGCAGCCCATCTCGATCGCAAGCGCAACCTCCGAGATCAGATCGCCGGCATTGGTGCCGACGATGCCGCCTCCGATCAGGCGCCCCGACTTCCTGTCGAACAGCAGCTTCGTGATGCCTTCGTCGCGATTGAGCGCGAGCGATCGCCCGCTGGCCGCCCACGGAAACGCGCCCCTGCCGTAGTCCAGGCCGTCCGCCCTGGCCTCTTCCTCGGTGACGCCGGCCCAGGCGATCTCGGGGTCGGTATAAGCAACGGCGGGTATGACGCGCGCGTCGAAGGCGCGCTTGCCGCCGTGCGCGACTTCCGCGGCGACCTTGCCCTGGTGGCTCGCCTTGTGCGCGAGCAGCGGCGGGCCGACGATGTCGCCGATCGCGAAAATGTGCGACACGTTGCTGCGCATCTGCTGGTCGACGGGAATGAAACCGTTGTCGTCGATGCGCACGCCGGCCTTGTCGGCGGCGATGGACACAGCATTCGGCCGACGGCCGACGGCGACGAGCACCCTGCCGTAGAGCTCGGACGCGTCCGGCGCGCCCTTGCCCTCGAACGTGGCGCGTATGCCGTCCGGCTCAGCGGCGAGCGACGTCACTTTCGTGCCCGTCATGATGCGCTCGTAACGCTTCTCTATGCGCTTGAGCAGAGGCTTCACGAGATCGCGATCCGTGCCCGGCATCAGCGTGTCGGTCAGCTCGACGATCGTCACGCGCACGCCGAGCGCCTCGTACACGGTCGCCAGCTCGAGGCCGATGATGCCGCCGCCGATTACGAGCAGCCGCTCGGGCAGCTCGCCGAGCTCGAGCGCGGCCGTCGAGTCCATGATGCGCGGGTCGTCGGGGAAGCCGGGCAGACCGGCCGCCTCCGATCCTGCCGCGACGATGCACTGTGCGAACGCGAGCGTCTGCCGAGGGCCGGCGCCGGTCACCTCGAGCTCGTGCGGCGACACGAAGCGTGCCGTGCCCTGCACGACTTCGACCTTGCGCCGCCTGGCGAGCGCCGCGAGGCCGTCGGTCATGCGGCCGACGACGCCATCCTTCCAGCCGCGCAGCTTGCCCGCCTCGATGGCAGGGGCGCCGAAACGGATGCCGTGCGGCGCCATTTCGCGCGTTTCTTCGATGACGCGGGCAGCGTGCAGCAGCGCTTTCGAGGGGATGCAGCCCACGTTCAGGCAGACGCCGCCGAGCTCGCGGCGGCGCTCGACGAGGATCACCTCCATGCCGAGATCCGCTGCGCGAAAGGCGGCCGTATAGCCGCCCGGACCGGCGCCGAGCACCACGAGCTGCGCCGTCACGGAATCGCCTGCACGAGCCCCGGCACGTCCTCGAGTGCCGCCGCAAGAGCGCGCGTGAAGCGGGCCGCCTCGGCGCCGTCGATGACCCGGTGGTCGTAGGATAAAGACAGCGGCAGCATGAGCCTCGGCACGAATCCGCCGTCGCGATACGCCGGCGCCATGCGCGCACGCGATACGCCGAGTATGGCGAGCTCGGGCGCGTTGACGATCGGCGTGAACGCCGTGCCGCCGATGCCGCCCAGGCTCGAGATCGTGAAGCAGCCGCCCTGCATTTCCTCGGCCTTGAGCTTGCCGGCACGCGCCTTCCCGCTGAGCGTGCCGAGCGCCTCGGCGAGCTCGTAAATGTCTTTCTTGTCTGCGTCGCGCACCACGGGCACGAGCAGCCCCTGCTCGGTGTCGGCAGCGAAGCCGATGTGCAGGTACTGCTTGCTGACCAGATTCTCGCCGGCCGCATCCAGCGAGGCATTGAAGTTCGGAAACGCCTGCAGCGCTTTCACGCAGGCGCGCATGACGAACGCCAGGGGGGTGAGCTTGAGACCGCGCGTCTCTGCCTGCCCCTTGAGCGATGCTCGCATGTCCTCCATGTCCGTGATGTCGGCCTCGTCGAACTGGGTGACGTGCGGCACGTTGATCCAGCTCGCCTGCAGCCGCGGCGCGGCGAACCTGCGGATGCGGCCCAGCGGGCGGATCTCGATCTCGCCGTAACGGGCGAAATCGACCTCAGGCACCTTCGGCAGCGCTGATGGGCCGCCGCCGCTCAACGCGGATTTGACCCAGGCCTTGACATCCTCGCCGGTGATGCGGCCTTTCCGGCCGCTGCCCTTCACGCGGCCGAGATCGACACCGAGCTCGCGCGCGAGCTTGCGCACCCCCGGGCTCGCGTGGGCTTTTGCAAAGCCGGGACCGGAGGCGGCCAGCCCGGCGGGCGGACCTGCAGACGGTGTGCCGTCGGCCTCGCGCCGCGCGGATTCCACGGCTGCCCGCGGCCGTGCGGCGTCCCGATCTTCGCTCTTCCCGATCGGCTCCGGCTCCGCACGCGCCGTGGCCTTCGCCTCTCCGTCGCCGTCGGCCACTTCCAGGCTCAGGATGCGGTCGCCCTTCGACACCCTGTCGCCGGTCTCGACATGGACCTCGGTGACCCGGCCGGGGCGCGGCGCGGGTACGTCCATGGCGGCTTTTTCCGTCTCGAGCGTGATCAGCGGATCTTCGGCGGCAATCTCGTCGCCCGCCGAGACCTGCACGTCGATGACCTCGACATCGGAGAAATCGCCGATATCGGGCACCTCCACAGCGATCACTGTTTTCGCGCCGTCGGAGCGCGCCGGCGCAGATTCCTCATCGCCCGTGTCCGCGCCCTGATCGTCTGCGCGCGCTTGCGCGTCGGGGCCCTCTTCGGCCCCGCCCTCCGCCGACTCGCCGTCCTCGCCCGGCGCCGCCTCATCGCCGCCTTCACCTTCGAGCACGCAGATCTCGGTGCCCTCGGAGACGCGGTCGCCGGGGCGCACGGACACGGCGGCAACCTTGCCGGCCTGCGGCGAAGGCACGTCCATGGCGGCCTTTTCCGTCTCGAGCGTGATCAGCGGATCCTCGGCCGCGAGGGTGTCGCCCTCGCGGACGTGGACCTCGATGACCTCGACGTCGCTGAAGTCGCCGATGTTCGGAACGCGGATGGTCTGTGCGGCCACGGAATCCGTTCTGCTTCAGACGGTGACCGGGTCCGGCGCATCCGGATCGATACCGAACTTCTCGATAGTCGCGGCGACGGTCGCACTATCCAGCTTGCCGTCGTCGGCGAGCGCTTTCAGCGCGGCGATGGTGACGTGCTTGCGGTTCACTTCGAAGAACCCCCGCAGCGCGACGCGACTGTCGCTGCGTCCGAAGCCGTCGGTGCCGAGCACCGCGTAGCGCCCCGGTACCCACTGGCGAATCTGATCGGGAATTGCCTTCATGTAGTCCGTGGCCGCGACGTACGGACCGCCGCGCTTGCGGAAGCTCTCCGCAACGTAGGGGACGCGCGGCTCGTCGCCAGGGTGCAATCTGTTCCAGCGCTCGGCCTGGAGCGCTTCCCGGCGCAGCTCACTGAAGCTGGTCACGCTCCAGACGTCGGCCGGCACGCCGAACTCGTCCTCGAGCAGCGTGGCGGCCGCGAGCACTTCGCGCAATATGGTGCCGGAGCCGAGCATCTGCACGCGCACGCGGCCCTTGCCGCCGGCCTGCAGCAGATACATGCCCCTGAGAATGCCCTTTTCCATGCCTTTCGGCAGCGGCGGATGTGCGTAGTTCTCGTTCATGCAGGTGATGTAGTAGAAGACGTTTTCCTGCGCTTCGACCATGCGCCGCAGGCCTTCCTGCACGATCACCGCGAGCTCGCAGGCGTAGGCAGGGTCGTAGGAAACGCAGTTGGGGACCGTCGAGGCGACGAGCAGGCTGTGCCCGTCCTGGTGCTGGAGCCCTTCGCCGGCGAGGGTCGTTCGGCCGGCCGTGCCGCCGATCAGGAATCCGCGCGACTGCATGTCGCCGCCGGCCCAGATGAAATCGCCGATGCGCTGGAAGCCGAACATCGAATAGAAAATGAAGAACGGAATCATGCTTACGCCATGATTCGCATAGGCCGTGCCTGCCGCCATCCAGGAGCACAATGAGCCCGCTTCGGTGATGCCCTCCTCGAGGATCTGCCCCTGCTTGTCCTCGCGGTAGAACATGAGCTGATCCGCGTCCTGCGGCGTATACAGCTGGCCTACTGACGAATAGATGCCGAACTGGCGGAACATGCCCTCCATGCCGAAGGTGCGCGCCTCGTCGGGCACGATCGGCACCACGTAGCGGCCGATGCTCTTGTCCTTCATCAGGGTCGTGAGCATGCGCACCAGCGCCATGGTGGTCGAAATCTCGCGGTCCTTCGTGCCGGCGAGCAGGCTGTCGAAGGCTTCGAGCGACGGCGCCGTCAGTGGCCGTGCCTCGACGCGCCGCGCCGGCAGGTAGCCGCCCAAGTCCCGCCGGTGCTCCTTGAGATAGCGGATCTCCTCGCTGTTCTCGGCCGGCTTGCAGAAAGGCACGTCGGCGATCTCCGCGTCCGAGATAGGGATGTTGAAACGGTCGCGGAACGCGCGCAGCGCCTCGTCGTCGAGCTTTTTTGCCTGGTGAGTGATGTTCTGACCCTCGCCGGCCTTGCCGAGGCCGAAGCCCTTGACGGTCTTGGCGAGAATTACGGTCGGCCGGCCCTTGTGACGAACCGCCTCGTGATAGGCGGCATACACTTTGCGTGGATCGTGGCCGCCGCGATTGAGCCGCCAGATCTCGTCGTCGGACATGTGCGCGACCATCGCCTTGAGCTCGGGATACTTGCCGAAGAAATGCTCGCGCGTGTATGCGCCGCCCTTGGCCTTGAAATTCTGATATTCGCCGTCGACGCATTCCTCCATCCGCTTGCGCAGCAGGCCATCGTGATCCTTCGCAAGCAGCGGATCCCAGCGCGAGCCCCAGATCACCTTGATGACGTTCCAGCCCGCGCCGAGAAAGGCCGCTTCGAGCTCCTGGACGATCTTGCCATTGCCGCGCACCGGCCCGTCGAGGCGCTGGAGATTGCAGTTGACGACGAAGATCAGATTATCGAGTTTCTCCCGCACCGGCATTGTGATGGCGCCCAGCGATTCCGGCTCGTCCATCTCGCCGTCGCCAAGAAAGCACCAGATTCTGCGATCCGTGGGCTCGCAGATACCGCGATGCTCGAGATAGCGCATGAAGCGCGCCTGATAGATCGCCATCATCGGGCCGAGGCCCATTGACACGGTCGGGAACTGCCAGAACTCCGGCATCAGCCAGGGATGCGGGTAGGAAGACAGTCCGCCCCCGCCGGTCTCCTGGCGGAAATGCAGCAGCTGCTCGTCGGTCAGGCGTCCTTCGAGATAGGCACGCGCGTAAATGCCGGGCGAGGAATGGCCCTGCACGAATATCATGTCGCCGGGCTTGCCGTCGACCGATGCCCGCCAGAAATGGTTGAAGCCCACCTCGTAAAGCGTCGCCGACGACGCGTAGCTCGAAATGTGCCCGCCGAGATCCGCGCTTCTGCGATTCGCCTGCACGACCATGGCCATCGCATTCCAGCGTATGTACGCCTCGATTCGCCGCTCGACAGAGCGGTCCCCCGCGTACTCGGGCTCACGGCCCGGCGGAATAGAGTTCAGATATGCGGTGTTCGGGCTGTACGGCAGATACGCGCCCGAGCGCCGCGCGTGGTCGATCATGCGATCGAGAAGAGAGTGCGCGCGCTCGGCGCCGTGCACGCGCAGCACCGAATCGATCGATTCGAGCCACTCGCGGGTTTCCTCCGGATCGGGATCGTCCTTGGACAAATCAAAATTCATGCAGCTTCCCGCACGAGATACGAGTTGAATCGGGGCGGACAGGCAATGATCGGGGTTTCAATTTTCCGGGTCAAGGTGAACAATGGCGCCTGGCCGGGATGCCCGGTCGAGCGCTGAATGGACCGCTTGGAAACGCTCACGATAACCCGCCCCGACGATTGGCACGTGCATCTGCGCGACGGCCCGCTGCTCGCGGCGGTGTTGCCGTTCACTGCGCAGCGCTTCGCGCGCGCCGTCATCATGCCGAATCTCGATCCGCCGGTCGCAACGGTGGCGGATGCGCGCGCTTATCGCCAGCGCATCCGCGACGCATTGCCTGCATCGGCAACCTTCGAGCCGCTCATGACGCTTTACCTTACCGACAGCACCGCGCCGGCCGAGATAGGCCGGGCGCGCGCCAGCGGAATGGTGCATGGCGTCAAGCTCTATCCGGCCGACGCGACCACGAACTCGGCACGTGGCGTCACGCGCATGGAGCGGGTTACCGGTGCGCTCGAGGCGCTCGAGGAGCACGGCCTGCCGCTGCTCGTGCACGGCGAGGTTGCCGATGAAAATGTGGACGTTTTCGATCGCGAGGCGCGCTTCATCGATACAGTGCTCGCGCCACTCGCGGAACGCTTTTCCCGGCTGCGTATCGTCTTCGAGCATGTGTCCTCGCGCGAGGCCGTCGAGTTCGTGCGCGGAGCGCGCGACGGCGTCGCCGCAACTGTGACGGCACATCATCTGCTCTTCGACCGCAACGCGCTGTTTCGCGGCGGCCTCAAGCCGCATCACTATTGCCTGCCGGTGCTCAAGCGCGCGCGTGACCGGCAGGCGTTGCTCGAGATCGTCGCTGCGGGCCACCCGCGGTTCTTCCTGGGCACCGACAGCGCCCCGCATTCGCGCGCCGCCAAGGAGTCGGGCTGCGGCTGCGCCGGCGTGTTCTCCGCCCCTGCCGCCATCGAGCTGTATGCCGAGGCGTTCGAAGCGGCAGGCGCCCTCCACCGGCTCGACGACTTCGCCGGCACGTTCGGTCCCGCCTTTTACGGCTTGCCGCGCAACCCCGACACCGTTACGCTCGTCCGCAGCGAATGGTCACCGCCGGCCCGATATGCCGCGGGAAGCGGCGAGCTCGTGCCGCTGCGGGCCGGCGAGCCGGTGCGCTGGGCGCTGAAAGGCATTTCGGATTAACGGTCCTCCCGACAATCCGCGTGAACCGGCCGGAAAAACTCCCATGGGCAACCGCTTTCGCGGTTTCCTGCCGGTCGTCGTCGACGTCGAGACAGGCGGCTTCAATGTCGCCACGGACGCGCTGCTCGAGATCGCCGCGGTACTGCTCGAGTTCCGCGAGGGCCGCGAGCTTGCGCCTGTGCAAACCATCCGCTATCACGTGCAGCCCTTCCCCGGCTCGAACATCGAGGCCGCGTCGCTGGAGGTGCTCGGCTTCGACCCATATCATCCGCTGCGGCCGGCGCTTCCGGAGAAAGACGCCCTGCAGCGCATTTTCCGCCAGGTGCGCCGCGAGATTCGCGAGAACGAATGCAACCGGGCCATCCTCGTCGGTCATAACGCGTTCTTCGACCTGAGCTTCCTGAACGCGGCGATCGCGCGCAGCGGCATCAAGCGCAACCCGTTCCATCCGTTCTCCAGCTTCGATACAGCCACGCTCGCGGGACTCGCCTTCGGCCAGACCGTGCTCGGCCGCGCGCTGCAGGCGGCCGGCCTGCCGTGGGACAAATCGTCCGCGCACTCCGCAGCTTACGATGCCGAGCGCACGGCAGAGCTGTTCTGCCTGATAGTCAACCGCTGCCGCGGAATCTACGAGGATTCCCTGCCGTAGGGCCGACTTCAGTCGGCCGCGGTGCGTTCGCGCCTGGGCGGGTTGAAATCCGTCGTGCGGCGGTGCCGGTTGCGCCTGGCGACTTGACCCGCCCTACCGCAGTCACGGCGGGTTGAACGCCGCCCTGCGGTGTTGGCGTTTGCGCCTGGCGGGTTGAAACCCGCCCTACGCTCAGGGCCGACTTCAGTCGGCCGGGGCGACCGCGGCGGATTCGCCTGCGGGCTCGTCGAGCAGTGCCTGCAGCTCGCCGGACTCGTACATTTCCATTGCGATATCGCAGCCGCCGATCAGCTCCCCGCGCACGTAGAGCTGCGGAAAGGTCGGCCAGTTCGAATACGCCTTGAGCGCTTCGCGCAGCTCCGGATCCTCGAAAATGTTCACGTGGGCGAATTCTGCGCCGCAGGCCTTCAGGGCCGCGACCGTCTGCGCCGAGAACCCGCACTGCGGGAAATCCGGCGTGCCTTTCATGTAGAGCAGCACG
>DATLFD010000095.1:0-2490 GCA_035524935.1 Gammaproteobacteria bacterium | reverse complement strand
GGCGCGACCTGCCCGGGCTTGCCGGCGGGCTTGACATGCGGAGGCCGCGGGTAGGGGGGCTTGTATCGAAACCCGCCCGGGCAGTCGATGCTGCCGAGCAGTATCTGCAGCACGTGGATCGCGCGGCAGGTGTGGAAGCCGTTCGAATGCGCCGATACGCCGCGCATCGCGTGCATGGAGACGGGCCGTCCGATCATGCGCTCGTGGCGGCGGCCCGCCCAGTCGGTCCACGGCGTCTCGACGACGATCGCCTGCTCGAATGCAGCGTGCGCGAGCTCCGCCGCTATGCGGCGGATGGTGTCGGCGGGCACGCCGCAGCGCGCCGCGACCGCGTCGGGCGCGTACTGCGGATCGAGATAACGCTCGGCGAGCAGCTCGAACACCGGCACGCCGGTGCCGCCGCCGGGAAGGGGAAACCGGCCGGTCAGTGCCGGCGCTGAGGGCACGGCGGAGAAGTCGACGGGCGCCGAGCGTTCCGGGTCCCAGACCAGCGGCCGGCCCGCGCCGTTACGGGCGAACAGGCCCTCGGCGCCGCCGGCGTCCCGCTGCACGAGCCAGGCGGCGTCACTGTAGCGCGAGAGGTAGTCGACATCGACCCGGCCTGCGGCCAGAAGCTCGTGGATGAGCGCAAAGGCGAGCAGGCCGTCGGTGCCCGGCCGGATGCCGATCCACTCGTCGGCAATCGATGAGTATCCGGTGCGCACCGGGTTGACCGACACGAATTTGGTGCCGCTGCGGGCGTTGAGCTTGCCGAGGCCGATCTTGATCGGATTCGAATCGTGATCCTCGGCCACGCCGAACATCAGGAAATAGCGCGTGCGTTCCCAGTCCGGCTCGCCGAATTCCCAGAACGAGCCGCCGATGGTGTAGATGCCGGCCGCGGCCATGTTCACGGAGCAGAAGCCGCCGTGCGCGGCATAGTTCGGCGTGCCGAACTGGCTCGCCCAGAACCCGGTCAGGGACTGACTCTGGTCGCGGCCGGTGAAGAACGCAAGCCGGCGCGGATCGCTGCAACGGATCGCGCCCAGCCAATCGGTGGCGAGCGCGAGAGCCTCGTCCCATTCGATCTCGACGAATTCGCCCGCGCCGCGTTCCCCGACCCGCTTTAGCGGCTTGCGTAGACGTGCCGGCGAATACTGCTGCATGATGCCGGCCGAGCCCTTGGCGCAGATTACGCCGTGGTTGACGGGATGATCGGGGTTACCGTCGATGTAACGGATCGCGCCGTCCTTGATGTGCACCCTGATGCCGCACCGGCAGGCGCACATGTAGCAGGTCGTGCTTTTCACCTCGTCCGCGACGTGCGGGGACGTGTCGACCCGATCCTCGCCTCCGAGCCAGGCCATCGGTTCTTCCTTTCGCCGGGTGCGCCTCGTTATAGAGGCTTCGCGGGGGCTTCGCAAGCTGCTCGCGCGCCGCTGGTCACGATGCTAATCTTCGCGGTCGAGCCTGGCACACGATACGGACAAGCACATGGCCCGGGGTCAGTGGTCGCGCCGCGATTTCCTCACGCGCTCCGGATGCTGTGTCGGCGGGGCCTGGATCGCTTTCAACTGGCCGTCGTTCGCGTCCACGGCACAGGCGGCGGCCCTCGCTCGCGCTCGCGCGGAAGACTTCATCAACCTCTCGCGCGCGCAGGCGGCCGAGCTCGAAGCAGTCGCTTCGCAGATCGTTCCGTCGGGCGACACGCCCGGCGCGCACGAAGCCGGCGTCATCTACTTCATCGACGGGGCGCTCGGCTCGTTCGCCGCCGGTGCCAGGGAGGCGGTGATCGCCGGGCTCGACGACCTGCAGGGTCGCGTGCATTCGCAGCGCGGCGATGGAGCGCTGTTTTCCGGGTTGACTGCCGAACAGCAGATCGAGGCGCTGGGCATGATCGAGGACACCCCGTTCTTCGGCCTCGTTCGATACCTCACGATCGCGGGCATGTTCGCGCTGCCGTCGTATGGCGGTAATCGAGACAAGATCGGCTGGAAGCTCGTCGGCTTCGACGACCGCCATCAGTGGCAGCCGCCGTTCGGCTATTACGACGCGCAACTCGCACGCGACGGCAGGGATGGCAACGACTGAGCCGCGCTTTGCGACGCGCGAGCCCGTCGACTTCGTCATCGTCGGCTCGGGCGCCGCCGGCGGCGTCCTCGCCAGGGAGCTTTCCACCGACGGCTTCGACGTGGTCCTGCTCGAGCAGGGACCTTACCTCCGGGCGGGCGACTTCAGGCACGACGAGCTCGGCTACGTCTTCAACCAGGAATTGACCGGCGGCTGGCAAGGCCAGTCGCCCCAGACATTCCGCAAGACCGAATCAGACAAAGCGGAGCTCAGGGATTTTCCGCCGCCCGCGGTCTATGCGCGACTCGTCGGTGGCAGCAGCGTGCACTTCACCGCCAACTATTGGCGGTTTCACGACGTGGATTTCAAAGAGCGCAGCCTGCTAGGGCCGATCGCCGGGACGGGCTTTGCCGACTGGCCGATCGATTACGACGAGCTCGA
>DATLFD010000094.1:0-29245 GCA_035524935.1 Gammaproteobacteria bacterium | reverse complement strand
CACGGACGCCCGCGAGCCGTATTTCATGCGCAGCAGGGTGATCGCGGAGCCGAGGCCGAGAAAGCCCATGCCGTGCCGGCGCTTGCGATAGATCTCTTCGCGCTGCCGCTCGAGCGGCAGCCCGTTGATCTCCACCACGTTATCGAGCATGCGCGTGAAGATCTTGACGACCTTGCGGAACTCGTCCCAGTCGAAGCGCGCTTTTTCGGTGAAGAGGTCTAGAACGAACTTCGTTAGATTTACAGACCCCAACAGACACGCACCGAATGGGGGAAGGCCCTGCTCGCCGCATGGATTGGTTGCACGGATATTTTCGCACCACCAGTTGTTGTTCATTTCGTTGAGTCGGTCGATAAGCACGAAGCCGGGCTCCGCGTAGTCGTACGTCGACGTCATGATGACGTTCCACAGCTTACGCGCCGGGATTCTGCGGTAAATCCTGCAGGCCACGAGCCCTTCGTCGTTGCGCACATAGTCGCCGGCCGCCGGCCATTCACGCCAAATGAAGCATTCGGCGTCATCGAGATTCATACGTTCGTCGGTCGCTTCGCGCGCCGTTACTGGAAATGCGAGCTTCCATTCCTCGTCGTTTCTGACCGCCTGCATGAATTCGTCGGTGACGAGCAGCGACAGGTTGAACTGTCGCAGACGCCCGTTCTCGCGCTTGGCTCGGATGAAGTCCACGACGTCCGGATGGCCGATGTCGAAAGTGCCCATCTGCGCGCCGCGCCGGCCGCCGGCCGATGACACGGTGAAGCACATCTTGTCGTAGATATCCATGAAGGACAGCGGGCCCGACGTATAGGCACCCGCTCCCGACACGTACGCCCCGCGCGGTCGCAGCGTCGAGAATTCATAACCAATTCCAGCTCCCGACTTGAGCGTGATTCCCGCCTCATGAACCTTCTTCAATATGTCGTCCATCGAGTCGCCGATCGTGCCGGAAACGGTGCAGTTGATCGTCGACGTCGAGGGCTTGTGTGCGCGCGCGCCGGCATTGGAAACGATGCGGCCGGCCGGAATCGCGCCGTGCTGGAGCGCCCAGACGAACTGCTCGTACCAGTGCTCGCGAAGCGACGGCGCCTCGACGTCGGCGAGTGCGCGTGCCACGCGCCGGTAGGTACCGTCAATGGAATCGTCGACAGGCGTGCCGTCCTTCGCGGTCAAGCGATACTTCTTGTCCCAGATGTCGAGGGACGCATCCTGAAAGTCGATCTCCGAAACGGAGGGCGGACGGATTCTGGCAGCAGTGCTCATTGCAGGCGGTTCTCCCCCTTCTGATCGCCCCCGGGAATCATTTTGTCCGGCAAACACAACATATTGTGTTCCGGGGGTCGTCAAGACTATGGCTGGGCGCCGCCGCTGTCAAGCCTTGGAATAAATTGGAATCAAGCTCATTTACTCCTTTAAATTCATAATGTTATGACATTCAGCGCGGCCGTCTGCCGCGGATTTCCGGCGCTTGCCCGGTGACCGCGGAACAACGCCGCCATACCACAAGATATTGTATTCACTGCGCGTCCCCAGAATGCCGACAGCTTATCCACAGGGTTGTCCGCCCGGCCCCGCGCCGCCGCGCACTTGAAAACCGCGCCGCCGCCCACAACTCATGGCACATCGAGGGTCCATTGCCGGGACCCGTTCACTGGAGGAAAACACAATGAGCCTGATCAGATACGAGCCATGGGGCGTGATGAGCAGCCTGCATCGGGATCTCGACCGTCTGCTCGAATCGCGCTTCGGCGCTGACGAGACCCAGGGCGCGGTGACGGACTGGGTGCCGGCCGTGGATATCCGCGAGGAGGACGAGCGATTCGTGCTGCACGCCGACGTCCCGGGCGTGGACCCGAAAGACATCGAGATCACCATGCAGGACGGCGTGCTCACCCTGCGCGGCAAGCGCGAGGACGTCAAGGAAGAGCAGCGCAACGGCTATCGCCGCGTAGAGCGCGTGAGCGGACAATTCTTCCGCCGCTTCAACCTGCCGGATACTGCGGACGCAGAGGGCATTTCCGCACGCAGCGCCAACGGCGTGCTCGAAGTGACGATCCCGAAGCACGCGAAGGTGCAGCCGCGGCGAATTTCGGTCAAAGCGGACTGATGTCCGATGCGGGCGCGCATCGACGCCGGGCGGGCGGAGCTTTCCGTTCGCCCGGGTTGTTCCGGCTATGCCTGCCTGCCGCCTCGCGCCGGCTGCGACCTTGCGCCGCCGTGCTGCATCAATGATCTGTCTGCCCCACGGCAGTCCCTGAACGAAAGGTATTCAAGTGACTAAGGATCGATTGTTTGGGGCAAGCGCGGCGCTGCTGCTCGTGTTTGCCTGGATGGCCGTGCCCATGCAGGCTCAGGACGGGCTGCCCGCCGTATCGGGGCTGCCCGCCGTCTCGACGGAGCCGGTGCCCACGCTCGCGCCCATGATCGAGAAGGTCTCGCCGGCCGTGGTCAGCATCGGCACCCGCGGGAGCATTGAGGTGCAGGACCGCAATCCCCTGTTCGACGATCCTTTCTTCCGGCGTTTCTTCGACATTCCGGAGCAGTACGGGCCGCGCGAACGCGAATTTCAGGCAGCCGGCTCCGGGGTCATAGTCGATGCCGGCGAGGGCTACATCATCACGAACGCGCACGTCGTGGAGAATGCGAACGAGATCACCGTGACCCTGCACGACAACCGGCAGTTCACGGCCAAGGTCGTTGGCGCCGACGCGGCGTCCGACATTGCGCTGCTCGAGACCGACGAGAAGAACCTCGTGGACCTTCCTTTCGCGGAATCGAGCAAGGCTCGCGTCGGCGACTTCGTAGTGGCGATCGGTAACCCGTTCGGCCTGCAGCACACGGTCACCTCGGGCATCATCAGTGCGCTCGGCCGTTTCGGCATCAATCCGCAGGGCTACGAGGACTTCATCCAGACCGACGCGTCCATCAACCCGGGAAACTCGGGCGGCGCGCTCGTGAACCTGCGCGGAGAGCTCGTCGGCATCAATTCGGCCATATTCACCCGCAGCGGCGGCAACATCGGCATCGGCTTCGCCATACCCTCCGACATGGTGAGTTACGTCATGTCGCAGCTCATCGAATTCGGCGAGGTCCGCCGCGGGCTGCTCGGCGTGAGCATCGGCAACCTGACCCCCGACCTGGCCGAGCCGCTCGGTGTCGACGTCCGCGAAGGGGCGCTGGTCTCGCAGGTCGTCGACGGCTCGGCCGCCGACGAGGCGGGAATCGAGCCGGGAGACGTCATCGTCGCGATCGACGGCAGGAAGATCGGCGACGCCAACGAGCTGCGCAACCTGATCGGACTCAAGAGAGTCGGCGAGGAGATCGAGCTCGAGCTGATTCGGGACGGCAAGCGGCGGCGCGTGGAGGCTTCCCTCGGCGAAGCCGTCCAGGATGAGGAAGTGGTGGCCGCCGAGCTCCATCGCGGGCTGGCCGGTGCCGAGTTCTCGACCATTGATGAAAGCTCGCAGGTTTACCAGGGCACGGCCGGCGTGCTGGTCACCGCCGTGGCGCCGGGCAGTCCGGCGTTTCTGAGCGGGCTGCGGCCGAACGACATCATCACCCACGTCAATCGCCGCCGCGTGAGCAGCCTTGCCGAGTTCCAGGAGATCGCCTCCGGCGGCGGCGCGCTGGCCCTGGCGATTCAGCGCGGCGACAGCAACCTGCTGATTCCGATCCGGTAAGCCGGCGCCAGACCCGGGGGCTCGCCGCTGTGCGCGGTGTAGAGGATAATGATCGCGCGGCCGGCCTGAATTCGCCGGCCGCGTTTTAATCCGCACCTGCAGCCGCGTCAGACCGACAAACAACAACCCATCGGAGCCCATCGATGTCATCCCGACTGCGCGTGGCGAACGCGACCGGCCCACGCCGGCATGTGCTCGTTGGAGCGCTCCTCGGGCCCCTGCTGATCGCGATTGCGCCCGTGGGCCATTCACAGGGCGGACGCGGCGGAGAAATGCCGCCCACGGCAGTGGAGACGGCCACGGTCAGCGCCAGTCAACTGACGGACACGATCCACGCGGTCGGCACCCTGCGTGCCGACGAAAGCGTCGTGATCCGCCCGGAGCTCGCCGGCCGCATCGAGGAAATCCACTTCGAGGAGGGCCAGCGCATCGCAAAGGGCGACCCGCTGTTCGCCCTCGACGCCAGCCTCATCGAGGCCGAGATGCGCGAGGCCGAAGCAAACCTTGCCCTGAGCCAGAGCTCGTTCGATCGAGCGGAGGATCTCATCGACCGCAAGCTCATCGCGCAGGCTGACTACGACAATGCGCGCTCGCGGTTGGCCGTCGATCAGGCACGACTGTCTTCGGCGCAGACCCGGCTCGCCAAGACCGTGATCGAGGCTCCGTTCGACGGGGTGGTCGGCCTGCGACAGGTGAGCGCAGGCGATTACGTCGACGTCGGCCAGGAACTCGTGAGCATCGTCAAGCTGAACCCGATCAAGGTGGATTTCCGCGTGCCCGAGGTGCACCTGTCCCGGCTCGAGCCCGGCCAGCCAGTAGAGGTTACCGTCGATGCCTTTCCGGGCGAGGAGTTTCGCGGCGAGGTCATGGCCATCGACCCGCAGATCGACCTCGCGGGTCGCAACGTGCTGCTGCGGGCCGTGGTGCCGAATCCGGACTTCAAGCTGCGTCCCGGGCTGTTCGCGCGTCTCGACCTCGAAGTCGACCAGCACGACGAGGCGCTGATCGTGCCGGAGCAGGCGTTGTGGCCGCAGGGCGACCGGCAGTTCGTCTACAAGGTCGAAGACGGCCAGGCGAAGCTCGTCGAGGTCGAAACCGGCCTGCGGCGAGCCGGCCAGGTCGAGATCGTTTCCGGCCTCGCGCCCGGCGACGAGGTCGTCACGGCCGGCCAGCTCAAGCTTTACGACGGCGCGAAAGTGATGCCCGTGCCTGTCCCGGATGCGCCCGCCGAAGGCGCCGCCGCCGCCGGCGCGGCGCGGAACGAATAGCGCCGGGCCGGTCTACAGGATGATGCTGCACGGCCGGATGACCGGCACCGTCGCACGACGGAGCTGAATTCGACGCGGAACCACGCATGATCCTCTCCGATACCTCCATCCGCAGGCCGGTTCTTGCGACGGTCATGAACTTGATCGTGCTGCTGATCGGTGTCATCTGTTACGACCGGCTGGCGGTGCGCCTGATTCCCAACGTCGATACACCGATCGTCACCGTTGCGACGAGCTATCCGGGCGCGAACGCGCAGGTCGTCGAATCCCAGATCACGACACCGATCGAGGAAGGGCTCGCCGGCATCGAGGGCATTGACTACATCCAGTCGGTCAGCCGCGCCGAGCAGAGCCAGGTCTCGATCCGCTTCCGCCTCGACCGCGATCCCGACGGCGCAGCCTCGGACGTGCGCGATCGCGTGGCGCAGGCGCGCGACTTTCTGCCCGAGGAAGCGCGCGAGCCGATCGTGCAGAAGCAGGAGGCGGACGCGCAGCCGATCATCTATCTCGCGTTCTCGAGCGACCGCCACAGCGAGCTCGAGATCGCCGACGTCGCCGAACGGCTGGTCAAGGACCGCGTGCAGACGATCAGCGGCGTGGCCCAGGCGCAGGTCTACGGCAGCCGCTACGCCATGCGGGTCTGGCTGGACACCGACCGCCTGGCCGCCCACCAGCTGACTCCGGCGGACGTCGAGGACGCGCTGCGCCGGCAGAACGTCGAGGTGCCCGCGGGACGCGTGGAGAGCACCGAGCGCGAGTTCACTGTGCTGTCCGAGACCGATCTGCGCACGCCGGAGCAGTTCGAGGCCATCATCCTCAACGACGCCGGCGGTTACCTCGTGCGATTGCGCGACGTCGCCCGCGTCGAGCTCGGCGCCAACAACGAGCGTTTCCGCGCGCGTTACAACGGGCGCAATGCCGTGCCGCTCGGCATCGTCAAGCAAGCCACCGCCAACCCGCTCGACATCTCGGCGGGCTTGAAAGAGCTGCTGCCGCAGATCACCGAAACCCTGCCCGAAGGCATGAAAGTCGAGATGGCCTACGACAGCACCGTGTTCATCGAGGCGTCGATCGAATCAGTGTACGAGACCATTGTGGAGGCCATCCTGCTCGTGGTCGTGGTGATTTTTCTGTTCCTGCGCAACTTCCGCGCCACCTTGATCCCGCTCGTGACCATCCCGGTTTCGCTGATCGGCGCGTTCGCGCTCATGTATGCCTTCGGCTTCACGATCAACACCCTGACCCTGCTCGCGATGGTGCTGGCCATCGGCCTGGTCGTCGACGACGCCATCGTCATGCTGGAGAACATCTACCGGCATATCGAGGAGGGCATGGCGCCGTTCGAGGCGGCGATCAAGGGCAGCCGGGAGATCGCCTTCGCCGTGGTCGCGATGACCCTCACCCTGGCGGCGGTCTATGTGCCCATGGCGTTCTCCACGGGCCGCACCGGCAAGCTCTTCATCGAGTTCGCGCTGACCCTGGCGGGCGCCGTGATCGTCTCCGGCTTCACGGCGCTGACCTTGTCGCCGATGATGTGCTCGAAGCTGCTCCGGCACGAGAAGAAGCACAACCGGGCTTACGAGTTCGGCGAGCGGCTTCTCAATGGCCTGACCCGCGGCTACCGCCGCGCGCTGAGCGGCGTGCTCCGCGCGCGCTACGCCGTGCTCGGCATTGCGGTCCTCGTGGTCGGGGCGCTCGTCTTTCTTCTGCTGCGGCTGCCGTCCGAGCTCGCGCCGCAGGAGGATCAGGGTTTCGTGATCGGTTTCGGCATCGCGCCCGAGGGCGCTAGCGTCGAGTACACCGACCGGTATGCACGTCAGATGGAGGCGCTGTTCGCACAGATCCCGGAAGTGGAACGTTACTTCCAGATCGTCGGCTTCCCGACCATCACCCAGACCATCGGTTTCGTCGGGCTGGTGCCGTGGGATGAGCGTGAGCGCAGCGCGCAGGAGATCCAGGGCCAGCTCTTTCCCCAGTTCATGGGCATCCCCGGGATCCTCGCTTTTCCCGTTCTGCCGCCGCCGCTCGGCCAGCAGGGGTTCGGCCAGCCCATTTCCTTCGTCGTGCAGACCACCGGTAGCTGGGATGAGTTGCAGGAGATCGTCAACGGCGTGCTCGCCCGCATGGCGGAGAGTCCGAATCTCACCAATCCGGATACCGACCTCAAGCTCAACAAGCCGGAGCTCAAGATCGACGTCGATCGTGAGAAAATCGCCGCCGTCGGCACCAATGTCGAGGACGTGGGCCGCACGCTCGAGACGCTGCTCGGCGGCCGCAACGTCACCCGATTCAAGCGCGGCTCCGAGCAGTACGACGTTATCGTGCAGATCGAGGATGAGGCGCGGCGCACGCCCGACGCGCTGAACAACATCTACGTGCGCGGCACGGCCAATACGATGGTTCAGCTCGCCAATCTGGTAACGGTGCGCGAGTCGGTGGCGGCGAAAGAGCTCAATCACTTCAACCGGCTGCGCTCCGCCACCATCAACGCGGGGCTCGCGCCCGGCTATCCGATGGGTGACGCCCTGGACTTCATGGAACAGGCGCTCAGGGAGGTCGCCCCGGAGGCGCCTTATGACCTGAACGGGCAGTCGCGCGAGTTCCGCGAGTCCGCGAGCAGCATTGCGATCATGTTCGTGCTGGCCCTGGCATTCATCTATCTGGTTCTGGCCGCGCAGTTCGAGAGCTTCGTCGATCCATTCATCATCCTGCTCTCGGTGCCGCTCGCGATCTGCGGCGCGCTGCTTGCGCTCACGCTGACCGGAGGCAGCATTAACATCTACAGTCAGATCGGCCTCATCACGCTGATCGGGCTCATCAGCAAGCACGGCATCCTCATCGTTGAGTTCGCCAATCAGCTCCAGGAACAGGGCAAGTCGAAGCTGGATGCCGTACAGCAGGCGGCAGCCTTGCGCCTGCGGCCGATCCTCATGACTACCGGCGCCATGGTGCTCGGCGCTCTGCCGCTCGCCATCGCAACCGGCGCGGGCGCAGAGGCCCGCCGTCAGATCGGCTGGGTGATCGTCGGCGGCATCAGCTTCGGCACGCTGTTGACCCTGTTCGTCGTGCCGGTCGTATACCTGCTGCTGAGCCGCAAGCGCTACGCCCGTCCCGAGATCGAGCCCGTCGGGCCGGTTTCAACCGGCCGCATTTCCCCGCCTCATACCCCGCTTTAACCGCCCTCACCACGCGGTCCTGGTCGAATGAATTCGGCCCTACGGGGCCACCATCACCTCGAACCGCGCGCCGCTCCGAAGTTGAACCGGCCGCTGATCGTGAACGTCGTCGCGTCGTCGCCCAGCTCGACCCCGGCACCGGCCGCGAACTGCTCCGTGAACCAGTAGCGCCCTTCACCGAACAGGGAGGTTTCGTCGCCCGACTCGTCGAGATCGACATAAGCGACGCCCCCCTCCACTTCGATCTGCTCGTGAACCGCGCTGCGCAGCCCGGCCGTCAGCGCGAAACCGTCATCGTCGGCGTCACCGAAGTTGGTCTCCACCTCGCCGCTCACATAGGACAGCGAGGCCACCAGGTCGGTGGCTTCGCCGACGCCATAGCGGTAGCCGGCGCCGATCGAGAACGACGTCGTGTCGACATCCAGATCGAAGCCGACGTCGCTGTAGCTCGCGATGACCTGAAAGGCATCGGTCAGCGCGAAAGAGCCGCCGACCGCGAAGCCGTCGCCATCGACCTCGAATGCGCCCGTGTCGATCTCCGTATTGACGTATTGCAGCTCGACCCAGTCGTAGCTCAGCTCCTGTGCCGTGCCGAGCGCCGGCAACAGGCCGAGCGCGGTCAGCCATCCGTATGTATGGATACGCATCGTTTCTCCTCGACGTTGATGAAGCCGTTGACTGCCGGGGGCTGCCCCGCGCACACCGCGGCATGTTACTCCTAAATGGGGACATTCCTGATTTCCGCGCTCAAGGCGAGGCGGATTTGCGCGAGCGCGGAAATCAGGAATGTCCCGGTTCATGCGAGCAGCATGCGCAGACCGACCAGCACCAGCACGACTGCGAACGCGCGTCGCAGTCCCTGCACCGGCACGGCGTGGGCGATGCGCGCGCCCAGCGGTGCCGTCAGCGTGCTGCCGACGGCGATTCCTGCGACAGCCGGCCAGAACACGTAGCCAGTGGCGCCGGGCACGCCGGCGGTCACCGGCCAGCCGGCAACCACGAAACCGAGCGTGCCGGCTACGGCAACCGGGAACGTGCAGGCCGCGGCAGTCGCGACGGCGTTACGCATCGGCGCGCCGCACCACAACAGGAAGGGATTGGTCATGACCCCGCCGCCGATGCCCGCGAGCGACGCGATCGCGCCCATCGCGGTCCCGGCCAGCGTGCCGCCGGCGAGCCCCGGCAGCGTGCGTCGCGGCGGCGGCCGGTAGCCCAGCACGATATAGAGGGCGATTACGATTACGAGCAGTCCGAATGCGGTACGCAGGGTTGCGAACGACATGGCATGCGCGAGCGCTGCGCCGAGCAGGCCTCCAATCACGATACCGCCGGCGAGCACGCGTACGGCGTGCCACAGCACCGCGCCGCGCCGGTGATGCGCGACCAGCGACGATACGGACGTGAACACGATGATCGCCAGCGACGTGCCGATGGCCAGATGGATCCGATACGCCTCGTCGATGCCCATATGCCGGAAGAACAGGTAGAGCACGGGCACGACGACGATGCCGCCGCCGATTCCGAACAGGCCCGCGAGCACGCCGGCGACGGCGCCGACGAGCGGAAACGCGAGCCAGTAGAAGCCCATGTCATCGATCATGCGCGCTTGACCGGAAGCCACCATGTGGCACACTGCGCGCAGCTTAGACGATTTGCACTTTCCTGTATCAAGCCGATGATATGCATGTGAAAACGTGGCGCAGGGCAGCTGTCTGCTCGGTATTGTGGCTGAGCCCGCTGGTCCCGGCGTCCATTGCCGGAGCCGCGTCGGCGGAGCCGGAGATCGAGCGCCAGCGCACTGCCTTCGCTGCTGCGTGGGCGGCGGCGGAGCGCGGGCGCTGGGAGCCTTCCGGCGACACGCTGGAGTTGCTCGAGAGCTACGTGCTGTTTCCGGACCTGCGCGCCGCCTGGCTGCGCGCCCGGCTGAGCACCGCAGCGCCGGCCGAGGTGGAGGCCTTTCTTGCTGCCCATCCCGGCCTGCCGGCCACGGAAGACCTGCGCCGGCGCTGGCTCGACACGCTCGAGAAGCGCCAGGACTGGCCGCGATACCTGGCGCTTTATGCGCGCCATTTCAGCGATCGTGCCGAGCCGCAAATCCGCTGCGTCGCACTGCGCGCGGCGGGCGGCGACGACGACGGTTACGTCGCCGCCGCCCTCGAGCTGTGGACCGTCGGCGTCAGTCAGCCGAAGGCGTGCGATCCGGTCTTCGCCGAGCTGGAGCGGCGCGGCGAGTTGACCCCGGAGCGCTATCGGGCGCGCCTCACGCTCGCCCTGGAGGCACGGCAGATCTCGCTCGCCCGCTACCTGGCACGCAAGCTCGATGCCGGCGACCGCAATCTGGTCGAGCGCTGGGCCCGCATGCAATCGGATCCCGGCGCCGCGCTGCGCGACGCAGCCCGGCTGGCGGACACACCCGGCCAACGCGATCTCGTGGCTTACGGATTCCGGCAGCTCATGCGCCGCGATCCCCTCGAGTCGTCGCGATTGTGGCGCGCGCTCGGTGACCGGTACGCATTCGATCCAGACGAGCGTCATGCCATTGCGCGCGAGATCGCACTCTCCGCCGCGCGCCGCCACCTGCCTGCGGCGGCAGCGCTGCTCGCCGAGCTGGGCGATGCCGCCACCACAACCGGGGTCCTCGAATGGCGCATGCGTCTCTCTGCGCTCGCGGGCGACTGGCAGGGCCTGCTCGATGCCCACAAGGGCCTGCCCGCGGACGCGGCCGTCCTGGAGCCCTGGCGCTACTGGCAGGCGCGCGCCCTCGAGGCCTCGGGCGAAGACGAAACCGCCGCCCGGATCTTCGCCGACCTCGCTGTCGAGCGCAGCTACCACGGCTTCCTGGCCGCGGACCGCCTCGAGCGGCCTTACGCCTGGGCGCACCGTCCTATCGAGCCGGACGAGGAGATCATCGCGGCGCTCGCCGCACGTCCGGCTCTGATTCGCGCCCGCGAACTGTTTTTCGTGGGGCAGGACAGCCGCGGCCGCAGCGAGTGGAACCTCGAGATCGACGGCCTGAGTGCGGATCAGCGCGCCCAGGCCGCATTGCTAGCCCACCGCTGGGGATGGCACTCCCGGGCCATTTCGGCAGCCGCGCAGGCCGGTGCGCTCGACGACCTGGTGGTCCGCTATCCGACCCCGTTCCGGCATACGTTCGACGCACGCGCACCCGAAGCGCGGGTGGCGGCCACGTGGGCCTATGGCATCGCGCGCAGCGAGAGCCTGTTCATGCCGGATGTGGCTTCGGGTGCAGGTGCGCTCGGGCTCATGCAGCTCCTGCCGTCGACGGGACGCGAGACCGCCCGCCGCGCGAGCGTCACCTACCGCGGCAGCGCCAGCCTGCTCGAGCCGGAAACCAACATCGCCCTCGGCATTCGCTATCTCGCCAGCATGTACGAGCGATTCGGCCGGCACCGTGTGCTCGCCACCGCCGCTTACAACGCGGGACCGCGACGCGTGAGCGACTGGCTGCCCGACCGGACCGTGCCTGCAGATGCCTGGGTCGACGCAATTCCGTTCGACGAAACACGCACCTACGTGCAGCGCGTGCTGTCCGCCGAAGCCATTTTCTACTGGCGCCTGCACGAGGATACCCAGCGCCTGTCGGCGCACATGCCGCCCGTCGGCCCGGCAGGCGCAAGTCGCGTCGCGTCGGACGGAGCCGGCCGGTCGACTCTATAATCCACCGCATGCCGGAGCTCAAGATCTGCGTGCTCGGCGGCACCGGCTTCGTCGGCCGCAGCCTGGTCGCCCGGCTTGCCGGGGCAGGTCATAGCATCCGCGTGCCGACGCGCAACGCTGCGCGCCATCGGGAACTGCTGGTGCTGCCGACAGTGTCACTGGTCACGGCCGATGTGCACGACCCGGCGATGCTCGAACGCGAGCTCGCAGGCATGGATTGCGCCGTCAACCTGATCGGCATCCTCAACGAGCACGGACGTGACGGCGCGGGATTCCGCCGCGCGCATAGCGAGCTCGCGCAGACGGTGGTCGCGGCATGCCGATCCGCCGGGGTCCGCCGCCTGCTGCACATGAGCGCGCTCAAGGCGGACGCCGCGCGCGGACCGAGCTTCTACCTGCAGACCAAGGGCGAAGCGGAGAACGTCGTGCGCGACCGCTGCGGCGAGCGCCTGCGCTGGACCATTTTCCAGCCATCGGTGATCTTCGGCCCCAATGATTCGTTCACGAACCGTTTTGCGGGTCTGCTCAAGCTGTCGCCGGTGCTGCCGCTCGCCAAACCGAATGCGCGCTTCGCGCCCGTGTACGTCGAAGACGTCGTGCAGGCGATGCAGCAATCGCTGCAGGACCGCGCGACCCACGGACAGAGCTACCAGCTGTGCGGGCCGCGGGTCTGGACGCTGCGCGAGATCGTCGAGCTGCTGCGCGCGACGCTCGGCCTCAGGCGCTGGGTGATCGGTTTACCGGACAGCCTGTCGAGGCTGCAGGCGGGTGTGCTCGAGTTCGTGCCCGGCAAGCCCTTTTCCATAGACAACCTGCAGTCCCTGACGGTCGACAACGTCTGCGACTCGAACGGGTTCGCGCACTTCGGTATCGAACCGCACTCGCTCGAGGCCATGCTGCCGCTCTACCTGAATCGGTAGAGCAGAACTCATTCGGCTGCGCCCGATAGCGCCCGAAGACGCTCGTGGCGCGCTTCGAGCGGCAGCGCGCCGATCTCCTCCGCGCGCTCATAGAAGCACGGCAAATCGTAGTCGCATGGGCCGAGCAGGGCGCGAAAGCCGGGCGCGAGCTCGTTGTAAGTCGCGACCGAGACCATTTTCGCGTTGTCGAGATCCCCGTCGAACCACGGCCCATAGGCATCGAAACCGTCCCATGTTTCGACGAGACGTCGATACTCAGCCTGCATGCGCCTGAACTCCCGCTCCTTGGCCGCGCGCATCTCGCCGGCCGCGAGGCCGGAGGCGTAAAGTTCCTCGAGGCGCTCCCGGCCGCGCTCGACGAGTGCGGCGAACTCGACCTCGCGAGCGTTCGCCGCCTCGAACTCCGCGAGCAAGTCCTCGCCCCCGGTCTCGGCGAGCCAGCGCCGCACGCCGGCGTCGCTCACCACGCTCGCGAACGCTTCGCTGAATGCGGCGTCACCCTTGACATACAGTCGCTGATGGGCGAGCTCGTGGAACAGCAGGGAGGCAACGAATACGTCGTCCCACGACAGCATGGTGTTGAGCACCGGATCGTCGAAATAGCCGAGCGTGGAATAGGCGGGCACCGGCCCGACATACGCGTCCAGTCCGTCCGCGCGCAACTTCGCCGCAAAGCGCTCGGCTTTCGCCTGGTCGAAGTAGCCGCGATAGGTCACGCAGCCGATGATCGGGAAGCACCACTGCTTCGGCTCGATCGAGAACTCCGGCGCGGCGAACACGTTCCAGGCCACGAACGGCCGGCCGACGTCCGCGTAGCTCCGGTAACTGTCGTTGTCCGGCAGCGACAGCTCGCGGCTCGCGAACTCGCGCAGGTCGAGCACGGTCTCGAGCCGCGCGCGGAGATCCGCAGGCGTCCCCGGATCGCCGATGACGGCGGCAATCGGCTCGCGCCGCGACATGACGTCCCACTGCCCGCGCATCGAATGCAGGTAATAGCAGCCCGAAACCGCGGTCACTGCGAGCGCGGCAATCACACGGCGAATCCAGCGCATGGCTTTACGATAACATGCGCCTGTGAACATCTATCTGGTTGGCGGCGCAGTGCGCGACGAGCTTCTGGGGCTCGAGCCCGGCGAGCGCGACTGGGTCGTGGTCGGCGCGACGCCGGACGAGATGCTCGCGCGAGGCTTCCGCGCCGTCGGCCGGGATTTCCCCGTTTTCCTCGATCCGAAATCGAACGAAGAGCATGCCCTGGCGCGCACGGAGCGCAAGACCGCGCCCGGCTATCGCGGCTTCGCCGTGCACGCCTCGCCCGAAGTCACACTGGAGGAAGACCTCAAGCGGCGCGATCTCACGATCAATGCCATGGCCCGCGACGCGCACGGCCGCTTGATCGATCCTTACGGTGGCCGCCGTGACCTCGAATCGCGAATCCTGCGCCACGTGTCCGGTGCATTCGTTGAGGACCCTCTGCGCGTGCTGCGCATTGCACGGTTCGCCGCGCGCTTCGCAGGGCTCGGTTTCACGATTGCGGACGAGACGCTCGCGCTCATGCGCGAGATCGCCGCAGGCGGCGAAATGGACGTCCTCGTCCCCGAGCGCGTATGGCAGGAAACGCGGCGCGCGCTCGGCGAATCGCGACCGGACGTGTTTTTCGCGACCCTGCGCGAGTGCGGCGCGCTCGCCAGGGTCTTCCCGGAGATCGACGCCCTGTTCGGCGTACCGCAACCGCCGAAATGGCACCCCGAAATCGATACAGGCGTGCACACTCTCATGGTGCTGCGCCAGGCAGCCGCTCTCTCCGATGACCTGGCCGTACGATTCGCCGCGCTGACGCACGATCTCGGCAAGGGCGAGACACCGCGACGCCACTGGCCGAGCCATCCGGGCCACGAGGCGCGCAGCGTAAAACTCGTCGACGCGCTCGCCGATCGGCTGCGCATCCCGAACGAGCTCCGCGAGGTTGCGCTGCGCGTCGCCGAGTATCACGGTCACTGTCATCGTGCCGCCGAGCTCAAGCCGGCGACCGTGCTAAAGGTGCTCGAAGCCGTCGATGCCTTTCGCCGCCCGCGGCGGCTCGAGCAATTCCTTCTCGCCTGCGAAGCAGATGCGCGCGGCCGCGCGGGTCTCGAGGACCGGCCCTATCCGCAGGCGGACCTGCTGCGGCGCGCGTTCGCCGCGGCCGCGGGCGTCAATGCCGCCGCCATCGCTGCCGACGCCGGCGGGGGTGCCGAGATCGCGCGCCGGCTGCGCGACGCCCGGCGGCGCGCCATCAAGGCACTCGGTGCCGGGCCCCGGTGACCACGCCGGTTTGTGTCCAGCCGCCCGGCGCGCGCGGTTGAAGATGCCTTGTGGCGCACGCCCGCATTCGACTCCGCCAACTGGTTCCGGCATCCTGAGGCATACCCCTGCCGGTCACCGGCAGCAGGGTCGACCGACAGCACAAGGATTGCCTGCTGCAAGGCCACGGGCAGCTCACCGCGACAAGGAGATCACCATGAAGCGCAATATCGTCATCGCCCCCTCATTCGCCGCCGCGCTGTTCCTCTCGGCCGCATCCGCCTTCGCCGATGAGGCCGCCGGCGACGCCGAGGCCGGCAGGCTCGCGTTCAACAACGCCTGCCGGACCTGTCATAGCGTGAAGGAAGGCGACAATCGGCTTGGGCCGAACCTGCATGGCGTCATCGGCCGCGAAGCGGGCTCGGAGGACTACGCCTATTCGGCGACGCTGGCCGGTTGGGCCAGGGTGTGGGACGCCGGGACGCTCGATCGCTTCATTGCCGATCCGGAAGCCGTGATCCCCGGCAACAAGATGAAGCCGTACACCGGGATTTCCGACGCCGCGACACGCGCGGATATCGTCGCCTACCTGAGCGAAGCCGGTAGTGAACCTGCGGGCGGAGAGGCGGAAGACGGCGAGTGAAGGTGTCGCACCGCTGACTGGATGGTCTCATCGATCTGCTCGGCCAGGCCCGCCGCTCCCCTGCGCGTCGCCTGCTCCATGCTGCCTTTGACCTCGACGACGTATTCCCCGGCGATCCGGCGGGTGTCGGCATTCACCAGTTGCACGATCATGTAAGCGAACAGAAAGCTCGGCTTGTGCACGCGACCGACTGCAATCCAGTCCGCCCCGTACTGCCGGCCCAGTTCCGCGGCATTCTCCGGATGCTCGAAAAGATAGCCCACCGAGGCATTGGCTTCCGCCTGATCCTGCGGATCGATGTCGACCAGCGTGTATCCACCCCTCGCCGCCAGCGCGTCGCGCAGCAGGGGCGCCACGGACGCGGTGCGCTCGAGCTCCTCCGGCGTGCGCGGCATCGGAGTCAGGTCCCTGAGCTCGAAATCGAGCACGGCGATACGCGTATCCGCGGCATCGGCCGGCGGGCACCACGCGATCACCAGGCCGAGCGCCATGCACGACAAGGCATTCACCGCCGCATTGAAATATTTCATCCTGAATAAACCCGTTTTCGGCCGCATGGCGTGGTCCCCCCGGCGCGAGACCTGTGGAACGCCGCCTCTGCGACGACCTACATGAACACCCAGGCGATCGCGGCAGCGACCACCAGCCGGTAGATTGCGAACGGCAGCATGCCGGTGCTGTCGAGGAAGCGCAGGAACAGCTTGATACAGAGATAGGCGCTGACGGCGGATACGAGGACGCCGATCGCGATCGCGCGCCAGTCGGCGGGCTCGGCGGCCTCGACCAGCGCCGCCGTCTCCAGCGAACCGGCGAGCACGATGACCGGTATCGACAGCAGGAATGAGAAACGGGCGGCCGCCGCGCGCGTGAGCCCGAGCGCGAGCCCGGCGGTCATGGTGATGCCGGAGCGCGACACGCCGGGAACGAGTGCGAGCGCCTGGGCCACGCCAATGAGCAGCACGTCGCGCCAGCGGAGGGCATGCTCGTCGCGCCGTCTGCGGCCGAAGACGTCGGCGAGCCACAGCGGAATCGCGAACAGGGCCGACATCGCGGCCAGCAGCAAGGGCTGGCGCAGGCCGGTCTCGATGAGATCGTGGAACAGCAGCCCGGCCAGGCCCACCGGCACGGTGCCCCCCAGCACTGCCCACGCCAGCCGCGAATCGGCCGTGGCCGCGCTGCCGCTCACGGAACGCAGCCAGTCGCCGGCCATCTGCGCGAGCTCGACGCGGAAAAACGACACCACCGCCGTCAACGTGCCCACGTGCACTGCCACGTCGAATGCGAGGCCCTGGTCGTCCCAGCCGGCCACGGCCGGCAGCAGGATCAGGTGTGCCGAGCTCGAGATCGGCAGGAACTCGGTCAAGCCCTGCACGAGAGCGAGTATGACGGCGTGCCAGAGATCCACTAGTGTCGTGTCCCGCAAGTATGGGCAATAAATCGCGAAGGAATGAGTCCGCCAGCCAAGGCGCGAGGAGGAGACATAGCGGGACTATGGCGACGACGAGCAATGCCTGATGGCGGGCTCAGACCGAGCGAGAATTGATGCGTATTTGCGGAACACGACACTAAAGCGTCACCCTGAGGTCGCGCGCGGTGAAGCCGCGCAGCGGACGCTCCAGCTCGCGCGTCAGCCCGAGTACCTTGTAACGCTCGCCCATTTCCTCCGGCAGGGTGAGCCGCTTCGCCTGCTGCGCCAGTTCGAGCTGAGTGGCGCGCGCGCGGGACGACAGCTCGATCATCTGGCCGTCGAGATCGCAGCCGATCAGGAATTGCGCCTGCGTCGTGTACCCGCCGATCGCGAAACCGGCGTCGATGGCCGCGCCGGCCAGCGCCGAGAAATCCACCCAGGCGGTGATGTCCTGCAGGCCGACGTACACGAAAGGATCGTCATGGGCTCGATGACGGTAGTGGCAGCGCAGCGTGCCCGCAGCGCGTTCCGGCCGGTAATAGTCGCTCTGCGGCATGCCGTAGTCGAAGAACAGCACCGCGCCGCGCTCGAGGCTGTCGTACAGCGCCGTGAGCCAGGGCTCGAGGTCGAGGCGGACCTCCGAGGTATAGGGCGCCGGCCAGACGATGTCGTTCGCCTCGCGAATCGCCTCGATGCGCTCGCGCAGCCGCGCTCCGGCGGGCCGCGCAACCGGAACCGGCATGCCGTTCTCGATCCCCACGCCGAGATCGTGAAGGCCGCCATCGGCGAAGCGGAACCGCTCGACAGGCCATGCGTCCACGACTTCGTTGGCGATGATGACGCCGGTGATCGGCGATTCCGGCAGTCGGTCGAGCCATTCAACCGGGGCGGAGAGTGCGCCGGCCCGTTCACCGAGCAGGCTGCGCTGCCGCGAGCGCAAGTCGGCGCTGACCTCGAGGATGAGATAGCGCCGCGGCGCTCGTCCCATGTCGTCGAGCGCCGCGATCAGCTCCGCGGCGAGCGCGCCGGTGCCGGCGCCGAGCTCGAGGATTTCGCCGCCGTCGAGCTCATCGAGGATTTCCGCGCACTGCAGCGCAAGGCAGCGGGCAAACAAGGGCGTGATCTCCGGCGCGGTGACGAAGTCGCCTGCAGCGCCGAGCTTCACGGCGCCCGCGCTGTAGTAACCGAGGCCCGGGGCGTACAGCACGCGATCCATGTAGCGCGCAAACCCGATCCAGCCGCCTTGCGATTCGATGTCTTCGCGCAGGTGACTGAGCAGACGTGCGCTGTGCGCGAGCGCCTCCGGGGAAGGCGGCGGCAGGGTTTGACTGACGAGCATGTATGGAGCGGGTCCGAAAGGGCGGATATTGTACCCTGTCGGCAACCGACCCCAGGAAACGCGCATGTCTGCCCGCACCCTTTCGGGGAAAACCGCGCTCGTGACGGGCGCCGCGCGCCGCCTCGGCGCCGGCATCGCCCGCGCGCTGCATGCCGCCGGCGCGAATCTCATTGTCCACTATCGCGAGTCGGCCGAAGATGCACAGCGGCTGTGCGCGGAGCTCAACGCCGCGCGGCCGTCCTCGGCACACGCGATCGGCCAGGATCTCGTCGACACGTCGCGGCTGGCGCGGCTCGTCGACGCCGCCCTCGAGCGCACCGGGCGCCTCGATGTGCTCGTGAACAATGCCTCCACGTTCTATCCGACCCCCCTCGGCGCCATCGACGAGGCGCAGTGGGACGACCTCATCGGCACCAACCTGAAAGCCCCCCTCTTTCTTGCCCAGTCGGCAGCACCTGCGCTCGCCGTGAACCACGGCGTCATCATCAATATGCTCGACGTGCACGCCCGCCGGCCCCTGCGCGGGCACCCGGTGTACTGTGCAGCCAAGGCCGGTCTCGCCATGCTGACGCGTTCCCTCGCGCGCGAGCTCGGTCCGGCCGTGCGCGTCAACGGCGTCGCGCCAGGCACCATACTGTGGCCGGTGCAGGGCCTCGACGAGCGCATCAAGGCGCAGATCATCGGCGAGACGGCGCTCAAGCGGCAGGGTTCCGTCGCGGACGTCGCGGATTGCGTCGTGTATCTGGCGCGCGACGCCGTTTACGTCACCGGCGAGATCATTACCGTGGACGGCGGGCGCAGCCTCGGCTGGTGAGCGCCGCCTGCCTATGGAATCCCGCGCCGGACCCGCCGATAATGCGCCCTGCAGTGTCGTCGAGTCGTCCTCGATGAGAAGCCTTGTCGCGTGCCGGAGCGCCTCGCGTCCTTTGCCAGTACCGGCGGGTGTGCGCTGCCGCAACAGCCGGGCCATGCTCATGATCGCCGCAGCGGCGTTCGGGCCGGCCTGCGCCGGCACTCCCGAAACGAACGAATATACAGAGGCGCTCGGGCTCAGGCCGGACGCGAATCGCGGCGCCGAGCTTTTCGAGCGTTGTGCCGCCTGTCATCAGTCCAGCGGTCATGGCGTCCCTGACGGTTCAGTGCCGGCAATCGCCGGCCAGCACTTCGAGGTCGTGATCGGCCAGCTCGCGGACATGCGCGACGATGAGCGCCACAATTCGCGAATGGAACCTTTCACAGGCGATGCGGAGCTGCCGGGAGCGCAGGCGCTGGCCGACGTCTCGGCTCACATCAGCAGACTGCCGCCGAATCCGGAGCCGCAGCCGGGGCCGGGCGCGGAGCTGGAGCTCGGCAAAGACCTCTACCATGGACTGTGCAGCCACTGTCACGGGATCGGCGGAGAGGGCGACAGCGAACTTCAGATTCCACGTGTGCAGGGCCAGCACTATGCCTATCTGATCCGCCAGATCGAAGCGCTCGGCACCGGCGCCAGGCACACCCTGGATCCGGGAACGTCCGATCTGCTCCGGGATCTGTCGCGCAGGGAGATCGAAGCCGTTGCAGATTACATGTCGCGGCTGATACCGCTCCGGATGCCGTCGCGCCCGCCGGCGCGCGCTGCCCGCCCGCAAGACAGCGCCGCTTCCGGACGTTGAGCCGACGGGCGAATGCAGCGACTCGTCCCCTGCCCTGCTCGTCTGCGGTTCCTCGTGCGCTCGAAGCAGGACCCGCGGCGGGTCGCGGTGCCCGGCATCGGCGAGGACGCGTTTGCCCAAGGCGGCGTCGGCGGCGCTCCACTCTCGCTGCACAAGGGCGGGGTGCAGGCGCAGATCGACCTGACTTTGACGCCGCCGGCGGATATGCAGGACCGGCCTTACCTCGTCGAGCTCGGGCGGGCCGCCGGCCCGCGGCTCGGCACGGCCGGCCCCTCGATACAGGATCTGCTGGAGCTGTTGCCGGGCGGCTGACGGCCCCCACCGTCCAGGGGACGTTCGTCCTCGAGGGCTTCGCCGATCTCGTCCAGCACGCTTTCCGTTTCCTCGAACACGCGGATGAATTCGAGCCTGCGCACGCGGAATCCGCGTGCTTTGAGCAGCGCCGCGCGCCGCGCAACATCGGCCTCGCCGGCGTCGATGACGAGGCAAAGCCGCCGCTCGAGACAGACGAAATCCGCAGTTTCACGTCCGATAGCGTGTTGTCGGCGGAATTCACAATCTGCGAGCTGGCGCCCGCGCAGGTAAAACCACAACAGATGTGCCGCGTCGCCGGCCAGCCCGCGCGGTGCCCTGGCGCTTTGTGCCGCATCAATGTTGCGCATGCTTCCGCTCCGCCCGGTCGCAGGATCACCGTAACGCCCGTCGCGACGCGCTGCAAGGCGGGAATCTCGCGCGTGTAATCAGAAAAGGAAGCTGGCGCGATCAACGGGCGTTGACGAGCCGGCGCCACGGGTCGCGTTCCGCAGCGACGCGCTGTTTCGCCGTCACCACGGTCACGGCATCCGAGCAACGGTCGTTGGCGACAACGAACAGTGCCTCGGCAAGCGAAGGCTCGGCCGGGTCGCCGAGCGCGAAATCGAGATCGTCTGCGGCCACGCAGTCGGCCGGCAGACCGTCAAAATAGCCCCCCTCACTCGCCGCATTCACGGTCTCGAAGGAGGTCGGCCGCAATACCTTGTCGCAGAACGTGAAGCCCAGCGAGCCTACGGGCTTGCCGAAGGTACTGCTGCCGACGACAAAGGTCGTGACGTGAGGCCCGAGCGAGTTGATGACGATTTCGCTGGCCGACGCGGTCGCGCCCGTCGTGATGAACACCAGCCTGTCAAGCGACAGCGAGTGGGTTTCATTCATGAGAAGCGTCGTCGTGTTGCGGAACGCATTGTTCGCATTGAACACGGTCATCGAGAACACTTGTCCGTTGGCGTTGAGTCCGCCCAGCAGATTGCCGAGGAAGTCTGCTACCGCAACCAGGCCGCCGCCGTTGTAGCGCACGTCGAGCACGACGTCGCGCACACCGGCGTCGGCGAACCGGGCAAAGGCCTCGTCGAGCGCTGCGAACGACGGCTCGACGAAGGTGCGGAAGAACAGGTATCCGACAGGCCGGCCGCCGATGTCGAATAGGGTCTCGATCGGCACCGGCGGAATGGTCACGACCGCCTTGGTCACGGAAATGTCGGATTCGCCGCCGCCTGGATCGGCGACCGACAGCTGCACGACGTGGCCGACTTCGTCCGGGCCGAACGCAGCGTCCACTCCCTCGGCCGCCGTGATCTCCGCGATGCTGCGGCCGTCGATGGCCAGGATGCCGTAGCCGCGCTCCAGTCCGGCCGCAGCGGCGGGACTGCCCGCGAACACATCGGTGAGGCGAAGCTCGTCGGCGGCGACGAGCCGCGTGCCGAAGCCGAGACCGACGAACTGGCCCGCGCCGAAGAAAGCGTCGTCGGCTGCCGCCGAGCCGATGAAGCTGAAACGGTCCGGCGGATCGACGAGAAGCGCCTCGAGAAGCGACTCCGCGGTGGCGAACGAGTCCAGATCGACCACGGGCATTTGCTCGTTGTACAGGTAGATGTCCTGCATGACGTCGAGCACGAATTGCTTCTGCGACGTTGCGGCGCAGGCGGCGGGCGCCGCGGTGCCGCCACCCCCGGACGAGCCGCCGCCGCATGCCGAAAGCGCGGCGGCGGCGAGCACAAGCAGCCAGTGCACGCAAGTGACGCGGGTTATGTCAAATCCCATTTTTTTGCCGCTTTGTTGCGCGCCCACAGTCGATGTCGACCTTGCAATGCACGTGTTGGCGCTTGTCGAACGCCTGCCGGAGCTCCGCGAAACGCATGCCGGCCCGGTAACTCGTCGCTCATGCGTCTGGCACGGGTGCCCCCGTGCCCGCCCGGTGCCGTTCGATGCTCACCCCGACGTCCTTCGCACCGCGTACCGCTCCCGGCTTGTTGACGGTGACCTTGACCCACGCCACGGCGAATTCCTCGAGCACCAGGCCGGCAATGTGCTCCGCCAGGGACTCGACGAGCTGGAACTGGCTTTCGCTCACGAATGACGCGACCCGTTTCGCGACGAGCTTGTAGTTGAGCGTGTCCGCGATCCGATCGGTGGCGGCGGCACGTCTGGCGTCGGCCGCCATCTCGAGGTCGACCTTCACGACCTGGCGCATGCGCCGTTCCCACTCCTGGATGCCGATGACGGCCTCCACCGTGAGCTCGCGGACAAAGATGACATCGGTCATGGGCCTGCCCGGGCCGCATTACCCGCGGCGGGCAACTCATCGAGCCGCCAGCGCGCCCGCACCTCGATGGCCGGACCGTCGGCCGCGCCCGCTTCCAGCCGTTTGAGCCCGGCCAGCGCGATCATTGCGGCATTGTCCGTGCAGAACTCAGGACGCGGGAAATAGACGCGCCCGTTGAGCGCGCCGATCACGTGGCCGAGCCGCTCGCGCAGCACGCGATTGGCTCCGACGCCCCCGGCCACGACCAGCCGGCCGATTCCAGTCTGCTCGAGCGCGCGACGCGCCTTGACGGTGAGCGTCTCCACGACCGCTTCCTGGAACTCGGCGGCGAGATCGGCGCGTGCGGCCTCGTCGAGCGCCGCCTCGCGCACTTCGAGCATGACGGCCGTCTTGAGTCCGCTGAAGCTGAAGTCGAGGCCCGGACGGTCGAGCATCGGCCGCGGCAGCCTGAAACGGCCCGCGACGCCCCGTTCCGCAAGCGCCGCGAGCGCCGGCCCGCCAGGATATGGCAGGCCGAGCAGCTTGGCGGTCTTATCGAACGCCTCGCCGGCCGCATCGTCCAGGGTTTCGCCGAGGACTTCGTACAGACCGATACCGCCGACCTCGACGAGCAGGGTATGCCCGCCGGAAACGAGCAGCGCGACGAACGGAAAATCGGGCGCGTCGTCCTCGAGCATCGGCGCGAGCAGATGTCCCTCCATGTGGTGGATGCCGATCGCAGGCACCTGCCAGGCCCAGGCGAGGCTGCGGCCGATGGTGGCGCCGACGAGGAGCGCCCCGACCAGCCCGGGCCCCGCCGTATAGGCAATGCCGTCCACGTCGCCCGCCGCCGAGCCCGACTGCTCGAGCACGCGCCGAATCAGCGGGGTCAGCGTACGCACGTGATCGCGGGAGGCGAGCTCGGGAACCACGCCGCCGTAGGTCCCGTGCAATGCGGTCTGGCTGTTGAGCGCGTGCGACAACAGGCCGCGCCGGCTGTCGAAAACGGCCGCCGCCGTCTCGTCGCAGGAAGTTTCTATTCCGAGCACGCGCACGGGGTCAGACCATGTAAGTGAGGGCATCCCTGAATTCCGGACGGCCGGGGAACGTGCTGATTCCAGGGCGAAATCAGGAATGTCCCCATTTTCATCACGGACCCCATGGCTTTGCAACGGCTCCGAACGGCAGGTAGAATTGCACAGTTTTGGCCCCGGCCAATCCGGCCGGAGCGGATTCCACACCGGAATCAGAGGAACCGATGCCCAGCGTTCGCGTAAGAGAAAACGAATACTTCGACGCCGCCCTGCGGCGCTTCAAGCGTGCGTGCGAGAAAGCCGGCATTCTCACCGAGTTGCGCCGCCGTGAATTCTATGAAAAGCCCACCCAGGAACGCAAACGCAAGAAAGCGGCCGCGGTCAAGCGGCACGCCAAGCGCCTGCAGAGGGAAGTGACCCGGCGCAAGCGTCTCTACTGAGCGCGCCTTCGCCTTCCCCGGCCCGACGCCCCCGCTGACCTTCATGTCGCTCAAGCTCCGCATCGAGAACGACATGAAAAATGCGCTCCGCGCCGGCGACAAACCGCGGCTCGGCGTCGTCCGCATGGCGCTCGCCGCCATCAAGCAGCGCGAGATCGACGAGCGAAAAACGCTCGACGAGCCGGAGTCGACCGCGGTCATCGAGAAGCTCATCAAGCAACGTCGCGAGTCCGTCGTCCAGTTCGAGCAGGCCGGCCGCGACGAGCTGGCGGCGAAAGAACGCGCCGAGATCGAGGTGCTCGCAGCCTACCTGCCGGAGCAGCTCGGCGACCACGAGATCGACGCGGTGATCGACGCAGCCATCGCCGGCACCGGCGCCGCCTCGATGCGCGACATGGGTAAGGTCATGGCCGAGGTGAAGCGCACTGCGCAGGGCCGCGCCGACATGAGCATCGTCAGTGCACGCGTCAAGGCCAGGCTCGCCTGACTTACGCAAAAGCTGGCGAAATCGCCGGTCTCGACTATCCTTGTTCTTTCGCCGCCGCGTTGAGCCATGTCAGGACGCATTCCGCAATCGTTTATCGATGAGCTGGTCGCCCGCGCCGACATCGTCGAAGTGATCGGCCGACGCGTCCCTCTCAAGAAAGCCGGCCGCGAGCACAAGGCCTGCTGTCCCTTTCACGACGAGAAAACGCCGTCGTTCACGGTGAGCACGCAGAAGCAGTTCTATCACTGCTTCGGCTGCGGTGCGCACGGCACCGCCATCGGCTTTCTCATGGCTTACGACCACATGGGCTTCGTCGAGGCCGTCGAGGATCTGGCCGCCCAGTTCGGCCTCGAGGTGCCCCGCGAGGAAGGCCCGGGCGAGCGGCCAGAGGCCGGGTTGTACGATGCGCTCGACGCCGCGACACGCTTTTACCAGGATAGCCTCAAGGACAGCGAGCCGGCGAAGGCCTACCTGCGGGGCCGCGGCCTGACGGGCGAGATCGCCGCGCGGTTCAGGCTCGGCTTTGCGCCGGATGCCTGGGAAGCGCTACGCGAGCGCCTCGGCAGGACGGAGCCGGAACGCCGGCGGCTTGCCGCCGCGGGCCTGCTCGTGCCGCGGGACGGCGGCGGACACTACGATCGGTTCCGCAACCGCATCATGTTTCCCATCCGCGACGTGCGCGGACGCACGATCGCTTTCGGCGGCCGCATCATCGGCGAGGGCGAACCCAAGTATCTCAACTCCCCCGAGACTCCGCTGTTCCACAAGGGCCGCGAGCTTTACGGACTTTACGAGGCCCGCAAGGCGGTCCGGGATATCCGCCGCCTGATTGTCGTCGAAGGCTACATGGACGTCACGGGGCTCGCCCGTCACGGCATCGACAACGCGGTGGCCACGCTCGGCACCGCCACCACGGGTGAGCATCTCGAGCGCATCTTCCGCATCACCGACGAGGTCGTCTTCTGCTTCGACGGCGATCGCGCCGGCCGTGATGCGGCCTGGCGGGCGCTCGGCGCCGCGTTGCCGAGCGTGCGCGAAGGACGCCAGCTCAGGTTCCTGTTCCTGCCCGAAGGCGAGGATCCGGATTCGCTGGTCCACACGAGGGGCGCCGAAGCCTTCACGCACCGTCTCGACGAGGCCGTGCCGTTGTCGGATTTCCTGATCCGCCGGCTGGCCGAGGACGTGGACATGCAGAGCGTGGACGGGCGTGCGCGGCTCGCCGAGCTTGCGCGGCCGCTCGTCCGGCGCATACCGCCAGGCGTCTACCGCGAGCTGCTCGTGGAGGCGCTCGCCGATGCTGTCGGCCTGACGATCGAGCGCCTCGAACCACTGCTGACCGGCGAGGATCGCCAGGCCGAACCGCAGCCGCGCGCGCCGCGAATGGCGTCGCTCGCGCGCAGCAACCTGGTGCGCAAGGCGATCGCACTGTTGCTGCGGTACCCGTTCCTCGCGCGCGAAGCGCGGGATGTCGAGGCGCTCCGGCACGTCGACCGGCCGGGCGTGCCGCTGCTCGTCGCGCTTATCGAGGATCTGGGCGAGCGGGGGACTCTGACCACGGCCGGCGTGCTCGAGCGCTGGCGAGACCACCAGCATCACGCTGCGCTGGAGAAACTTGCGGCGGAAGACGTGGTGGAGGATGAGGAATTCGCGGTGCCCGTATTCCGGGACGCGACCGAAAGGCTGCTCCGTCAGGACGCCAGGCAGCGCATGGGAGAGCTCAGCCGGAAAACGGAGCTGTCGGACCCTGAAAAGGCCGAGCTTCGCAGCCTGCACGCCGTCCTGCGCAGTCCGCTGGAGCAGGCCGACCAGGCTTGATCAAGCATGGATCGGCCCATATATCGAGGGTATACTGGCATGTTTTTGTCTAGCCCCCACGAGCACGAGGCCCCGCCCATTGAGCGAAAAACGCGCACCCGTTAACGATCCCCGGCAGTCGCAGCTCAAGCTCCTCATCGCACGCGGCAAGGAGCAGGGCTATCTGACCTATTCCGAGGTCAACGATCACCTGCCCAACGAAATCGTCGATCCCGAGCAGATCGAAGATATCGTAAACATGATCAATGACATGGGTATTACGGTCTACGAGAAAGCGCCGGACGCCGAGTCCCTGCTGCTTTCCGACACCGCAGTATCCTCGGATGACGACGATACCGACGAGGCGGCCGCCGCACTCGCCACCGTCGACAGCGAGTTCGGCAGAACCACTGACCCGGTGCGCATGTACATGCGCGAGATGGGGACGGTCGAGCTATTGACGCGGGAGGGCGAGATTCGCATCGCCAAGCGTATCGAGGAAGGTCTCGACCAGGTTCGCAGCGCGCTCGCCACTTATCCCGGCACCTACGAGACCCTGTTCGCGGCGTGGCAGCCGGTCGAGGCCGGCAGCACGCGTATTGTCGACGTCATCACCGGATTCATCGATCCGAACGCGCCGGACGAGATCGCCTCGCCGAACACGAAAACCGCCGCGACGCCGCGCAAGGCCGACAAGGACGACGAAGAGGAGGAAGAAAAGGACGATGAGGAGGACGAGACCGTCATCGACACCGGCCCCGATCCGGAAGAGGCGAGTCAGCGCTTCGCGTCCCTGCACAAGCTCCACACGCGCACCCTGACGGCCCTCGACAGGCACGGCACGCAGCACAGGACCTCCACGCAGCTCCGCAAGGCCCTGGCCGGCGAGTTCATGGAGCTCAAGCTGTCGCCGAAGATGTTCGACACGCTGACCTTCGGCCTGCGCGAGACTGTCACGGACATCCGCCGCAACGAGCGGCAGATCATGGCAATCTGCGTGCGCGAAACAGGGATGTCGCGGCGCGAGTTCATCGCCAGCTTTCCCGATAACGAGACGGACCTCGACTGGGTCGACAAGCAGGCGCGCAGCAAGCGCAAGTATTCCGCCGCGCTCGGCGCCCAGAAGGACGACATTCTGCGTCTGCAGCGCAAGCTCGCGGCTATCGAGCAGCACGCGCACCTGACCATCACCGAGATCAAGGAAATCAACCGCCAGATGTCGCTCGGCGAGGCCAAGGCCCGGCGCGCGAAAAAGGAAATGGTCGAAGCGAACCTGCGTCTGGTGATCTCGATCGCGAAGAAATACACGAATCGCGGCCTGCAGTTCCTGGACCTTATCCAGGAAGGCAACATCGGCCTCATGAAGGCGGTGGACAAGTTCGAATACCGGCGCGGCTACAAGTTCTCGACCTATGCCACGTGGTGGATCCGGCAGGCCATCACGCGCTCGATCGCCGATCAGGCGCGCACCATCCGCATCCCGGTGCACATGATCGAGACCATCAACAAGATGAACCGCATCAGCCGCCAGATCCTGCAGGAGACCGGCCAGGAGCCCGATCCCGCGACGCTCGCGCAGAGGATGGAGATGCCCGAGGAGAAGATCCGCAAGATCCTCAAGATCTCCAAGGAGCCGATCTCGATGGAGACCCCGATCGGCGACGACGACGACTCGCACCTCGGCGACTTCATCGAGGACCAGTCGACGCTCGCACCGTCGGACGCGGCCACGTTCGCAAGCCTCCGCGATGTCACGAAAGAGGTTCTCGATACCCTCACCCCGCGAGAGGCGAAGGTGCTGCGCATGCGCTTCGGCATCGAGATGTCCACCGACCACACTCTGGAGGAGGTCGGCAAGCAGTTCGACGTCACGCGCGAGCGCATCCGCCAGATCGAAGCCAAGGCCCTGCGGAAGCTGCGCCACCCCTCGCGCTCCGAGCGGCTGAAGAGCTTCCTTGACCAGGAAGGCTAGGGACCCGGGGGCCGCGCGAGCGGCCCTTTTCGCTTTCGTCCTGCTCGCCGGCTGCGCGCCGCTCGTCATGGACAGCGTCGAAGCGCTGCGCGAAGCCAACAAGAGCAAGCTCGGGAAGCTTTCGGCCGGCATGCCGCGCGCCGAAGCTGAAAGCATCATGGGCAGCGACGCCGCCGGCGGCAAGCTGGGCGACGTCCTGTTCGGGCGCCTGCAGCACCTCGAGGTGCGCAACCCGATGCGCGAGGAGCTGGTGCGCGGAGCCGACGGGGCGGACTACGAAGTGCTCTTCTACTACACCGACCTGCGCAGCCGCGACGACAAGGTCACCGACGACGAGCTCACGCCCCTGGTGTTCCGCGACGGCCGCCTCGCCGGCATCGGCTACGCCTACCTCGGCGCGCAAGTGCCAAAATACGCCTCCACGGGCCGGTAGCTCAGCCGGTCAGAGCAGGGGACTCATAATCCCTTGGTCCCTGGTTCGAATCCAGGCCGGCCCACTATAAGGTTCATGAGATTACGCCCAGCTACCAGCTTGGTCATCTGGGCCTAGACTACGTCCAGCCTACAACGGCCAGGGGTCCCGATGAGTTCAGCGCCAAAACCCTGGGATCGCCATCTTCCCGGGTCACGGGCACGACGCAGAATCGCTCAATGCCGAAGCGGCCGGCGGACCCCATCGAGATCACGTAGGACACGCCACAATCGCTCAACCTGGGCAAACCTGCGCTGGGCTCTGGAACGCGAAGAATTGGTGCTCCACTACGAGCCGCGCTTCGACTTCCGGATCGACGCATTTGAGGTCGTCAGGGCACTGATCCGCTGCGAAGATTCTACGGCGGCATAGAATGCGACGAAATGTAGGGCAGCGGAGAGCCGTAGGTAGGGCTCGAGCGTACCTGATCTCGTGCGGTAGGATCATT
>DATLFD010000093.1:0-8959 GCA_035524935.1 Gammaproteobacteria bacterium | reverse complement strand
GCGCCAAGTTCTCGCTGCTCGACGGCGCGCTCTTCCTGGGGCTCGCGGGATTCGACCAGACGCGCAATCTTCGCAACCGCGACGGTTCCGTTTCCGGCATCCAGGTGCGAGGGGTCGAGCTCGAGTCCGTCTATCAGCCGGGCGCGCATTTTTTCGCGAGCGCGAGCTTGAGCTGGCTCGATCCGCGCTTCGATAATTCCTCGGCCGTGCAGGACACGCGCGCCGTGGTCGACGCCTTCGACGGCTCGCGGCCCGACATCATTGCGGGCACCGGCATCGGCAGCCCGGGCTTCACAGTGTTCCCGCCGAGCGACGACCGGGTGCCGGGGCTCCCGGCCTGGCTGCTGAACGTCTTCACGGGCTACCGCTTCGATTCCGGTCTCGGCATCAATCTCGGCCTGGTCGCCACCGACAGCTACAAGCTCGACTTCCTCGACCAGGTGCGCGTCCGGGCCCAGTACACCCTGAACGGCGGCGTGTCCTTCCGGCGCGACCGATGGGAAATCCGCGCCGACTTCTTCAACCTCACGAACGAGGACAATTTCAGTCCCGTCTTCGGCGGCTTCTTCGGCGCAACCGACGTGTTCCCCGAGCTGCCGTTCCATTACCTGGTGTCCTTCGAATATCGGTTCGCCCATTGAGATGCACGTGCCCGTAGGGCGGATTTCAATCTGCCATCTTCGCGGCCGGTTGAAACCGGCCCTACGAACGCAATTTGAGGCCGCCGTAGGGCAGATTTCAATCCGCCTCCTTCCCGGCCGGTTAAAACCGGCCCTGCGGGCGTGTTGCGCGTTTGCCGTGGCGGCTTGTGCGCCCGGCGGCGATGGGGATTCTGCGATCGACATTCGCGATGCGCCGTGGCCGGCCATCGAGGCCGCGGCGCGCGGCGGCTCGGTCAGCCTGTTCATGTGGGGCGGCGATCAGGGCTACAACGATTTCGTGGACGACTACGCGGCGCCCGAGCTCGCGCGCCGGCACGGCATCACGCTGCGGCGCATGCCGCTCGCCGAAACCAGTGATCTCGTCAACAAGCTGCTCGCAGAAAAACGCGCGGGACGGCGCTCCGGCAGTGCCGATCTCGTCTGGATCAACGGCCACGGTTTCGCGACCGGCGCGGACGCCGGCCTGTGGTTCGGCCCGTGGGCAGAGCGCCTGCCGAACGCGCGCTACATCGACTGGCAGAGCCCGGCGATCAACCGCGATTTCGGCCGTCCGGTCGATGGCCGCGAGGCGCCCTGGAGCCACGCGCAGTTCGTCATGATCTACGACCGCGCGCGCATCGACCGCCCGCCACGAGACCTGTCCGGCCTGCTCGAGTGGGCACGCGCGCATCCGGGGCGCTTCACCTATCCCGCCCCGCCGGACTTTACCGGCACCGCATTCGTCGAGCAGGCCTTCGTGCTCCTGACCGGTGAGGCGTACCAGCAGCCTTTCGACCCGGCCCTGTTCGCCGCAAACTCGCCGCAGCTCTGGAGCTGGCTGAACGCGCTGGAGCCCTATCTGTGGCGCGGCGGCGAGACCTACCCGGCATCGTCCCGGAAGCTCAACGAGCTCTACGCAGCGGGCGAGATCTTCATGACCATGAGCTACAACCCGCAGTTCGCGGAGCGCCAGATCCGCCTCGGCCTGTTTCCGGCCAGCACGCGCAGCTTCGTGTTCGACGAGGGCACGCTGCACAACACGAGCTACCTGGCCATGCCGTTCAATGCGCCGAACAAGCCCGGCGCCGCGGTCGTTGCAGATTTCCTGCAGAGCCCGGCAGCGCAGATCGAGAAGCAGAAGGCGCTCGGCGCCTTGACCGTGCTCGCGCCCGAAAGGTTGTCGCCGCGCGAGCGCGAGGCGCTGTCGGTGCGTGCCGGCCCGGCCGGTCTGCCGCTCGAGGTACTCGAGGCACATCGCATCCTGCAGCCCGACAGCGGATGGGTCGTTCCCCTGCAGCAGGGCTGGCGGCGGCATGTCGCGGGCCGGTAATCGCATGCTGCGGGCCGGCGGCGGCTTGCGCGCGGCCCTGCTGCTCGCCCCCGCCCTCGCCGTCATCGTGCTGCTGTTCGGCGGCGGGCTCGTCGACGCCTTGCTGCAGAGCCTCGGCTGGCTGCCCGCCGCCGGTTTGCGCGGCCTTAGCCTGGACGCCTACCGGAACCTGCTCGGCGACCCGGGATTTCTGCATGCGCTGCTGCTCACCGTGTATGTCGCAAGCACTGCAACCGCGATCGCGACCGTGTTATCCGTTGCGATCGCGCTGCGCCTGCGCAGTAGCCGCTCGCGCTGGCTGCTGCCCGTCCTGCAGATTCCCCTGACGATGCCGTACCTGCTCGCGGCCGCGGCGGTTGCGTTGTTGCTCGCGCAGTCCGGCCTCGTGGCAAGGATCGCCGGTGCGCTCGGCTTCATCGACGAGCCGCGCGATTTCCCGCCGCTCATCAACGACCCCTGGGCCGTCGGTATCATCTTCACCTATGTCTGGAAAGAGGTTCCTTTCGTCACGCTGATCGTGCTCGCCTCGCTCCGGAGCGTGACCGATGAGCTCGAGCAGGCGGCGCGCACGCTCGGCGCCACGCCGCGGCAGGTGTTGATGCACGTGACCCTGCCGCGCATCGTTCCGGCCGTGCTCATCGCCGCGTTCCTGGTCTTCGCGTTCACGTTCGGCGCTTTCGAGGTGCCGCTGCTGCTCGGCGAAACCTGGCCGCAGACGCTGCCGGTGCTCGCGTGGAACGAATACCGGTCGATCGACCTGGCCGACCGGCCGGCCGCCATGGCGATCGCGATCGTCATCGCGCTCATCACCGGCCTGCTCGCGGCAGCGCTGCTGCGCCTCTCCAAACGGTGGGGGAAATGGGGACATTCCTGATTTTCCGGCAAAGAATGGGGACATTCCTGATTTTCCGCAGGAAAATCAGGAATGTCCCCATTCTCCTGGTTGCCGTCTTCACGCTGGCGCCGCTCGTGCCGGTCGCATTGTGGTCGATCAGCGGCGAGTGGCGTTTTCCGGAGCTCTGGCCGCAGGCCTGGTCGCTGCGCGGCTTTCGCCATCTGCTCGAGTCCGCCACCTTCGTCGGGGCGCTGACCGACAGCCTGTGGATCGCCGCCGCGGTGGCCGTGACGAGTATTGCCGTGGCGCTGCCGGCGGGCATGGCGATCGGCGGGCGTCACTTCCGCATGAAAGGCCTGGTGCTGCTGATCGTGCTGTTGCCGATACTCGTCCCGCCGCTGGCCGCCACGCTCGGCATCCATGAGGTGTTCATCCGCCTCGGCCTGGCCGATACCGCGACGGGCGTCTTCCTGGTTCATCTGATCCCGGCCGTGCCGTATGCGACGCTCATACTGGCTGCGGCCTTCGCCGGGCGCAGCGGCGATGCCGAGTCGGCCGCCCGCACTCTCGGCGCGGGTCCGATCCAGACCTTCGTGCATGTCACGCTGCCGCAGGCGGCGCCCGCCATCGCGGTCGCGGCACTGCTCGCATTCCTCATTTCCTGGAGCCAGTACATCCTGACCGTGGTCATCGGCGGCGGCAGCGTGATCACGGTGGCGGTGCTGCTGTTCAGCGCCGCCACCGGCGACGATCCGGTCATCATCGCCGCGCTGGGCGTGGTGTTCGCGCTGCCGCCGTTCGTCGCGCTGCTCATCACGTTGCGCCTCATCGCGGCGCGAGCCTCCGGGATCTCCCGTGCCGACACGGCCCGATGGACGCCCGCCTAGAGCTGGAGGGGCTCAGCTTCCGGTATCCCGGCGCCGGCGGGCACGCGGTCGTGGATCTGTCGCTGACCGTGGGTGCGGGCGAGCTGATCGCCCTGCTCGGTCCGTCGGGCTGCGGCAAGACCACGACGCTCAAGCTGGTTTGCGGCCTGCTCGAGCCCGCAGCGGGCGAGATCCGCATCGACGGCACGGCCATGCGCGGTGTGCCGCCCGAGCGCCGGGCGGCGGCGCTGGTGTTCCAGCGGGGCCTGCTGTTCGAGCATCTCGACGTGGCCGGAAACGTCGGCTTCGGCCTGCACATGCGACGCCTGCCCGCGAGCGTGATGGTCCCTCGCGTGCAAGAGGCGCTCGAGCGCGTGCAGCTCGCAGGATTCGGCAAGCGGCGGGTGCGCGAGCTCTCCGGCGGCGAGCAACAGCGCGTGGCCCTTGCGCGCGCGCTCGTGACCGAGCCGCGCGTGCTGCTCCTCGACGAGCCGCTGAGCGCCCTCGATCCGGGCTTGCGCGGCGACATGCGCGAGCTCCTGCTGGATGTGCAGCGCGGCAGCGACCGGGCGACCGTGCTCGTGACCCACGATCAGCACGAGGCCGTGCACCTCGGCGACCGCATCGGCCTGCTGATCGGCGGCCGCCTGCGCATGATCGATCGGCCGCAGGCGTTCTACGAGCGGCCCGCGACCCGCGAAGTCGCCGAATTCTTCGGCGCCGGCAATTTCATCGACGGCGACGCCGCCGGCGGCAGGTTGCGCACCTGCTTCGGCACGCTCGCCCTGGCTGCGCCCGCCGGGCCCGGACCGTGCACCGTCGTCATCCGCCCCGAGTCGCTGCGCCTCGGTGACGGCGAGAACGCGTTCGCGGCGCGCGTCGCCGAAACGCGCTATCTCGGCACGCGCATCGAGTACCGCTTCACGCTCGGCGCGCAGTGGCTGCTGGGCAGCCTGCCCGCCGACGTCAGGCTCGCGGCCGGCGAGACCGTGATGCTACGGCTGCCTTCCGCAGCGCTCTGGCCTCTCGAATGACGGCACCGGTCGCGGTCATTCTCGGCAGCGCTTTCGGCGAGCCGCCCGCCGGCGTCGCGCTCGAGCGCCTGGACATCGACACCCCGTGGGGCGCCCAGACGGTGTTCGAGGCCCGCGGCCTCGGCCGGCCGGCTTATGCCATATTCCGCCACGGCCTGCCGCACCGGCTGCTGCCGCACCAGGTCAACTGGCGCGCGCAGGCCGCGGCGCTCGCCGCCCTGCAATGCCGCGCGCTCCTGGTGACGAGCTCGGTCGGGGTGCTCCGGCCGGACATTCCGCTCTACGAGCCGCTGCTCGTCAGCGACGTCGTCATGATCGACAACCGCCTGCCTGACGGCTCGGCGTGCACGATGTTCGCCGAGCCCGCGCCGGGTCAGGGCCATCTTCTCATCGAGGAAGGCCTGTGCTCGGCGGCGCTCGGCCGGCAACTCGAGGACTTCGCGCATCGCTGCGGCGCACCGGTCGCGGCCCGCGTGGTGTTCGGCTATCTCTGCGGACCGCGCATCAAGACGGCCGCGGAGAACCGGCTCTGGGCCCGCCTCGGCGTCGATGTCGATGCGATGTCGCTGGCGCCGGAGCTGGTGCTCGCGAACGAGCTCGGTATCCCGTCGTCGGCGCTCGTCGCCGGCCACAAGTACGCCCTGCCGGATGCCGCCGGCTGCGCCGATACCGACGTTGCCGCGTCACTGCGCCGGTCGCGCGATGTCCAGGCGCGTATCGTGCTCGAATTCCTGCGCACGGCGGAGCCGGTCCCGTTCGGCAATCGCCTGTTCGCCTTTGCCGACCCCCGTGCGCACCGCACGTGAAGTCCGCGCACACCTGGCGCGCCGGCTGCCGGCATACAGGATCGCAGCGGCCCCGGCCCGCGTGGCCGGCGGGCATCTCAATTACGTATGGCGGGTGGCCGCCGAGCCGCGCGCGCTGATCGTCAAATGGGCGCCGCCGTTCGCGGCGACGCAGCCGGCGGTCGCGCTGGATCCGGACCGCATCCTCATCGAAGCGGGCTGCCTCGAGCTGCTCGGCGCCGGCGGGCGGCTCGCGGCACTTTGCACGGACGCGCTGCGGGTGCCGGGGCGCATCGATCTCGACGCGGAGCGCCACGTGCTCGTCATGGAGGATCTGGGCGCCCTGCCCGACCTCGGCCGGCTCTTGCGCGCGGGCCGCGTGCCTGCCGGCGCGGGAGGATTGCTCGGGCGTTTCATCGGCGGTCTGCACGCCCGCACCATGGGCGATTCCGGGATTGCGAAATTGTTCGACAACGCCGCCGTGCAGCGCACGCGGCTGGAAGCGCAATACCGTGCGATCGGCCCTCTGCTGGCGCATGCCGGCATAGCCGCGCCGCCCGCCGCGGCGCGCCGCGCCGCCCGGCTCGGAGAACGCCTCACCGGTGCCGGCCGGTGCCTGATCATGGGCGATCTGTGGCCTGAATCAGTGCTCGTGCACGGCCGCCGGCTGCGGCTCATCGACTGGGAGCTCGCGCATTTCGGGCAGCCGGCGCAGGACGTCGGCCACCTGCTCGCGCACCTGTGGATGCATTTGCATCAGGGCACCGCAACGCAGAGCGCGCCGCTCGCCCGCGTGTTTCTCGAGCACTATGTCCTAGCGCTCGGCGACAATGCGCGGAGCCTCGCGGACGAGCGGTTCCGCACCGACTGCGCCGTGCACATGGGCGCCGAGATCATCGCGCGCTGCCTGGGCCCGTTCCGGCAGGGTTATCTTTATGCCGCGCTGCCGGCGACCAGCGCGCCGGTCCGCGAGGCGGTCGCTTTCGCGATCGACTGCATAATGGCTGGCGACATCCCGTTGCTTGCCGCGGCGCTCGGTTGAAGCGGTCCGGGCGGCCTAACGGGCGTTCGACTGCGGTCGTTCGAGACTGTCGACGATGCGATCGACGAGCCTTGCAACCGGTTCGCCGACGTCGACGACGACCGCCGATTCGGGCGCCTCGAGGTCCGCGAACTGGCTGTGCAGCAGGTCCGCCGGCATGAAATGGCCGTCGCGCGCTTCCAGCCGGCGGCTGATCAGGTCGAAGCTGCCGCTCAGGTGCACGAACATCACCTCACCGTCGATGCGGTCGCGCAGGTAGCGTCGAGGGCTCTTTTTGAGCGCCGCGCAGCTCACGACGAGCGGCGGACCCTGCGTGCGGGCGCGCATGACCGCCTCGCTGAGCCGCTCGAGCCACGGCCAGCGGTCCGCGTCGGTCAGCGCGATGCCGGCGCGCATGCGCCGCACGTTCGAGGCGGGATGGAAGTCATCGCCCTCGACGAACTGGCCGCCGAGCCGCTTCGCCAGGGCGCGGCCGACGACGGTCTTGCCGCTGCCGCTGACTCCCATGAGGATCACCACGGCTTGCAGCCCGGGGCCGGCTGGCAGTTTTTGTGGGTTGTTTGTCGTTGCAGACAACCGGGGCTGCGCCTACTCTCGATACCGGTCGTCATTCTACCGTTCGAGCGTGCAGGTATCCGATGAAACGCCGCGAATTTCTCCGTCACACCGCCGGCGCGGGTCTTGGCCTGATCCCGGCCGCCGCCGGCCTCGCCCTGACCACGGCGGCGCGCGCGGCTGACGCGCCGTCTGCGCGGCCCATCACGCGCGGCGAACCCTTGAAGCCGCCCGCGAACGGCAGGATCCGCGCGGCATTCGCCATTGCCGAGGGCGCCACGGTCATCGATTTCGCCGGGCCATGGGAGGTCTTCCAGGACGTCCACGTCTCGGGCCCCGGTTCGCGCCACATGATGCCGTTCGAGCTGTACACGGTCGCTGCGACCGCGAAACCGATCACGGCGACCGGGGGCATGAAAATCATCCCGAACTACGCCATCGACGACGCGCCGCGGCCGCATGTCGTCATCGTGCCTGCGTTGCGCGGCAACCCGGCGCTTCTCGAGTGGCTGGCCGCCGTCGCCCCTGAGACCGACGTCACGATGTCCGTCTGCACGGGCGCGTTCCAGCTCGCGAGGGCCGGCCTGCTAGACGGCCTGGCCGCGACAACCCATCACGATTTCTACGACAGCTTCGCGCAGGAATTTCCGCGCGTGAAGCTCGAACGCGGCCTGCGCTTCGTCGAGAATCCGCGCATAGCGACCTCGGCCGGCCTCAGCTCCGGCATCGACCTCGCGCTCAGGGTCGTCGAGCGCTATTTCGGGCGCGATGTCGCCCGGCAGACTGCCGACTACATGGAATACACGGGCACGGGCTGGCAGGTGTGACGGCCCCCGTGACAGGCGGGGCACTGCAGAAGCGGCCTCATAGGGTGGTGATGCTCGCCTATCCGGACGCCCAGATCCTCGACGTCGCGGGCCCCCTGGAAGTGTTTTCCCGGGCGGCCCGCTGGCTGCGCGACGCGGGACGGACGACGACCCTCGCATACGAGGTCGCTGTCGTCGCGCCGCGCGCCGGGCCGGTGCGCATGTCATCCGGTCTCGAGCTCGTCGCGGCCCGCGCTTACCGGCAGGCGGGCCATATCGATACCCTGATGGTGTCGGGAGGCATCGGCTACGCGGCGGTGTGCCGCGATCCGGCCGTGCTGCGCTGGCTGGTACGACAGCGCACGCGCGTGCAGCGCACGGCATCGGTATGCACCGGCGCGCTGATCCTCGCGGAGGCGGGGCTGCTGCGTGGCTGCCGTGCCACGACCCACTGGCACTATTGCGACGAGCTGCGCGATGCGCACGGCATCGAGGTGGATGCGGATGCGATCTACGTGCAGGACGGTAATGTGTACACCTCGGCCGGCGTGACCGCCGGCATGGATCTCGCGCTCGCGCTGGTCGAGGAAGACTGGGGCCGCGAGGCCAGCCTGGCGGTCGCGCAGGCACTCGTCCTGTACATGAAACGTCCCGGCGGGCAGTCGCAGTTCAGCAGCCTGATGGCCGCGCAGCGCACTGGCTCGAACTTGTTTCGCGAGCTGCAGGTGTGGATTCATGGTCGGCTCGACGAGGACCTGTCGGTGGAGCGGCTGGCCCGCAAAGCCGCGATGAGCCCGCGGAATTTCGCCCGCGCATTCCGGCGCGAGGTGGGAGAAACACCGGCGAAGTACGTTCGGCGCGCGCGGCTCGAGGCGGCGCGCAGGGAGCTTTCGGACAGCCGCAGGGGCATCGGGCAGGTGGCCGCGCGCTGCGGCTTCGGCAGCGCAGAGACCCTGCGCCGCATATTTCTGCGGCATCTGCGGGTGACGCCCAACGATTACCGCCGCCGGTTCCGGGGCGCGGCGCGGCATTGACGCAGGCCGCTTGAAACCGGCCCTACGACAT
>DATLFD010000092.1:0-19229 GCA_035524935.1 Gammaproteobacteria bacterium | reverse complement strand
ACTGGTGCAATTTCGACACTCTAACACTCAAAGACCTGAACACCGTGGGTGTATACATCATCTGGCATGAGGGAAGCCCAGGGCGCGTGGTCAGGGTCGGACAAGGTGAAATCGCTCACAGGATCGCGGTCCACCGAGCGGACCACGCGATCACAAAGTACCGGATCAACGGGACGTTACGTGTCACATGGGCATCTGTGGCGAGTCATCAGCTGGATGGCGTGGAGCGTCATCTAGCTGATAAGTGGACCCCACTAGTCGGAGATTGTTTTCCGGACGCGCTTCCGATTGCGGTGAATTCTCCGTTCTGACGGCATCCAATGATGCAAGGATAGCCTCCGTGGTCTCTATCAGTTTCATATACTGATACCAAGCCCACGGGGGCTCTTGACCGGCATCGATCTTGCCCTTTGCCCAATCTCGTACATTTATAAGATCGCGTTTTATAGCCATGCAGCTAGCCCTACAAATTTCGTGCCAGATTTCCGTGTCTGCCGTTCAACTTTCTACCCGAAATTAGGACACTACCCAGCTTGTATTTCTTCAGCCTGTTGTAGAGCGTCTTCAGGCTGATACCGAGGGCCTGTGCCGCCTTCTTTTTGTCGCCTGAGAAGTACTCGAGCGTCGCGAATATCACGCGGCGCTCCACGTCCTCGAGGCTGTGACCGACCGTGAGCCGAATGTGGTCGCCGCCGGAGGGATGGCCCGACGGGATATTGGCAGGCAGGTCGTCCGCCGCGATCTCGTCGCCGGCGAGGATATAAGCGCGCGCCACCACGTTGCGCAGCTCGCGAACGTTGCCCGGCCAGTCGTGCAGGCGAAACAGCTCCAGCACTTCCTCCGAGAACCGTTTTTCGACTCCGGTCCTGGCGATCTGTTCGGCGAGAAATTCGCCAGCCAGCAGGATGACGTCCTCGCCGCGTTCCCTGAGCGCGGGCATGCGGATCGGGAACTGGGCGATACGGTAGTAAAGGTCTTCGCGCAATGCCCTGGCCTGCACGGCCGTCGCGGGATCGCGGTTCGTGGAGGTGACGAGCCGCGCGTCCACCTCCACTTCCGTTTCGCCGCCGACCCGGAAGTAACGCCGTGTTTCGAGCACGCGCAGCAGCTTCACCTGGAATTCAACCGGCATCTCGGTGATCTCGTCCAGGAACAGCGTGCCTCCGGCGGCGCGCGCAAAGTAGCCGGCGTGCGCACGTGACGCGCCGGTGAAGCTGCCTTTCTCATGGCCGAAGAGCTCGCTTTCGATGAGCTCGGCGGTCATGGCGCCGCAGTTCAACGCCACGAAAGGCCCGTCTCGACGCCGGCTCGATTCGTGAATGGTTCGCGCGGCGAGCTCCTTGCCGACGCCGCTTTCGCCGGCCAGTAGAACGGTAGCCTCGGTCCCCGCGACCATGCGGATCATGCGCAGGAATTTCGCCATCGCCGGCGAAGCCCCCGACAGCAGGACGCGCCCCCCCGCCGCGGCATCCTGCTCGGCTGCGCCCTGCTGCTCGACATATCCGCTGAGCGCGGCGTCGAGGCTCTGCCGGTCGACGGGCTTGGTGAAGTAGTCGGCCACGCCCAGTCTCATGCCGCGCACGGCGGATTCCACGCTAGGCTGATCAGACATGAGATAGATGTCGACGACGTCGGCGAGATTCGCGCCTTCGAAGAGTCCGATGCCGTCACCATCGGGCAGATTGACGTCGACGAGCGCGATCTGCGGCATGTCCCTGAGCAGCGCCTCGCGCGCGGCCCCGCAACTGTTGGCGGTGGTCACGGAAAAACCGCGTTTGCGGAATACTTCCGCCATGTTTATCAGATTGTCGGCGTCGTCATCGACGAGCAGCGCATGCGGCATGGCTAGCCGGTACCTTTCGTGCGGGTCTTGCCTGCCGCCGCATTCTTCTCGATGAAGCCGACGATGAGGCCGGCGATGTCCTTGCCCGTCGCCTTCTCGATACCCTCGAGTCCAGGCGAGGAGTTCACTTCCATGACCACCGGGCCGTGGTTCGAGCGCAGCAGATCGACCCCCGCCACGTTCAGGCCCATGATCGAAGCCGAACGCACGGCCGTCGAGCGTTCCTCGGGAGTGATCTTGATGAGCTGTGCGGTCCCGCCCCGGTGCAGATTCGAGCGGAATTCCCCTTCGCGGCCCTGCCGCTTCATGGCCGCGACGACCTTGCCGCCGATGACGAAGCAGCGGATGTCCGCGCCGCCGGCCTCGGCGATGAATTCCTGCACCAGGAAGTTCGCCTTCAGCCCGCGGAACGCCTCGATGACGCTCTCGGCCGCCTTGCGGGTTTCGGCCAGCACGACCCCGACCCCCTGCGTGCCCTCGATGAGCTTGAGGACCACCGGCGCGCCGCCGACCAGCTTGAGCAGGCCCTCGGTATCGTCCGGGCTGTGCGCGAAGCCGGTCACCGGCAGGCCGATGCCGCGCCGGGACAACAATTGCAGCGAACGCAGCTTGTCGCGCGAGCGGCTGATCGCGACCGACTCGTTGAGGGGGAACACCCCGGTCATTTCGAACTGGCGCAGGACCGCCGTGCCGTAGAAGGTCACGGAGGCGCCGATGCGCGGAATGACGGCCTCGAAGCCGGCCAGCTTCTCGCCCTTGTAATGCACGGCCGGGTTGTGGCTCGTTATGTTCATGTAGCAGCGCAGGTGATCGATGACGCGTACCTGGTGACCGCGTGACTGCGCCGCCTCGACCAGGCGCCGGGTCGAATACAGTTTCGGGCGGCGAGACAGGATCGCAATTTTCATGGGTGCCTGGAGGGGCGAAATCCGGGGCGGACAGGGTAACATCAGCGCTGAATTGGAAGCGATAGGCGACATGACCGACGAGCTTCAGCAGGCGATAGAGCACCACAGGGCGGGGCGACTCGAGGAAGCCGGGCGCCTCTATAGACGCGTACTCGCAGTCGAGCCTGCGCAGGCCGACGCATTGCATTTTCTCGGCCTCGTCGAGCACCAGGCGGGCCGTCACGCGGCGGCCATTCCGCTGCTCGAGGCGGCAATCCGTGCGCGCGGCGATCGGCCGCGCTATTACTGCAACCTCGGCGTCGTGCTGCTCGAGCAGCAGCGACCCGAGGCGGCTGCGGAAGCGCTCGAAGCCGCGCTCACGCGCCGGCCGGACTACGCGGACGCCCACTACAATCTGGGCCTCGTACGCAAGCTCCAGCTCAGGCTCGACGACGCCGCGCAGTGTTTCCGGCGCGCGCTCGAGATCGCGCCTGCGCATGCGCAGGCGCTGGGCGAGCTCGGCGACGTGCTGCGGCTCACCGGAAAGACGGACGACGCGCTCGCCGCCTACAGCCGCTCGCTGGCCATCGATCCGCAACGGGCCACCGTGCTGCTCGCCGCGGCGGATCTGGCACGCGAGACCGGCGATCTCGACGGCGCGGCGGCGCTGTACGAGCGCGTGCTGGTCGTCGAGCCGAAAGACGCCGCCGCGTTGACGGGACTCGGCGCCGTCGTTCGCCGACGCGGCAATGCCGACGGCGCGCTCGATTATCTCGCGCGTGCGCTGGCTCTCGATCCCACGCACGCCGCGGCGCACCGCCAGCGCGGCTTCGCATTTCGCGACCTCGGGCGGCTCGCGGAATCCGCCGAGGCCTTCCTGACCGGAACCCGGCTGCTGCGCGCACCGGGCAGCGTGCCGGCGCAGCGGCTGTTCACGTTCTCACGCACCTCGCGCGCCAAGCTCGAGCACGATCGCGAGCAGCTCGAATACCTCGTCGGCAGGGGCCGCATCACCGACGCTGACGGATCGATGCGCGACGCTATTGCGCGCCTGCTCGAGATCCTGCCGCGCGGCGCGGACGCGGGACGCCTCGTCGATCTGCCGCTCGAGACCGAGCAGCGCCTGCGCGGGTTCTACAATCGGCTGCTGCAAGTCTCCGATGCGCCGCGGCTCGACGGTCCGGCCGTCAACCCGTCGCTCGACGCCGCGGCGATCGCAAGCGATTACGCGTCTCGCGAGCCCGGCATCACCTGGATCGACGGCCTGTTGACGACGCCGGCCCTTGCGAGCCTGCGCAATTACTGTCTCGAATCGACGCTCTGGTTCGACTTCACCCATGCCAACGGCTATCTCGGCGCCTACATGGAGGACGGTTTCTGCTGCCCGCTGCTGATGCAGATCGCCGAGGAGCTGCCGCGCGCGCTGCCCGGCATCTTCGGCCGGCACCGGCTGGTGCAGCTCTGGGCCTACAAGTACGACAGCCGGCTGTCAGGCATCGACATGCATGCGGATTCGGCCGCGATCAACGTCAACTTCTGGCTCACGCCGAGCGATGCGAACCTCGACCCCGCGTCGGGCGGCCTCGTGGTCTGGGACAAGGAAGCGCCCGCCGACTGGAGCTCGAAGCGGTACAACTCGAGCGAGCTCGACGATCAGGCGGCGATCCGCGGGTTCCTGGAGTCGAGCGGCGCCGCGAGCGTGCGCGTGCCGCACCGCCAGAACCGCGCGGTCATCTTCAATTCCGACCTGTTCCACCGCACCGACGACGTGCGTTTCCGCGAGGGCTACGAGAACCGTCGCATCAACGTCACCCTGCTCTACGGCAGGCGGCTCGACGAGTAGAATGGCCCCTCGACGAACGCCCCTTTTGTTTGGACAGCTTGGTTTGCAGTCTCATTTAGACTAGCGGCTTGTCATAGCGCGGCGATCGCTGTGATTCCCTTGTTTACCGCTTCCGCAAATTTTCTGTCAACTGCATCTCAGGGCTGCAACGGTAGCCGCTGAGCGGCATTAGGTTTGGATCGACTTTCTGGCGCACGCAGTTTAGTTGCGGAACCGGCTATATCGCGCAGAGGTCACCGCCGCTCATGTCCGTCGGCGACAGCGCTGGTAAGTGAACTGAGAACTTACGGTACCCGCGCGCTTGTCTGGCTTCATCCAGCTTCACATATAGATCGTTTGCGAATTCGCATGCTTTAGCTGTATCAGACTCAGTAATGTCGAATGCGCCGTCCGTGAGCCGCGACAGCTCGAGCGACTCCGCGATCAGGCCGAGGAGCTCCGCGCCGACCGCGACCGGGCGCGCAGCGGCCTCGCGGTTCACCGCGGAGATCTCGCTGTCCGCCTTGTAGGTGCTCATGAGCCGGTCGATGCGGTGCATCTCCCGCCATACCGATGCGATGGCGGCGCGCGCCTCCGCCTCGTCCTCCGACCAGAGCTCGACGCGCATGCCCGTGCCCATGATCGCCGCCTGGTCGTCGTGCCAGGCCGCAGCGGCGTCGTGCGTCGCCAGGAGGAACACGACGGCGGCCAGAAACGCGTGCGCACGGTGCATGCCGGCACTCTACGCGAAGCGGGACGCCGCGGAAATCGCCGGGCCCGCCGGCCAGGGCCCGGGCAGATCAGGCGCCCACCGCGAGCCGATCATCGAGACGTACTGGAAGACCGGCGGTTGCGTTATGCTCGCAGACCGTCGCCGCCAACAATCAGAATACAAGGGGGGAGTCATGACCGCGTGGATCATCGTCGGCCTGCTCGCGCTGCTGGCCGTCTTCGGCATCGGCATCTACAACCGGCTCGTGAATCTGCGCAACCGCGTGAAGAACGGCTTCGCGCAGATCGACGTGCAGCTCACCCGCCGCTACGACCTCATCCCGAATCTCGTCGAGACCGTCAAGGGCTATATCAAGCACGAGCGGGAGACGCTCGAAGCGGTCATCAGCGCGCGCAATACTGCCGTATCGGGCTTGCGGGCGGCGGCGGCCGATCCGGCCGACGCGAAAGCGATCCAGGAGCTGGCCGGCGCGGAAGCGGCCCTGCAGGGCACCCTCGGCAGGCTGTTCGCGCTCGCCGAAGCCTATCCGGATCTCAAGGCCAACCAGAACATGATGCAGCTCCAGGAAGAGCTCGCCTCGACGGAGAACAAGGTCGCCTTCGCGCGCCAGGCCTTCAACGACGCAGTCATGAACTACAACAACTCGCGCGAGAATTTTCCGAATACGATCGTTGCGGGACTGTTCGACTTCGAGCCGGCTGAATTTCTCGACGTCGAGGCGCCGGAGAAGCGCGAAGTCCCCGAAGTATCGTTTCGATAGATGGGGGCATGGATTTTTTCGAGCGGCAGGACGAGGCGCGCCGCCAGACGCGGGTTCTGGTGCTGCTGTTCCTGCTCGCCACGGCTGTCATTGTCGCCGCGGTCGGCTTGGTCGTCGCAATCGTCACGGCCGGCTTCGGCGCGACGGGCGCCGGCGTCATCGACGGCGCCTGGGTACGCGGGCACGCCGGCCTGCTCGCTCTCTCCATGCTGGGCACTCTGGCCTTCATCGCGCTCGCGAGCGGCTATCGAACCTTGCGACTGAGCGCGGGCGGCGGCGGCAGCGTCGCGCGCCAGCTCGGCGGCTCGCCGGTGCTTGCCGACGCCGCGGATCCGCTGCGCGCGCGGCTGCGCAATGTCGTCGAGGAGATGGCCATCGCTTCGGGCATCGCCGTGCCCGACGTCTACCTCCTCGAAGCCGAGCGCGGCATCAACGCATTCGCGGCAGGTTACTCACCGAACGACGCAGCGATCGCAGTCACGCGCGGCGCCCTCGAGCAGCTTTCGCGCGACGAGCTGCAGGGCGTAGTCGCGCACGAGTTCAGCCATGTGCTGAACGGCGACATGCGGCTGAACACGCGCCTCATGGGGCTACTGTTCGGCATTCTCGCGATCAGCTTCGTGGGGCGCACGGTGCTGCGCGCGGGCGGGCGCGGAGGCCTGCGCATGAGCCGCTCGCGGCGCGGCGGCGGTGGCGGCACGGCTATGCTTTTCGCAGCGGGCCTCGCCCTGCTCGTGATCGGCTACATCGGCGTGTTCTTCGGCCGCCTCATCAAGGCGGGCGCCTCGCGCGAGCGCGAGCGGCTCGCCGATGCCTCCGCAGTGCAGTTCACCCGCCAGACCGAAGGCCTGGCCGGCGCGCTCAAGAAAATCGGCGGCCTGGAGGCCGGCGCGGCACTCGAGGCCGCCGACCGCGAAGAGGTCAGCCACATGCTGTTCGCGATGGGCCTGCCCTCGCTCGCGGGCTGGCTCGCCACCCACCCGCCGCTCATCGAGCGCATTCGCGCGCTCGAGCCCGGCTTCGATTCACGCGATCTCGAGCGGTTGCGCGCCGAGGCCGCCGCGCCTGACGAGCCCGCGCGGGACGGCGGGCCGGGGCCAGCCGGCGCGCTCGGGCTGGTGCCGGCCGCGGTCGCCGCCAGCACGGGGCTGCCTGAGGCGCGGCACGTCGACTACGCGCGGCAGCTGCGCGCCTCGATTCCGGACGCGCTCTACCAGGCGGCACATGCCTCGGACGGCGCCGCGCTGCTCGTGCTCGCGCTCATCCTGCACCCGGAGGGCGCGGCGCGACAGCGGCAGCTCGAGCATGTCGACGCCCAGTTCGGCCGCGCGCGCCGTGACCGGGTCGAGGCACTGGGCGCAGAGGCAACCGCGCTCGGCGAGGCCGGCCGCCTGCCGTTGCTCGACCTCGCGCTGCCGGCGCTCAGGCGCCGCCCCGCGGCGGAGCTCGAATTCCTCGTGTCCCGCCTGCGCACCCTCGTCGAGCTCGACGGGCACCTCGAGCTGCACGAGTTCGCCCTCGTGCGCGTGCTCGAAGCGCAGCTCGATGCCAGGCGCTGGCCGGGCCGCGCCCGCCCGCGCCGGCCCGCGAAGCGTGAGCTTCGCGAGGCCGTGGCGACGGTTTTCGCGGTGCTCGCGCGCCACGGCCATCCGGGCGAGGACGCCGCGCGCGCTGCCTGGACCCGCGGGCTCGCGGTGCTGTTCGGCCCCGAGCGCGCGGCGGCTGCGCGCATGCCGGACACGCCGGCGGATGCCGCAATCCTCGATCGGGCCCTCGAGGCGCTGCGCGGGCTCGACGGGCCGCACAAGCGACGGCTCGTCGAAGCGCTTTCGGCAACCGTCGCGCACGACCGCACGGTCTCGGTCGGCGAGACCGAGCTGCTGCGCGCCATCTGCGCAACCCTCGATTCGCCGCTGCCCCCGCTGCTCGCCGGCTGACCTGCTCGTAATTTGACCAGGCAGCGTATACTGGCGCGATACGCGGCGCCGCGATTGCCGCGCACATCACGAGACGAGGACTAAGGGCATGGGATTCGGGCGTGGATGGGTTCTGCTGGGATGGCTGGCCACGACCCCCGTCCTCGCCGCAACCGCGGAAGAGGACAGGGTGGCCACCGCGACGTCGGTGCTCGAGCAACTCGCCGACATACCTGAGCAGTATGTGCCGCCGTCCCTGCTCAACAGCGCCTACGGCATCGCGGTGATCCCCAATGTCATCAAGATCGGGCTCGGCATCGGCGGCAGGCACGGCAAGGGCGTGCTGGTCGTGCGCGACGGGAACGACGGATGGAGCGATCCGGTGTTCGTCAGCCTGACCGGAGGCAGCTTCGGCTGGCAGATCGGCGCCCAGTCGACCGACATCATCCTCGTGTTCAAGACGCGGCGCAGCGTGGAGGGGCTGACCGGCGGCAAGCTCACCCTCGGCGCCGACGCCGCGGTCGCGGCCGGCCCCGTGGGCCGGCACGCCGAGGCGGCCACCGATATCCAGCTCAAGTCGGAAGTGTATTCGTATTCGCGCAACCGCGGCTTGTTCGCGGGGGTTGCCCTCGAGGGCACGGCCATCACCATCGACGACGACGCCAACGCGGCCTTTTACGGCCGGCCGGGCATTACGGCTGCCGAGATCTGGGCGCCGGATTCGCCGCGCGCCCCTGCCGTGGCCCGGGCATTCCTCGAGACTCTGGCCTCGACGACGCCGCGGCTCGAAACCGAGAGCGCGCCGCCCGGCGGCCGGGCCGCGACGCCGGGCAGCAGGGATCCGCAGGGCCAAAGCTATCCGGAGGAGACAGTGCGCACCTACCCCGTGGAGAGCGAGTCGCGCACGGTCGACGATCCCGACGGAGACACCTGAGGCGTCAGGGTCCCCGGTTCTGCCGTCGCCGCCGCTCGAGCTCCTCCTGCAAGCGGCCGATCTCCGCTTCGAGCGCTTCATCCGAAGGGTCGAATTTCCCGACGTCCTCGCCCGGCTCCTCGGGCAGAGGAAGCTCGATGGCCTCTTCCTCCGGCCAGGTCGGATCGTCGGCCGGAGCGGCCACGTGCTGCTCGCGCAGCGCCCTGCGCCGCCGCTCGAATTCCGCCTCGCGCCCGGCGCGCTTGGCCTCTTCCTCGAGCGCGCCGAGCCGCTCCGCCGCCTGGCGTGCATTCGCGCATTCGGCGTCGCGCGCGGCCTCGAAGCCGCCGTCGCGGCAGCGCACCAGGGTCGCCTGCAATGCGGCGCTGTCCTCCATGAAGTGCTCCACGGAGCGCGGCGTCGGCTCGCCGCAGGCCGCGAGCAGCGCGCCCAGCAAAGCCACTGTGGCTGGAATCCTCATCGTTGGCGCCGCGTCCCCGGCGGCGCCGGTTGTGTCCGGCTGGTCATCGTCCCTACACTAACCCGGTTCCAAACAACAAGAAAGGAGAGCCGGCATGGCATTTCTCGACAGTCTCGCGCCGTTCGCGCACTGGGCATTGCGCATCGCCCTGGCCAGCGTTTTCCTCTACCACGGCTGGGGCAAGATGCCTCCGGACCAATTCGCTCAGGGCATGGGATTTCCGATCGTCCTCGGCTGGCTGGTCGCGCTCGGAGAGCTCGCAGCCGGCGTGCTCCTGCTGCTCGGCGGCTTTCTCAAGGACTGGATGACGCGGATCGGGGCGCTTCTGGTCATCGTGATCATGATCGGCGCGATCGTGCTCGTGCACTGGCCGAACGGCTGGAGCGTCGCGGACGGCGGCATGGAATTTCAGGTCGTGATGCTGCTGGTTGGTCTTTATCTGCTCATCAAGGGGAACCGGGTCAACGCCGCAACCGCCTGAGAATGCCCACTCGCCGCTCCTGCTCAAGCGCGACCTCTTCGGACGGGTCGAACGGGTAGCAGGCGGGCCTGACGCGCCCGCGGGCGGCGTGCGGCGCGACACGCGCTGTGCGCGCTGGTGGCTCAGGCCCGTGGCGCGGCGCCTCGCCGCGCGCGAGGCGCGTGCGCTCGATGCCCTCGCCGGCATTGCCGGCGTGCCGCGGCTCGTCTCATGGCGGAACGGCGTGCTGCTGCGGAGCTGGCTCGACGGCGAGCCGATGCAGGTTGCGCGGCCGCGAGATCCGGCCTATTTCCGCCAGGCGCTGCGATTGCTGCGCCGCCTGCACCGCGCCGGGGTGGCGCACAACGACCTCGCCAAGGAGCCGAACTGGCTGGTGCTGGCGGACGGCGCGCCGGCGCTGCTCGATTTTCAGCTCGCCTCGGTGTCTTGGCGTCGCGGGCCGCTGTTCCGCCTGCGCGCGCGCGAGGACATCCGCTACCTGCTCAAGCACAAGCGCACCTATTGCCCGCAGGCGCTCACCGAGCGCCAGCAACGCATGCTCGCCACCCCGGCAGCGCTTTCGCGCGTATGGATGGCGACCGGCAAGCGGCTATACTGGCTCGTCACACGCCGGCTGCTCGGATGGGCGGACCGCGAGGGCGCCGGCGATCGGAATCTGTAAAACCGGTGAACAATGGACGTCTGCCACGCGCACAATCTGATCGCCCCGCACCCGGAACGACCGCGCAACTACGGCCTGCGCGTCAGCCTGCCGCCCGATGATCCGCTGATCCCGATTCTCGGCGCGGACTGGCAACAGACCGATTGGTACCCGACCGCTGAGGAGCGCGATGCCGCACTCGCCGACAAGAGCGCGCTGCACCTGTATTCGCGCCGCGGCGATCTGCCGCGGCTCGTATTCGAGAAAGTGGAGCGTCAGGAAGGAGATCCGAAATGAGTGGCTACGTGACCGATATCGAACGCGACACGCTGGAGAACCTCGACTACCGGCGGGTGCTTATCACAGGAGACCACTTGCAGCTCGTGCTCATGACGCTGCGCCCGGGCGAGGAGATCGGCCTCGAGACTCACGATGAGCATGACCAGTTCATCCGCATCGAAGCAGGTGCCGGAACCGTCACGCTGGATGGCGCCGAGCATGCGCTGAGCGACGGTGTCGCCGTAGTGATCCCGGCGGGTGTCGAGCACAACGTGATCAACACATCCGAGGACGAGCTTTTGCGGCTTTACACGTTATACGGACCGCCCGAGCACCCGGACGGCACAGTCCACCGCAGGAAGCGCGACGAAGGCGCCGGCGACTGACATTCTGCGGGCCGGAGCGTTGATCGGGTTATTTATGCACCTGGGCTGAACCCGTTCGCGATTTATGGGGCGGGTCCTGATCCAACGCCTCACCTTGCTCGTCGTCTGTAGGGCCGAATTCATTCGGCCATAGCAATGGCCGGTTAAATCCGGCCCTACGCCTGAATTCATTCGGCCATAGCAATGGCCGGTTAAAACCGGCCCTACACCTGCCAGGCCGTGCCGTGCAGCGCGATCATGAGCAGGTAGTCCTCGTTCTCCGGGGTCGCTACCGGAAACTGCGGCCGAGGAACAGGTAGAAGGCCCTCTCGCCGCTCTCTGCAAAACCGCTCGCGAGATAGAGCGGGCCGAGATAGGTGTCCAGGCCGAGAAACAGGCTGCCGCCGAAGATCAGCGAATTGAACGCGGCGTCATCCCGGTCGCCGAACACATTGCCCGCCTCGAGCGAGCCGCCGACGTAAAACGGCCAGTCGAACACGCCGCCGCCGGTTTCCCCCACGCGGCGATAATAGATGAGCTCGCCGAGCGCGACATGCGGTCCCGTCAGTTCCTCACGCTGCAGCCCGGAGAGACGCAGGAATCCTCCGAGGCTGTAGAAGTCCTGGATCGCGTCCTCCTCGCCGGCAAAAGTCGTGCCGAGCGCGACGGCAGCGGCGAAGGTGTTGCGGCCGAAGCTCTGCGTGCCGAGATAGTTCGCGCTCACGAGATCGAAGGACGCATCGGAACCGAGTTCCTTGCGCGCACGCTCCCACTCCAGGAAGAACAGCGAGCCGTGACGCGGGAAATTGGCGTCGTCCGTGCGATCGTAGGCGAAGCGCATGAAATAGCTGCCGGTATTGAAGTCGAGATCGTCGATGCGCGGGTCGGTGACGTCGCCGATCTTCAGGCGCGCGTCGCCATGGCGGCGGCGCAGGCCGATGCGAATCTCGCCCCAGTTGGCGAGCTCGCGGCCCGCATCGAGGCCGATGCCCTGCTCGGTGAGGCGGAACTCGCTCTGCGGCTCGCCGTTCTCGAACACGCGCAGATCGCGCTGCTCGATCTCGATGTGCGGCGCGATGAAATAACGGGTGTCGTACGTGAGCGGCTGGTAGAACTCGGTGGACAGGCGCGGGTTCTGGCCGATCTGGAAATCGCTGCGCCACTCCGCACCGAGCGCGTTGAACTCGGTCATTGTGTAGCGTGCGCCGATGTTGTAATTGCTCGAGCCCTGGAAATCGTCCTCGAGCGTGAGCCCGAAGCGCAGGTAGTTCGGGCCCCATGACTTGGGAACGGTGTCTATCTCGAGCCCGGTGAGGCCGCTCTCCTCCACGATCGAGAAGTTCACCTGCTCGAAGATATCGAGGCCGTAAAGGTTCGCCATGTCCCGTTCGAGGGTGGCGATGTCGAGGGGCTCGCCGACCTCGGTCTGGACGCGTGACTCGATGACCCGCGGCGAGAGCTTCGATCCGTTGTCGACGCGCAGGAAATCGATGGCCGGCGGGCGATCCGGGGGGTCCTGCCGGCGCGCCTGCCAGGCGCGGTAATCAGTCTCGTCGAGCGCGAGCCGTCCGAGCGCGCCGGCCGCGGCGCGCGCGGCCCGCTCGCCGAACGGAATCAATGACGGGATGTCGGAGAAATCCGCCGAGCTGTAGTTGCCGATCTCGGGCTCGATCACCACGTCGGCCGGGGTCAGGGTGTCGCGCTGCGCGTCCGCGGCGCGGCGGATCAGTATCGTCAGCATCTGGTTGGAGATGCGCAACGCCGAGTCGAGATCCTCGCGATCGTACAGCGGAGAACCGACATCGACGACCACCAGCGCATCGACGCCGAGCTGACGGGCGATGTCGATGGGCAGGTTGTTCGCCAGCCCGCCGTCGACGAGCAGCCGCCCGTCCCACGGCGTCGGCGAGATGACGCCGGGCGCGGACATGCTCGCACGCATCGCGACGGCGAGGTTGCCGGATCCGATGACCACGCCCTCACCCGTCTCGATATCCGCAGCCACTGCCCGAAACGGGATCGGCAGCTCGTCGAAATCGTCCACGGCGGCGACCGCCAGGGTCAGTATGCTCAGGATGCGGTTGAGGTGCTGGCCCTGGATCAGGCCGCGCGGCAGCACGAGGCTGCCGTCCCGGTAGCCGATGTCGAACTTGACGTGGAAGCTCTCGTCATCCTGCTTGCGCCGGAACGTGAGGTCCTCGCGCGCAGGGTCGTCACGGAAGGCCTCCTGCCAATCGATGCGGCGGAGCTGATGTTCGAGATCCTGCGCGGACAGCCCCGCCGCGTACAGGCCGCCGATGACCGCGCCCATGCTGGTGCCGGCGATGGCGTCGATCGGCACGCGCAGCTCCTCGAGCACCTTGATGACCCCGACGTGGGCTGCGCCGCGCGCTCCGCCGCCGCTCAGCACCAGGCCGACCCGCTGCCGCTGCGAATCGGGCGCGGCCTCCGGGGGATCCGCAGCGGCGCCGCGGGCGGCGAGCAGCACGAGCGCAGCAACGGCGAGACCGGCAACGGGCGCTCGGCGGACTGCGGGCAGGCGGTGCATCACGCGATGTCGGCGGCCGGTACGGGAAAACGGTATTCTGCCTGACCCCTCCAGCAGCGCAAACGCGAGCCGCGGCCTGCGACCGCTCGCCGTTACGCTGCCCGTGGCGCTCGGGGCCGGCCGGACGGCACACGCAGTCAAACCGGCGGCCATTGCACGGCGCTCCGGCTGCCGGCCGGCGTTTCCGCACCGCATTGTTGCTTTCCCGCATCAAAGGGTGCCGCGAAGCGTCTGATCGGGGCCCCCGTCCGGCCCCGGACGGGGCCGGTCGCGATCTGCATGCCCAGTTTCGTCCATGACCCGTGCGGCTCAGGCGCGATTTCCGCCGATTCGTCCCCGATTCGTTGTTTGTCGGCCCGGTGGGCCCTAATTTTGTCGCGTGAGACCAACACTTGGTCCTTACAGGAGGATTTCATGAAACAGCACGATCCCATCCGCGACGCAGTGCGATTTGCGCTGTCGTCCGGCGTGGCGGCGTCGTTGGCCGGTGCGCTCGCCGTACCGCAGCTCGCCCTCGCGCAGGACGACGAAGACGTCGCCGATCAGGGCCTCATCACGGTCACCGGCTCGCGCATTCAGCGCGTCGACATCGAAGGCCCGAGCCCGGTATCCGTCATTTCCCGCGAAGACATCGACGCCACCGGCGACATCTCGGTGGCCGAGGTGCTGCGTGGCTCGACCTTCAACCAGTTCGGCTCGTTCAAGACGCGCTCCGGCTCCTCGGCGCAGAGCCAGAGCACGGTCAGCCTCCGCGGCCTGGGCGCCACCCGTACGCTGATCCTGCTCGACGGCCGCCGCATCGCCGGCTCGCCGACCTTCGGTGCCGGCTCGGCGCAGAACCTGAACACCATCCCGATCGAGGCGGTGGAGCGCATCGAGGTGCTGCGTGACGGCGCCTCGGCGATCTACGGCGCAGATGCGATCGGCGGCGTGGTCAACGTCATCCTGCGCAAGGACTACGAGGGTCTGCAGCTCAACGGCCACATCGGCCGGCCGACCAACTCGGGCGGTGACGAGGACAGCTACGGCCTGGTCGGCGGCATCAGCTCCGGCAAGGGCAACATCACTTTCGCCCTCGACCACGAGGAACGCGACATCATCTTCAACGGCGACCGTTCGTTCTCCGCCATCGGCCTGTCCGCGTTCGGCTTCCCGGCAAGCTTCTTTGCATTCACGCAGGATGCGAACGGCGACTTTGTCTCGCTCGGCACCTTCGCCGATCCGAACTGCCCGACGACGCTGGGCACTGATGCGACATTCCCGGACTCGCAGTTCGCGCCGATCACCAACATCAATGGAACGCCGATCGCCAGCGTTTGCCAGTTCAATTACGCAGCCACGTCGGCGACCGAAGCGGAGTTCGAACGCGACAGCTTCTTCGTCAACGGCAACTACCAGGTGACGGAGAACGTCGGCTTCTTTGCCCGCGGCACGTTTTCAAAGGTCGATTCCTTCGGCCGCTATGCGCCGACGCCTTTCACCGCCCCGTTCCCGACGATCAGCGCAGCCAATCCCAACAACCCCACCGCGCCGGGCGCGGTGCCGATTCACCCGAGCGAAAACAATCCGATCCTCGTCGGGACGGACTACTCGCAGTATGACGTCGACGGCGACGGGGTGGCGGACTTCACGGGCCCGTTCGACCTGACGCTGCTCTATCGCAACCTGCCGGGCGGCTTCCGCGACAGCTTCGTAGAGGACACCCTGGTGGACTTCCTGGCCGGCTTCAACGGCACCGTCGATCTGCTCGGCGGCATGGACTGGGAGTTCGCGGGCCAGCACAGCGAGCAGACGTCGAACTCGGCATCGCCGGGGCTCGGCTTCGTCAACGTGTTGCAGGCAGCGATCGACGACGGCAGCTTCGACGTTTTCGGCGTCAACGCGCCGGTCGACTTCTCGTCGGTCAATCCCGCGGCCGTGCACACCGGTCTCGCCGACAACGTCCACCGCGTTGCCAGCGTGGACGGCCAGGTCACGTTCGACGTCGTGCAGATGCCGAGCGGGCCGCTCGCGGCCGCGGTCGGCTTCGAGTACCGCGACGAGAAGTTCGGGCAGGACTTCGACGACCAGCAGGTGGCGGGCAACGTGGCGGGTTCGGCGGGCGCGGCGGACGTGTCCGGCGCGCGCGCAGTCACGGCGCTCTTCGCCGAAGTGTCGGTGCCGATTCTCGATACGCTGGAGATGAGCATCGCGGGACGGTACGACGACTACAACGACTTCGGCACGACGTTCAATCCGAAGGTTGCGGTCGGCTTCCGTCCCATCGACAGCGTCCTGCTTCGCGCGAGCTATGGCGAGGGCTTCCGTGCTCCCAGCATGAGCCAGCTCTACAGCGCACCGGTGCAGAGCTTCGACGCGGCCATCGACACGACCCAGTGCTTCAACTCGGGTGACCAGAACGTACCGACAAACCAGCTCCCGCCGGGACACCCGTGCCTGTCGACCCAGTACCAGAACTTCTCGGGCGGCAATACCCAGCTCGATCCCGAGCTCTCCGAGAACCTGAACCTGGGCGTGGTCTGGAATCCGCTCGATGATCTTTCGATCAGTGTCGATTACTTCGACATCGAACTGGTCGACCAGATCGCGACGCTGCCCCTGCAGGCGATACTCGACAACGAGTTCACCGAGAACATGGGCGGAACAGGGGGGACCAGTCTGGTTTCGCGACTGCCGAACGGCAATATTTTCATCATCTTCGCGAACAACCAGAACATCGCGGCCACGGAGACGCAGGGCTACGACGTCGACACGCGCTACGGCTTCTCGTTCGGAGCGATCGGCGACTTCCAGGCCCAGGTCCAGTTGAGCAAGGTCACGAAGTATGTGTCCGACCTCGGCGACGGCAACGGCTTCCGGCGCCTGCAGGGCACGTTCGACCCGGACCTGCGCGCGGCCGTGAGCCTGGGCTGGTCGCGCGGCGACTTCTCGGCCTCGATCCTCGGCAACCATGTCACGACCACGTCCAATGGGGCCGGCGCCATGCTGTCTTCGTGGACGACTTGGGACGCGTCGGTGGGCTGGGCGACGCCGTGGAACGGCAAGATCACGGTCGGCGCGCGCAATCTGTTCGACCGGGATCCGCCGACCACGCCGGCGATCGGCAACCCGAACTACACCGAGCAACTGCACGATGTGTTCGGCCGGGTGCCGTTCGTCCGCTACGAGCAGAACCTGTAGCGGATTCGCGACAATTGCGGTGGCGCGAGGGACCGTCCTCACCGCGCACGGGCGGGCGGGTCGAAAGGCCCGCCCGCTTTTAAACCTTTTTACCTCCGCGACGTCACAGGAATGTGGGCGGATGTTTTCCGTACCCGGCTGCCGGGCCGACGTTGCGCCCGGACAACAGTATGAGGGCTGCCATGCGGCGAAGATCCTCTGCGACGGGAGAGAGGTTGGCGCTTTGTTTCCCCCGCTCGGAATGCGCTTCTGCGCAGCCCTCATACTCTTGTCCGGCAACTCCTGGAGCCGCGTCCGCGGACCAAACCGAGGGCGCGCGCGCCTGAGGCGCGGCTGGTCATGTCCGTGGCCGCTTTCAACATGCCGCGCGGGACGGGCATAACGGCGCCGCGGCGCCGCGCCACGGCGGCGGGAAAAACTTTCTTTCTGCTGAGCGTGCCCGTGTGGGCCCTGCTGGCGGCGCTGAGCCTGCTCGACAGCCTGTGGTCGTTCTGGTCCGAGGATGCCGATGCGCCGCTGCTCGCGGCGAGCAGCTACTGGGCAGCCTATTACCTCGTCTGGGCGCTGCTCGCTCCGCTGCTTTATCTGCTCATCGTGCGCGGACGGCTCGACGAGCGCTCCGCTCCGGTGCTCATCGGCGCCTATCTCGGGCTGTGTCTGCTCACGCTTGTCGCGGTGGAGCTCCTGGCCGCAGTGGCGACACAGCTCATCGCCTGGCCATTCGCCGGCGGGAGCCCTCGCGAGGTCTGGCTCTCTCTGGCTGCCACCCTGGCCGCGCAGCTCGAGCAGCCTCTCGTCAATCGATACGACCGCAGCTTCTTCATTTTTTTCGGCACTATCGCAACCATCCACTTCTTCGACTATTACGCGGGTGCGGAAGCCGACCGCAAGCAATGGCTGCGCAGCCGCTTGCGCGCGCTGCGCCTCGAGCTGAACCCGCATTTCCTGTTCAACACACTGCATGGCGTCACGTTGCTCATCGAACAGCAACCCGCGGTCGCCGAGCGCATGCTGGTGCGACTCAGTGATTACCTGCGTAAGGTGCTGCGTGAAAGCCACGAAGACAGGGTACCGCTGCGCAAGGAACTCGAGTTCGCGCGCGAGTACGTCGACATCGAGCGGCTGCGCTTCGGCGACCGCCTGCTGCTCGACATCGACGATCCGGCGGATCTCGGCGATGCGCTGGTACCGGCCATGCTGCTGCAGCCACTGATCGAGAACGCGCTGCTGCACGGCCCGCCCGCGACCTCGCCGGACGGCATCCGCATTGTCGTCAGCGTGGAGCGACGCGGCGACCGGCTGCTGCTGGCTGTGCACAATCCGGTCGGGTCGGGGCCCGCGGGCGCGCCGCGGCGCGGGCTCGGCGGGATCGGTCACGGAAACATGCGCGAGCGCCTTTCGGCGCTCTATGGTGAAGACTACGCAATGACCAGTCAGCCGATCGGGCTCGGCGGCTATCTGATCGAGATCGACATCCCGCTGCAGACGGAGACGGAAGCCGATGCACAGCACTGAAATGAGGAACACGCGGCCAATTCGCACCCTGATCGTCGATGACGAGCCGCTGGCACGCGCCGGCCTGCGCAAGTTTTGCGACCAGGAGCCGGACCTCGAGATCGTCGCCGAGTGCGACGACGGCTCGTCTGCGGTGCAAACGATCGAGCACGAGCGCCCCGATCTCGTGTTCCTCGACATCCAGATGCAGGAAATGAGCGGCTTCGACGTATTGACGCAGCTCGCTCCGGACACCCTGCCCTATATCGTATTCACCACCGCGCACGATGCGTACGCCGTCGATGCCTATGAATTCGAAGCAGTGGATTTCCTGCTCAAGCCTTTCGACAGGAGCCGGTTCGAAAAGTCCCTGGCGAGAGTACGCAGCCGCCTCGACTCGGCGACGCCGGAGAAGTTGCGCAGCCAGCTCGCCGCCGCGATGCGGCTGATCGGCGTCGATGAAACGCATGCAGCACCGCGCCAGTACCTGCAACGAATCGCCGTGCGTCACGGCCAGCGCACCACTTTCATCCCAACGCATGAGATCGGCTGCATCGAGGCGCGGCGCAACTACGTCGATCTTCACGTCGGCAAGGAGCGCTATGCTCTCCACGCCACCATGAAGGCGCTGGAGGAAAAGCTCGATCGCACGCGGTTCCTGCGCATCCACAGGTCGGTTCTCGTCAACGTCGACCAGGTGGCCGAGATCCAGAACTGGTTCAACGGCTGCTTCCGCTTCATGCTCGCCGGCGGCGCGACTTTCACCTCCGGCCGGGGTTACCGCAAAGCCATCGTGAGCTTCCTCAATAACGAGCTCGCCTGACCGGCCCTCGCCCGCCGGGCCGAATCAATCCTGTTATCCTTGCCCGCGCGGCGGCCGGTTGAAA
>DATLFD010000091.1:0-5813 GCA_035524935.1 Gammaproteobacteria bacterium | reverse complement strand
CGCGCGGGCGCAGCCGCCGCAACGACGGGCCGGAAGCGCGTGAAGCGGCGCCTCACCGGGCTGGTCGCGGGAGCAGCCGTCGTGGCCGCCGCCGGTTTCCTGATCACCTGGTCGGGCGTCGTCAGCGTGGCCGCCAGCTCGGGCCACTGGCCGATGTTGAACTGGTTTCTGGAGTTCGCGATGCGCCGGTCGGTACGCACGCACGCAGGCGGCATCGAGGCGCCGGCGCTGGACGAGCCGGCCATGATCGTGCGCGGCGCCGCCCATTACGCGACCGGCTGCGAGCCGTGTCACGGCGGAGCAGGGGTGCCCGGCGCGACGGTGATGCGTCAGATGACCCCGGTCGCGCCCCCGCTGGAGCCGCTCATGGCGCGCTGGGCCCCGAACGAAGTGTTCTGGATCGTGCTGCACGGTCTCAAGTACACCGGCATGCCCGCATGGCCGGCACAGGAGCGCGCGGACGAGGTCTGGGCGGTCGTCGCGTTCCTGCTGCGCCTGCCGGAGCTCGATGCCGCCGCTTACGAGGAGCTGGTGTACGGCGATGCGTCCGCAAGGCGCGCCGGGACCGGCGTCGTCCGGCACGGCGACTCCGCCGGCAAGCTCGGCAGGGCGCTCGAAGAATGCGCCCGCTGTCATGAGCGCGAGGGGGATGGCGCCGGTGCGTTCCCGGCACTGTCGGGACAGAGCGAGGCCTATCTGTACGAAAGCCTGAGGGCCTACGCGGCCGGCCGCCGACCGAGCGGCATCATGGAACCGTTTGCGGTCCGCCTCAGCGAGCCGATCATGCGCGGCGTCTCCGCCGCGTACGCGGACCGGCCGGCCACGGCGCAGGCCGCGCCGGTCGACGAGGCCGCACGCCGGCGCGGAGAAGTCATCGCCCGGCGCGGCATCCCGGCACAGGGCGTGCCGGCCTGCGCGCACTGTCACGGCCCGGGGGCCGTCGCGAGGAATCCGCTGTTTCCGGCGCTGGCCGGCCAGCCCGCGGACTACCTGACGGCGCAGCTCGAGCTGTGGCGCGCCGGCCGGCGCGGCGGCACGCCCTATGCCCCGCTCATGACCACGGTCGCCGCGCGCCTCGAAATCGGGCAGATGCGCGACGTCGCCGCCTATTTTTCCTCGCTGCCCGCGGGCCGGGAGTCCCCGGCGGATTGACTGCGCAGATGACGGACAAGGAAAAGGGTCCCGAAGGACCCTTTTCTCTTCTTCGCTCCGTGGCAGGAGCGTCCGATTCCGGCTTCAGTACCTGGAGCCGCTGCGTGCAGGACGCTGCTCGCGGGGCTTGGCCTGATTCACCTTCATCCTGCGGCCGCCGAGCTCGGTCTCGTTCAAAGCCTTGATGGCCGACTCGGCCTCGGAATTGTTGGGCATTTCGACGAAGCCGAATCCCTTTGACTGGCCCGAGAACTTGTCCATGATCAGACTTGCGCTGGTAACAGTTCCGAACTCGGCAAACGCGTTGCGAAGGTCGTCTTCTGTCACACTGTAGGCCAGATTTCCAACATAAATATTCATACACGTACTCATTGAAAAAAAAATGGATTGATAGAGAGCGCACCGCCGCACAACCAAATCCACAAATTGCGCGCCGGCGATTGGCCTCGAACGGCCGAATGATTGAACCCGGGCTGCGATTTTACCCCAGATAGCCGCCGATGATCAGGCCCGGGCGCCGGCCCGGCCCCTTCCAGCGAATGTTTGCGACCGCCCGGCCCGCGCCCGGCCGCCCGCGCGGCCGTTGGCGATCGGCGCCGCCCGGATGGACGGGTCGGGGGCATACCCCGGCACGACGACGCGCGCAACGGCGCGGCCGAGCAGGCGCTCGATGCCGGCCAGCAGCGCGGCCTCGTCGATGCATACCAGCGAGACGGCCTCGCCCTCGTTGCCGGCGCGGCCCGTGCGCCCGATTCTGTGCACGTAGTCCTCGGCAACGTGCGGCATCTCGAAGTTCACTACATGCGGAAGCTGATCGATATCGAGGCCGCGCGCCGCGATATCGGTCGCCACCAGCACGCGCACTTCGCCCCGTTTGAATTCGGCGAGCGCCCGCGTGCGCGCAGCCTGGCTCTTGTTGCCGTGGATTGCCGCAGCGTTGAGGCCATCGTGGACGAGCTGTTTGGCGAGCCGGTTCGCGCCGTGCTTGGTGCGCGTGAAGACCAGCACCTGACGCCAGTTGCGTGAGCCGATCAGATAGGAAAGCAGCTCGCGCTTGCGCTCCCGGTCGACCGGATGCGCGACCTGGGCGATGCCGTCCGCGGTGGCGTTACGGCGCGACACCTGGATCTGCACCGGGGTCGCGAGAAATTCGTCGGCGAGTTTGCGGATCTCGTCGGGAAACGTGGCGGAAAACAGCAGATTCTGACGCGTGCGCGGCAGCAGGGCGAGGATTTTGCGGATATCGCGGATGAAGCCCATGTCCAGCATGCGATCGGCCTCGTCGAGCACCAGCACCTCGACGCGCGACAGGTCGAGCGTGCGCTGCGATACATGGTCGAGCAGCCGGCCCGGCGTCGCCACCAGGATGTCGATGCCGCGGCGCAGGGCATCGATCTGCGGGTTGATGTTGACGCCGCCGAAGACGACGGCCGACTTGAGATGCAGGTGCTGGCCGTAGACGCGTACGAACTCCGCAACCTGCGCCGCGAGCTCGCGCGTGGGCGTCAGGATCAGGGCGCGAATCGTCGAGCCGCCGCGTCGCCCCGCGTGGGCGGGGGCCTGCGTGGCCAGTCGCTGCAACAGCGGCAATGCGAAACCGGCCGTTTTGCCGGTTCCGGTCTGCGCGCCCGCCAGCACATCGCGCCCCGCGAGAATCGCGGGGATCGCCTCGCGCTGCACGGGGGTCGGCAGGGTATAGCCGCGCGCGCCGACCGCACGAAGCAGTTCGGCCGATAGGCCGAGGGATTCGAATGACATGATCTGGAATTATCCTGGTGGCCTGTCCGGTGACATGCACCGGCCCGGTCCAGGCTTGAACGTATGAAGGTAAGTCGAGGCGAACCGAAAGGGATGACCGCGAGACTCGCATCGACCGATAAGTGCGAGGTGGCGCGCACTGTAACAGAAGCGGCGCCGTATGCAAGCGACTGCGTCACAAATGGGCCCCGCCGCGGCCCGCTCGATCAAACGCGCGTGAGCCAGCCGAACGTGTCGGAAGCCCGGCCGGTCCGGATCGCGTGCAGATGCTCGCGCAGCCGGCGCGTGTGGGCGCCGACTCCGCCGCGGCCTGCCGGATACTCCTTGCCGGCGTGCAGCAGGCTGCCCACGCCGGCCAGGACTACCGCCGTGCCGGACAGAGCGGCTTCGCCGTCGGCGATCCAGTCGAGCATCTCGGCGATGCTGAAATTCCGCTCGTCGATTCGGTAACCGGCTGCATCGGCCAGCCGCAGCACCGAATCGCGCGTCACACCGGGGAGAATCGAGCCGTCCAGCGGCTTGGTCAGGATCGCGCCGTCGCGGATCAGCAGAAAATTCGCGGCGCCGGTTTCCTGCACGTCACCGCCCGGACAGAACAGCACCTGGTCGGCATCGAATTCACGTCTTGCCGCCAGCACCCGGCCGAGCGCCGCAGCATAGTTGCCGCCGGTCTTGACCTGGCCGAACTCGGGCGTGGTGCGCATCGCCCTGTCCTCGATGAGGAGCTTGAGCGGCCGGTCGCCGCCTGCGAAGTAGTCCCCGACCGGCGAAGCGATCGCATACAGGAGCGCTTCACTCGCCGGTGACGTTGCGCCGCCGATATTGGGCTCATCGCCGGCAAGGACCGGCCGCAGATAGAGCGAGTCCGGCTCCGGCGGCACCTCTGTGCGCGAGGCCTCGACCAGCCGCCAGACGAGGTCCGCGAGCAGTTGCGGTTCCGGCACCGGCAGGCACAGGAGCCGCGCGCTGCTGCGCATGCGCTCGATATGCCGATCCAGCCGGAAGACATGCACCGAGCCGTCTACGTGGCGATACGCTTTCAGGCCCTCGAAGCAGGTGCTGCCGTAATGCAGCCCGTGCGCGGCGGGATGCAGCTCGAGCGCGGCCAGCGGCTCGACCTCGGCCGGCGACCACTTGCCGCCGCGGTACCGGCTCACGGTCATGTGAGCGACAAACCTGGAACCGAATGCGCTGGCCATGCCTTACCCCCCTCGGCGAGGGGCGACAGGATACACGACTGGCCCGCGATGCGACGGCGGGGAACGTCCGGTTGATCTGCTCGAACGGCGCCGTCAGTGCCCCATCGGATCATTCCACTCGGGCAGCAGGACGATGCAGTTCGGGTTGAAGCCGTCCTCTTGAAACGTGCGGATATGGTTCACGACAGTCCGGTCCGCGAGGCTCACGGTCGTGATCGAGCCCTCGCTCATGCCGGGCAGGTTGATGAACGAGTTCTGCACCCAGGCATAACGCCCGCCTTTGTCGAATGCGACGTGGTGCGCGCCCTCACCGGTCGCCAGGGTCTTGGTGAGCGTGGCCTTGCGGCCGCCGTCGCTGAGATCGAAGAAATGCAGGTGGCCCGGATTGGCCGTGGTTACGTACATCTCCTTGCCGTCGGCGGAAAAATACAGCTCGAGCGGAACGCTCGTGCCGTGGTCTGCGAAATCGAAGCCTTGTGCAGCCTCGAATTCCCCAGTGTCGGGGTTCCAGCTCGCCGTCCACAGGGTGTTGCCGAACATGTTGGTCGTCCAGGCGACCGGCGGGTCCGAGCCGGGCACGAACACGACCTCGACGGGTGCGACCCCCGACGGCGACGGCTTGTCGGAGACCTTGAGCTGGCCCAGCTCCCGTCCCGTGCTCGCCTCGAGCACGGCCAGCACCTCGCCGGCGTCCTTGAGATCCGACGCGCGCACGGTGCTGGTCAGCAGCATGCGGTCGATGCCTTCGTGGATGGCGATGCCGTGGGGGTACGGGGTCTTAAGCGGAATCGTCTTCGTGTAGGTGTCCTTGACCGCGTCGCCGGTCACGACCACGCTCGAGCCCATGCAGGTGGCGTACCAGGTCCGGTTGTCCTCCGAGAACACCACGTCCTCGCCGACCTGGCAATCGGGCACATCGATGACTTTCACGCGATACGGGTTTTTCGTCATGTCGATGACGCGGAGCTCGGGCTTGCCGAGCGCCGTCACATACAGCTTCGTGGCGTCCCGGTTGTAGAACGCGTGATGCGCGACCAGATCGGACGGCAGGGGGATATCCATGAGGATGCGGCCATAGCCCTTCGATTCCGGATCGACGTCGATGATGCCGATGCCTTCCCTGCGTTCCATGGCGCCGAACGGCATTTTCAGTTCTTTCAGCGAATCGTCGGGCTTGGACTCGTAATTGAGCAGCGCGAGGATTTCTGCGTGGCCCGCGAGGGGGACCGATGCGACGAGACCGAGCACGAAACAACGAAAGCGGATGTTCATGGAGCAGCCCTCCCGGAAGCGCTTATAAACTTTTCTTGGCCATGCCGCCGCTGCAAGCGGTTATATTAGGGCAAAAATACCGGGAGCGCATGCCATGACACCGCGCCTGCCGACCGTGATCCGAACGCTCTGCCTCATCCTGCCGCTCGCCGCCCCGCCGCTGTGCGCAGCGACTCCGGCGCTGGCCGCCGACCCCGACATCCACCGCAGCGAAGTGTCGCTCGTCGAGGGCAGGATCGTCGGCGAGGACGACGTGATTCGCGTGACCCGGGGCGAGCGCGTCGAGCTCGCCTGGTCCAGCGACCAGCGCATCCGCCTTCACCTGCACGGCTACGACCTGGAACTGGAAGTGACCCCGGACGAGCCGGCCATCATGAGCTTCATCGCCCATGCCACCGGGCGCTTTCCGATCACCCGGCACGGCGGCGACCA
>DATLFD010000090.1:0-5917 GCA_035524935.1 Gammaproteobacteria bacterium | reverse complement strand
ATCTCCACCGATTCGGTCGACGCGGCCCTCTTCTTTGGGGGCGACTTGCCTGAGGGTTATTCGATCGAGACTCTATAGGCGTAGCATCGACGATCAGTAACTAACGCGGTTTCACGACCACGCCGCCATCTCGCGCGCATGCTCACGGGATCGCCCGACGAAGCCGCCGGCAGAACGGACGCGGCTTCTCAATCCGGCTGACTTGCCCGGGGCAGGTGGGCGTCCAGGAACTCACCGAATCCCGCTGCATATACCGCCTCATCCAGCACGAAGGCGTCGTTGTGCCCGCCACGAAGGCGCAGGAAGGATTTGGGCTCGGGTCCGGCGGCGAAAATCGCTTCACCGTGCGCGAACGGCGCGATTTCGTCGTCGGCGCTGTGCACGACGAGCAGCGGACAGGCAATGCGCCGGACGTGGGCCAGGGTGTCGTAGTCGAAGCGCGACAGGGTGCGTACCGGGAGGTACCAGTAGTGCCGGGCGGCAAGATCCGGCACTGACGTGAAACCGGATTCGACAATGAGCGCGGCCGGGCGCGTGCGGGCCGCCAGCCATGCGGCGACGGCCGCGCCGAGAGAGCGGCCGAACAGCACGATCCCGCCGGGCGCCACGCCCCGGCCGTCGACGAGATGACGCCAGGCGGCCTGCGCGTCCCGATAGGTGCCGGCCTCGCCGGGCCGGCCCTCGCTCGCGCCATAGCCGCGGTAGTCGAAGATGAGGACGCTCAAGCCGAGGCGGTGAAACCGGTCGATGGACTCGAGACGGTGGGTGATGTTCCCGGCATTGCCGTGCATGAACAGCAGCACCCCGCGCGGGGCTTCGGCCGGCACGAACCAGCCGTGCAGCCGTACGCCGTCTTCGGTCTCGAAGTGCACGACTTCGTAATCGAGCCCGATGTCCGTGGGCCGCGACCCCGAGTCGGCGCCGGCGGCATGCGGAAAATAGAGCAGCCTGGACTGGAAGAACCAGACGTAAATCAGCAACGCGCCGTAGCCGATCGCCAGCAGCACGGCAAATTGCAGCAGCTGCTTCACAAGGGGAGTCGGATCCAATGACAGCCTTGGCGTTTCAGGCGATGTCTATGAATCGGATTCGACCTCTTCTTCCGATTCGACCTTTGCTTCAGTTTCGACCTTGAACGCGGAATCGAGCTTTTTTCCGCGCCGCGCGAGCAGCTTGTTGAGCAGCTTCTCGCCGGGCATCGGCCGCGCGAACAGGTAGCCCTGTGCCATCTCGCACTTCATGATGCGCAGCAGCTCGAGCTGCTCGACGGTTTCCACGCCTTCGGCGATAGCCGTCATGTGGAATTCCTTGGCCAGCGTAATGATGGTGCGGACGATGGTCATGCTGCCGGGATCGCCGACAACGCCGGCGATGAACGACCGGTCGATCTTGAGGCTGTCGACCGGCAGCTTGAAGAGGTGGGCCAGCGAAGAGTAGCCCGTGCCGAAATCGTCGATGGCGAAGCGGACGCCGGCCTCGCGCAGTTGCTGGAGCGTGCGCACGCATCCCTGCACGTCCTGCATCAGCATGCTCTCGGTGATCTCCAGGTCGAGCCCGCACAGCCCCTGGCGCCAGCCGCTGACGATTTCCAGCACGGAATCGGCGAATTCCCGCCGCCGAATCTGCAGCGCCGATACGTTCACGGCGACACGCATGTCCGGAAAGCCGTGGCTGCGCCAGTGCTGGCAATCGCGCGACGCCTGCTGCATCGCCCACTTGCCGACCTCGACGATGAGCCGCATGCTCTCGAGCGTCGGGATGAACTCGCCGGGCATCACCAGACCCCGCTCCGGATCCTGCCAGCGCAGCAGCGCCTCGACGCTCGAGATCCCGCCGTGGTCGAGGTGCACTATCGGCTGGTAGTGAAGAACGAATTCGCCGAGCTCGAGCGCGCGCACGAGTTTGCGCTCCAGCACCATTCGTTCGGCCACCCCGGTATTGAGCTTGAGCGCGTAGTGCACGTAGGTTTCGTCGGCGTTCTTTGCGTGGTTGCGCGCACCCTCGGCGTTGCTCACGAGCATTTCGCCCGTGTCGCCGTCGTCCGGTGAGCAGGCCAGTCCGAATCGTGCCGACACCCGTATCTCGTGGCTCTCGATCTGGATGGGCTCGCGGATCAGCTCGTGCACGCGGTCGCGGAGCTCCGGTCCCTCGGTGCTGGCGTCGGTGAGTCCGGTGAACGCGACGGCGAAACTGCCGCCGTCGAGATACGCGAGCCGCTGCGTATCGGGGAAACGGTCCCGCAGCCGGTCGGCGATAAGTTCTAATAACCGGTCGCCGACGTGGCGTCCGAAACTGTCGTTGATGGCGCCGAGCCGCTCCAGGTCGAAGGCGAGCACGGCGACCGAACGTTGTTCGGCGTCCGCCTGCTGCATCAGGCGGCCCAGCCGCTCGCAGAAAAGCGTCCGCTTGGCCAGCCCGGTGAGCGGATCGAAATAGGAGAGGAACTGAACGGCGTCCTCCTTCTGGAAATACTGCAGCGCGAAGGAAATGTTCCCGGCCAGCTCGGAGAGCACGTTGCGCTCGGAGGCGTCGAATATTTGCGCCTCGCGCGCATACAGCGACAGCACGCCCACCGCCGTGCCGTCGACGATGAGCGGCAGCACGATCACCGAGCGCAGCCTGAGCTCAAGAAGGTCACGTCGCTGCAAGACCGGCTGCGAATCCTTGGCGAGGTCGTTGCACACCACCGCCTCATTCGATTGCACGGCGAGAGCGGCCATCGACAAGTACTCTTCGCCGGGCTCCTGAAGCGTGGAAATCTGCGCATCGGCGAGGGCCGGAGAGTCGAGGCCCGCGCATGCAACGGTCTTCAGTGTCATGCGGCCGGGATCGAGCAGGTGGGTGGCCGCGCGGGCGTAGCCGCCGCGCTCGACGGCGATGCGGCAGGCCTCGGCGAGCATCTCGTCACGATCGCGTATACGCACGATTGCGGAATTGATGCTGCTCAGCATGGCGTGGATGCGGCTCAGGCGGGTAATCCTGATCTGCTGCGCGCGCCGCTCGGTGATGTCGCGATCCGTGCCGCGGAAGCCGGCCAGCTCCGCATTGGGACCGGAGAGCGCGACGGCGTTGCGCTCGAGCCACCGCCAGCTTCCGTCCTTGCGCCGCCAGCGTGCGATGACGCCTGAGACCGACTCCCCGGGTGCGGCCGGCAGCCGCCCTTCGGCGCCATCGCGATCGGACTCGTGGAGAAAGCTGCGGAAGTCGCGCCCCAGCAACTCAGCCGGGGTGAAGCCGAGGATGCCTTCCACGGAGCGGCTCGAGAACGTAAAACAGCCGCCGGCGTCGAGCTCCCAGATCCAGTCCTGGGAGGTCTCGACGATGTCCCTGAGGCGACGCTCGTTGTCGCGCAGCATCTCCTCCGCCTGGCGCCGGGCATTGCGCACCGAAGCCTCCCGCAGGGCCCGGTCGATCGCCGGCGCGAGCCGCGCGAGATTGGTTTTTAGCACGTAGTCCGTCGCGCCGCGCTTCATGGCGTCGATGGCCCGCACCTCGCCGATGGTGCCGGAAACGAATATGAACGGCAGGTCGGGACGCTCGGCGACGACGACGTCGAGCACCCTGGGCCCGTCGAACTGCGGAAGGCTGAAATCGGAGAGCACGATGTCCGGATCGAACTCGGCGAGCGCGCCGCGCAGCGCCTCTTCGGTCTCGACGCGGTGGAAGGCGCAGTCGATCCCGCCCTTGGTGACCTGCTTCGCGATGAGCTCGGCGTCGTTGGCCGAGTCCTCGATGATCAGGATTTTGACCGAACGACCGCTGAGCATGGCCGTGCCCCCTACGCGAGCTTCGGTGTGCGATTCATGAACAACCAATAGATACCCGCGCTGGCAACTTCATCGTTCAGCTTCGGGAAATCGACCGGCTTGACGACGTAACTGTTGACGCCGAGGTCGTAGCTCCTGGCGATATCGCTTTCCTCGGCACTGGAGGTCAACATGACGACCGGAATGGATTTCGTGCCCGGATCGCCCTTGATCGTGCGCAGGACCTCGATGCCGTCGAGCCGCGGCATCTTGAGGTCGAGGAGGATCAGCTTCGGACGCGCGGTCTGCTTCCCGGAGAAGTCGCCCGTGCGGTAGAGGAAATCGAGCACGCCGACGCCGTCCCGCACCCATAACAGATGCTCGGCCAGACCCGCGCCACGCAGCGCGCGAATGGTCATCTCGGCATCCTGCGGGTTGTCCTCGGCGAGGAGTATTTCGATGAGTTCCGGATTACTCATGAAGCCTGTTCCATCGGCAACGCGAAATAGAAGGTCGCACCGGCACCGGGCGCGGACTCGGCCCAGACACGCCCGCCGTGTCGCGTAATCACCCGGCGCACGATGGCGAGGCCTACGCCGGTGCCTGGAAACTCCTCGGCGCTGTGCAGGCGCTGAAAAACGCCGAACAGCTTAGACGCGTATTTCATATCGAAGCCGACGCCGTTGTCTGTGACGCAGTACACGGTTTCCGCCCCGGCATTGCTGCCCGAGATAATGACGGTGGGTGCGGGCGCGTGACGGCTGTATTTCACGGCGTTGCCGCACAGATTGCTCCAGACCTGCGCGAGAAGCACGCTGTCGCCCCGGGCCGGCGGCAGCGGTCCTATGTCCACGCTGACGGTGATTCCCTGCTCGCCGGCGACGATGTCGTCCATGGTTCGACGGGCCAGGGCAGCCATGTCGATCTCCTGTTTGTCCAGCGGCTGCCGTCCGAGGCGGGACAGCGCCAGCAGATCGTCGATCAGGTTGCCCATCCGCCTGCTGCCGTCGCGGATGACGCCGATGTAGCGGCGGCCCTCACCGCCGAGCCGGTCTCCGAAGTCCTCTTCGAGCATCTGCGCGAAGCCGTCGACCGCGCGCAGCGGCGCGCGCAGATCGTGCGACACTGAATAGCTGAAGCTCTCGAGTTCCTTGTTGGCGGCCTCGAGCTCCGCCGTCTGCCGCTTCAGGTTTTCGTTGAGCTCGAGGATTCGCTTCTCCGTGGCCTTGCGCTCGGTGATGTCCTCGGAGATGCCGAGGAGAAACTGCGGCTCGCCCGAGTCGTTGCGGATGGCGAGCTTGCGCGTGTGCAGAATGCGTTTTGAGCCGTCCCGGGTGTGCAACGGCTCCTCGGCTATTTCCACGACTTTGCGCCCGGCGAGCGCTTCGCGGTCCCTGGCCACGAAGGACGCCGCCTCGTCGGGCGGGAAAAAGTCGGAATCGCTCTTGTGGAGGAGCTCGTCTCTGCTGAACCCCGTCAGCGACTCGCCGGCGCGATTGAACAGCACGAATTTGAGGTCGTGGGCACGCTTCATGAAGACCATCATAGGGATGTGCTCGACGATGGAATCCAGGAAGGCGTTGCTGCGGGCGAGATCCTGCTGCATCGCCTCGCGCCGGGCGAGGTCGTGCCGGATGCGCACGAGGATCGCGCCGAGCAGCGCTGCCATCAGGACGAGCAGCACGGCGAACGTGCCGAGCATGACGGTCGTGCGACGCTGATCCTCGCCGGTGTACTCGCGCAGGCTGTCGCGCTCGGTCATCTGGATTTCGTTGAGGCTTGTGCGCAATGCCTGTGAGGCGTCGCGCGCCGCCGCGCTCTGCATCAGCTCGCGCGCGGCGTCGAATCCCTCGGCCTGGCGCGCGACCAGAATACCGTCCAGAATCCGCCGCCGAGTCGCAAGGCGCTGCTCGAGATCGCGCAGCCGGGCCTGCTGGGCGGCGTCGTCTGCGGTCAGCAGCTTGATGTCCTGCACGCTGGATTCGAGCGCGGACAAGGCGCGGTCCCGCTCTTCGATGAATTCGGGGTCGCCGGTGATCACGTAGCCGCGCAGGCTCGCGACCGCCGTCTGCATGGAGGCGAACACGTTCTCCATGCGGGTGAGAATCTCGTGCGTGTTCGAGACTTTGTGCGAGGTCTCGATGAAACCCTGTGCCGAGTAGTAGGCCAGG
>DATLFD010000089.1:0-2249 GCA_035524935.1 Gammaproteobacteria bacterium | reverse complement strand
CTGACCAGCATGCGCACCAGGTTCGGCAATCCGGCCCCCTGCATCGGCCGGTCACGGCCCAGGTCGGTGCAGTTCGCCAGCAGAATCTCCTTCACCTTGTCCGGCTGGCCGATGAATTCCCGCCGGATGGACAGGAAGGCCGCACAGATGCCGGTGACATGCGGCGCGGCCATGCTCGTGCCGCTCATCTCGACGTAGAGCTTTTTGACGTCCTTGCTGTTGGCCGGGAAATCGTGCCGGCATGACAGGATGCGCTCGCCGGGCGCGACACAGTCCGGCTTCTGCCGGCCGTCGGCGGTCGGGCCGCGCGAGGAGAAATACGAGATGCCGTAGGAGTGGGGGTTCTCCTTGTGCACGGAACCCACGGCGAGCGCCTCCTCGAGATTCGCCGGATCGCCGATCGACAGGTCCATGTTCGCTTCGATGGGACCGTCGCTCGATTCGAGGGTCATGAAACCCTCGTTGCCCGCAGCGATGACCACGAGCACGCCCTGACGCCACAGCCGTTTGAGCTCGCGGCACAGGGGCGAATGCCCGCAGGCGTAGGAACTCTGATCGAACGATCCGCCCAACGACAGGTTGATGCCATGGATGGCGAGCCGCCCGGCCCTTTCGTTGGTCGCGGCGATATGGTCGAGCGCCTTGATGATCCAGGCGTCATCGCCATTGCCGTCGCGATCGAGCACCTTGTAGACGTAGAGACCGGCCTTCGGCGCAATGCCCGTGACCGGCTCACCGTTCCGCGGCGTGAATTGCCCGGCGATGATGCCGGCGACATGCGTGCCGTGGCCATGCTCGTCCGCGGCAGTGCCCTCTTTCGGCTGACCGCGTTTCGTGCAATCGAACTGCGCCTTGATGTTCGAATGGGTTTTGAAGTGCGCATGCCCGGGCGCGATGCCCGAATCGAGCACGCCCCAGTTGACGTCATGGCCGAGCGCCATGTAGGCCGCATGAGCCGGGTACGCCTGCACCGTATGCACGGACTTGCCGAGCAGCGCGCATTTCGAGCCGTTGCGCCAGACGCGGCGCACGACCCGGCCCGGCGCCCCGGGGGCCGCGAGCTGGTTCGCGAGCCGCTCGGTCTCGCCACGCGACAGGTGCGCCGCCACGTAGCGCTGCAGTGGCTCGAGGCACAGCGCGTCGTCGTCTTCCTCGCGGCCGGACAGGTCGAGGATGGCGTCGACCACGCGCTGGCGCGCGACGTCGAGCGATACCGCTTCCGACTCGCCGGGATCGCTGAGCTCGATCAGCACCTTGTGCCGAAATTCCGCCGATGCGCTCTCCAGGTCCCTGACGACCTCGCGGGCGATGATGAACGGAGCGACGGGCTGGAAGAGCGCCGTGTCGACGGCCTCGCGGACCGCGCGGCGCACCGGTTTCGTGCGCAGGTAGCCGGTGCCGGAATGCGGATGCCGCGGACTGTCGTGGTTCCATTCCACGTCGTCCTCGACGCGCACACCGTTGGTCGCCGCGAAGTCGCTCCCGAGACGCTTGTCGAAGGCGACCGGGTCGAGCAGATCAGCCACGTTCAGCCAACGGCGCACGCAGCCCGGCACGGCGAGCTTTTTCTGTTTCGTATGCGTCTTAAGTTGATCCTGCACCTCCTGAATGCCCAGCGGCGAGCCGATGGTCACGAACAGCGCCACGTCGATACCGGAATCCTCCCTGCTCAACTCGCACAGCACATCGTAGGCGATCATCGAACCTTGACTGTGGCCGATGACGATGAACGGGCCGCCGCCGGCGGCGAGCCGCGACCTGAACGATTCACGCATCGAGGCACGCCGCTCCTCGACGAAGAACAGATCGTTCACGTCCCGCAGCAGCGCGCCCGTGAGCCGCCTCGTCAGCCACTCGCGAACCGGCCTGGGGAACGGTGTGATCTTTGCGTGGACTTCCCGCGCCCGAATCTCTTGTGTGACGGCCGCGCTGGGCCCGCGATCGAGCTTGCGGGCGATGCCCAGGAGCGCGCGCTGCGCGGCCTTGTCGGTCGTGATCTGACTGACCTGACTCTCGATCGACTCGTCCAGGGTGAAGGCGCGTGCGCCGAGCGATGGGGGACCGGCGAGCTCGTCCGGGCTCACCAGGTCGCCGGTGGCGCACGATCCGGGCGAAGGTTCCGGATAGTAGGCTCGACTGACCCAGTAGGCGAGGCGACTGCGCTCGCCGAGATCGAAATCGAACAGCGCCTTGTCCCACTGGCATTTCAGGACGTCCGGCGCGGGTTTATTGCCGATGCCGTGCACGTA
>DATLFD010000088.1:0-74755 GCA_035524935.1 Gammaproteobacteria bacterium | reverse complement strand
AAATCCGGCGCCGGCTCAGCCGAGGCGCAGGCCGCGAGCAAGCCGAGGACACATGCGGGAAAGGCGGCGGCGCGCATCAGTCGACCTTCTGCGTATCCGGCTCGCCCATCGCCTGCCGCCAGGCGCGCTCGACGGCAGGCGAAACCCAGTAGGCCGTGAACGACCGCTGCCGGAGCCCGTCGTCGCCCGGCAGGCCTCGATCTCGATGCGAAAGACCCGCTTGAAGTGCTCGGCCCAGGTCATCGAGGCGCGCCGCTGTGCGGCCGGTCCCTCAGCCGCCTGCGGTTCAGGACAGCGTGTCAGGCCCTGCTTCCCCTGGCCGGCCCGGGTGATGTGCCTCCGCAGCCGGCTGTTGGGTGCGAAGACACCGTGGTAGCGGGTCAGGTGCGCGCGCGGCTTCGGCACCAGGGCCGCGAGCCGGGCAATGAAGTCGAGGGGCTCGAAGATCACGTGTGTCGTGCCGTCGCGATAGGCGCGCGCGTGCGCTGGAGAAAATTGCTCCCGGCGTCCAGCCGCAGCCGATTAAAAAACTGCGCGGGCTTATCCACCCCGACGACTTGTTGCCCAAGGCTCTTACCGAGCCGGTTCACTCGGCCGGTAAATGCGCAAGCAGCGACGCGGCCGCGTCGCCGGCCAGCCCGAGTGGAAATCCGGGCTGCAATCCGAAGTAGAAATTGGCGAGCACGGCACCCCAGAGCACCAGGAGCATCCAGCGCGGCGCCTCTATGCGCCCGTCCGATTCGCGTGCCGGCCCGAAATAAGCGGCCTCGACGACGCGCCAGATGTACATGACGGCCATAAGCGAGCTCAGCAGCAGGGGGGCTATCAGCCATAATCCGACCGGACCGAGTTCCAGACTTCCCAGCACCAGATACCACTTGCCGATGAAGCCGGCGGTGCCAGGGATTCCGATCAGGCTCAAGCCCGCCAGCACGAATCCCGCCATGGTGAGCGGCATGCGGCGCGCGGCGCCCGACAGGTGCTCGAGCGAAAGAACGGCGCCTGCGGTGCCGAGACACGCTACAGCGAGAAAAAGCGTGCCCTTGGCAAGCGCGTGATTGAACATGTGCAGGATGCCTCCGGTGAGCCCGGTCACGGAGCCGAGACTGGCGCCCAGCAGAATGTAGCCGACATGTGCAACCGACGAGTAGGCCAGCAACCGTTTCGGATCACGCTCGACGAGGGCGATGCCCGACGCGACCAGCATTGCGATTACCGCAAGCGTCAGGATGAACCCCGTGAACTGGGTGTCATGACCGGGCAGGTTGCCCTGAAAGACGAAGAAGTCAAACCGGAACAGCACATAGAGCGCGACCTTGGTCGAGCATGCGGCAATGAAAACCGTCACGGCGTGGGGCGCAAATGCGTAAGCGTTCGGCAGCCATCCGTGCAGCGGGAAAACCGCGGCCTTGAGGGCGAGGCCGATGGTGATGAAGCCGCCGGCCAGCAGAATCGGCTTCAGGTCCGAGACTTCCCGGAGGCGCGCCGCCATGTCCGCGAGATTGAGGGTGCCGGTCATCATGTAAACCAGGCCGACGCCGATCAGGTAGAACGTCGCACCGATCGTGCCCATGATCAGGTACTTGAATACGGCCGTGAGCGCTTGGCGGCGGGGACCGCCGGCGATGAGCACATAAGTCGCGAGCGAAGAGATCTCCATGAAAACGAAGATGTTGAATGCGTCTCCGGAGACCACGATACCGAGCAGGCCCGCCAGCGCCAGCAGCCACGCCGTGTAGAAAAGGTGCTGACTGTCCTTGCGGACCTCGCGATCGAGACTCGTCCGTGCGATTAGGAGCGCGCAGCTGGATGCCCCGGTTACGATCAGCAGCAACAGGACTGTGAACGCATCGACGATCAACTCGATGCCATAGGGCGCCGGCCAGGATCCCACGGCATAGCTGAGCGGACCGTCGGCGCGTACTGCCGCGGCGAGGGAAACGGCCAGCGCAAAAGCGCATAGCGATGTCGCCGTGGCCGCCGCCCACGCCAGGCTGCGTTCACGCAGGAGTGCGACCAACGGGGCAGCCAAGAGCGGCACGACCACCTGGAGGGCGGGCAGATGGGGGGCGAGTGCGTTCACTCCCGGTCCATTTCCAGCGTCTCGTCTTCTTCTATGCTGCCGTAGGTCTCGCTGATTCGCACGACGAGTGCGAGACCGAGCGCGAGAGTGGCGATCGCGACGACTATTGCCGTGAGAATCAGGACCTGCGGCAACGGGTTGGAATAGATCTGTCCCGCCACGTCCGCTTGAATAATGGGTGCCGTGCCTCCGTCCACTTTGTCCATCGTGATGTAGAGGAGAAATACTGCGGACTGGAAGATGGACATGCCGAGAAGCTTCTTCATGAAGTTCGCTTTCGCGATGACCGCATACATGCCGGTCATCAGAAGCACCGCGAAAACCCAGTAATTGTAGAGGCCGAGCAATTCCATCAGCGGCGCTGCTCACGTGCGGCAAACGCGTGAAATATGGACAGCAGAACTCCCGCCACCGTAAGGCCAACGCCGAGCTCGATCAGCAGGATGCCGATATGTTGGCCTGTAATAGGGTTGGACGAGAGCACTGAGTAGTCGAGAAAGTTCCCGCCGAGCGCCATGCCGGCGACGCCGACGGCCCCGAACAGCAGCGTGCCGCCCGCGACCATTACGGCGAACACGCGGATCGAAACCGCGCGCAGCGCGGCTCCCTCCCCTTCCAGCAGCGCGTAGAGGATGAGTCCCGTCGCGATCAGGGCCCCGGCTTGAAATCCGCCGCCCGGTCCGAAGTCGGCATGGAACTGGACGTAGAGCCCAAACAGCACGATGAAGGGAACGAGCAGGCCGCCCACGACACGCGGAATGAGATGGTGACGCAAGCCCTGGGCGTCCGCGGAAGGAAGCACGGAGGCAGAATCCCGCCGCGACGGTGTCGCCAGAATGAACATCACGCCGATGCCCGCCGTGAATATGACGAACAGCTCGCCGAGCGTGTCGTAGCCGCGAAAACTGGCGAGAATCGCCGTCACCACGTTCGGCACATCAATGAGCCGTGGCGTCTCCTCGAGGTACCACGGCGCAACGTGCCGATGCACCGGCGCGTTCGAATCGCCGAGCCGGGGATTGTCGAAGGTGGTGTAGATCACCATCAGCGTGGCGCTCGTAATTACGGCGATCGACAGCCAGCGCCGGCCGGTCCCGCCTCGCTCCCGGTCATCGGTGAGCGCAAGCGCGCCGAGGAACAAAACAGTGGCGATCCCTGCACCCACGGCGGCCTCGGTCAGCGCCACGTCCGCCGCATCGAGGATGAAAAAGATCGCCGCCATCTGCAGGCTGAAGATGCCCGTCAGCATCACTGCGGCAAACAGATTTCGGGCACGCACGATCCCGAGCGCCGTGATGACCAGCATCGTGAGCAGAAAAACGCCGAACAGCGTGACCATCGGGCTACAGTTCCTTCGCAGCAGGAGGAAACGCACCGGGCCGGACTCCGGACAGCCGCGCGGCGTTGGCAAGAGCATAGGCAGCGGTCGGGCTTGTCAGCAGCAGCAAGAGCATGATGGCGACGAGCTTGACCGCCGCGAGGGACCAGCCCGCCTGCAGGATGATGCCGAGCAGCACCAGGATCGTGCCCATTGTGTCGGTGAGGCTGGCGGCATGCGCGCGCGTGTAGATATCGGGCATGCGAAGAGCGCCCACACCCCCGATGAATACGAATCCGCTGCCACCGATCAGCAGCACCCAGCTCACGATGTCGAGCACCAGCTCCACGATCAGCACCCCCCGTCGCTGTCGCGATGACGGAGCGCGTAGTTCTGAACGAACTGGAGGACGGCAAGAACACCGATGAAATTGATCAGCGCGTAGGCGAGTGCCAGATCGAGGAAATCCGGACGTCCGTACAAGTGTGCCACCACGGATAGCAGCAGCACGGTCTTGGTGCCGAACATGTTCATGGCGAGGCCGCGGTCGTAAACGGAGGGTCCCAGCAGCGCCCGCACCAGGGCGAGCGCCATGGTGACGAGGATTGCCGTGGTGGCCGCATAGTACATGCGCTCAAGACTCAGCCAGGGCCGTGGCGCGCCGAATCATTTCGCCGCCGCGCAAATCGTCGGCCGCGTCGCGTGTCAGACAGTGCACCTCGATCTGTCCCCGATCGACGTCCAGCGACAGCGTGCCCGGAGTCAGCGTGATGGCATTGGCGAGGGTGACCAGGCTGACCGGCGGGAGGTGCCTTGCATCGATCACGACAACGGTAGGCTCGATCGGCATGTGGCGACTCAGGACGATTCGCGCGACGGCGAAATTGGCGCGGGCGATCTCCTTCAGGAGCCAGCACCAAAAGCGAGGCAGCCGGGACCCGATCCGCAGAACATCCGTTTGGAGATCGAAGAAACCGGTGCGTCCGGCCAGACACAGCACGAGCAGGCAGGACCCGGCACCGAGACCCAGCAAGAGTGGTGAATAGTGGCCGGACCACAGCAGCCAGGTCGCTGCGAATATCACCGCGGCAAGGATGACGTGCATGGTTCGCTCCTTCATCGAGCGCTCACGAGTTAGCGACGAAATAAAGCAGGAGATATCCGGTAAGCAGCACGCTCGACCAGAGCGCGGCATTTCCGGTCCCCAGGGGACGAACGAGCAGGCTCCGTGGACCCAGCAGGCGATGCGCGAGCGGGCGCAGCGCTGCGCGAAGCGATGCGCCGACAGCGCCCGATATGCGGGCAGTCGTCTGCTCGATTGCCTCCGCGAACCGCATGCCGAACCGGCGGTAGAGCCAGTCGGCGTCGAGGTTCACGGAGCGCAGCTCCGGCGGATAAATGCCCGTGAGCTTGAGCCATGCGAATGCGAGCGCGGAGAACAGCAGTAACTGCATCTGCGCGAGGACATGCGGATAAGTGTAGGGCAGGTAGTCGACCTCCCACGGCAACAGGTGATAGAGCGCGGCGGGATACGAGCCCACAAATACGCACAATCCGGCTGCGATTGCCATCGCCAGCAGCATGTTGCGCGGCGCCTCGGTGGCGCGAATACGGGCGTCGTGCCCGAAAAAGGCGAAGTACGGGATCTTTATGCCGGCATGATGAAATACGCCCGCCGATGCGAACAGCAGCGCGAGCCACATCCAGACGTGCCCCTCCTCGATCATCGCTGCCATGATCATCGACTTCGACACGAAGCCGCTGAACAAGGGAAACGCCGAAATCGACGCCGCACCGATGACACAGAAGACTGCGGTCAGCGGCATGGATCTATAGAGACCGCCCAGGTCGCTGCCCCGCACGTGGCGAACGCGCAGCAACACGGCACCCATGCTCATGAACAGCAGACCCTTGAACAGCACCTCGTTGAATGCGTGGGCCACGGCGCCGTTCAGCGCGAGCTCGCTTCCGATGCCGACTCCCACCACCATGAAGCCGATCTGATTGATCATGCTGTAGCCCAACACCCTGCGAAGATCGTTCTCGATGACCGCATAGAAAATCGGGAACACTGCCATCACGGTACCGATTACGATCAGCAGCTCGGTTCCAGGAAAGCCGCGGGCGAGGGCGTAGACCGCTACCTTCGTCGTGAACATGCTGAGGAACACCGTGCCGGTGGGCGTGGATTGCGGATAAGCGTCGGTTATCCAATTGTGGACCAGCGGAAACCCGCACTTGATGCCGAAGGCGGCAAGGATGAGCCAGCCGGCAATACCCTCCACACCGACGAACTCGAACGCGATGCGGCCGGTCGCTTGGTAATGGATCAGCGCCCCCGCCAGCAGCAGCAGGCCGGAAAGCAGGTGCAATGCCAGGTAACGGAACCCGGCGCCGTTCGATTCCGGAGTGCGCCGGGCCCAAACCAGGAAGGCGGATGAGATCGCCATGCCCTCCCAATAGAAAAACAGCGTGATGAGGTCGCCGGCAAATACCGCTCCCAGCGCGCTGCCCACGTAAACCAGAGCCGCGGCATGCTGCGCGGTGTCACGGACCCGGAGCGAGTAAAGGATTCCGATGAACGCACCGACGTGGAACAAAAACCCGAACAGCATGCTCAGGCGGTCCACGCGCAATTGCACGAACTCGAAGTCCAGCACCTTCCAGACCCAGCCGGAGCCGGCTTCGAGGGTGATCAGGTTCAACAGCCCGATAAGCGGCGTCAGCAACAGCACCACCTGCTGTGCGCGACGACGCTCGCCGCGCAGCAGCGCCGTGACGATCGCGGCGGCAAAGAATATGAAAGCGGGCGGCAGCGCCACGGCAGCAGCCCAGTCCAACAGCAATGGAAAAGCGTCAGTGCGCATCAGCGGCCGCCATCGTAATAATCTTCGCCGCGCATGACGACCGAGCGCAGGACGCGACCGAGCAGCACCAGGATGACGCACGCAGCGAAACCGTACAGCGCGTACGATGCCGTGAAGTCGAGGGCAGAGATCCGCTCGACGCCGTGAGCGTCGTACGAAAATGGATAAAGGTACTCGGCCAGCACAGCGGCAAGTGCGGCGACGTGCAGCGCAATCAACGCGATCCGCGCGCCCGCAGGGCTCACCCAGAAAGGCGGCCGACGAGAGGGCTCGCGGTGCGGATCGTGCTCAGTGGAAGTATTCATATCAGCCGGCGAATCCTTCCAGCAGCCGAAAGACGGGCTGTGCGGCGAAGAACAGCAACACGCTCAGCGCCGCGGTCGATGTGAGCGCCAACAGCGAGGGCCACGGGGCCTCCGGCCGCGGCGCGCGCGGAGGCGCCGGATCTTCCTGGGGTGCCGTGTAGAACGCGCGTATCCCGGGTGGCAGCAGATAGCCCATCGCCAGGAGCGAGCCAAGCAGCACGATGGCCATCATCATTGGCTCGCCCGCGGCCAGCGCGCCGTGTGCCAGATACCACTTGCCCCAGAAGCCGCCGGTCAGCGGCAGTCCGATGACGCACAGGCTGGCGACGATCCACGCGCTCAATGTGATGGGCATGAGGCGACCGACCCCGCGCAGCTCGGTCACGGTGGTCTTATGCAGCGAAATCATGATCGCGCCGGCGCAGAAGAAAAGCGTGATCTTGGCAAATGCATGGGCGACGATGTGCATGCCGCCCGCCAGCAGCGACAAGCGGTTCGCCAGCGTCGCGGCCAGTACGATGTAAGCGAGCTGGCTGATCGTCGAATACGCCAGGCGCCGCTTCAGATTGTCCTGGCGCATCGCCAGCACCGCGGCGATCAAAAGCGTCGCCGCCGCGACGTACTGCATGAGCTCGGTGGCATCGAATTGTGTCAGCGCGTCGACGCCGAACGTGTACACGGTTATCTTGAGGATGGTGAATACGCCGAGCTTTACGACCGCGACCGCGTGCAGCAGCGCCGAGACCGGCGTCGGCGCCACCATCGCCGCGGGCAACCAGCGGTGAAATGGCATCAGCGCCGCCTTGCCGGTACCGAACAGGAACAGCGCGTAAAGCACCGCCAGCAATCCCGGTGTCAGCCCCGTTCGGAGCGTGCCGCCGTCCAGGAACAGTCCTCCATCGACAAACGACAGGGTGCCTGCGATGGAATACGTCCAAGCCAAGGCAAGCAGCAGGAAAGTCAGGGATGTCCCGAGCAGGATCAAGAGGTAGGTGCGCCCGCCCGCGCGATCCTTCTCCGCGCCGCCGTGAGTGACGAGCGGATAGGTCGCGAGGGTCAGTGCCTCGTAGAACAGGTAGAGCGTCAGCAGATTGGCAGCCAGCGCCGCGCCGATGGTTGCGGCAATCGCCAGCGCGAAAAATGCGTAGAACCGGGTCTGGTGCTGCTCGCCATGGGCGCGCAGGTAGCCGATCGCATACACGACCGTCACGAACCACAGGAACGAAACCAGCAACGCAAACGCGATCCCGAGCGGTTCCGCCTGGAAATGGATGCCGATGCCGGGCAGTATTTCCAGCGCGAAGACCGTCGGACGCTCTCCTCGCATCACTTCGGGCACCAGCGACGCAATGAGCCCGAACAGCATGGCCGCGGACATCAGCGAAGCCGCTTCGCGCCAGTTCGGCCAGCGTCGCGCCATCAGCACGGCAAGCGCTCCGGCGAAGGGCATAAGCAAGGCGGCCGCGACGAGCCATGATCCGCTCACAGGCCCCGGCTCTACTCGTCACAAGGGAAGTGGTGGGCCAGCGTTCTGTGAACCAGCTCGCTGGCTGTCAGGTCGTCGGCATTCAGCTGATCTTCGAGGTAAGCGGTGATCTTCTCGGCCATGGCGGCAGCGTCGATTTCCTTGCCGACGCAATATCCGGGGTGAGTCGATTTGCGGAGGCGCCGCAAATGGGCGTCGCCGAGACGGGTCCGGGCGGCGCGCTCGGCGAAGGTCTCGGCAGCGGGCACGGAAAAGCCGTCGGTGTCCGCGCCGGCCAGGAAGCCTTGCAAGAAGGCAATGCAGACGGCGCCGTCGTCGCTTTCCGCGTCAGCCAGGTAGGCGCCGCAGTAACGACCCAGCTCGTTCCCGCTGAGCCATTGTGTCGTTGAAGCCAGTGCTGAGATGGTGGCGAATAGTAGAAGCAGGCAACCCGCCAGTCCGCGATAAACCATCTTTTCTCCCGGCGTATCGTTCCGGGCCGCCATTCAGACGGCCGGCATCCGCATGGAACATTTACGCCGGGAGGGACGGTATTAGTCCCGCCTGCGCTCAAAAAATATCGGGCGCCGATTCGACGAATTCGGCAATACGGGCGGTTTGCTCATCCGACAGCTGGGCTGCGAGCGCGTATCGGGAATAATCATGCTGCCAATAGGCGATGGTGAATCCCTCCCTGTGCAGAAGATGCAGCGGAACTTCCGCCTTGTGCCGATCATGAAAGAGAAAGTAGGAGATCGTGGTGCCCGCGGCGTCACGATAGGGCACGTGCAGCACGATTCCTTCATCGCTCGGCAAAAGCTGCGCGCCGGCGGGCTGAAATCCCAGTGATCTCAAATCCGGCAAGTGTTCTATCTCACCGATGCGCGCAAACAGCTTGCCGATGCGCTCCTCGGAAATCGGCAGCATCTCGTCGGGAAAGCCGGAAGTCAGGATATGCGCTTGTAGAATCTCGTTCGTAAATTCCGGACCCTCTACGAGAGGGACATACACGACGTGCCCGAGCCATCCCACAACGACCAATGCCGCAATGACCCCCACCCGTCGCCACCAGTAGAGCGCATTGCGCTTGAGACGGCGAGCGAGCTGCCGCTCAAGCGTATTGATCGCGGCGGAGGGGCCCGTCGCCGTGGCCGCGCGCGCAAAGGATCGAATGTCGTCTTTCTGTTGAAGGTAATCGCGGACTTTCGCTGCCATCTCCGGATGCTTGCGAATGCAATTCTCCATCCGGGCCATCGCTTCATCGTCGAGGACCCCGTCGACGTAACAATGGAGCTCGAATTCCAAAGGCTCTTCTTTATCCATAATTCATTTCACGGCTTTGAGTCGGTTGGGCCCGTCGTCGCCGACCAGTTGTCGGAGCTTTTCCCGGCCGCGCGCCAGGCGAGACATGAGGGTTCCAATCGGGATATCCAGAATTTTCGCGGCCTCCTCATAGGGTAAGCCTTCGGCGGCGACGAGGATCAGAGCCGACTGCTGGTCCGGCGTCAACCGGCTCAGCATGCGCAGGGTATGCTGGGCCTCGACGTACTTCTCCTGACCGGGCAACGTGTTGGCGTCCTGGAGACTGGCCTTGAGGAAGGTCGCGGCACGCGCCCGTCGCGCATATTGGCGCCTGTGCGACAGGAAGGTGTTGTGCAGAATGCTGAAAAGCCAGGCTCGCAGATCCCTGTCCGGCCGATAGGTTCGGGCAGCCGCGATCGCCTTCAGCAGAGTTTCCTGAACGAGATCGTCCGCGTCTGTGTGATTGCGGCAGAGCACGTAGGCGTAGCGTCTGAGGCTCAAAATATGGGCGTGGAGGTCATCAACCATGTGCTTTCCCGCATCTGCCCGAATATACGCCCTGCGGGTATTTTTATTCCCACCTGTCCCGCGCCTGCCGTTCCTGATCCTTGCGCGGGATTCCTGATTTCCGGTCCGTCGCCTTCGACTGCTCCTCAGGCTGGCTGCCAGGCCCTCACGGCGCCTTTCGTCGAATCCGGCCTTGGCCAAATCCTGATCGGCTGATCGATGGCCCAGCGCGCTACATGCCGCCGCCGCAGCGATTCGCAGCGTGCCTTCTCGGCCCCCGCCAGGTTCGCAGGGTGCCCGCGAGCCATGCGCGACCGGATCCGCCGGATCAGTGCACTCTGGTCGGCGGCCGTACTGCGTCGGTACCAGGCGGCCCGCGAGAATTGAGCCAGGAGGCAAGCCCGCGAAACGCTTGGTCGATAGCGCTGTTGGATCCAGCCGGCCAGCTGACGACGCTGTGTCGGCTTCAGAGCTTTTTTTGGACCACCTCGCCGAGAATGTGCTTGTCCAGCGTCAGATCGGCAACCAGTCGTTTCAGCCGACTGTTTTCGTCGCGCAATTGCCGCAACTCGCGCAACTCCGTCATTCCCAAGCCAGCGGGGACTATCTAATGGAAACGACCGCCTGATACATCCCCACCTCGAACTTCTTGCGCAGCTCATAGTGCGCGGGCGGCCAGTATGGCGCGAACATGATGCCGATCAGATCTTCCTTCGGATCGATCCAGAATGCCGTTCCGGTTCCGCCATTCCAGGCGTACGTTCCTGCAGTGCCGATGTCGCCGTCCTTGACCTGTCGCCGCACCGTCGCGCCGAAGCCCCATCCGTACTCCGCATTGCCAAATGGCTGCAGATCGGGACCGGCGTGGTCGGTCATCATCATCTGCACCGACTTCGGGCTCAGGATGCGCACATCGTCAAATACACCGCCATTGAGCAGCATCTGGCAGAACCGATGGAAATCCGCAATTGTCGAGCGCACGCCACCGCCTCCGGACAGGAACGTGCTGCGCTCGGATTCTTCTCCCGCGGGCCGCTTGATGGACAGCTGCCCATCACGCATCTGGTAAATGGCCGAGAGCCGCTGCACCTTGCCGTCTGGTACGAAGAAGTAGCTGTCCTCCATGCCGAGCGGCTTGAAGAGCTTTTCCTCGAACAGGACTTCCAGGGTCATTCCGCTGGCTTGCTCAAGGACGGCCGCGAGGATCTCGTAGTTCGATCCATAGGAGCCGTAGTCCCAGCGGGTTCCGGGATGGGCCACCATCGGGATCCGCGCCATCCGCTCGGCCAAGTCACGGGCGGTGGTTCTGGCCTCGGTTGCGCTCCAGGCCTGTTCAAAGGCGTCGCTGGCCACATCGATGCCGGATTCGTGAGTCAGCAGATCGCGGATCGTAACCGGGCGGGACGGCTCCACCAACGTTGCGACGCCCGAGGCCGCGTCGGTGACGGTGACTTTCGCGTCAGCCCAGGCAGGAATGTAGTCTGCGACGGGATCGTCGAGCCGCAGCCTTCCTTCTTCGTAAAGGACCATCGTCGCCGCCGCCGTGAAGGACTTTGCGCTTGATGCGAGTCGAACGATTGCGCTCGGGGTGATGGCCACCCCCGGAGCATGTTCACCGACCGCTTCCAGGAAGACGATTTTGCCCTGACGCGCTACCAGTGCAATCGCACTGCCGATGTGGCCCCTGTCGACCTCGGACTGCATCATCGCCTTTAAGCGAACGAGCCTCTGACTCGAAATACCCACCGTTTCAGGTGGGGCTGTCGGCACCGGCTCCGCCAGCAGAACCAGCATGAGCATGGGACAGACAACCGACATGACGCTTCCTCCGTTCGTGGATATTGTCCGGCGACCACCAGCCGCCTTTTCATTCGACGCGGCGGGGAGGCGACTGGTTAGCAAGCGCCCGTACCTGGGCGCTCCCTCGCGCACGCGCCATAGGTGGATGTAGCACGCCGTCCCCGGGACATGAACGTGCCAGGCTGGAAGCTGCGCCCATTGCGGGGCGATCGGGCAGGGCATTGGGCAGTATGGGTGACGGGGAACGGAAGATTGATTTTCAGCTTCGAGAGCGAAGACAGCCGTACTCGTCGACTATCGAGACTATCACTGAGAGACTGAGGATCATGGGACGAATGTTTAACTCGCCACACCCAGGTGAGTCGATCCGTGAGGATATCGTGCCGACCGGAAGTCGATCGCGATGGCGGTCCATTCCTGCTTTCTGAAATGCGCGATGACGCGGCGCAGGATCATGGCGCTTTATTACCCTCCCGGATCGCAGCGCCTTCAAGATCAGCGCCTAAGTATAGGCAATTCCAACACCCTGCGGCCGAGGTGATTGAGAATCCGTTCGATGACGCGATCCGATAGGTGATCGAGTGCCCGAGCAGCGTATCGATCGACGCCTCCTCGCTCGGGTCGAAGGTTATCGGGCGAAACTGACAACGGACATGATTGCCAGCGAGGCGGCTGAGAACCAGACGAGAGAGACCAGCGTCCAGAAGCCTATTGGCTCACTGCTTCGGCTAACGCGAAACCGTCTCAGCCGGACGTACCCTGTGACGACGCTGATAACGCCGATGAAGGCGAGCATAGGGAGGAAGTACAGGTAGAAGGCCACAGCAGGAAGCGAACGCGATTCTCCCCCGTGCAAGTAGCCGAACAGGAGCGGAACGCCGATCATGTAGGCGTAGAAGAGGGCCCACGCGACCAACAGGCCTCGGCTCTTTCTTTTCTTAGCCAAAAGTTGCTGTGCCAGAGTCGCTGAATTCAGAGGAGTGGCTGACGAAAGCGCGTTTCCTGCGCATCTTACATTGCATCCATCGCCACTGTGAGGCGGCTCGGTGAGTCGATCTCGGTGCGAGATTCGACGAGCATGGCGACGGGTGCAAAACCTTCGGCAACGATCTCTATCCGGTGCAACCCGGGTTGCAGGCTGACCAGCGAGCCCGCCGCCGGCCCCCGTACCAGCTCATCGACCTTGACCACCGCCCGGCGGGCGGCGTCCGGCGGCGCGACCGTGAAAATGAGCGCGCGGCCGACGAGTCGATGCGGAGGCGTGGCCTCCTCGGTCTCGGGTGGATCGAACTCAGGGACGACGTCGGACGTTTCCGTGGGCTTCTCCACGACCGCGGCCGCCGAGTTATTCTGCTCGATCGAGCTGGTCGCGCCTGGATCCGGTCCGACGGACGATTCGCTCTCCTCGGCCTCGGGCGTCACCATCGTGTCCGCGGAGGAGGCCGGAGATTCATCACCCGTATAGTTCGACCACAGGAAAACTCCAGCCACAGTGACCCCGACGATGAGGAGCACCGCGGTAAGCGAGGCCAGCCGTCGACCTCGTCCGGCCGGGAAAGGGTCGCCTGAACGCGTGACGCCTCCTGCACCGAGAACGGTGGAATCGAAAGCTCCCGAAACTGTCGCAGAAGAAATGCCGTCCGGACGTGATACCGTGGCGCGCGGATCGCTGAGATCGAACTGCTGCTCGATTCGCGCGAGCTCGCCGGCAAGCTCGTCGGCGCTTGCAAACCGCTCGTCGCGCTCCTTGGCGAGCAGCCGCGATACCACTGTGGCGAGCGGCTGCGGCACATGGGGGGCGATCTCGAGAATGGGACGCGGCTCGTCGGACAGAACCTGGAAGACGAGCGTCGAGAGCGTCTCGCCCGCGAACGGGGGCCGGCCGGCAAGCAGCTCATAGAGCATCACGCCCAGCGAGAACAGGTCGCTTCTCCCGTCAAGGGTTTCGCCCCGGATCTGTTCCGGCGACAGGTACTGCGGCGTGCCGATCATCGAGCCGGACTGCGTCAGCTTCGTTGCGGCGCCGGCTAGCTTGGCGATGCCGAAGTCGCTGATCTTGACCGCGCCTTCATCGGTAAGCAGCAGATTCGCGGGTTTGATATCGCGATGCACGATCCCGCGCCGGTGGGCCGCGGCGAGGCCCGAGGCGGCCTCACGGATGATGCGGACAGACTCGGCGAGCGTCAGGGATGGCGGGCGACGCAGGCGGGCCGCCAGGTCGGAACCCTCAACGTATTCGAAAGCGAGGAAGAAAGTCCCTTCGATCTCTCCGGCATCGAACAGGGTGACGACATGGGGATGCACGAATTGCCCGGCCGCTTTCGCCTCGCGGGCGAGGCGCGCCCGGAGATCCTCCGCGGGCACCTGCGCATCCGGCCCGACGCGCACTGTCTTGATGGCGACGCGGCGCTCGATCTGTGAGTCTTCGGCGAGGTAGACCTCGCCCATCGCTCCCGCGCCGAGTCGGCGCAGAATGCGAAACCGGCCGAACGAGGAATCCGGGGCAAGCGCCATTTAGTGTGGGCTAGTTCCCCTCGGCGCTGAGCTCGAGGCTGTAAGGCGTCACCGTGCGTTCGTAGTTGGTATCGCGCACATAGATGAACACCGGCCCTGCGCGCTCGACCTCGAGGGCTTCGATGCGAACCGCCGCGCCCTTGTTCGGAGCTTTCCCTTTTGCCAGGTCGACCCCGTCCTCGTCACGAACGAGCATCTCGAAAACCGGCTTATCGGCCTCGGGCCGCACGCGCAGGTTGTAAGTCGCGCCGGGTTCGGCGGCAAAGCTGAATACGTCCCTCTTGTCGCCGGCCTGCAACCACGCCCGGTGCTCGCCGGGCTCGATCGCGACCGCCTCGCGATCGCTGTCGCCCGCATCGGTGCCTCCTCCCGCGTCGGTCTGGTCGACGATCTCGACGGTGATCGGTGAATTCTTATGTATGCCTCCGACGGACGGAATCTCCTGGCCCACGAGCACATAGTAGGTGCCTCCTTGCCCGAAGGTGACTGCCGCTCCGCCCGTCGCCACATCGCCGGCCTTGATGCCTTGGCTCGAACCGATCCGCCCCTGATCGGGTCCGTGGATGGCAATGCCGGCCCCCGATTGATGTTTGTTCTCGGTGAATTGGTCGCCGCTGACGTGCACCCCCACTTCGTAGGCCACTTGGGTGACCCGGAGAACGTGCCCCGGAGTCACTTCGATGGAGAAATAGTCGTATTCCTTCGGGCGCTGATGGTGGTCGAGGCGGTACATCCCCGGGGTGATGGGGACGGCGCTGGCGAAGCCGTTGCCGCCGCGAATCTCCTGCCCCTGCGCCTCCCGTTCCTTGTCGATGAGCAGCTCCGCCTGGGTAAGCTGGCGCAGCGACTCGGCGAGCTCGCCGGAATCTTTGGCATCACGGTATTCGCCTCCCGTGCAATCGGCGATCGCCTGGAGCTGGGTGCGCGCCGCGGCGTCGACATCGAAGCCGACCGTGTGCACGGTGAGATCGAGCCCCCGCTCGGCGAAGGCGCAGGCGACCGCTGCCGGGTCGCCGTCGCAGCTTTCCTCCCCGTCGGAGACCAGGATGACCGCAGCCGGCTCATCGCCCAGCTCGCCGAAATCCGCGGCCGCTTGCTCGAGCGAGCGTGCGATCGGCGTCTGACCGAGCGGCTTGGCCGCCTCGACTGCAGCAATGAAGCGCTGCCGGTCCAGCGGGCCGAACGGGATCACCAGCTCCGTGTCCCGGCAGCTCTCCTCTTGCGGTTCGGACGGCAACCGGTGACCGTAGAGGCGCAGCGCCACGACTGCACTGCTGTCGAGTGCCTCGACCGTCGTCCGCACCGCCTGCTTCGCCGCCTCCATCTTGTTCAGCTCACCGGCCGAGCCGCGCATCGAGCCCGAGGCGTCAAGCACGATCTCCACCCGGGCCGACAGGGCGGGCGAGGCCCATAGCCCGGCCGCGAGCACGGTGAAACCTCCGATCAGGATCGACGAGTACGGAATCATCATCGTTCCCCCTTTCGGTCCGCCGCCGGCATCACGATCCGCGCAGACCGTCGTCGAGCGCTGACATTTGGTGAAGCCGCGCTGGTTTCTTGAAATCATCGACACCGCTCCCAGCGCGTCGATGCGCCGGGGATGCGGATGAAATCGCCCGAAAGGAGGGGACCCCTCGAGCGCTGCTGGCGTCGGCTTGGCATTATAGGTAATCCGCCGATATGCAGATCATGCCGTTCATTCCGCGTTCCTGCAAGGCGGCCAGCGCCACATGGAAAGCCTCAGCGTGCGCTGACCGGTCTCAAGTAGGCGATTCAAACACCCTGCGGCGGCGGGTCATCGGCGAGCGAGGCGGATTCGAGAAGCGGCTGTGGAGGGAGGTGAGCGCGAGGGGCGGGCTACGGAGTGCAAGGCGCTCGGTCGCGCCATGCGAATCTGCGTCCCGGGCCCGGAAATTGCGGCGTGCGCCTGAGTGCTGCACGTGCACGAGCCAAACCGCCCGTTGCAACAACCGTTGCGAGGCGATATTGGGCTCGATCAGATCGAAAGCTCACGCTGCGGCGGCGCCCGGGTCGGATGAGCGGGATGGGGAGACTCGGCGCTGCGGCCGAGGTGATTGAGAATCCGTTCGATGACGGCGGGATCTGCCGGCGATGACCCGAAGGCGCCCGCCGCAGCGCCGGCAGGTCTCGATCTCGGCCGCGAGCTTGCAACCTTTTCCGCCGTGATGCGCACTCACTCGACATGCAGGCACGCGCTGCCGGTCCGAATGAGCCGGATATGAGCAATCGAGACGCTGACCCACCCGATCACGATCCCGCCGACCGGGCGCTCGTGCAGGCCTACCTGCGCGATCGCGGTGAGGCCGAGTTTCGCACGCTGTATCGCCGTCACGGGCCGGCTTTGTACCGCATGGCCTGGCGCCTCGTGGGCGAGGGGCAGGCGGAAGACATGGTGCAGGAGACGTGGTGTCGCGCGGCCGCGCGCATGGCGGAATTCAAATGGCGCTCGACGTTGCGCACCTGGCTGACGGGAATCCTCGTCCGCTGCTGCCGCGAGAGCTGGCGCGCGCACGCAGACGTCGTGGCGCTGCCGGTCGAGACCGTGTCCGAGGAGCCGGAGGTCGAGACCGGGTCTTATCCGACGCTCGATGTCGAGCGTGCGCTGAGCGCGCTGTCGCCGGGTTTTCGTGAGGTGCTGGTGCTGCACGACATCGAAGGTTTTACGCATGCCGAGATCGCGCGGGCGCTCGGCATCGTGCCGGGCACGTCCAAGAGTCAGCTCGCGCGCGCGCGCCGGGCGCTCCGGCAGCGACTCGAGATTTCGGCGCTGCCCGCCGTCAATGGAGGGAAAGGATCATGAGCACGCGGCAGCCGCGCCGCCTCAATGAGCTCCGCCGGGCTCCGTTGCCGGCTGCGGATCTGGAGGAACGCATCGTGCGCACGCTGAAAGATCGAAAACTCATCCGAACCCGAGGAGCTGCAAACATGAGAATCCATTACGCAATCACCGCCGGCGTTGCGCTGGCGGCGCTGGTGGCCGGGCTGGCCGTGGGGCAGCGTTTCGGTGGCGCGCCGGCAGACGTTCAGGGCGAAGGGCGCAACGAATACGCGCTGCTTCTGTACGAGGATGCGTCCTACCAGTGGCCGGAGCCGGGCGGAATGGAGGAACGGGTGGCCGAGTACTCGCAATGGGCGCGGGACATCGCCGCAACCGGACAGTACGTCACGGGCAGGAAACTCGCGGAGGAAGGTTTGCTCCTCGCGCCCGGCGGTGAGCGGCGGGATGCCGTCCCGACCGGTGAGCAGGGCGTGCTGGCGGGCTATTTCGTCATCGCCGCGGAGGACCTCGACGACGCGGCGTCGATCGCGGAGACGTGTCCGCATCTGCGTTACGGCGGCGCCGTCTCGTTGCGCCCGATCGAGGGCTGACACCGGCACCGAGTGGATGGCGGCCGCACGGTTGCGGCGTGGTAAGGGCCGGCGATCTGGAGCCGTCCCAATAAAAAGGCCCCTCCCCGTTGCCGGGGAGGGGCCGGATGTTGTCAGGCGATCCGCCCCGCAGTCATCAATACCTCGAACCGCCGCCGCGGGCAGGACGCTGCTCGCGAGGCTTGGCTTCGTTCACCTTCATGTTGCGTGCGCCAAGCGAGCTCACGTTGAGCGCTTTGATGGTTGCATCTGCCTCGGAGTTGTTGGGCATTTCGACGAAGCCGAAGCCCTTTCACTGACCCGAGAACTTGTCCATGATCAGGCTGGCGCTGGCGACCGTTCCGAACTCTGCAAATGCATTGCGGAGATCTTCCTCAGTCACGCTGTAAGCCAGGTTTCCAACATAGATATTCATACACGTACTCATTAGAAAAAGTGGTTTAATAGCGAACGCGCAGTCGGGCAACCAAATCCACAAATGGCCCGTCTGCGATTGGCCACATCGGCCAATTCGTTGCGGCTAATTCGGCAGGGAACGCGCGCGCGACCCTCCGTTGCCGGATCGTCCCGACCGCCCGCGCGGTGGCGGGTGGTTCCGGGCGAAAGGCTTCGGGCCCCGTGGCGCGCCGCGGCCACGGCCGTTCAATATGGGCACGGCCTTGATCGTGGGATCAGGCTCGTAGCCTCGAATGGGAATTCGAGCGATCTTCTGCCCGAGCAGGCGCTCGACGCCTTGCAGCAGGCCGGCTTCGTCGACGCAGACGAGCGACACGGCCTCGCCCTCGTTGCCGGCCCGACCGGTCCGCCCGATGCGGTGCACATAATCCTCGGCCACGTGCGGCAACTCGAAAATTGACGACGTGCGGGAGCTGATCGATGTCCAGGGCCTGCTTCCCCTGGCCGGCCCGGGTGATGTGCCTGCGCAGCCGGCTGTTGGGTGCAAAGACGCCGTGGTAGCGGGTCAGGTGCGCGCGCGGCCAGCCGAAGAAGTCGAGGGGCTCGAAGCAATCGGCCGATGCGCTCAGCGGTCGTCTGCACCAAACCCTGCAGTTCCACCGGACCCGGTGCCGGCACGGGCACAAACCGCGGGACTTGGCCCTTCGCCGGCATAAACCCGACATGGCCCGGCGATTGGAAGCGTGGTTGGGCGGCCCGAAGCACGGCCCTGGTGCGGAGAACTGGCTAAGAATGCAAGCCGACTACGATTTGTGGCAAGCGATGCAGCAGCCGGCACTGAAGGTAGTCAGGGCACGAACGGCGGCGTCCTGACCGTTTGAGAACTCGGCCGGCTCGGGGCAATATCCAGGGCTGACACCGTCGATGGATAGCGTTTCATTGCAATCCGATCTTAAAATGGCGGTGGTCGGTGGTTCGATCCCACTCGCATCTACCAGCTTTACGGGGCCGTCGACGCACAGCCGAGAATCTTGCGACCGAAACAGCATTCCGCAGCAGACGGCCTGACCCCTATGCCGATCATCACGCTGCCTGACGGCAGTCAGCGCAGCTATTCCGAACCCGTCACCGTCGGCCGCGTCGCGGCGGACATCGGCGCGGGACTCGCCAGGGCGGCGCTGGCGGGCGAAGTTGACGGCCGACTCGTCGATCTCTCGACGCCGGTCGACCACGATGCCCGAATTACCATCGTCACTGGCCGCGACCCGCGCGGGCTCGAGATCATCCGCCACTCGACCGCCCATCTGCTCGCGCACGCGGTCAAGCAGCTGTTCCCCTCGGCACAGGTCACGATCGGGCCCGTCGTCGAGTACGGCTTCTACTACGACTTCGCCTTCGAGCGCGGCTTCACGCCGCAGGATCTCGAAGCCATCGAGGCGCGCATGCACGAGCTGGCGGCGGCGGACCTGCCGGTCGAGCGCACGGTCATGAGCCGCGACGAGGCCGTGGCTTACTTTCGCGGCATCGGCGAGGCCTATAAGGCCGAGATCATCGAGAGCATACCCGCGGAGGAGCAGATCACGCTCTACGGCCAGGGCGATTTCCGCGATCTCTGCCGCGGTCCGCATGTGCCGAGCACCGGGCGGCTGGGCGCTTTCAAGCTCATGAAGCTCGCCGGCGCCTATTGGCGCGGCCGCTCCGACAACGAGATGCTGCAACGTATTTACGGCACCGCCTGGCCGGACAACAAGGCGCTCGAGACCTACCTCACCCGGCTCGAGGAGGCCGAGAAACGCGATCACCGCCGCTTCGGCCGCCAGCTCGACCTCTTTCACATCCAGGAAGAGGCGCCCGGCATGATCTTCTGGCACGACAAGGGCTGGCGCCTGTACCGCGCGGTTCGCAACTACATCCGTGAGCGCCTCGCGGAGCACGACTACCAGGAAGTGAGCACGCCGCAGATCATGGATTGCAGCCTCTGGGAGAAGTCCGGGCACCTGGCCAAGTTCGGCGAGGGCATGTTCCTCACCGGCTCGGAAGACCGGCGCTTCGCGATCAAGCCCATGAACTGCCCAGGCCATCTGCAGATCTACAACCAGACCCTGCACAGTTACCGCGACCTGCCGCTGCGCATGGCTGAATTCGGCTCCTGCCATCGCAACGAGCCGAGCGGCACGCTGCACGGGCTGATGCGTGTGCGCAATTTCGTGCAGGACGACGCCCATATTTTCTGCACCGAAGCGCAGATCCAGGATGAGGCGCTGCGCTTCATCGACCTGCTGTTCAGCGTTTATCGGGATTTCGGCTTCGAGGAAGTCGCTATCGGGCTGTCGACCCGGCCTGAGCAACGTGTCGGCGAAGACGCGCTCTGGGACCGGGCCGAGCGCGCGCTGGAGTTGGCGCTGGTCGAGAAGGGGCTCGAGTTCACCCTGCAGCCGGGCGAGGGCGCCTTCTATGGCCCGAAAATCGACTTCTCACTCAAGGACAGCATCGGGCGAACCTGGCAGCTCGGCACCCTGCAGCTCGATTTCGCCATGCCGGCCCGCCTCGACGCGGAGTACGTGGCCGAAGACGGCAGCCGGCACCCGCCGGTCATGCTCCATCGCGCCATCCTGGGATCGCTGGAGCGATTCATCGGCATACTGATAGAGCATCACGCGGGCAGCCTGCCCGTCTGGCTCGCCCCGGTGCAGGCCGTGGTCCTGACGATCACGGACCGGCAGGCCGAATATGCCGGCCGGCTGGGCGAAACCCTGAAAAAACAGGGGTTTCGCGTGGAAACGGACTTGAGAAACGAAAAAATCGGCTATAAAATCCGCGAGCACACGATTACGCGGGTTCCGTATCTCCTCGTCACGGGAGACCGGGAGCTCGAATCGAAAACTGTGGCCGTGCGCACGCGCAGCGGCGAGAACCTCGGCAGCATGAGCCTGAATGCGTTTGCCGAGCGCCTCGCAGCAGAGAACGCGAGCCGCGGCCGCTCTGTTTTGGAGGACTGACATATCGCGGCGACAAAGCGGATCCGGCGCAATGACGACATCAATGCGCCAGAGCTTCGGGTAATCGGCGTCGACGGAGAACAGGCCGGCGTCATGTCGCGGGATGCGGCACTCGAGCTGGCGACGACCGCCGGTCTCGACCTGGTCGAGGTGTCACCGAATGCGGAGCCGCCGGTGTGCCGCATCATGGACTACGGCAAGTATCTGTTCGAGCAGAACAAGAAAGCCCAGTTCGCGCGCAAGAAGCAGAAGCAGATTCATATCAAGGAGGTCAAGTTCCGGCCGGGGACGGACGAAGGCGATTACCAGGTCAAGCTGCGCAACCTGATACGCTTTCTGACCGGCGGCGACAAGACCAAGGTCACGCTGAGATTCCGCGGCCGCGAGATGGCGCACCAGGAGCTCGGCACCAGGCTGCTCGAGCGGGTGCGCAAGGACCTGGCGGAATACGGCTCGGTCGAGCAGTTTCCGCAGATGGAGGGGCGCCAGATGATCATGGTGATCGCCCCGAAGAAACGGTAGGGCGGGTTTCAACCCGCCGATTGACGCAGGGCGGGGTCGTCCGGCGCTGCAATGTACGGAGAGCATGATGCCCAAGCTGAAGACCAACCGCGGTGCCGCGAAGCGATTCCGCCGCACCGGCAAGGGCGGCTTCAAGCGCGCCCAGTCGCATCTCAACCACATCCTGACCAAGAAGTCCCCGAAGCGGAAGCGCAAGCTGCGTGCTACCGCCCAGGTGGCCGACAGCGACGTGAAAAGCGTGCGACGCATGCTGCCATACTCGTGACAGGGAGGAGTTGAGACATGGCCAGAGTCAAGAGGGGCGTCGTCGCCAGGGCGCGGCACAAGAAGTTGCTCGGCAAAGCGAAAGGCTATTACGGCGCGCGCCGCAAGGTTTATCGGGTCGCGAAGCAGGCCGTCATCAAGGCGGGGCAATATGCGTACCGCGACCGCCGCCAGCGCAAGCGCCAGTTCCGCGCCCTGTGGATCACGCGCATCAACGCTGCCGCGCGCATGCACGGATTGTCCTACAGCCGGCTGATCAGCGGGCTTCGTCAGGCCGATATCGATATCGATCGCAAGGTGCTGGCGGATCTCGCGGTTCAGGACGCCGAAGCGTTCGCCGCCGTTGCAGAAGCCGCAAAGGCGCAACTCATCAAAGCCTGACGCACAAGATTTTCGGCTCGACCGGCCGAATGAATTCGGCCCTACGTTGGGCGGGTTTCGACCGGCCGAATGAATTCGGCCCTACGTAGGGCGGGTTTCGACCGGCCGCTCGACCGGCCGAATGAATTCGGCCCTACGTAGGGCGGGTTTCAACCCCGCCGTGGCGGCCGGTCAAATGAATGAGGCACGCGGTGCAGGATCCCGCTGAGCTACTCGAGGGCGCCCGCGCCGAGATTGCCGCATGCGCGGATCTCGAGTCGTTGAACGGGATCCGGGTGCGCCTGCTCGGCAAGAAGGGCGCCGTCACCCTTCAGCTCAAGGCGGTCGGCGACCTGCCGCAGGCTGAGCGTCCCGCCGCCGGGCAGGCCGTGAACCGGGTCAAGCGGGCGCTGCAGGCCGCGCTCGAGGTTCGCCGCGGCGAGCTCGAGCAGTCCGGTATCGCAGCGGGCATCGACGCCGGACAGCTCGACGTCACGTTGCCGGGACGCGGCCAGGAAACCGGCGGCCTGCACCCGGTGACGCACACGGCCGCGCGCCTGTGCGCGATCTTCGAGCGGGCGGGATTCACGGTCGCCGAGGGGCCGGAGGTCGAGGACGACTTCCACAATTTCGAGGCCCTCAATATCCCCGAATCGCACCCGGCCCGCGCCGCCCACGATACGTTCTACCTGCGCAACGGCAAGCTGCTGCGAACGCACACGTCGCCGGTACAGATCCGCACCCTGCTGCAGGGCAACCTGCCGTTGCGCGTCATCGCGCCCGGCCGTGTCTATCGCCGCGATTCCGACCTGACACATACGCCCATGTTTCACCAGCTCGAGGCGCTGGCCGTCGACTCCGGCATCAGCTTCGCGAACCTGAAGGCGGTGCTGCACGGGTTTCTGCAGGCTTTCTTCGAGCGCAAGCTGGCGCTTCGTTTCAGGCCTTCCTACTTTCCCTTCACCGAGCCCTCCGCGGAAGTCGACATGCAATGCGTCATCTGCGACGGCAGCGGGTGCCGGGTCTGCTCGGACACCGGATGGCTCGAGATTCTCGGCTGCGGCATGGTGCATCCGACCGTGCTGCGCAATTGCGGCGTCGATCCCGAGACGCACACCGGTTATGCATTCGGGCTCGGCATCGACCGGCTGGCGATGCTGCGCTACGGCGTCGACGACCTGCGGCTGTTCTTCGAGAACGACCTGCGTTTTTTGCGGCAGTTCGCATGAAGATCAGCCTCGCCTGGCTGGGTGAATGGGTGGACGCGCTGCCGGACGCGCACACGGCCGCTTCGCAACTCACGCTCGCGGGCCTCGAGGTGGCCGCGGTGGAGCCGGCGGCGCCGGAGTTCTCCGGGGTGGTGGTCGGCAGAGTGCTCGATATCGGCAGGCATCCGAACGCCGACAAGCTGACCGTCTGTCGCGTGGACGCGGGGCAGGGCGCGCCGCTCACCATCGTATGCGGCGCAACGAACGTGCATGCGGACATGCGAGCGCCGGTCGCGCTCCCCGGCGCTAGCCTGCCCGGCGGGCTGCGTATCCGTGCGACCAGGCTGCGCGGGGTCGAGTCGCAGGGCATGCTGTGCTCGAGCCGCGAGCTCGGGCTCGGCACGGACGCCGCCGGCATACTGCCGCTGTCCACCGCGCTGGTGCCCGGCACAGATCTGCGCCATGCGCTCGCGCTCGACGATCACGTGCTCGACCTCGAGCTGACAGCCAATCGCGGCGACTGCCTGAGCGTCCGCGGCGTGGCCCGCGAGCTCGCGGTGATCAATCGCGCCACGCTCGCACCGATGCCGGAGGTCCGGGTCGCACCGCTCGTGAACGACCGCTTTCCCGTGCAGGTCGAGGACCGCGGCGCCTGCCCGCGCTTTGCCAGCCGCATCGTGCGCGATCTCGACGCCGGCGCCTCGACGCCGGCCTGGCTGGCTGAGCGCCTGCGGCGAAGCGGCGTGCGGCCCCTCCATCCGGTCGTCGACGTGACCCAGTACGTGATGCTCGAGCTCGGTCAGCCCCTGCATGCCTACGACCTGTCGAGACTCGCGGACACGATCGTCGTGCGACGTGCGAGGAACGGCGAGAAGCTCGCGTTGCTGGACGGCCGCACCGTCGAGCTCGATGGAGACGTGCTGGTCATCGCCGACGGCTCGGGCGCCATCGGCATGGCAGGCATCATGGGCGGCACGACCACGGGCGTCACCGCGGGCACGCGCGATATCCTGCTGGAGAGCGCGTTCTTCGCGCCGCACGTCATCGCCGGCCGCGCGAGACGTTACGGGCTCGCCACCGACGCGTCGCAGCGTTTCGAGCGCGGCGTCGATTACGAGCTGCAGGCGATCGCCATCGAGCGCGCCACGTCGCTGCTGCAGGAGATTGCCGGCGGGCGACCCGGTCCGGTGCAGGACACGCTGGACCCCGCGAGGCTGCCGGCGCGCACGGCCGTGACCTTGCGTGAGGCGCGGCTGGCCGGAGTGCTCGGCCTGGCTATCGACGCCGGAGCGGTCGGCGACATCCTCGGCCGGCTGGCAATGCGCGCCGAGCGCGTTTCCGCCGGCTGGACGGTCACGCCGCCGACGTTCCGATTCGACGTCTCGCTCGAGGAAGACCTGATCGAGGAGGTCGCACGCATTCACGGCTACGGCGAGATTCCCGAGACGCCGACGCGCATCGACGAGGCCTTCGTGCCGCATGCGGAGGCCCGGGTCGAGGCCGGCCGGATCGGCATGCTGCTCGCCGATCGCGGCTACCAGGAGGTCATCACCTACAGCTTCGTCGAGCCCGCCCTGCAGTCGATGCTCGCGCCCGGCGCGGAGCCGGTGGAGCTCGCCAACCCGATCTCGAAGGAGATGTCCGTGATGCGCGCTTCGCTCTGGCCGGGGCTCGTCGGCGTCGCGCGTGAGAATCTCAACCGGCAACATGCGCGCGTGCGGCTGTTCGAGCTCGGCGTCGGCTTCGAGAACATCGGCGAGCATGTCCGGGAGCGCCGGCTCTGCGCAGGTCTCGTCGCCGGCGCGGTGCTGCCCGAGCAGTGGTCGGCGGCGAGCCGGCCGGCCGACTTCCACGATATCAAGGCGGATGTGGAAGCCCTGCTGGCCCTCGGCGGGTGCCGCGACGCGTTTTCGCTCGAGCCTGCCGGCCACCCGGTGCTGCGCCCCGGTCAGTCGGCGCGCGTGATGCGCGAGGGCCGCGGCGTCGGCTGGCTGGGCGCGCTGCATCCGGAGACGGTACGCGCTCTCGATTTGACATATTCCCCGTTGCTGTTCGAGCTCGAGATGGAGCCGATATCGGCGGGGAAAGTGCCGGCATCTTCACCCATCTCCCGTTTTCCCGCTCTGCGCCGGGACCTCGCGGTCGTGGTGGACGAGGCCGTCGACTACGCGGCGCTGCGCGGGGCGGTGCGCGAAGCGGCCGGGCACCTGCTCACATCCGTCGATGTGTTCGACGTCTACCGCGGCAAGGGTATAGATTCCGGTCGAAAAAGCATCGCTTTGAGCTTGATTTTGCAGGAAACTTCGCGCACTCTAACGGACGAGGACGCGGACGCCGTGGTGCAGGCTGTCGTCTCCGGGCTCGGAAAGCAACTGAACGCCAGAATAAGAGATTAAGAACATGGCACTCACGAAAGCGGATATGGCGGAAGCGCTGTTCAACGAACTCGGCCTCAACAAGCGCGAGGCGAGGGAGCTGGTGGAGCTTTTTTTCGAGGAACTGCGCACTGCGCTCGCCAACGGCGAGCAGGTGAAGCTGTCCGGCTTCGGCAATTTCGATTTGCGTGACAAAAATCAACGGCCCGGCCGCAACCCTAAAACCGGCGATGAGATTCCGATTTCCGCGCGCAGGGTGGTGACATTCCGGCCTGGACAAAAACTAAAAGCGCGAGTGGAAGCCTATGCTGGAACCAGCGAACAATGACGAACTGCCGGTGATACCCGGCAAGCGTTACTTCACAATCGGCGAGGTCAGCGAGCTGTGCGGCGTCAAGCCCCACGTGCTCCGCTACTGGGAACAGGAGTTCCCGCAGCTCAAGCCCGTCAAGCGACGCGGCAACCGGCGCTATTATCAGCGCCAGGACGTCATCGTCATTCGCCAGATTCGCAGCCTGCTCTACGAGCAGGGTTTCACGATCGGCGGCGCCCGGCTGCAGCTCACCGGCGAGCACGCCCGCGAGGACGTGAGCCAGAGCCAGCAGATCGTCCGCCAGATCCGGGTCGAGCTCGAAGAAATTCTAAAGATTCTGAGGCGTTAAGGCTGAATCTTCGCCTTCTTTCCTGCCCATCTTGTCCCCCTCCCGGGGGGAGGGGGCAAGGGGGGAGGGCCCGGGTTTCGTAATCCGACCTGCCCTGTACAATACCGCCCTGCTTCGGTCGGGGCGTGGCGCAGCCTGGTAGCGCACCTGCATGGGGTGCAGGGGGTCGGAGGTTCAAATCCTCTCGCCCCGACCATCATCCAATCGACGGAATACGGTTGATCGCCGCCTCGCGCGCTGCGCGATGAATCGCGCGACGATCATGCTTTCTCAGGGCGCCGCCTTTTCGCGCCTCCGGCCCTGAACGAGCTCGGCGATTTCCCCGTCGAAGTCGCGGCGTATGCGTTCCCATTCGAGCTTGAGCCACGGCGTGAAACGCTCCGGATGCTGCGCGACCTCGACATCGAGCTCGGCGGGCGCGACATACCGCCACGCCGCGACCTCGGTCGCGTTGGCGTGCACGGCGCCGTTCGCGAATCCCGCATATACCCAGCACAGCTCGCGCTCGGCGCCGAGATCGTCGAACTGGGCGTGATATTTGAACTTGTAGAGAAACCTGAGCTCGCTGGAGAGCCCCAGCTCCTGCGCCAGACGCCGCTCGATCGCCAGCTCCATGTTTTCGCCCCGCCGCGGGTGGCTGCAGCAGCTGTTGGACCAGTACAGCGGCCACAATCGCTTGCGGCTGCTGCGCTGCTGAAGCAGCAGCTCACCGGCGCCATTGAATATGAAAAGCGAGAAAGCTCGATGCAGGACTCCGCGCCCGTCATGCGCCTGCGCCTTGCTGTCGTGCCCGATCTCGCGGTCCTCCTCGTCGACGAGAATCAGCTCCTCGGCTTCGCTGGAGACGACCCGGTCGCGCAACGCGCGGGCCTTATCCAATGACCACCTCCATGGCGCGGTAGCCGGCATCCTGCATCGCTTTGACGACCTTGCCTGCGTCGTCCGGGCACAGCGCGATCATCGAGCCGCCGCCGCCGCCGCCGGTGACCTTCGCGCCGAGCGCGCCGTGATCGCGCGCGATCTGCACCAGCTCCTCGATCTCCCAGCTCGACACCTGCAGCGAGTTGAGCAGGCCCTGGCACACGTTCATGAGCTCGCCGAGACGAGCCAGGTCTCCGCCTTCGATGGCTTCCACCCCCTCGAGGGCGACGGCGTCGATATCGTCGAAAATCCGCTCATAAAGCCGCGGGTGGCGTTGCCAGGCCGCACGCACGCGCGCGACCATCCGTGCTGTCAGGCTTTCGACGCCGCTCATGCCGATCACGAGCGGAATCGGCCGTGCCGGCCTGACCTCGCGGATGACCGGCGGCTCTCCCGGGCGGAAGCACAGAAAGCGCCCATAGGTGGCGACGGCGTTGTCGATGCCGGACGGCTGGCCGTGGGCGAGCTTTTCGCCCTCGAACGCGAGCGCATTGATCTCGTCGGCGGACAGCCCGAGCTCGTAATGCGCATCGAGCGCACGGATGATGGCGACTGCGAGCGCCGCGGAGCCGCCGAGCCCCATGGCGCGCGGCACGTTCGGGAACACCTCGATCTGCAGCGAGCGGTCCTGCAGGCCGAGCTTCTCGAGAATCAACGCGGCCGGCTTTTCATAGGACTGGCGGCGCGCGGGGTCACGCTGGAGCTGGTGCTCGATACCCCAGCGCGGTATGACGAGGTGCACACCGTCGTCGCGGTCGCGCACACGGGCCTGCACGGCAAGCGGAATGGGTGCGGCGATCGCGTGGCGGCCGTACACGACTGCGTGCTCGCCGAGGAAGATGACCTTGCCGTATCCCGCAGCGCAGCCTTCCGGCTCGACCGCCGCCTGCGGCAGCCGCTGGGCTTTCTGCCGGCTGAGCTCGGCGACGATCTCGTGCGCCTTCCAGATTTTCACCTCGCCGCATTCGATGAGCCGCTCGACGACGCTTTCGAACATCTCCGGAGTCGCGCCCGCCGCGAGCGCGACGCTGCGCGCATGCAGGGTCATATGGCCCTTCTGGATGCCGTCGGTCGCCAGCGCGCGCAGCGCGGCGAGGTTCTGCGCCAGTCCTACCGCGCCCATGACCTCGGCGAGCTCGCGTGCCGACTTGACCCCCAGCAGGCGGTGGTTCACGGCGACAGTCGGATTGGACTGCAGCGGCCCGCCGACGATGCCGACCTTGAGCGGAATCTCGATGTGGCCGGTGAGCTCGCCGGCTTCGGTGCGGCTCCAGCGCGTCAGCGACGTGTAAGCCGTGCCGCGCGCAGCATAGGCGTGGGCCGCAGCCTCTATCGCACGCCAGTCGTTGCCGGTGGCGAGCGCGACCGCGTCGACGCCGTTCATGATGCCCTTGTTGTGCGTCGCTGCGCGATAGGGGTCGATCGCCGCGAAGTCGCTCGCGGCGATGATGCCGTCGCGAACGCCGTCACCGGCGTAGCCCTTGCCGCCCAGCAGACCGACCGGAATCGTGCAGGCGGCGCGCACGAGGGCGCGGTCGGTGAGGTTGGAGAGAATACGCAGAAAGACCTTGCCGCCGGTGATCTTCTCGACGAGTGGTGCGACGCCTTCGCACATGGTGTTGACGAGATTCGCGCCCATGGCGTCGCAGGTGTCGACGAGCAGGTGCACGACCAGCATGTCGCCGCCGTCCCCTGCAGCGGGATAGAGATGCGTCTCCAGGTCGATCGCACCGCCGCCGCGCGCCACCATCTTTGGATGCAGGCTGTTGGCGAGGTTGAGGATTTCCTCTTTCTCCTGCAGCAGAACCGCCTGGGCGTGCGAGGGGTGGGGCACCTGCATCACCTGCACCTGGCCGATGAGCAGCGGGCGCGTGCTGTCCGTGCGGAAGCCGCCGGCCTTGCGCACGAGCTTGGCGGCGGAGCTGAGCGCGGCGACGATGGAGGGTTCCTCGACGACCATCGGGATCACGTATTCGCGGCCGTTGATGACAAAGTTGAGGCCCAGCCCGACCGGCAGGCCCATGACGCCGATGACGTTCTCGATCATCTTGTCGGCACCGCTCACCGACAGCGTGTGCTCGCCGCTGGCCAGCGCCTTGCCGTCCTCGCGCGAGAGCAGGCCGCGCTCCTGCACGGCACGCACGCGTTCCGCCACCGACAGCTTGTAGAACTCGGGGATACGGGAGGTTTGCATGGTCCGCTTCCTTAGGCTCGGGCGCGCAGCGCCCACCCGGTCGGAGCGGCAGCTTCTGATCCCGGAGCGCAACGTCGCAAGCGCCCGGCATGCCGGCCCGATCGCGCAGTTTACCGTGGCGGTTTGCGTCGAATCAAAGCGGGGCGGGGCGCGAGGCGCTCAGCGGGACTGCAGACCCTCGGAATCCATCCCCAGCGAAACCACGGCGTAACCTTCGCGAACCGCGACGTCGGACAGTGCGGCAAGCGGCTCGCCTGCGGCCGCGAACGCGACCCCGACGTCCCCGCCGCCGGCCCCGCTGGGCTTGTAGGCCGCACCGGCGGCCGCCGCCAGTTGCCTGAGCCGCCGGTGTCCCGGGCTCATGATGTCGATACCGCAGGCCTGACCGAAGCCGTCCAGGGCCTCGGCATACGACTCCACGATACCGAGCAGATGTCCGGCATTGCCGCCGTTGACCGCGTCCTGCCCGTCCTGGGCCAGCCGTGCCAGTCGCGCGACGTGCGCGGCAAAAACCCGGGGACGGCTTCGGCGCGCATGCTCGGCCGCGCGCAGCAGCCGGTGCGTGGAAGCGGCGCGGCCGCTCCACAGGCACAGCATGTGCAGCCCGGCCGGCCAGCGCAGCCGCCCGACGCGGGCGGCGCCCGTGCCGCCTTCGCGTGCGAAGGCGAGGAGACCGCCGAACAGGCTCGCCGCAACATCGAGGCCGCTGCCGCGACCGTGCTGAAAGGCCGCGTGCAGCGCGATCAGGCGATCGAGCGCGCGCTCCGGTTCGACAAGCGTCTCGTCGGCGCCCGCGTGCCGGCGCAGCGCGGCGTCCAGAGTCACGACGAGCGCGGCGCTCGAGCCGAGTCCGAGCTTCGTCCCGTTCAGAAAGAAGCCGGCCGAATCGAGGCTGACGCGAAACGCCGCGGACGCTGCCGGATCGAGAACCTTGTCGGCGATCAGGCTTTCGACGACGAATCGGGCGAGCGCATGGCGCCGCGCCTCGCCGGCACCGCTGCGCCACTCGAAGCAGCCGCCGGCGGAGAGGGCGAACCGCGCCGGGCGCGGCGAGACATCCGACGCATAGACTTCGCAAAGCTCGCCGTCGACGACCTCGACGCCGGCCACGGCGCGCCTGTCGACGGCGGCAACGAGCGCCGGCGCGCCGTCGATGACGGCGTATTCGCCGAGCAGCACCAGCTTGCCCGGCGCCGAGGCCCGGACGTTCACGCGCCGTCTTCGACGACGCGCGCAGCGCCGCCGAGGCCGCTCGAGCGCACCTCGACGACCCCGGCAATCGAGCGCAAGGCGTGCTCGACCGCATCGTGTGCCTCGGATTTGCAGATCGCCTTGACCTGCGGCCCCGCATCGATCGTGTAGAACACCGGCAAACCCGCTTCCCTGAGCGCGCTGATGCGGCGCATACAGGCTACGGTCGCCGCGTTCCAGTAAAGGACCGGCGGGCGCGAGGACATCATGAGGGCGTGCATCTTCAGACAGCTGTGTACGCTCACGTCCGCGAGCGCGTCGAAGTCGCGCGCGAGCACGGCCTTGCGCGCCGCGCGCAGATCCGGGCGGCTGCTTCTCACCCAGGCTGCATAGTAGGGCGCGGACTCGCTCGTGGCGGCCATTGCGGCGCTCGATGCGAGCGGCTTTGCCGCCTGCTCCGTGACCGCGATCAGCACCTCGAGCGGCCAGGCGCCGGCATCGAGCAGCGGTCGCGCCACGGCGTCGGCGCCGTCCTCGCGGCGGCCGCGCGCCATCTCGACGAATCCGCCGAAGATCGAGCGCGCGGCCGAGCCGGAGCCGCGGCGCGCATGTCTCGAGAGCATATGCGGAGTCAGTCCGAGGTCGAGGGCCGCGTCGGCGGCGACCACGAGGGCCGCGAACCCGGAGGCGGAAGAGGCAAGACCCGCGGCGGTCGGGAAATCGTTCGAGGAATCGACCTGGGCGCGGGTATCGATGCGCGCCGAATCGCGGAGCAGGTCCAGGCAGGCGGTGACGCGCCCGGCATCCTCATCGACACCGTCGAGGATGAAGCGGTCCGCGCTCAGTGCGCTGTCGAAGCGCACCTGCGTGCGTGTGCACAGCGCGTCGAGGGTGATCGACAGCGAGCCGACCGCGGGCAGGTTGAGGCGCATGTCGCGTTTGCCCCAGTACTTGACCAGGGCGATGTTCGGATGAGCGATCGCCGTCGCCTGCTGCATGAGACCGATCCGGAAGGCCGTGCTCGCGCCACTCTACCGCATCGCGTAGCGGCCGGGCGCGGCGGCGTGGGCTGCATCGGATGACTTTTCGGGCCTTCCTGTTTAGACTCGTTCCAGCGAACGGCGAGGGCGGTCGATGGTCGACAAACCTTTTCTCACCGATATCAAAACGCTGCGCGAGCGCGCGCGAGCGCACATGGAGCGCGGCGCCGTGACGGACAGTTACCGCGCCGATCCGCGTGTGGTCACGGCCGTGCTCAACGAGGCGCTGGCGACCGAGCTCGTGTGCGTGCTGCGCTACAAGCGTCATTTCTTCATGGCGAGCGGCAGCAACGCGCAGAGCGCCGCTGCCGAGTTTCTCGAGCACGCCACTCAGGAGCAACAGCACGCCGACCAGATCGCCGCGCGTATCGTGCAGCTCGGCGGAGAGCCCGATTTCTCCCCCGAGGGGCTGGCGTCACGCAGCCACGCCGAATACGTGGAAGGCGACTCGCTGATCGACATGATCCAGGAGGATCTGGTGGCCGAGCGGATCGCGATCGACAGCTACCGCGAGATCGTGGCCTGGCTGGCCAACGACGATCCGACCACGCGGCGCATGATGGAAGAGGTGCTTGCCGTGGAGGAAGAGCACGCCGAGGATCTGCTCGGGCTGCTCGACGAGATCAACGCCTGACCGGGTCGGGCTCAGGTCTCGTTTTGGGTCACCGGGCTCACGGGCCGGTGCTGGACGGCGCTGCGGATGTCCAGGAGCGGGACCTGACCCCGACGATCGGCTGGCGGGAATGGGTGGGCCTGCCGCAGCTCAGCATCGAGCGCATCAAGGCCAAGATCGATACCGGCGCACGCACCTCGGCACTGCACACGTTCCAGATCGAGACCTCCGAGGTGGCCGGCCGGTTGCAGGTACGCTTCGGCCTGCATCCCCGCCAGTACCGCGATCGTCCCGTGCGGTTCTGCACGGCCGACGTCGTCGATCTCCGGCCCGTCACCGATTCGGGGGGGCACACCGAGGAACGCATCGTGATCGTGACCCGGGTGACGCTCGGCAGTCTCAGCTGGCCGGTCGAGATAACGCTCACTGCGCGCGACAACATGCGGTTTCGCATGCTGCTGGGGCGCACGGCCCTGCGCGGGCGGCTGCTCGTGGATCCGGCACGCTCGTTCGTCATGGGCAGGCGCCGCCCGCCGCGAATCACCGACGGCGCGTGACGCCGGGAAAAACATCCGCCGATGCTGCGCCGGTGCGGATCGGCGGCGTGACCATCGCGGCGGGCGAGCGTGTCACGATCGAGATTCCCGTCGCCGATCTGTATACGCACACGTCCCTGACCATGCCCGTGCATGTCGTGCACGGCCGCCATCCCGGACCGACGCTGTTCGTCAGCGCCGCCGTCCACGGCGATGAGCTCAACGGGGTCGAGATCATTCGACGCCTGCTCAAGCTGCGTGCGCTGCGCTCGATGCGCGGCACGCTCATCACCGTGCCCATCGTGAACGTGTTCGGTTTTCTCAGCCTGACGCGCTATCTCCCCGACCGGCGCGACCTGAATCGGGCCTTTCCGGGCAGCGAGCGGGGTTCGGTGACGGCGCGCCTGGCCCACCTGTTCGCGGCGGAGATCGTCGCGAAGTCGGATTGCGGCATCGACCTGCATACCGGCGCCGTGCACCGCGCCAACCTGCCACAGATCCGCGCCGACCTCCGCGACGAGCGCACACGCCGGCTGGCCGAGGCGTTCGGCGTGCCCGTGCTCGTCAATGCCACCGTGCGTGACGGCTCGCTGCGCGAGTTTACGGCCGCGAACGGCATTCCGATGCTGCTCTACGAGGCCGGCGAAGCGCTGCGCTTCGACGAGGACTCCATTCGCGCCGGGCTGCGCGGAATCCCGCGTGTCATGCGCGAGCTCGGCATGCTGCGGCAGCGGCGCCCCCGGGCCGTGGTGCCGACCGTCATTGCGCGCTCGAGCGCATGGGTACGGGCTCCGGCGAGCGGCATCGTGCGCAGCCTCGCGGGACTCGGCGCGCACGTGAAGAAAGGACAGCTGCTCGGAATCGTCAGCGATCCGTTCGGCATCAGCGAAACTTCGATCTGCGCGCCGTTCGCCGGCATCGTCATCGGCGTGAGCAACCTGCCACTGTCGCACGAGGGCGACGCGCTCTTCCATCTGGCGCGCTTCGAGAGCGTGCGCGACGCGGCCCGATCGCTGGCCAGCTTTCAAAGCGGGATCCAGGAGGGAAAAAAATCGGGCTGAACGCTGCCGCGGCGAGAGCGAGCCCGGGCGCAGGCATTGCTGCTATCATCCGGTTGAGCCGGACGCGGAATCTTGAGTGCTGACCGTGGAGTATGTCTGCTTTTTTCAAAGAGATATGGCTGGTTCATCAAGTGATTTCATGAGTTGCGGCAGCCGTGATCACGCATGGAGCCGCCGGACATGAAAGAAGCGAAGCAGACCGGCGACCACAGCACCCGCAAGCGTGTGGCCGGATTCGAGGCAGCCGTGCGCGCCTATCTGCGCCATCAGCTCGATTTCTCCGCGCTGCGGCAGGAGCTCGAGGACGTGCTGTACGCGGATCTCGCCTGCGCGCCGCTGACGCTCGAGCTGCTCGCGAGCCTTTACGCGAAGGGTACTCTGGCGCCGCAGCCGTACACCGCGCTCAAGGACGACGTGGAAAAAACCCTGGCCGAGGAGGGCGGACGCACCGAGGTCCTGTCCAATGGCGCCGCGGACATGACGGCACCCGTGTCGTTGCCGGCCGCGGATTTTGCGCCCCCGCGTCCAGGGCCCGCGATGGACCGCACGCTGCCGATACGTCGCGTGGCGCCGGGTGCTGCGCCGCCACGCGCCGCCGCGAAGCGCGAGCGGCCGGCTGCGGGCGAAGCCGCGCCGCGAGGCAACCCGGCGCCGGTCGCCGAGCCGTTCGAGCCCGGCCACGTGCTGCGCAACCGCTTCGTGCTTCAGTCGCGCATCGGCCAGGGCGGCATGGGCATCGTGTATCGCGCTCTCGACCGCCGCAAGCAGGAGGCACACGACGGCAATCCGTACGTCGCGTTGAAGATCCTGCGCCATGAGTTCCGCCAGCGCCCGGACTCGCTGAGCTCGCTGCAGCAGGAAGCGCTCAAGGCACAGCGACTGTCGCACCCGAACATCGTCAATGTATTCGATTTCGATCGCGACGGCGACGCGGTGTTCATGACCATGGAATTGCTGGAAGGCGAATCGCTCGCACGGTTGCTCAATCGCATGCATCCGCGCCGGCTGCCGAGAGAGCAGGCCATGGCGATCATCGCCGGAATGGCGCGCGGGCTCGCCTATGCGCACGAGCACGGCATCATTCACTACGATTTCAAGCCGGGCAACGTCGTGCTCACCCACGACGGCAAGATCAAGCTGCTCGATTTCGGCATCGCACGCGCCGCGCCGGAGGACACGTTGTATACCTTCGGCGCCGGTCCGCAGAACGCGATGACGCCCGCGTATGCGAGCTGCGAGATGCTGCAGGACGGAGAGCCGGATCCGCGCGACGATATCTACGGTCTCGCCTGTGTCTCCTACGAGCTGCTGGCCGGGCGGCACCCTTTCAATCGGCAGTCGGCGGTCCGCGCCCGCCAGCAGAACCTGAAGCCGCCGCGGCTCAAGGGCCTGAAGCGCACGCAGTGGAAAGCGCTGGAGAGGGGATTGCGATTCGCCCGCAACGAGCGCACCCCCAGCGCCGGCCAGTTCCTGCTCGACATCCAGGGCGGCGCGGCGGTGACGCCGGAGACCGAGGTCGCCTACACCGGGCTGGTCAAGCGTCCGGTGCCCGCGCCGCGCCGCGGGCGCAGGACTTTCGGCGTGCTTGCGCTCGGTATCGTCGTGGCGGCGCTGGTCTATTTCTCGGAAGCCGCGCTGGACTGGTTCGACGCCGGCCGTGACGGCGCGCCCGGCGAGCTCGCGCCGTCACGCGAAGCCGCAACCGGGCCGCCCTCCGCCGGCGACGAGACGCAGCTCGAAACGATCGCGCCGGTGCCGGACCCGACGATCGCGACCGCGGATGTCGCGGAGCCGGACGCGGCCGCTCCGGCGGACACGCCCGCGGAGCCTGTGACGTCCGACTCCGAGGGAGAGGCAACTGAGCCGGCTGCCGGGGCCGTGCCTGTCGACGGCGTGCCTGTCGAGACGTCTCCGGCGGCGCTGCCCGCGGAGCCGGAACCCGCGGCAGCGGAGCAGCCGGCGGACCCGACGGCCGCAGAATCGGCGCCCGCCGCGGACGCCGCGGCGACGACCGAGCCCGCACCGGTGGCGGCGCCGGGCCGGCTCGGCTTCGAGCGGCGCGATTACCGTATCCGTGAAAGCGCCAGCGTCGTCGTGCTCGACGTCGTTCGCCAGGGCGGTACGAGCGGCGAGGTCGCCGTCGCCTTCGCCACCGAAGACGGCACGGCGAGCGCGGACCGGGATTACGGCCGATTCGAGCTCAGCATCATCACCTTCGCCGAAGGCGAGGACCGGCGCCAGTTGTTCATCCCGATCGTCTCGGACACGCTCGTCGAGGAGGACGAGACCTTCTACGTCGTGCTCAGCAATCCGTCCGGAGGGGCGCAGCTCGGCGAGTTCACGACGGCGACCGTGACCATCGTCGACGACGATTTTTGACGCAGGGCGGGTTTCAACCCGCCGTTGCCGTCCACGCCGGAGGGCGGGTTTCAACCCGCCGTTGCCGTCCACGCCGGAGGGCGGGTTTCAACCCGCCGTCGGCGTCTGGCCGGCTGAAGCCGGCCCTACACCGGCCCTACGAACGTTCGTCGAGCAGCTTCTCGAGCTCCGGCAGGAGCTTGAACAAGTCGCCCACGAGACCGATATCGGCGACCTCGAAAATCGGCGCATCCGCGTCGCGGTTGATGGCGACGATCGTGCCCGCGTCCTTGATGCCGGTCAGGTGCTGGATGGCGCCCGAGATGCCGACGGCAACATAGAGCTCCGGCGCGATGATCTTGCCGGTCTGGCCAACCTGCATGTCGTTGGGTGCATAGCCCGCGTCGACGGCAGCGCGAGATGCGCCCACGGCGGCGCCGAGCTTCGCCGCGAGCCGGTACAGGAGATCGAAGTTCTCCGTGCTGCCGAGCGCGCGCCCGCCAGAGATCACGCGCGTCGCAGTCTGCAGATCGGGACGGTCGCCGCCCGAGACCTTGAGCTCGACGTAGCGGGTGTGGCCGGGAAGGGCGACGTCGAGCGTGCGCTTCTCGATCTTCGCCTCGGGGCCCGCGCCGGCCGCTTCGAACGATGCCGTGCGCACGGTGCCTACCAGGACACCGTCACCGGGCGCTTCCACGGTGACGATCGCATTGCCGGCGTAGATCGGCCGCCGGAATGTGCGCGGACCTTCGACCGACATGATGTCGCTCACCTGTCCGACGCCGAGCAGCGCGGCAGCGCGCGGCATGACGTCCTTGCCGAAGGTCGTCGACGGGCCGAGCACGTGCGTGTAGCCGTCCGCGAGTGCGGCGATCTGCGGTGCCAGCACAGCGGCAAGCGGCGCGCGGTTTTCCTCGCGATCCACCTGCAGCACGCGGTCCACGCCCTCGATGGCGGCCGCCTGGGCGGCGATGCCGTCACCGCCGGTGGCAAAGACCGCGACATCGATGCCGCCGGCGTCGATACCGCGCGCGCAGCGCACGCAGCGGGCAGTGCTGGGATTGAGTTTCGCCCCGTCGTGCTCGGCGACGATCAGCACGCGACCGCCTGCCGTCACAGCAGTCCCCTCTGCTCGAGCGCCGTCACGAGCGCCTGCGCATCTTCGACCATGATGCCCCGCTCGCGGCCCGCCGGCGGCTCGCAACGCAGCGTGCGCAAGCTGTGGGCGCGCTCCACGCCGAGCCCGGCCAGGGTGGTGGTCTCGAGCGGCTTGCGCTTGGCTTTCATGATCTCCGGCAGCTTGACGTATCGCGGTTCGTTGAGCCGCAGGTCGGTGGTCACAACTGCAGGCAGATCGACCTCGATGACCTCGAGGCCGGCGTCGACCTCGCGGGCGACGGTAGCCTTGCCGCCTGCGAGCTCCAGGCTGGAGGCGAACGTCGCCTGCGGCCGGTCCCACAATGCCGCGAGCATCTGCCCCGTCTGATTGTTGTCGTCGTCGATCGCTTGCTTGCCCAGAATCACGAGCTCCGGATTCTCCTTGCCGATGAGCGCTAAAAAGGCGCGCGCGGCCGTGAGCGGCCCCACGGGCTCGTCTTCCTCGACAAGAATCGCGCGATCGGCGCCCATCGCCAGGCCGGTGCGCAATTGCTGCTGCGTCTGCGCACTGCCGATAGAGACGACGAACACCTCATCGGCGTCACCGCGCTCGCGGATTCGCAGCGCCTCCTCGAGCGCAATCTCGTCGAACGGATTGATGCTCATCTTGACGCCCTCCGTGACGACACCCGTGCCATCCGGCTTGACGCGCACGCGAACGTTATAATCAACGACCCGCTTGAGGCAGACCATGACTTTCCGCATGTTGATTCTTCCTGGCGACTCGATGTCGCGACCGACGATACACGGCGCTACCGATGGCGGCAAACAAGTGCCGCCTGCACCTGACGTGCATCCGGCGCGGCGGCGGGTCGCATTGCTCGCACGTGAAAGCAGGCCGGCGTGAGCGCTGAATTCATGGAGGCCTGCCTCGAGCGGCTCGCGGCGGGCGGCACCATCGTGACGGCGAACAAGCGCCTGGCGCGCAGCATTCGCGAGGCCGATGCGCGCCGGCAGGAACTGGCGGGCCGCTCAGCGTGGCCTACCCCGGACGCCCTGCCCTGGAACGCCTGGCTCGCTCGTCTGTGGCACACCGCAGCGCGCGCCGAGCCGCTGCCGGCACTGCTCGGCGAGGCTCTGGAACAGGAGCTCTGGCGAGCCGCCATCGGCGGGGACTCGCAGAGCAGCGGGCTGCTGGATATCGACGAGGCCGCGCGCGCGGCACGCGAGGCCCGCGCGCGCCTGGCAGGCTGGCAGGTGTCCGCCGAAGCGCTGCAGCGCTTCGCCAGCGACGAGACGGCGGCGTTGCTGCGCTGGTCCTCGCGTGTCGAGCGGCGCTGCTCGCGCGAGGGATGGCTGGAACCCGCGCGCCTTCCCGGGGAGCTCAAGGCGCGGCTGCCGGAGCTCGGCCGGGCATTGCCCGCGCATTGCGTGCTGGCCGGATTCGACGAGCTGACGCCGCGGCAGAGCGCCTTTCTCGCGGCGCTCGCGCGCCGCGGCACGCGGGTCGAGACACTCGAGGCGGCGGATCGCAATCGCCGCGTGCGTCGTGTCGAGCTGGCCGATACGCGCAGCGAGCTCGAAGCTGCCGCGCGCTGGGCGCGCGCGATCGCCGCGCGCGACTCGGGCGCGCGAATCGGAGTGGTGGTGCCGGCGCTGATCTCGCTGCGGGAGGACGCACAGCGCATATTCACCGCGGTCCTGTGCCCGCAGGCGGCCGCGCGGCACACGATGCAGGAGCGGCTGCCGTTCTCGATCTCCGCGGGCCGGCCCCTGGCCGACTATCCGCTGGTCGATGCTGCGTTGCGCATTCTCGACGGGGCGCGGCGAGCACTGTCGCCGGATGCGCTCGGCGCGCTGCTCTGCTCGCCGTGGATCGGCGGCGCGCAGGCCGAAGCGAGCCGGCGCGCGCTGCTCGAAGCACGCCTGCGCGAGCTGCGGCCGGCCCCGGACTTCGCCCGGATCGGCCACGAGGCATCATTGCCCGATACGCCCCACGCCTGCCCGGAGCTCGCCCGCCGCCTGCTCGCGATCGCCGCGCAGGCGGCAGGCTTCGCGGGTGCGCGGCCGCCGGGCGACTGGCCGGTGGCCTTCGACGCCGTTCTGACGGCCGCGGGCTGGCCCGGCGACCGCACGCTGTCGAGCCATGAATATCAGACCGTCGAAGCCTTCCGCAGCGTCGAGCGCGAGCTGTTCGCGCTCGGCGCCGTCACCGGTTCCGTGAACTGGGAGTCGGCCCTCGCCTTGCTCGGGCGCCTTGCCAGCGCCGGCATGTTTCAGCCTGAAACGCCGGCGGCGGCCATCGAGATTCTCGGCACGCTGGAGGCGGCCGGGCAGACATTCGATCACCTCTGGATCGTCGGGCTGCATGACGAAATCTGGCCGGCGGCGCCCAGTCCGAACGGCTTCCTTCCGGTGGCCTTGCAGCGCGAGTTCGAAATGCCTCACGCCTCCCCGGAGCGCGAGCTCGAGTTCGCGAAGACCGTGACGCGCAGACTGGTGGAGAGCGCGCTCGACGTGGTCGTGAGCTCACCGCGGGTCGACGCCGACCGGCGGTTGCGGCCGAGCCCGTTGATCCGCGCCTACGAGGCGGCCGACGTAACCCTGCTCGACCTCGACGGCGAGTCGTTGCCGGCGGACCGCGTGTTCGCCGCACGCGGCTGCGAGCGGCTCGCTTTCGACCCGGCGCCGGCCCTCGGCGGCACCGAAACGGCGCGCGGCGGCACGCAGCTGCTCAAGCACCAGTCGGCCTGCCCGTTCCGCGCTTTCGCCGAGCACCGGCTCCGCGCCGACGCGCTGGAAACGCCGGCGTCCGGCATCGACCCCCGCGAGCGCGGCAATCTGCTGCACGACGCGATGCGCCGGATCTGGACGGAGCTCCGCGATCAGCCGGGTCTGCTGCGTCTGGGCGGCGCCGAACGGCAGGCGCTCGTCGCCCGCGCGGTCGCCGCCGCCGCACGACGCCTTTCGCCGCCACATGCGTCACGACTGGTCTCGCTCGAGGCGGAACGCGCCGAGCGGCTCGTCGGGCGCCTTCTGGACGTCGAAGCCGCGCGTGCGCCGTTCACGGTCGAGGGCTGCGAGGTCCGCGCGCAAGTCGCTGTCGGCGGCATCGAAGTCGCGACCTGCGTCGATCGCATCGACCGCCTCGCCGGGGGCGAAACGCTGATCGTCGACTACAAGACCGGCCGGTCGAACCTCCGCGACCTGACCGGCGAGCGGCCGAACGAGCCGCAGCTGCCGCTCTATGCAACGCTCGGCCGCGCGCACCCTGCCGCGGGTGTTGCCTACGCCGCGCTGCGCAACGACCAGGCCGGATTCGTCGGCGTTGCGCGCGACGCCGGGGTCGCGCCCGGCATCGTCGGCCTGGACGCCTGGCGCGACCGGCCGCTGGAAGCCACCGACTGGAACGCGCTGCTCGCGCGCTGGCGCGTGACCCTCGAGCGGCTCGCACGCGACTTCGCCGCGGGGCGCGCCGAGGTCGATCCGAAAGACGGCTCGCGGACCTGCCGCTATTGCCATCTCGCAGTGCTCTGCCGCATCGACGAGCTGCGGGCCGGTGCGCGGGAAGATTAATGAGCACGCCGCCTGACTCCGCCGAGCGCAACCGGGCGCTCGACGTGACGCGGTCGTTCATCGTGCAGGCGCCGGCCGGTTCCGGCAAGACCGAGCTGCTGGCCCAGCGCTATCTCGAGCTGCTTTCGCGCGTCGACCGGCCCGAGGAAATACTCGCGCTCACGTTCACGCGCAAGGCTGCCGGCGAGATGCGCGCGCGCGTGCTGGCCGCGCTCGATTCGACCCGCGGCCCCGAGCCCGCAGCGGGCTCGCACCTCGCGACGACCCGGTCTCTGGCCCGGGCCGTGCTCGCGCGCGACGCAAGCCTGCGATGGCGCATCGAGGCCCAGCCTTCGCGGCTGCGCATCATGACCATCGACGCGCTTTGCGCGCTGCTGGCGCGGCAGTTGCCGTGGCTCTCCCGCGCAGGCGGTGAGCTCAAGATCGCGCCCAGGCCGGAGGAGCTCTATATGGACGCAGCGCGCCAGGTGCTCGGCGCAATCGGCGGCAGCCCGGAATCGGCGGCGCCCATCGAGCGCCTGCTGCGGCAGCTCGACAACCGACTCGACGCCGCCGAACGCCTGCTGGCAGCTCTGCTCGGCAGGAGGGACCACTGGCTGCGCCGCCTGATGGGCCCGGCCGACACGGCGCGCGAGCGCCTCGAAGCGGCCACCGCCGATCTGCTCCGCCAGCGCTTCGAAGGCCTGCGGGGGTGCATACCGGACGCCGTCGCGGCCGAGCTGGCCGATCTCGCGTCCGCCGCCGCCGCGCGGCTTCCACAGGGCTCGGACTCGCCGCTCGCGGCCTGCGCCGGCTTGAGCGATCTCCCCGGCAGCGACGACGCAGCCGCCTGGCGCGGCCTGGCCGAACTTCTGCTGACCGCCGGCGACGACTGGCGAAGGCGGGTCGACATCAGGCACGGATTCCCGCCGGCCCTGCGGCGCGACAAGCAGCGGTTTCACGATCTCGCCTGCAGCCTGGCAGCAAACGTGGAACTGCGGGCGAGGCTCGCGGAATGCCGGCGCCTGCCGCCTGCGCGCTACAACGACGAGCAGTGGTCGGTGCTGGCTGTGTTGCTCGCGCTGCTTCCGCTTGCCGCCGCGACGCTCACGCTCGTGTTTCGCGAGCGCGGCGAAGTCGATTTCATCGCCCAGTCGCAGGCTGCGCTGGACGCGCTCGGCGGCGAGGGCGCACCCACCGATCTCGCCCTCGCGCTCGATTACCGCATCCGCCACGTGCTCGTCGACGAGTTCCAGGACACCTCGTACACGCAATACCGGCTGCTCGCGCAACTGACCGCCGGCTGGCAGGAAGGGGACGGACGCACGCTGTTCCTGGTCGGCGATCCCGCGCAATCGATCTACAGCTTCCGCGAGGCGGAGGTCGGCCTGTTTCTCGCGGCGATGCGGGACGGCATCGGCGCCGTGCGCCTCGAATCCCTGCAGCTCGAGACCAATTTCCGCTCGCAGCGCCGGCTCGTCGACTGGGTGAACGAGGTGTTCGCGCCGATGATGCCCGCTGCCGGCGATCCGGCGAGCGGCGCCGTCGCCTATGGCCGCGGCGAGGCGTGGCAGGCCGCGCTGCCGGGCGAAGCGGTCGGCGTGCACCCGGCACGGGATGCGGAATCGGAGGCGGATATCATCCTCGAGCTGATCCGCGCCGCACGCCGCGAGGATCCCGCGCAATGCATTGCCATTCTCGTGCGCGGGCGCGCGCACCTCGTGGAGATCGCGCCGCGGCTCGCAGCCGCGGGCCTCAAGTTCCAGGCCGTGGAGATCGAACGGCTGGCGGCCCGCCCGGCCATCGGCGACCTGCTCGCGCTCACGCGCGCGCTCGCGCACCTCGCCGACCGCACTGCCTGGCTCGCCGTGCTGCGTGCCCCCTGGTGTGGCCTCGCGCTGACCGACCTGCACGCGCTCGTCGCCGGCAGCGCCCACCGCACCGTATGGGACTGCTTGTGCGAACCTGCCGAGATGCTGAGTGCCGACGGCGCTGTTCGCCTCGGGCGCGTGCACGGGATTCTCGAGACGCAGCTCGCCGAGCGGGGTCGCCACGGCTTGCGCGACTGGGTGGAGCAGACCTGGATCGCGCTGGGCGGACCGGCGACCCTCGAGGACCCCGCCGATCTCGCGAACGCCGGCGCTTATTTCGATGCGTTGCAGACTCTGCGGGATCCCGACGCGGGCCGTCTGGAGGCGGCGCTCGACACCTTGTTCGCGTCACCGGATCCGGATGCCGACGACAGGCTGCAGGTCATGACCATACACAAGGCGAAAGGGCTCGAGTTCGACACGGTGATCCTGCCCGGTCTCGGCAGGTTGCCGCGCTCGCGCGAGCGACCGCTTCTGCATTGGCTGGAGGTGCCGCGCGGCAGGGACCAGACCGATCTGCTGCTGGCGCCGATCGGCGCGTCGGGCGGCGAAGCGGACCCGCTGCACGGCTGGATCGCGGCGATGCTGGCGCAGCGCGACGCTTTCGAAACGCAACGCGTGTTGTACGTGGCGGCGACCCGGGCACGCCGCCGGCTCCACCTCGTCGGCCAGGTCCCTGCGGGACGTCGCGGCGGGGAACCCGGCACACCGCGCGCGGGCTCGTTCCTGCATCTGCTCTGGCCGGCGCTGCAGCCGCAGTTCGAGACCGCCCGGAACCGCCCTGCGGCGCCGGTCGGCACCGACCGCCGGCCCGCGAGCGGCATCCGGCGGCTGCCGGCCGGCTGGATTCCGCCCGCGTCGGCGGCCGATGTGCCGTCCGCCGGGATTTCGCGCCCCCGGCTCGTCGACCTCGAGCCGCCCCCGTACGACTGGGCCGGCGAGCCCGCGCGACGCATCGGCATCGTGGTGCACCGCGCATTGCAGCGCATCGCGGAGGAGGGGCTCGACGTGTGGGACGATGCCCGGCTCGCTGCCTCGTCCGCGGTGCTGACGAGTGATCTGCGATCCGCCGGGCTGCCGCCCCGGCTCGTTCCGCAAGCCGCCGAGCGCGCGTTGCGCGCGCTGCGCCGCACGCTTGCCGACGAGCGCGGTCGATGGATCCTGCGCTCGAGACCGGAGGCGCGTTGCGAATTTGCAGTCACGGGCCGGTACGCAGGCCGGATCGTCAACGCGGTGATCGACCGCAGTTTCGTCGATGACGACGGCGCACGCTGGATCGTCGATTACAAGAGCAGCCGTCACGAGGGCGGCGCGCTGGCGGCCTTCCTGGACCGCGAGCTCGAGCGTCATGCGCCGCAGCTCGCGTTGTATGCTGCGCTCATGAGCGAACTGGATCCGCGACCCTTACGCGCCGGGCTGTACTTTCCGATGCTGACCGAGTGGCGCGAATGGATTTCGCCGGTGCGCCGGGGATTACCGGCTTGACATAATCGGGTGGCGGCCGGAGGCCTGTCCACGACGGCACGGCGCCCGGACAGCCGGCCCGCTCCCCGGTAGAAAATGTCGGCTGGCGCACGGTTTTCAACCGCGGGCGGATGCATAGTTCAGGTACCTCGCGTCAAGGCTGCGCAAACTGAAGGTTGAAATGTACGGAACTCGCTTCCGGTGCTGGATATTAGCGTGGGCGTTCGCCGCGGTGCTGCCGCTGCAGGCGGAGACGCTCGCCCGCGGCAGCTCGTTGCGCTTCGAGCATCTGACCATCGAGCACGGCTTGAGCCAGAACACCGTCATGGCCATCGTGCAGGATCGTGACGGTTACATGTGGCTGGGTACCGAGGACGGCCTGCACCGCTACGACGGCTACCGCTTCACTGTGTACCGCAACGACCCGGAAAAACCGCACTCGCTTTCCGACAATTTCATCACTTCGATCATGCAGGCGCGCGACGGCGCCATCTGGGTGGGCACCGGCGCCGGCGGCGTCAACCGTCTCGATCCGGCGAGCGGTCTCGCGACGCGGTTTCAGCACGATGCCGATGACGCGCTGAGTCTCGGTCACGACCGCGTGTGGGCAGTCGTCGAGGACGCTGCAGGCCGTATCTGGGTTGCAACCGACTCAGGGCTCGACCGGCTCGACCCCGCGGCCGGCGGCTTCGTCCATTACCGGCGGGACCGGCGGGATCCGGATGGCCTGGCCAGCAACCTGGTGCGCTCGCTCGTCAGCGACCACGCGGGCAGGCTCTGGATCGGCACGCGCGCCGGTCTGAACTTCATCGAGCCCGGCGGCGACCGCGTGCGGCGTTTCGCCGGCGACGGCGCCGCGCGTGAACTGTTCCGGCCCGCCGCCGTGCTGGCGATGCACGAGGACGACACCGGAAACCTGTGGGTCGCCCTCTCCAACCGACTGGCGCGGCTGTCACCGTCGCGGGACGTGACGACCGTCTATGCGCAAGCCCGCGAGGACGCGTCACCCGAGGCCGTCATCCGTGCGATCGTCAGTGACCGCGCGGGCAATGTCTGGGTCGGCACCGACGGTGGGGGCCTGCGCCGCCTGCCGCCCACGTCCATGGAGTTCTCGGTCCATCGTCACGACCCGACAAACCCGGCCAGCATCGCCAGCGAGCAGATCTTCGCCGCCTTCGAGGACGAGACCGGCCTGCTCTGGTTCGGCACCGGCGCCGGCGGGGTCAGCCGCCTGAATCCGGCCACCGAGGCGTTCGCACATTACCGTCGGCGGGGCATCGATCCGGCCGGGCTGCCGAGCAACACGGTATGGGCTTTTCACGAGGATCCGGACGGCATCGTCTGGATCGCCACGGACCGCGGGCTCGCGCGGATGGATTTCGAGTCAGGCAACATCACGTCGTTCCTGATTCACCCGGGCGCGGCGGACCCGAAAAGCAACGCCGTGTACAGCGTGCATCGCGACGGCGCGGGCCGGTTGTGGGCCGGTGCCGAGACCGGTCTGTACCGGTTCGACGAACAGGCGGCCTCGTTCGAGAAAATGGACATCTTCCCGACCCCCGATGCGGACGCTTACGCCGGCACCGTCACCTGGGTCGTCCAGGATGACGCCGGCCTGCTGTGGCTCGGCACATACAACGGACTCGTGCGCTTCGATCCGAACAGCGGTGCCGCGGCTATCTACAATCTCGACAGCGGCAGCGTGACCAGCAACTGGGTCATGGCGGTCGTGCCGACGCGCGACGGCCTGTGGGTCGGCACCGAGGGCGGGCTGAATCTGGTCGATCCCGCCACCGGCCAGCTGATTCGTGCCTGGCGCAACGAGCCGGACAACGGGGCCAGCCTGAGCCACAATGCCGTGCAGACGCTCGCGCTCACCCGTTCGGGCGACTTGTGGATCGGGACCACCGCCGGATTGAACCGCTACGATCGTGCAGGCGACAACTTCAACCGCTATACGACCGCAGACGGTCTGTCGAGCAACTATATCTATGCGGTCGTCGAGGACGCGCAGGACGCAATATGGATCAGCTCCAACCGCGGCCTTGCGCGCCTCAATCCCGAAAGCGGCGAGGTCGAGAGCTTCAGCGTCAGCGACGGCCTGCAGAGCAACGAGTTCAACTCCGGAGCGGTGCATCGCGGCCACAGCGGGCGACTCTATTTCGGCGGCATCAACGGCTTCAATCGTTTCCACCCCAAGGACATCGGCACCGATGCGCAACCGCCGCGGGTCGGCATAACCGGCGTTCACATCATGGCCGGCTCGTTCGACAGCAACGTCGCGGCGAGCCTGCCGGCGGCGCTCGAGCTCGCGCACGACGAAAATGTGTTCCGGGTCGAATACGCGGTTTTCGACTACAAGTCGCCGGCCGGCAACCGGTTCCTGTACAAGCTCGACGGCTTCGATACCGAGTGGCGTGACGGCGGGACGAGCAACGACGCAACCTATACGAACCTCGATCCCGGTCATTACCTGTTTCGTGTGCGCGGCGGCAACAGCCAGGGAATATGGAGTGGCAACGAGGCCACGCTGGCCATCGAGATCACGCCGCCGTTCACGCGTTCCTGGACCGCATACACGATCTATGCTGCGATCGGCCTGTGCATTGCCGGTCTGCTCATGCGGCTGTGGACCGAGCGCATGCGGCGCGAGAACCTGCTGCGCGTCGAGCAGCAGAAACGGGGGCTCGCAGAGCATCTGCAACGCTTCACCCAAGGCATTACCTCGACGTTCGACGCAGGCGCAGTTGCCGAGCAACTGCTCGGCAGCGCGGCGGACATCGTCACTTATGACTGCGGCGCGGTATACGTGCAGGACGAGCATGAAGCGCGGCTGCTGGCCGCGCACAAGGTGGACGAGCGAGAGCGGCTGTTTCTCGAGCGGATCCCGGAAACGAATCCCGAATTCTTCTCGGGCATGCGCTCTCTCAAAGCGCGCACGATCAGCGGCACGCAGTTGGAGGCCTCGGGGTTCGGGCAGGGAATGCCGCAGTCGGCGGTGCTGCGGTACGTACCGCTCGTGTCGCACGGCAGGGAGCTCGGCGTCATGGTGCTCATGCGTCGCTACGGCCCGCGCTTCGGCGTCCAGGACATGAGCCTCTGCGCGATCCTCGCCCAGCAGGCCGTCGTCGCCTTCGAGAACGCGCGCCTGTTCGCCGAGGTGCAGCGGCTCGCCGTGACCGACGAGCTCACCGGCCTGTACAATCGCCGGCGCTTCTTCGAGCTCGCCCGGCAGGAGTTCAATCGCAGCCTGCGCCACGACAGCCGGCTTGCGATGGTGATCCTGGATGCTGATCACTTCAAGCGCATCAACGACGAGCACGGACACCTGACCGGTGACCGTGTGCTCGCGGAGCTGGCGCGACTGTGCCGCGGCGCGACGCGCAGCTTCGACGTGCTCGGCCGCTACGGCGGCGAGGAACTGATCATCATGCTTCCGGAAACGCCGCTGGCGACCGCGCACGCCGTAGCTGCGCGCATTCGCGCCGATGTCGAGGCGAGCGTGACCAGCTCCTCGCACGGCACCATACAGCTCACAGTGAGCATCGGCGTCGCGGTGCGCACGCTCGGCATGCGCGACCTCTCGGCACTCGTCGAGGCGGCGGACAACGCCCTGTTCCAGGCCAAGCGCGAAGGCCGCAATCGCGTCGTCACGGCCGCGTGACGGCCGCATCGCTGTGGCGTAGGGCCGAATTCATGCGGCTGCAAATGGCGGGTTGAAACCCGCCCTACGCTCGCCCCTGTAGGGCCGAATTCATTCGGCCGCGAATGGCGGGTTGAAACCCGCCCTACGCCCGCCCCCTGTAGCGCCGAATTCATTCGGCCGGCGGATTGAAATCCGCCCTACAGGTGTCCGCCGAAGGAGAAGCTGCGCCGGCCGTCGGCCGCGGCGGGACCGAGGAGCAGCTCGAGCGTCTCGTTGAATTGCTCCGGCGCGTCGTCGCGCGCCAGCACGCGGCCGTCGACCTGGTAGCGTCGATCGGCCGTGATGAGCACCGAGCCGTGCACGTCGAGCGGCCCGCTGGTGTCCTCAAACACGCCCGTCAGATCACCGTTCTCGCGGCTTCCATCGGCGTCGAACTGCACGCGATAGCTGCCCATGCGCTGCATCGAAGGCTGGCTGACGACCAGATTGCCGATGTCGAGCGTGCCCTCGAGCCGGTCCGGCCATCCCTCCCGCAGGCGGATCAGCTCGAAGTCGAGCACGATGTCACCATCGACTCCTTCGATGGGTACGAGCGCCTGACCGATCGAGAGCGGCAATGCAGCCTCGAGCGCGCTGATCCAGGCCGTTCCGCCGGGACGTACCGACACGCCGGCTTCGAGAAAGCCGTCGGGCCGGTCGGCACGCAGGGTGAAGCCGAGGCGGCCGCGCAACAGCTCCGCGAGTCGCAGGCGCCAGCCCGTGCGGCCGAAATCGAAGCCCGCGACGTGCAGGCTCCTGGCGGTGCCGTCGAAAACGGTGCCGTCGATGAAGTACGCGCGAACGTCCGGCGGCGCGGTCCAAGCGTAGACCAGTCGCGCCGGCAACAGCGCGATGAGGAAAACGACGAAAGCGATGAGGCCGGCCAGCGACAGCCAGACGGCGCGGGAGCCCGGCAGGGTCATGCCGCCGGTCGTTCGAGCACGAGGCTGGCGGTGACGACCCCCGGCTGAACCCCTCCATCGAACGAGGCGGAATCGATGCGCACGCCATGCTGCAGCTGAAGCATGCCGAGCCACTGCACGAGCTGGTCGAACGGGGCGGCTTCGAAGCGGACGCGGATGCTGTTCTCGCCTGCAGGCTGGTTCTGTTTGAGAAACTGGCGGAGATCACTGGCTGCGGCGGTGTTGGCGACGACCACCACAAGGGAGTCGCCGCTCGCGGCCGCCGCGCCTAGCATGGCCGGGCCGGCGGCGCGCAGCTCGGGCACAATGGAATGCATCCAGACGACGAGCTGCTGCTTTTCCTCGACGCGCTCCGCGAGCCGCGCCGTGCCCGCATACAGCGGACGCACGACGAGCAGCAGGAACAGTGCCGCCGCGAGCACGAGCCCGCCGCCCACGATCACCCACTGCTCGCGGCGCTCGAGATTCCGGAACCAGTCGTTCACGCTTCCGGCTCCTTGAGCGTCAGACGGCCCTCGATGGCTTCGTCACGCGGGTTGGCGGAACGAATCTCGGTGTCGAGCTGGCCACGCTCCGCGACCAGACGCTTGATCTGATCGAGCGTGCCGACGCTCGGCACCGTCAGCCGCAGATCCATCGTGTCATTGCGAAAGCTCAGTGCCTCGACGCGCGCATCCGGCGTCTCCCGCAGCACCGATCCCACCACGCTCAGGATCTCGAGAAACGGCCGTTCGCCGGCGCCGGTTCCGCCGCGTGCCGCTTCCAGCTCGCGCTCCAGCTGTCGCCGCGGATCGGTCGAGAGGGGCACGTTGGGCAGTGCGCTGTGGAACACCTGTTCGATGGTCGCATCGAGTCGCGCTTCCTCGGCGCTGAGCTTGAAGAACTGCACGGCCTCGACACCGAGCGCGACCGCGACACACACGGCGGCCAGCGACGCAGCGAGCCGCCACGGCTGCCAGAGCGCCTGCGAGCTCGTAACCGGCGCATAAGGCCCCTGCAGCAGATTGACGTCGGGAAACCGCACGGCGTTGACGGCCAGGTGCGGCAGCGGGCCCTGCGGCAGCAAGCGTATCTCGACGTCGGCAAAGCGTTCGCGCAGGTCGTTCCAGAGCTCGGACTGACCCTGGTGGCGGCGCTGGCCGAGGAATACCGTCAGACGCGTCGCCGCGGCGGGAGTCGCGGCGCCTTCGACTCCGATGCCGGCAAGTTCCAGCGCCTGGTCGAGCCGCAGGCCTTGAAATACGATGGGCTGGTCCGCGCCGCGGCGCAGATAGACCAGGTCACGGTCCAGCAGGACTGACACGCCGCCGGGCTCCGGCGGCAGGCCGTAGGCGTCGGGCATCATGAGTTGGGGGCGGATGCCAGCGGACGCCAGCCGCTCGAGCCACTGATCCATATTCGACCGGGTCGTTACGGCGACAGGCAGGCCTTGCGCCCCCTCGCTGCGCACGCCGGGCGCGAAATGCAGCTTGTCGATATCCTCCGCGAGCTGCTCCTCGAGCGCGAACGGCAGTGCCTGGAGGACTTTCGCGCCGCCGCGCACCGGCAGGTCCGCGCTCGTCATGAGCACCTCGGTAGCCGGCACGAGCACCACGACGCGGCGTGACTCGACGCCCCGGGCGGCGAGTTCGAGCGAGCCTTTCTCGACCCCGCTCAAACGCGCGCCTTCGTGGTTTACCGTCACCCAGCTCGGCGGCGTCCTGGCGGCCGCCCGCAATCTGATGACCAGGAATTCCGCCATCGAGGAAACCCCTCACTCGGCTCCGAAACTGCGCATGAGCGGCGTGACAGCGCCCGTGTCCGAGCGTTGCAGCAGACTGTACATGGTCAGCAAAGAGGTGCCAATACTGACCTGCGCCGTCAGGCGCAGGTACTGCGTGCTGTCGACGAGCGTGTCGAGCACTTCCGGCTCCACGAGATCGTCGAATGCGCCGATGTAATCGGGAAAGCCCGTATCGGCGCGCGCTTCGATGAGACTGGTCGCCTCGGACGATCCGATGTTGCCGGACAGCGATTGCAGGACCGGTGCGGTGGCGGTGTTGACGTTGATGCGTGAACCGATCGGCAGGGCGGCGATGTGCGGCCGGAGCAGCTCGAAGGTCGCCCTGTCCATGTCGGCGAGCGCCATGAGCTCGCTCGTGGTGCCGATCGGCTGGTTCGCCGCCCGGTACGGCGGAATGAGCGCCGTGTACACGTCGTCCTCTGCGCCGGCAGGAAAGCTTTCATCGATGTCCCTGTCGAGCCAGTCGACAGCGATCTGCGCCCACTTGACGTCGAGGCCGAGCGCCTCCAGCAGCCGTTCGAACTGCGCGACGCGGAGCGGATCCGCCACGCCTTCTTCCGTAACCAGGTTGTTGATATTGAAGCGGCCCTGCAGATCTTCGAGACGGCCGGCGAGCTCGCCGCCGTCGAGGGGCAGCGGCGGCAGGGCGATCGCCCAATCCTCGCCGAGGTGATCGGTCGGCGTGTTCTGCAGATCGAGCAGCAGGATGTGCGCGGCCCAGGCCTCCGCGCCGAATGCGTACTGCAGTGCCTGATCCATCGACAGCAGCGTGCCCGTGCGCCGCTGATCGAGATTGTTCTCCCACACCAGGTTGACCGCGATTACCGTGGCCAGCGCTACCATGAGGATGGCGGTGATGGCCGCAACGCCGCGCTGGCGCCGAGGCAGGCCGCCGTGCGCCGTTGCCGGCCGCGCGCGGAGCGAACCTGCGTCGCGCGGCCTCATCCGCCACTCTCCACGCGCCGCGTGATGCGGCCCCAATCCAGGAGATCCACGGTGACTTCCACGGCCAGCGGGCGCGCGCGGGACGCGATCGGGCCGGCCGCGCCGAGCGGCGGCCATTCGGTCTGCCACTCACGCTGCAAGTCCAGGAAGCTGAACTCGATGGCCTCGACGTCTTGCAGAAGCTCCATTTCCACGGCCTCGCTCGACAGCGTGCGGTCGAGCACGGGCCAGTATTCGCGAATCAGCGTCTCGTCCTCGAGGCGATACGCGACCCGCTGCAAAGTGGGACGCGGCAGCGCCGCCGGATTCGTCCATCCAGCGCGCGTGAACTCGACGAGATACTCGTTGCGCTCGCCGGCGAGCACCGCCGGTTTCTCCTGGTTGCCGAGCTCGTCCCGCACGGACCTCGGCGTAATCTGGTAGAGATCCTGGGCAAGGATGCGCATCGCGAACTGCACGTCCTTCAATCGCGCCAGGTTCTCCACCGTGCGGTCGCGTTGGGCAAGCACTGCATTGAAGCCGCCGAAGGCCATGATGCTGACGATGGCGAATATCGCCGAGGCCACGAGAAGCTCCAGCAACGTGAAGCCGCGCTCGCGCACGTCACTCGCCATCCGGCGGGGGCTCAGCAGGAAGCCCGCTGAGCCAGGGGCTGCCGAGCGGCTGCAGATTGAGCGCAGCGCCGGCGAAGCCCGACAGCGTGATGAGCACGTCTGCCGGCTCGTCGGCAGGGGCGACATCGATATCGATACGCCGCAGGCTGTCGACCGGCGTCTCGGAAATGCGGGCGACCCAGCGCCAGCGTTGATCGGCAAACTCGACTTCGCCGTTTCGTTCGCCGACCTCGGGCAATCCGCCCTCGAGCCGCAGATCGGTCATCTGGTTCATCGCGATCCAGTTGGCGAGCGTCTTCTCGCGCAGGTACGCGGTGTCGCGGACTATCTGGCTGACCGCCGAAAAGGCGGCGATCATGCCGATGCCCACGATCGCCAGCGCGACCATGACCTCGACGAGAGTGAACCCGCGCACCTGCCTGAACGTTGCGCAAGCCGGCTCAGAGCGCATGCTTTTCAATCCCGGTATCGCCGTTCGCCTCGCCCAGGATCGTTAACCGGTAGGGCTCCAGGTCTCTCTCGAGCTGGATTTCGAAGGGCGTCATCGCGCCGCTCGACAGGATCATGATCTGCGGGGCGAAATCCTCCTCGGCGTCGTCATTTGCAACGTGCGGCCGCAGCACGACCTCGCGCCCCTCGACGGCAAGCTGGAACTGTCCGCCCTCCGGCAGTTCGCGCACCTTGAGCAGATCGTCATTGTCGAGCGGCAGCCAGCGGTTCGAAAGCCCCTCGAAGACGAAAAAACGATACCGGTCCGGCTCGACGAGCAGGCCGATCTCGCGCCCCTGCAGCAAGGCTTCCTCGCCCGCGAGATCGATGAGCGCGGCAAGGCGCTCGGCTTCCAGCGCGATCTCGCGATCGTCGCCGAGCAAGCCCGTCGACAGCAGCGTGGCAACCGTGACGATGGCCATGATGACCACGACGACCAGCACTTCGAGCAGCGTGAAGCCGCGCGCGCGGCGCCGCGAGGATTGGGGCAACGGACAGCCGGCCTGCAACCGCATAACATGTACCCCCGATCGACCGGGACCGGCCCCGGACTACTCGATATCCCAGTTGCCGATGTCCGCGTCGATGCCCTCGCCGCCTGGCTGGCCGTCGGCGCCCAGCGTGAACACGTCGAATTCACCGTTCAAGCCGGGCTGAAGATATTCGTAGGGATTCTTCCACGGATCGAGCGGCAGGCGGTCCAGATACCGCTTCCAGTTACGCACGCTCGCGTCGGCCGGCTCCTCGACGAGCGCCTCGAGACCCTGGTCCGTGGTCGGGTACCTGTAGTTGTCGAGCCGATAGAGCTTGAGCGCGCTCTCGATTCCGCGGATGTCCTGCTGGGCACGGGAAATCTGCGCATCATCGATGCGATTGATGACGTTCGGCGCCACCAGGGCGGCGAGCACGCCGAGGATCACGACGACGACCATGATCTCGATGAGGGTGAAGCCGGCCGGCCGGCGCAGGCCCGGCTGTGAAAATGCTACACAAGTCATTGAGTTTTCGTTACCTTTCCTGCCCTTGCCCGTTTCAAATACTACCCTCTATGCCGCTCGAACGCATCTCGAGGAGCCTGCGCCTGGCCGTCGAAGCCTTCCGGCTCGACCGTTCGAACGGGGCAGTCCTGCTGACCGTCGTCGCGCTCCTGCTGCTGCTCGGTGCCGGCGGCGAGGAGGTCACCCGCAGCCTGCGTTACGACCGCGAAGCGCTCGCACGCGGCGAGCTGTGGCGCCTGGTTACCGGGCATCTCGTGCATCTGAACGCCGGCCACCTCTTATTAAACGCGGCAGGGCTCGGAATGGTCTGGCTCCTGTTCGCGACCGAGTACACGCTCGCGCGCTGGGCGTTGGTGGCCGCGGCCGGCCTCGTGGCCATGAATGCCGGCTTCTGGTGGCTGAAGCCGGAGCTGGTCTGGTACGTAGGCCTCTCGGGCCTGCTGCATACCCTCTTCGCGGCCGGCTGCGTGCGATGGATCGCCGAGGGCGCGCGCGACGGCTGGCTCGTAGCCGCGCTGTTCGCCGGCAAACTGGTCTGGGAGCAGACGGCCGGGCCGCTGCCGTTCACCGAGTCATCGACCGGCGGGCCGGTGATCGTCGAAGCGCACCTGTTCGGCGCGGCCGGCGGGACGCTTGCCGCATTGGCCTTCGCGGTTCGCGACCGCCACGTATAATCGCCGACTTTCGCCCGGCCGCCAGCGGGCGGATGGTCGAACGGAGAGCAACCGCCCGTCATGTCCCTCGCATTCGTCTTTCCCGGCCAGGGCTCACAGGCGGTAGGCATGCTCGCCGCGCTCGCAGCCGACGAGCCGGCCGTGGAGCAGACCTTTTCGGCGGCCTCGCATGCCCTGGGCTACGACCTCTGGGCGCTCGTGCAGAACGGCCCTGAATCGGCCCTCAATGCCACCGACAAGACGCAGCCGGCAATGCTCGCCGCGGGGGTCGCGGTATGGCGCGCCTGGCTTGCGAACGGCGGGGCGCGGCCGTCGTTCCTGGCAGGTCACAGCCTCGGCGAATATACGGCGCTCGTCTGCGCGGGCGCTCTCGAGCTCGACGCCGCCGTCCGCCTGGTCGAATTTCGCGGACAGATCATGCAGGAGGCCATGCCGGAAGGCCGCGGCGCCATGGCCGCGGTACTCGGCCTCGCCGACGACGTGGTGCGCGAGGGCTGTGCCGAGGCCGCCCAGGGCGAGGTCGTCGAGGCCGTCAATTTCAACGCCCCCGGCCAGGTGGTCATCGCCGGGCACGCCTCGGCCGTTGCGCGCGCCACCGAGATTCTGCTCGCTCGCGGCGCGCGGCGTGCCGTGGCACTGCCCGTCAGCGTGCCGTCGCACTGCTCGCTGATGCGCGAGGCCGCCGGCCGCCTCGCCGCGCGACTCGACGCAATCACGATCGTTGAGCCGCGCATCCCCATCATCCATAACGTAGATGCCTGCGAGCACACCGATACCCGCGCGATTCGCGAAGCGCTCGTGGCGCAACTCCATCGTCCCGTGCTGTGGGTCGATACGGTCCGGGCGCTCGCAGAACGCGGTGTGGTCCGCGTCATCGAGTGCGGTCCGGGCAAGGTGCTGCAGGGACTCGTCAAGCGCACCGACCGGGCCCTCGAGTCTGCCGCCATACACGACCCGCAGTCGCTGCACGCGCAACTGGGCGAGGAGGACAACGATGACACATGAGCTGCTGGCAGGCGAGGTCGCACTGGTGACGGGCGCCAGCCGCGGCATCGGTCAGGCAATCGCCGCCGAGCTCGCGCGGCAGGGCGCGCGCGTCGTGGGCACCGCGACCAGCGACGAAGGCGCCCGTGCGATCACATCGCGGCTCGCCGACCTGCCCGCCGGCGGACGCGGCGTGCGGCTCGACGTCCGCGACGGCGGTTCGATCGCGGCGGCCATCGATGACGTGAATGGCAACGAGGGCGCACCGACGATTCTCGTCAACAATGCCGGCGTCACCCGCGACAATCTCCTGTTGCGCATGCAGCAGGGCGACTGGGATGCAATCATCGAAACGAATCTGTCGGCGATTTTTCGCGTGTCGAAAGCCTGCTTGCGGGGCATGGTCAAGGCCAGGCGCGGACGGATCGTGAATATCGGCTCGGTGGTCGGCTCGATGGGCAATGCAGGCCAGACGAACTACGCGGCCGCGAAGGCCGGGTTGATCGGCTTCACCAGGGCGCTGGCGCGCGAAGTGGGCTCTCGCAACATCACCGTGAACACGGTATCGCCGGGCTTCATCGACACAGACATGACTCGCGCGATGAGCGACGCGCAACGCCAGGCGCTGCTCGCGCAGATACCGTTGCAGCGCCTCGGCAAGCCGGCGGAAATCGCCGCCGCCGTCGTGTTTCTCGTTTCGCCGGCGGGCGCTTACATCACTGGCGCGACGCTGCACGTAAACGGCGGCATGTACATGGGGTAGGGCCGATTTCATTCGGCCGCCGGCGCTCCGCCTGCCGAAAGCGGCCAACATATAGCGTGTGCGTAGCGATTCACATACAATACCGCCCTGTCCGATCGCGCCGGCACGCGTCAGGTACCGGCATCACTCCTGAGAGGAAAATCTGACATGAGCAGTGTCGAAGAACAGGTGAAGAACATCGTCGCGGAACAGCTCGGCGTCAAGGAAGAAGAAGTCACAAACGACGCCTCGTTTGTCGACGATCTCGGTGCCGACTCTCTGGATACCGTGGAGCTGGTCATGGCGCTGGAAGAAGAATTCGAAACGGAGATCCCCGACGAGGAGGCGGAGAAGATCACGACGGTCCAGCAAGCCATCGATTACGTCAAAGAGCACGCGCGCAGCGCCTGACGCGCGGGTCCGGACCGGCCGGGCCACGGGCGGGCGATCTGCCCGCCAGCGAGCGGCGACAGCAAGCAGCTCGCGCGGACACACGCAAAAGGCTCAAATGTCGAAGCGAAGAGTCGTCATCACCGGCCTGGGCATTGTCTCGCCTGTCGGCAACAGCGTCGACACGGCGTGGTCCGCGCTCATCGCCGGCCGCAGCGGAATCGGCCCTATAACCCGTTTCGACCCCGCGAAGTTCTCCACCCGCATCGCCGGAAGCGTCAGGGATCTCGACGTTTCCGCGTATGTCTCGCCGAAGGACGCCCGCAAGATGGACCCGTTCATCCACTACGGGATGGTTGCCGCGGGCCAGGCGATCGACGACTCGGGCATCGAGGTCGCGGAGGGCAACGCGCACCGCATCGGCGTGGCGATCGGCTCGGGCATCGGCGGCATCGATACCATCGAGCATAATTATGCCAAGTATCTCGAGAACGGCTCGCCGCGGAAGATCTCGCCGTTCTTCGTCCCCGGCAGCATTATCAACATGATCTCGGGCCACGTATCGATCCGCTACGGAATCACCGGTCCGAATCTCGCGCTCGTCACCGCCTGCACCACGGGCACGCACTCGATCGGCATTGCCGCCCGCACGATCGCATACGGTGACGCCGACGTCATGGTCGCGGGCGGCGCCGAGATGGCGACTACGCCGCTCGCGCTCGGTGGATTCTGTTCGGCGCGCGCCCTGTCCACCCGCAACGACGATCCGGAAGCGGCGAGCCGTCCCTGGGACAGGGAGCGCGACGGTTTCGTTCTGAGCGACGGCGCCGGCTGTGTCGTGCTCGAGGAGTACGAGCACGCGAGGGCACGAGGCGCGGGCATTTATGCCGAGCTTGCCGGCTTCGGCATGAGCGGTGACGCGCATCACATCACTGCACCGCCGGAAAGCGGCGAGGGCGCGCGTCTGTGCATGGTCAACGCGCTCGACGATGCGGGCATTGCGCCGCGCGACGTCGCCTATATCAATGCGCATGGCACCTCGACCGATGTCGGCGACAAGGCCGAAACTGTCGCGATCAAACGCGCTTTCGGCGAGCACGCTGCGAAACTCATGGTCAGTTCCACGAAATCGATGACCGGCCACCTGCTGGGCGCGGCCGGCGGCGTAGAAGCGATATTCTGCGTGCTCGCGATTCGCGACGGAATCGTGCCGCCCACCATCAACTACGAGTTCCCTGACCCGGAATGCGACCTCGACTATGTGCCGAATGAGGCGCGCAATGCGCGCATCGACGTCGCGCTGTCCAACTCGTTCGGCTTCGGAGGCACCAACGGCACGCTCGTATTCCGCGCCCTGCGTTGATCTGCTCGCGCTGCACCGCGCGTTCCCCGTTCGCTATCCCTTTCTGCTCGAGAGCGCGGCACCCGGGCCGGCGCACGGACGGTTCGACATCCTGTTCGGATTCCCCGGCGACAGTCTCGTGCTGCATGCCGACGACCGGGTCGAGGGGCCGGCGTGCTGCACGGGCAGTGCCGACTTCCTCGACGCCCTCGACGCCTGGTGGCGCAGCCTGCGCAGCAACGTCAGCTGCGAAGGCGTGCCGTTCGCGGGCGGATGGTTCGTCTATCTCGGCTACGAGCTTGCCGGGCAGATCGAGCCCGGCCTGCATTTCCATTCGCCGCCGGGACTGCCGGTCGCGTTTGCGACGCGAATCGTGGCGGCAGTCGTGCGCGACCGGGCCCGGCCCGGCTGCCTGCTCGTCGTCGAGGACGGCCAGGAGGCGCTCATCGAATGCATGCGCGAGGATCTCGCGGCGGCCGGCGCAATTGCCGGATCGGCCGACGAACCGGCGGCCATTCGCATGACGGAGGACCCGCCCGAGCGTTTTCTCACGGCCGTGCACCGGGCGCGGGCGCACATCGAGGCAGGCGACATCTATCAGGCCAATCTTTCGCGCGAATGGAGAGGACAGGCCGCCGGCGCCGACCCGGCGGCCATCTATCGCCGGCTCCGGCAAACCAACGCGGGACCGTTCGCCGGTCTGGCGCGGTGGCGCGATTCGGCCATCATCAGCTCGTCGCCGGAGCGCCTCCTGCGCATCCGTGGCAATATCGCCGAATCGCGTCCCATTGCCGGGACGCGCCCCCGCCACGCTGCCGCAAATGCGGACCGGCGCCTCGCGGAGGAGCTCATCGCGCATCCCAAGGAACGGGCCGAGCACATCATGCTCATCGACCTGGTGCGGAACGACCTCGGTCGCGTGTGCATTCCAGGCTCAATCGAAGTCGACGAGATGATGGTGATCGAGTCGCATGCGCACGTCCATCACATCGTCTCCAACGTGCGTGGCATGCTCGCGGCCACGGCGACGCCGGGTGGAGTCATGCGCGCGGTATTTCCCGGGGGCACGATCACGGGCTGCCCGAAAGTGCGCTGCATGCAGATCATCGACGAACTGGAGGATGCGCCGCGCGGCGCTTACACGGGCTCCATGGGATACCTCAACCGGGACGGCAGCTGCGACCTGAACATCCTGATACGAACGATCGTGCAACACGGCCCGGAGGTCAGCCTGCGCGCCGGCGCGGGCATCGTCGCGGATTCCGACCCGGCACGAGAGCTCGATGAATGCCGCGCCAAGGCGCGCGGACTGCTGCTCGCGCTGGGCGCCTGATGGTAAGGCGCCGGCTCGTCAACGGCCGCGCGGTCCGCGCAATCGACGCCGCGGACCGCGGTCTTCAATACGGCGACGGCGTCTTCGAGACCATGGCGTTGCGCGGCGGCACGCTACGATTCTGGGACCGGCATGTCGAGCGACTGGCACGCGGCTGTTATCGCCTGCAGATACCGCCGGTCCCTGCATCGATCCTGGAAGCGGAGATCGCACGACTGACCGCCGGCGCGGAAGACGCGATCGTCAAGCTCGTCGTCACGCGCGGCGGCGGTGCGCGCGGCTACCGCCCGGAACGGCCGGGCGCGCCGACTCGTGTATTATTCCTGCATCCGAATCGTGCCTGGCCGGCTGCTCATTACGCACGCGGTGTGCGGCTGCGGTTGTGCGCGACGCGCCTCGGCTGCAATCCGCTGCTCGCCGGCATCAAGCACCTCAATCGTCTCGAGCAGGTGATGGCGCGACTCGAATACGCCGACGCCGATGCGGAGGAGGGCCTGATGCTCGACGAAGCCGGACGAGTCATCGCCGGCACCATGACCAACCTGTTCCTGGTCGCGGATGGCCGCCTGGTCACCCCCGCGCTCGAGCGCTGCGGAGTTACGGGGGTCATGCGCGCCGCGGTGCTCGAAACTGCCGCCGCTGCCGGCGTCGAAACGGTGGTCGGGGACGTGGACTATGCGCGCCTGGCCGCCGCCGATGAATTGTTCGTGACCAACGCGCTGATCGGCCTGTGGCCGGTACGCGCCTGCGCGGGACGCAAGCTCGGCCGGAACCCGGTGACGCGGGCGTTGATGCGCGGTCTCGCGGCACGCGGGGTGCGCGAATGCGCCGTCTAGCGGTTCTGGTCGCAGGCGCCGGCCTGGCTCTGGCCGGCGCCTGGCTGGCCGCGCGCCATTATCTCGACACGCCGCTCCTTACCGGCACGGCAGCGCGCATCGTCAACATCGAGCCGGGCGCGTCGCTTACCGCCAGCGCGGAGTCGATGGCGGCGCAGGGCGTGCTCGACCATCCGCGCGTCTTCGCCTGGTACGCGCGGCTGCGCGGAGACGGGCGGTCCATCCAGGCCGGCGAGTACAGTGTCGCGCCGGGCACGACGCCGCGCGCTTTGCTCGATCAGCTCGTGTCCGGAAGGGTTCTGTTGCACTCGCTGACGGTCGTCGAGGGCTGGACGTTCCGGGAATTGCTGGCGGCGCTGCACGCGCAGCCGGCGGTCGCCCGGACGCTCGGCGAGAGTGACGGCGCCGCAGTCATGGCGGCGCTCGGTGAGCCGGGCCGTCACCCGGAGGGACTGTTCTTTCCGGAGACCTATCATTTTCCCCGTGGCACGAGCGATCTCGACTTGCTCCGACAGGCACGCGCGCTCATGGACGAGCAGCTCGCGGGCGCCTGGGCGGGACGCGCCGCGGACCTGCCGTTCGAGACATCGTATGAAGCGCTGATTCTCGCCTCCATCGTCGAGAAGGAGACGGCGCTCGAGGCGGAGCGACCGCTGATTGCCGGCGTGTTCGTGCGGCGGCTCGAGCGAGGCATGCGGCTGCAGACCGACCCCAGCGTCATCTACGGCATCGGCGACGGCTTCGACGGCGATATCCGCCGCCGCGACCTGGACCAGGACACGCCTTACAACACTTACACGCGCGCGGGGCTGCCACCCACGCCGATCGCCTTGCCGGGCGCCGCATCGCTGGCCGCCGTCATGCATCCGGCAGACGGCGAGACGCTGTACTTCGTCGCGACCGGCGCCGGCGACGGCAGTCATTATTTTTCGACCACGCTCGAGGAGCACAACGAAGCCGTGCGGCGCTTCCTCGCTCGTCAGGGCAGACAGTGACAACCGGAAAACTCATCACGCTCGAAGGCATCGAGGGGGTAGGCAAGACGGCCAACGTGGACTTCCTGCGCCGGCATATCGCCGCCCGGGGTATAGACGTGCTGGCTTCACGCGAGCCTGGCGGCACGCCGTTGGCGGAAGCGATACGCAAGCTGGCGGTCGCGCGCGGGGACGAGCCGCTGCCGGCGGATTGCGAGACCCTGCTGATGTTCGCCGCGCGCGCAGTGCACCTGGCCAACCTGATCCGGCCCGCCCTGGCCGCCGGTCGCTGGGTGCTCTGCGACCGGTTCACAGACGCCACTTACGCCTATCAAGGCGGCGGGCGGGGCGTGCCGCGGGAGCGCATCCGCGCGCTGCACGACTGGGTGCACGCCGGGCTCGATCCGGATCTCACTTTGCTGCTGGATGCGCCCGTCGCGACCGGGCTGGCGCGCGCGCGCCGGCGTGCACCACCCGGCGACGATCGGTTCGAGAACGAGCGCAGCGATTTTTTCGAGCGCGTCCGCGCCGCCTATCTCGACATCGCCAGGACCGAGCCGGCGCGCGTGCGCGTCATCGACGCGAGCAGGCCGCTCACCGAAGTCCGGCGCGAGCTGGCTCGCGCCATCGACGGGTTAGCGGATGGAGGCTAGCCCGCTGGCCGCAAACGACCTGCCGTGGCACCAGCCTCTGCGCGAGCGGCTGCGGCGCGCCGCGGCGGACGGCCGCATGCCTCACGCCCTGCTGCTCGCCGGTCCGGCGGGCCTCGGCAAGCGCCGGCTCGCAGACTGGCTGGCGCAGCTCGCTCTGTGCGAGCATGCGCTTGCGACCGAACGCCCCTGCGGCCGGTGCCGCGCCTGCCGCTGGCTCGGCGCAGGCACGCACCCGGATTGCATGGAAGTCGTCCCGGAAGAGGACAAGAAACTCATCTCGATCGACCAGGTCCGGAAGCTCGTCCATGACTTGAGCCTGAAGAGCTTTGCCGGCGCCGGCAAGATCGCGGTGATTTCGCCGGCGTCCAGCCTGACGGCACAGGCCGCTGACAGCCTTCTCAAGACGCTCGAGGAACCGACCCCGGGCAGCCTTCTGATTCTCATCGCATCGCAGCCCGCGCGGCTGCCGGCGACGGTCGTCAGTCGCTGTCAGAAACTGCGTTGCACCGTTCCGCCGCGCGCAACCGCAGAAGCCTGGCTCACGTCGCAGGGCGTCACCGCCACGGATCTGCCGCGGCTCCTCGAGCTGGCGGGCGGCGCGCCGCTCGCCGCGCTGGCGCTGCACGAGGCCGGTTTCGCGGCACTCGACCGAAAGCTCCGGGAGGATCTGCAGGCAATGCTCGAGCGCACGCAGGATCCGCTCACGGTGGCGGCGCGCTGGACCAGATACGATCCGGGCGCGTGCCTCGCCTGGCTCGAGGACTGGACCCGCGGGCTCATTTCCGAATCGTTCGGCGGCCGCTCCGACCCGGCGGCCGAGCGCTTGCAAAAGCGCCTCGAAAGCTTAAGACTTCAGCGGCTGTTTCAATATCTGGATCGGGTACGAACCGCCCGCGCAGCGCTGGACAGCTCGCTCAACTGGCAGCTCATGATCGAATCATTGCTGATCCCCTGGGGCGACGAACTCCGGCCTGAGGTGGAGGATCCGATCATCGGTTAGGAACGTCTATGAGCAAACCAGGGCTACTCACGCTTACCATCAAGGACAAGAGCGCGCTGTATCTTGCTTACATGCCGTTCATCCGCAACGGCGGCCTGTTCATACCCACGAACAGCGACTACAAGCTAGGCGACGAGGTGTTCATGCTGCTCAACCTGATGGGCGAGGAAGAGAAGCTGCCGGTGGCCGGCAAGGTCGTGTGGCTGACACCGAAGGGGGCGCAGGGAAAGCGCACCGCGGGAATCGGGGTGCAATTCAGCGATCAGGACCGGGGCAACACCCAGAAAAAGATCGAGAATTACCTGGCGGGCGCGCTCGGCGGCGACAAGCCGACGCATACCCTGTAGGGCGGAATTCATTCCGCCACGACGCCTGGCGGGTTGAAACCCGCCCTACGTTCGTTCGTCGGCGGTGTAGGGCGGAATTCATTCCGCCACGACGCCTGGCGGGTTGAAACCCGCCCTATGTCTCTTCGGCCGTTGCCCCCGACATGGTCAAGCCGCCTTCCAGCACATAGGTGTCGAAGCCGCGGCCGTTCAGGATGAATGAACCCGCCGAGCTGCGCCGGCCCGTATCGCAGCAGACGATGTACTTCTGCTTCGGATCCAGCGTGCGCAGCTTGAGGCGGATAAAGTACAGGGGAATGTTGATCGCGCCGTCCTGGTGGTAGTTGTCGAATTCGCTGGGCAAACGCACGTCCAGCCATTTTCCACCTTCGGCGATGATCTGCCTGGCTTCCTCGAAGCTGACCCAGTCGAGCATGGGCTCGTTGAGCAGCGTTTTGAAGTCATCCTTGCCGAGCCGCATCAGGACGCCGTCGGTGATCATGGTGACGGTCGCGTTCCGCTTCGCGTCCGAGATCAATGCCTCTTCGCCGAAGGTGTCGCCGACCCCGAGCTGAGCGAGTCTGATGCCTTCCTTGTTGAGCGGCGTTTCGCGCGTCACGGCACACTGACCGCTCGTGATCACGTAAAAAAAGTCGCCTTCCTCGCCCTGCTTGATCACCAGGTCGCCGGCTCTGTGATGTACCTGCTGCATGCGCATGAAGATCGCCTGTATGTTGGCCGGCGGGATCTTGTGAAAGGCCTCGGTGCGCAGGAGTGTGGTCATCCAGTCGTCTTCCTCGCTGACAGTGCCGTTGCGCAGCTCGGAGACTTCGTAAGAACCGGTCTGGTCCCAGGTCAGCATGACATCGAGCAGGTCGCTGTCGATGGAAATGTACTTGACCTGCGTTTGCGCGCGCGCGCTTTCGCGACGCGGAAACATCGGCGACAGCGGATTCACGGCTTCCCTGCTGCCGCCGCGGATGACACGTACGACCTTGCCGTCCACGAGCAGCTCTACATCACCTTCCAGGATGTAAACCGTGCGGTGTTTCTCATCGGCCTGCTTGAACAGGAAGCGGCCTTCGTTGAGCGTCTGGACGGCGGTCTTGTTGGCCAGCGCCTGGACGTTGTCGGCCTTGAGTCCGTTGATGGGAGAAAAGGTCTTCAGCAGACTCGTTTCCACCTTCTCGTTGTTCATCGTGCTCCTTCGAGAACTCACCGCGTTCCAAGCGGGGTAGTGTAAAGGAAATCGCCGCCCGGCAGGGCCGGCGTGCTCACTCGGCAGGCACCGGCCTGGGGCGCCGGTCGTCACCGATGTGCACGTATGTCAGCCCGCCTTCGGCGACCCGGATCTCTTCCGCGGGCCCGGGCCCGGGCCGCTCCGCGTACACTTCGACGACGACCTTGAGCGAAGTCGTGCCGACGCGATCGATGCGGCTGAAGAAGGACACCACGTCGCCGACGTATACGGGCTTGAGGAAACTGAAATTTTCCACGGCAACGGTGACGACTTTGCCGCCCGCGCGTCGATATGCGCGGATCGAGCCCGCGATGTCGGCGTGCGACATGAGCCAGCCGCCGAAGATGTCGCCGAGGCCGTTGGTGTCACGCGGCATCGCCAGCGTACGCACCGTGGGCTCGCCGGACGGTTTGCGCCGTGTCACGACCCGGCCTGCGCGTCACGAAGTTCCGCCCAGCCCGCGCTGGGGGCGAACCGCCCTCCGTACAGGCGTTCGAGCTCGCGCAACCGTTCGACGACGGCGTCGATTCCCCGTTGCCGCGCATATTGGATGGGGCCGCCGCGGAAGGGCGCGAACCCCGTGCCGAAGATCACGCCGGCATCGAGGAGATCGGCGTCGGCGATCACCTTGTCGTAATAGCACGATGCGGCCTCGTTCAGCAGCGGCAGCATGAGCCTGTCCTCGAGATCGGTCACTTTCCCGCCGTCGCGTACCGGCTTTTTCACCGGCTTGCCGTCCCGGTATTCGTAGAATCCGCGGCCGCTCTTGCGCCCGAGTTCCTTGCGCTCGACCTTTTGCTCGAGCAGCTTCGGCACCTGCAGCCCGAATGCCTCGCCGAGTATGCGCGCCACGTGCAGGCCGACATCGAGGCCGACGGTGTCGGCGAGCTCGATCGGCCCCATCGGCATGCCGAAACCGGTCGCCGCTGCGTCGACGGCCTCGTAAGGCACGCCTTCGCCGGCGAGCAGGATCGACTCCATCAGATACGGCATGAGCACGCGGTTGACCACGAAGCCCGGCGCGCTCTTGCAGGGCAGCGGCAGCCGGTCGATCTTGCGCGTGAACGCCAGCCCCTTGGAAACCTCGTCGCCGTGCGTTTGCGCGGTATGAATGACCTCGACCAGCGGCATCTTCGCGACCGGATTGAAAAAGTGCAGGCCGATGAGCCGATGCGGATCTGCGAGGGCCTGACGGAGAATTTCCAGGCGGATGCTCGAGGTGTTGGTAGCGAGGACCGCGCCGCCTTTCATGCGGGGCTCGAGCTGCCGGTACAGCGCCTGTTTGGCCGCCGCGTCCTCGAAGATGGCCTCGATGACCACGTCTGCGTCCGGTACGCCGCTGCCCTCGACGTCTGCGCGCAGACGAGCGGCTGCCGCGCGCACCGCCTCGTCGCCGTGCAACTTCTTGCCGAACAGAGTCCGCGCGCGTTCGAGGGCGGGCTCGACATATTTCATCTCGCGGTCCTGCAGGGTCACTTCGAAGCCGCGCAGTGCGCACCAGGCCGCAATGTCGCCGCCCATGACTCCCGCGCCGACCACGTGCACGCGCTGGAGATCGTGCTTTCTGCCGGCGCCGAGCCCCTTTAGCCGGTCCTGCAGCAGAAATACGCGCACCAGGTTGCGCGACGTATCCGTGCACATGAGCTTTGCGAACGAGCGCGCTTCCGCCTCGTACATGCGCTCCGCGCCGCTGCCGCCGAATTTCCGCCACAGCTCGATGAGCGCAAACGGCGCCGGATAATGGCGCCGCCGGACACGCGCTGCAACCTGCTTTTCCAGGATGCGGGCCACCGCGACCCGCGCCGGCGCCAGCGAGAGCAGTCGATCTCTAAGCCGGGGCCGTTTGCGCTGGGGCGGGTCGAGCACCACGGCGCGCGCGCTTTCCCCGAGCGCCTCGCCCGGCACGACCTTGTCGGCGAGCCCGATCTCGAGTGCCTCCGCCGGCCGCACCGAGCGGCCGGTCAGCATCATCTGCATGGCGGTCAACACGCCCACCGTGCGTATGGAACGCACCGTACCGCCGAACCCGGGGTGCACGCCGAGCTTCACCTCCGGAAAGCCCAGCGTGACGGACGGCATGTCGGCCAGCACGCGGTAATCGCAGGCAAGCGCGAGCTCGAGTCCGCCGCCGAGCGCGAATCCGTTAATGGCGGCGACGGTCGGGCAGGGCAGTGCCTCGACGCGGGAGAAGAGCTTTTGCCCGGCACGCACGGCCATATAGGCTTCCTCTTCGCTTTGCAGGCGCGTGAATTCCTTGACGTCCGCACCCGCTATGAAGCCGCTCGCCTTGCCCGACGCGAGGACCAGTCCCCGCGGCGGCGCCGATTCGAGCTCCGCGAGGCAGCCGTCGAGTTCGCGCAACACGTCCGCCGACAGCACGTTCGCGCCCGTATCGGTCTTGTCCAGGTACAGCCAGGCGATGCCTTCCGCTTGTCTCTCGAGGCGCCAGTTGCCGTAGTTCGTCTCGTTGGCCATGCGTATGCTCCCGGACATCAGGCGGCAACACGGGACGTGCCGACGACCTGGAAATCGCAGATCAGGGGAAGGTGATCGGAAAAGTGCACCCGCGGAATCTCGAATCCGGTCACCTCCACGCCGTCTCCGTAAAGTATGAAATCCAGCTCCTTGCGCGGCGCCCGGCTCGGATACGAAGGCAGTCCCTCGACGTTCGCGCTGCGCAGCCCCGTCGCCTGCATGAAAAGGAATATCTCGTGCTCGCCCCAGAAGGTATTGAAGTCGCCGGCGACGATGACGGGCTTCGGGCAGGCCTTTACCAGCTCATGCAGATGGCGGAGCTGGTAATGCCGGTGTCGGTACTTGAGCGAGAGGTGGACGAGAAAGACGGCCACTTCCTCGAGCTCGAGCTCGATTATGAGTCGCTTGATACCAGTATCGAAATAGTGAAAGCGTTCGCCGTGAACACTGGGAGCGGCCAGGAAAGCGTTGCACTGCTTGCGCACGATCGGCAATCGGTTATTGACCGACGCGACACCGTACTTGCACTGGTACGACGAAAAATGTCCGATCGACTTGGCGATCAGTTCAGCCTGGTTGACGAGGCCGGAGCGTATGGAACCTGTATCGACCTCGATGAGCCCGACGATGTCCGGCCGTGCGGAATCGATGAAACGCGTGATCCGCTCGAGGTTCGCCCTATTGCCGCGCAGGTATCCGGCACCGGGTACCGGGAGATGAAAAGACGCCCCATAGCCGGCAGCGTAGCGGATGTTGTAAATCAACAGACGCATTCGGCCATCATCCGGCAGCGATCACGCCTGGCGCCGGCAGGAGCGACGATCGCCGCTCAATTTTGATGCCTCCGGTGGGCGAAGAACGGCAGAAATGTCATCCGGTTATATGACTTTATTAATATTGAATCTAGATCAAGAAACGGTGCGGGCACAAGCCCTGTCACTATATCAGACCCCGCCGGCGGTTCGGCAGCCTGCGGCGCTGCGCGGGTCAGTGACCTTGCGCGGGCGTCGGCGAGCGTGCGAGACCATGCAACCGTGGCGGCTGTCCGCTAGAATCCGGGTGCTCAATCACCGGAGAACAGAGCGGTGTCCGAGAGAAACCCGGTCAAACTGTTCGTGAGCCATGCATGGGAAGACGACGCGGATTATCATCGCGTTTTCGAGTATCTGGAGAGCACAGCGAATTTCTATTACCTCAACCTGAGCGCTCCCGAGCAGCGCCCGCCCGGCGACGAGGAAGCATGCAAGGACGTCATGCGCGCGCAAATCAGGGATGCGGAGGCTGTGATCCTGCTCACGAGCATGTACGATACTCACCGACGCTGGATCGATTTCCAGATGCATGCGGCGAAGGCATTCGACAAGCCGATCATCGCCATGGAGCCGTTCGGCGGCGTCATCAAGACTCCGGAGGACATCTGCGAGCTCGCCGACGAGGTCGTGGAGTGGAACGAGCGCAGCATGGTCGACGCGATTCTCCGTCAGGCGCGTCACGAGGACACGCAGCGCTGGGAAGTCATCGATTTCCCGTAGAGGGAAATTTCCCATTGCCTGTCGGCGCAAGCGTATCCAGAACGGAAATCTTCGGCACGCCCACCTGGCGCGTGGCCGTGCCGGAGATGGAGCCGTTCCGCTCCACGCTGCTCGCCGATATCCGGGCATCGTGGGACAAAGGAGATTTCGAGCGCCACGCGCACGGCTACGGATACCAGTCGCGCGGCGAGCTGTACTCGACGATGGCGCTCGAACAGCACGAGTACCTGCGTGTCCTGAGAGAGCGATTCATGGTCTCGTGCCGGGAGGTCCTCCGCCTGCGGCACGGCCATGCGAAGAATCTCCCCTTCGACATTTACGCCGTGCAGGCCTGGATCCTCGTGCAGACGAACGAATCCTGGGTCGATGGGCCCTGGCACAATCACCACCCGGCCACGCTCAGCGGCTGCTACTATCTCCAGGTACCGCAGCGCGGCGCCGGCACCGAGGGCCTGTTGATGTTCCAGCGGCCGGAGCCGCCTAATATTTTTTGCCCCAACATGGCCGCCGTGCAGCCCGTGCAGGGCCACCTGATCATGTTTCCCTCGTACCTGATGCACCGGCCGACGCCTTGTCCGAGCGCCGAGACCTGGCGCATTTCGATCAACATGGATGCTTTCGTGCACTGGAAGAAACGCATCGAAGAGCCGCTGACGGAACTGTCCGCGGAGAACTACCACGCCGCTGTGCTCGCCAGCCGCGGATAGCATAAAACCGACCGGCACGCCGGCGGAGGAGTTTTGAGTCATGCATCGCAGCCGGCTGGCCGGATTCATCATCGACTGCCGCAGCGAAGATCTCGACGGCGCCGCGGATTTCTGGGGCGAAGCGCTCGGCTATCCCCGGCGCGATGCGCCGCCGGACGGCAAATATGTACAGCTCGAAACCGGCCCCGGAGGATTGCACGTCGAAGTTCAGCGCGTCGAACACCCCAGCCGTGTGCATCTAGACATCGAAACCGATGATATCGATGCGGAGGTCAGCAGGCTGGAGATGCTCGGCGCGAAACGCGTGAAAAAATTCCCGCGATGGTGGGTGCTGGAAGCGCCGACCGGGCAGCACTTCTGCATCGTGCGTGCGCAGGACGAGGGCTTCGCGGAGAATTCCAATATCTGGGACGAGCCGGCGGGGAGAGACTGATTGCGCTGGGTGCTGAGGTCGAAAATCCACCATGCCAGGGTCACGGAGGCCGATGCCGGCTATGTGGGCAGCATCACGATCGATGCCGCGCTCATCGAGCGGGTCGGGCTGTGGGCCGGTGAAAAGGTGCTCGTGGTCAGCAACACCACGGGCGCGAGGCTCGAGACCTACGTCATGCCCGGACCGCGCGGGTCAGGAACCGTGCGCATGAACGGCGCCGCTGCCCACGTCATCAAGGCGGGCGAGCAGATCATCGTGATGGGCTTCGAGCTGAGCGGCGAGCCGCTCGATGCCCGCGTAATCCTGGTCGACGACAACAATGCCTTCCTGCGCTATCTCGAAGACCGCGGTTGATCCCGTACACTTCCTGGCCATCGTCCAGACTCCCACACCGATGTAACCTGCGCCCGAGCTCGGCGAGGAAAATGCTTCCGGGAACGGCCAGAAACGTTCTGAGGTCAATCAGAGCGTTTTCGTTCAATTAGTTGCATCCTGTACTTAAAGCGATTGACGAACCCCGGCACAACGCGCGAGGTCCGGTAGGCGCCCCAGACGATACGGGCACGCGAATTGTCCGACTTGGGTGGCGATAGTGCGGGAATGGCCGCGCACGAAGGTTCCAGCAAAGGATTGCCCTATGCCGCGATACTCGCCGGCCGACAGCTCCCGCGCAGCAAAGAAGCTGGCATTGCGCTATGTCTCGACGAGCGATCCGGGTTACGCGCGCCAGCGCCGTGGCCGCGGTTTCGCCTACTTGGACGCTGACGGCGAGCTCGTCGGCAAGCTCGAGCTGCGCGCCTGGCTGTCGAGCCTGCCCATACCGCCGGCGTGGACGCGGGTCTGGATATGCCGCTACCGCAACGGGCATATCCTCGCAACCGGCCGCGATGCACGCTTGCGCAAACAGTATCTCTATCATCCCGACTGGCGCACGCACCGCAGCCTGACGAATTTTCACCGGCTTGCCGCGTTCGGCAGTGCGCTGCGCGCGATACGCAGCCGCGTCGACCGCGACCTGCGCCGGCGCGGTATGTTGCGGGAGCGAGTGCTCGCCGCGGCGGTCCGGCTCATGGACGCGACGCATATGCGCGTCGGCGGCGAAGCCTATGCGCGCGAGAACAGGACGTTTGGCCTGACCACTCTGCTCGATCGGCATTTGCGCCTCGACGGCAGACGGCTCGAGCTGTCGTTCCGCGCCAAGGGCGGCCAGAAGCGTGAGATCGCGCTGACCGACCGCCGGCTGGCGCGCGTATTGCGGCAATGCGAGGAACTACCCGGCCAGCGGCTGTTCCAGTTTCTGGACGACGAAGGCCGGCGACGCGCCGTCGACTCCGAAGACATCAATGCCTATCTGCGCGAGACGACGGGCCAGGAGTTCACCGCCAAGGACTTCCGCACCTGGGGCGGTACCGTGGCGGCGCTGGAATATCTGATGGCGGAGCGCGCCGCGATCGAGCTCGCTAGCCGGCCGAAGACAAGGCCTGCCACACGAGGTTGACGAGGGCGAGCACGGCCGCGACTGCGACCACCAGCACGCCCAGCATTCCGAGCACGATGCAGCCGGCGACAAGGTTGCTGGCGGCGCGGGCACGTGCCGGATTGTGCACGTACCGCTCCAGCAGCCGCACATTGCGCAGGTTTGCCTTGTAAGCGAAGTCGAACAGATCGCCGAGCAGCGGCACCGCGCCGACCACCGTCTCGAGCAGCACGTTGAAGCCCATCCGAACCAGCAGGCTTCTGGGCGCGCCGAGCCGGCCGGCCTCGACGATGATATAGCTGCTCACTACCGCTCCCGCGACGTCGCCGATGCCGGGAACGAGCCCGATGAGTCCGTCGAGACCGATGCGATATCCGCCGGGAAGCGGTATCGAGCTGTCCATGAGCCAGGCGAGGCGCTGCAGCCTCTTTTCCGTATCGGCGCCGGGCGCGCGCGTGCCCCGGCCTGCCGGCCGAGGCCTCACGGCGGCGCGCGACGTCATATTCGCCCGGTGAGCAGCAGTATCAGCAGGATGATCAGGAGAATGCCGCCGACGCCACCGACAGCGACGTTCTGCAGCACGGCGGCGACCAGCAGCACGATGAGGATGAGTCCGAGCAATCCGTAGGTCATTTACTTACTCCGTTAGAGGGACGCACGTCGGCTCACGCCCACTGCGTACAGCCGTTCGACGGTGCTGGCGCCGAGCCAGCCGCCGCCGATGGAAACGGCCAGACCGAGCGCTGCCGCGACAAACGCGATCCAGGTCGCGGCCTGCGTGTAAGTCGAAACCTTCTCCATGGTCGCTTCCATTTCCTGCCGCGCCTCTTCGATCTGCTGGCCGAACTCGCGCGAAACGCCATCGATGACGGCGTCGACCTGCTGCTCGGTAAGCGTGGTGTTGACGGCCAGCACGTCCCTGGCACGCTCGGGCTCGCCGGCGATGAGCGGCTCGGCGACCGCCAGCAGCGTGTCGGCGTCGATCTGGTCGATCGCCTGGCGCAGCTCCTGCTCTGAAGCGGCGGGCGCGGCCGCCCCGGGCGCAGGCTGCGCCGATTGCGGCGCGGTTTGCGCGGCCGGAGCCGGGCGCTGCGCCCCGGCCAGCGCACCCGCGATCTCCCGCTTGATGCGCGCCCCCACGGAGCTCATGAGCGGCGATTCTGCGAGCCGCTCGGCACCGGGGGCGTCTGCGCCGCCTACTGCCGCGCCCACGCTTGCGCCGGCTGACACCACGGTCTGGATGGCCGAGCCTCCGGCCTTGATCATGCCCTGGACGCCCCAGGTCCCGAGCAGCAGCATCAATGCCGTGCCCACGCTCCAGAGGACGACGCCGTGCAACATGCCGGCGGCCGCCTCGGATCGGTTCGCGAGACGCGCGGTCAGCAGCGAGCCGATGAAAAAGACGATCAGCGAACTCAGCAGCATCCAGACCACTACGCCTGTGCCGAGTCCGTCGCCGATCGCCGCCAGGTCGGCGGCGTCGGCAACGCTGACGCCGACAGCCGAGCCCAGCAGAAACAGCAGCCAGCTTGCGGCAATGACGAATGCCAGCCCCGCCAGCACCGCGCCCCAGCTCAGGAGCGGGGCCGGATCGGCCTCGGCTATTACCGTTTCTTCGCGTGTCGTAACCATCTGTCGCTCTCCTGTATGCAGGGCCTCGCCGATCTGCATTCGCCTTATGCAAGCCGCGTGCCAGCGACCGCGAATCATTCACCCGGTCGAGTCTCATGAACGGCTGAGCGGGTGGCGGGCAGATCGGGTTCCGCGCAAACGCCGCCGGGCGGGGACTCTTCGAGTTCCAGCGTGCCGCAGTAGAGTTGCTTATCAGGAACCGGACGATTGAATCGGGCGGGAACCGGCCGTGGCTTGTCGCGCGCTCCCGGGTGGATGGGGCGGCCTGAAGCGGCGAAGCGGCGGATCGCCATAATAGAGGGTCACGACGTGCCGCGCCTCGGCGAAGAACAGCCAGCGCTCCACCAGCACCCCCGTAGCCGCCGCGACAACGCTCATGACCAGTAAAAGCGAGCCGGGCGTTGCGGGCACCGCCGGCACTGCCGCCAGCAGCGCCAGCGGCACCGCGCCGCCGGCTGAGACCGCGATGCGCCGGAGTCTGTGTGCGTGGCGGCGCGCAATCCGGTAACCCATCTCTTTCATGACGAAGTTTTCAGAGGTATGGGGCGATTCGAGCTGCCGTACCTCGCCGAGGTGGCCGAGCCCGGTCGCCGTTCCGGCGGTGCCTGGTTGACTCGCCGCATCGATGTGCCGCCAGTACGCCAACCGGATCGCCCATGCCGCGACGATCGTGCCCGCAGTCTGCCAGGCCATCCACGGCGCGTGAAGGCCGAAAAGCTGCAGCAGCAGATTGAGAATAAGGCCCCCTGTCGCCAGCGCCATCGCCAGGTAGACCGGAACCACCCAGCCGTTGTGCCAGCGCGGGACCGGCTTCAATGACGCATAGATCATCGCGGTGCAGATGATCGTCATGACCGCGAGTGCCGCGCCGGCCAGTCCTATCCATGCCCATGCGCCGTCATTGGCACCGAGCACGACCCAGCCGAATGCGTATGCCGTGAGCGGGACATAGGCCAGCAACGCCGCGACGCCTTCGCGGGAAAGCCACGAAGTGCGCCACTGCGTCAGCGCGCGCCAGGCGCGCTCGGGATGACCGAGATGGACCGTGGAGGCGAGCAGGCCGCCCGTGACGAGCAAGAATGCAACAGAGAACGTCGCCAGGCCGAATCCGAACCGGGGTGGAATGAGACCGGCGCCGGCGAGCAGAGCCAGCGGAATCAGCAGACCATAGCCCGCGCCGGTCGCGGTGCTGAAGAAAATGACCGAATAGGCGGGGTTCACCGCGACATCAGCCGGTCCACCCAGCGCAGGAACGTACCGCCATCCGGCTCCGTGGCGGCCGGCTCCAGCGGCTCCAGCCGGGCGGGCGCACCGGTGTCGCCCGCGGTCGTCTTGCGCGGGCGCGGCGGCAAATATTTGTTGACCGGCTTGTAACCCATTTCGGGCATGAGGTCGTAACCGCCGCGTTCCGCGACAAGCCGCGAAATGTCCGAATCCGGATCGCCGAGGTCACCGTAATGACGCGCGCCGGTCGGGCAGGCCGTCACGCAGGCCGGCATACGCTCGCTCGTGTCGAGACGCGTGTTGTAGACACGGTCGATGCACAGCGTGCATTTCTTCATGATGCCGTCGTCTTCATCGGCCTCGCGCGCGCCGTACGGGCAGGCCCACGAGCAGAGCTTGCAACCGATGCAGGTATCGGGATTGACGAGAACGATGCCGTCCTCGGCACGCTTGTAAGAAGCGCCGGTCGGGCACACGGTCACGCAGGCGGGCTCGTCACAATGCAGGCACGAGCGCGGGAAGTTGACGGTGTGCCCGCACTCGCCGCCCGTCACCTCGTAGCTGTGCACTCGGTTGAACCACACGCCGGTCGGATCGGCGCCGTAAGGATTCTGGTCGGTGAGCGGTGCGGAATGCCCGCCTGCGTTCCATTCCTTGCAGGCCACTGCGCAGGCGTGGCAGCCCACGCAGGTATCGAGGTCGATCACCAGGCCGAGCTTCTTCGCGGTCGCGGGCGGCAGCGAAGTCATGGAACGTTTCCGGACCGGTCTTTGCGGCGCCAGCTCCATCGCGGCAGGAACCGCTCGCCATAACGCAGGACAGCCGGCGGTGTGAGCGCGCCCGGCGGCGTTGCAAGCGCGGCGAACTGCGGCTCGCTCGCGGCGTGTTCGCCGGGCGCGGCCTTGCGCACGCGCACGCGCAGGTCGTACCACGCGGCCTGACCGGTCACGGGATCGGCATTCGCGTATCGCCGGTCTTCCGGTCCCGGCAACAGCTCCGAGATCAGATGATTGAGCAGGAAGCCTCTAGACGCTTCCGGCGCGTCGGCGGAGAGGTTCCATGCGCGCCGGCGCTTGCCGATTGCATTCCAGGTCCACACGGTCTG
>DATLFD010000087.1:0-11381 GCA_035524935.1 Gammaproteobacteria bacterium | reverse complement strand
ACCGCCTCCACGCCCGTGAACGCCAGGGTCACCACCCGCGCCGCCATCCGCACAACCCCTTGTGGTCAGTCCAAAGTTATCCACAACCGAGCACACGGCGCGGTTCAGATCAAGAACAAAAACGGAACCTAGGGAGAAGATGAGACGTTTCCATGACTTCTGGACGTCTCTTGCACAACAACCTAAGCGTTTCCTCGCAGGGCTTCAATCCGGCCCCACATCACGTCGGTGGCATCGATTCCCGTGAAGCGCTTGAGCGCCACCGCGCCGGTCGGCGAGGTGACGTTGATCTCGGTCAGGTAATCGCCGATCACGTCCAGACCCGCGAACAGAACGCCGCGGTCCTTGAGCACGGGCCCCACGCGCGAGCAGATCCAGCGATCGCGGTCGGTGAGCTCGCGGCCCTCGCCGCGGGCGCCCATGACGAGATTGCCGCGGTTTTCGTCCGGGGCGGGAATCCGCGCCAGGGCGAACGGCACGGGCTCGCCGTCGATCAGCAGGACGCGCTTGTCCCCGGCGGTCACGATTTCCGGCAGATAAGCCTGCGCCATCGCGTAGCGGCTTCCTGAGCCGGTCAGGGTCTCGATGATGACATTTCGGTTCCTGTCGCCGTCCGCGATGACGAAGATCGACCGGCCGCCCATCCCGTCCAGCGGCTTGATCACCATGCGACCCTGCTCGGCGAGAAACTCCCGCATGAGCGCCGCCTCGCGTGTGATCAGGGTCGGCGGCGTGCAGTCGGCGAACCAGGCAATGGACACCTTCTCGTTGATGTCGCGCAGCGCCGCCGGCCGGTTGACGACCAGCGCGCCGGCCTGTTCGGCGCGTTCCAGCAGGTAGGTCGAGTAAACATATTCCATGTCGAACGGCGGATCCTTGCGCATCAGTATGATGTCGAGGCTGCCGAGCGCGAGGTCCTGCGGCGCGTCGAGGTCGAACCAGTCTGCTGGCTGGTCGCGTACTCTGAGTGGGCGCGCGTGAGCGCGAGCCTCGCCGTCGCGCACCCGGATGTCGCCCTGCAGCATGTAAAGGAGCTGCCAGCCTCGCGCCTGCGCCTCGAGCAGCATGGCGAAGCTGCTGTCCTTGGCGGGCTTGATCGCCTCGATCGGATCCATGACGATGCCGAGCCGCACGCCGGATTTGCGCATGCAGGAATCCCCTTAGCAGGCGGCGCGCAGCATGCGCCCGCCGCAGGCGATGATACTCGCAGAGTCCGGCGCGGTCTCGCCGCGCGCGTCGCATCGAACCGTGCGGCCGTACATGGCGGGGCTTGCTGCAATGTGTTAAAAGGCACAGTTGACCGACCCCTGGCGGAACAGGAGCGCACGACGCCCGTTCCGCGGTCCGGCACGCGACGTTCCGGACGCGATCGGCGTGCGGCTGGCGGCGTGGGTTACGCCGCGACCCGGGAGGTGGGGATGACGAATGCGAACCGGCAGGGATTGAGCGGGCTCAAGATCCTCGTTATCGACGACAGCAAGACCATCCGCAGGACGGCCGAGACGCTGTTGTCGAAAGAGGGGTGCGAAGTATTTACGGCCGTAGACGGATTCGATGCGTTGTCGAAGATCGCCGACCATCAGCCGGACATCGTGTTCGTCGACATCATGATGCCGCGGCTCGACGGCTACCAGACCTGTTCGCTCATCAAGCACAACAAGGTGTTTCGCGACACACCCGTCATCATGCTGTCCAGCAAGGACGGCCTGTTCGACCGCGCTCGGGGCCGCATCGTCGGCTCCGAGCAATACCTGACCAAGCCGTTCACCAAGGATGAGCTCTTGGGCGCCATTCAAAGCCACGTCGGCAGCCGTTAGGGGAGCGCATCGCCATGGCACTGATCCTGATCGTCGACGACTCGCCTACCGAGGTCCACGTCATGCAGAAGGCGCTCGAGAAGCACGGCTTTCAGACCGCCGCCGCCGCCGACGGCGACGAAGGGATCGCCAAAGCGCAGCAGATCCGGCCGGACCTCATATTCATGGACGTCGTGATGCCGGGAGTCAACGGGTTTCAGGCGACGCGCAAGCTGTCGAGCGATCCGCGTACCGCCTCGATCCCGATCGTCATGGTCACCACCAAGGGGCAGGAAACCGATCGCATATGGGGCATGCGCCAGGGGGCCGTGGATTACCTCGTGAAACCGGTCTCCGAGCAGGCGCTCGTGGAGAAGGCCCAGGCGGTCCTCGACCATTGATGCGTCCTGCCGCGCAAACGCCGCGATCGCGCCGAGACGTCCGGCCGGGAGAGCGGTATGGCTGACGCTCTGCGCTCCTTGAGGGATGCGCCTTTCGCGCTGCTCGCCGAGCTCGAGCGGCGCGCCCGCGGCGCAGTGGCCGGCAAGGATCGCGGCGGCGGCCCGAACCGCGAGTGGGTCGGCGTCGGCTTCCGGCTGGGCGGTGAAAGCTTTCTTGCCGCACGCCGCGACGTGCGCGAGGTGCTTCCCTATCCCGATCACGTCACGCGTGTGCCGGGCGCCCGATCCTGGGTCGTGGGTCTCGCCAACGTCCGCGGTCACCTGTTGCCGCTGCTGGACCTGAAGCTTTTTCTGGGCGGCGGTCCCATCGACGCGGGTCGCGGCACGCGCGTGCTCACCGTCAACAATCGCGAAGTACCGGCGGGGCTCGTGGTGGACGAGGTATTCGGTTTCCGCCGCTTTCTGGATCACGAGCATACGGACGCCTGGCCGCCGACGATCGTGCGTTGCGAGCGCTATCTCGAGGGCGCATACCGGCGTGACGGCGAATCCTGGCCCGTGTTCAGCCTGCAGGCGCTGGTGGAGAGTCCCCAGTTCCTGCAGGCTGCCGCTCCGGCCGGGGCACAGTGATGTGGCGCTCCGCTCATGAGGCCGGCATCGCGGAGCGTTCCGATACCGCGCCGCGGACTCATAGAAACGCATCGAGTGGCGCGTGGCGCCGCGGGTGAACTCGCATGGTTGAGAAATCGAACGCCGTCAGATTGCTGCCGCTGCTCGCGGGGCTGCTCCTGCTGTTGCTCGCGGCCGTCGCCGTGGTCGTTTACCTGGGCGACAGCGCCCGCGACGAACAGGCAGCCGCTCAGCGCGAGCTGGCCCGCCTGACCCTGTCCTCGCAGGCCATTCCGCAGCAGGCCGCCGCGGCCATGAGCGGCGATGAGCCGGCTTTTGATGCGCTGGCCGCGTCGCGGCGGCAGATCGTCGAGACCCGGGAGGATCTCGTGCGCCGCGCGGCGGCGAACCCCGGCCTGCTGCCGTCCGCGGCTGCGACAGGCGACGCGGCCGAATGGACGCCGCTCATCGCCCACATCGACATGGTACTCGACAGACGTGACCCGGTGATGCTCGCGCACGGCGCGGCCGACCGTGTCACCGAGCTCATGCAACAGCTACTGACGGAGTTCGGCAACTTCGCTGGCCGGCTCGAGGCGGCCCGCCTGCAGGAACTGGGCCGGCACATCGAGCGTTTCGAGCTCACCGGCCAGCGGATTCCGCAGGACATGCATTCGCTGACAGGCGGCATCGGCAATCCGGAGCTGCTCGCCGAACGGCTGGCCAACGACGAGGCTTATCTCGCCGAGGTGATCCGCGGCCTGTCGGGCGGGGAAAACGAGCTCGGCATCGCCGCGGTCACCGAGACCGAAGCGCTCCAGGCGCTGCCGCGGGTCGAGGCATTGTTCGGCCAGGTACGGGAGAAGATTCGCGATGCCATCTCGACCGTGGACGCGCTCATCGACGGCCATCAGGCGGCGCGTATGCTGCGCGTCGCCGGCGACGAGCGCTATGCAGCACTGCAGGCGCTCACCGCGCAGAGCCTCCCCGGCGGTTCAGCGTTCCTTTATCGGCCGCTGGCGCCGCTCATGCTGCTCGGCCTCGCCATGGCCGTCCTGATCGCGATGATCGCCGTTTACTACTCGGCCAAGGACATGCGCAAGGCGGCTGAATTCCAGGCACGGCAGAACGAGGCCAACCAGGCAGCCATCCTGCGCCTGCTCGACGAGCTCGGCAGCCTCGCGGACGGCGACCTGACCGTGCAGGCGACGGTTACCGAGGACATCACGGGCGCCATCGCCGATTCGATCAACTACGCGATAGAAGCCCTGCGCGATCTCGTGGCGACCATCCAGGAGTCGGCGCTCATGGTCGATTCGGCGGCCAAGCAGACCGAGGCGACCGCTGCGCACCTCGCCGAAGCGAGCGAAACACAGTCGCGGCAGATTTCCGCCGCTTCCGATTCCGTGGCGCAGATGGCGAAGTCGGTCGAGGAAGTGTCCGGCAATGCGGAGCGCTCCGCCGATGTGGCGCGCCACTCCGTCAATATCGCGCACAAGGGCGGCGACGCCGTGCGCCGCACGATCGACGGCATGAACACCATTCGTGAGACCATCCAGGAAACCTCGAAACGCATCAAGCGGCTCGGCGAGAGCTCGCAGGAGATCGGCAACATCGTAGAGCTCATCAACGATATCGCCGAGCAGACCAACGTGCTGGCGCTGAATGCGTCCATCCAGGCGTCGATGGCGGGCGAGTCGGGCCGCGGCTTCGCCGTCGTCGCGGACGAAGTGCAGCGGCTTGCGGAGCGCTCGGCCAATGCGACCAAGCAGATCGAAGTCCTCGTGCGGACGATCCAGTCGGATACTAACGAAGCGGTAGTCTCCATGGAGCGCAGTACCACCGATGTCGTGGGCGGCGCGCTGCTCGCTGAAAATGCGGGCGCGGCGCTCGAGGAGATCGAGCAGGTCTCCAACCAGATCGCGAGCCTTGTGCAGAACATCTCCTCGAGCGCAAGACAGCAGGCTGCGCAGGCATCCGACATCACCCGCAACATGAGTGTGCTGCGCGAGATCAGCGCGCAAACTGCGGAGAGCACCAGCGCGGCGTCCAGCTCGATCAGCAAGCTCGCGGAGCTTGCCACCCAGCTGCGTACCTCGGTTGCCGGCTTCACGCTGTCCGACTTTCCGGCCGGGGCCGGCCAGGGCATTGCGCAGCGGCCCCCGCAGGCCGGCACCCACCGGCGTGCGGCCGCAGCGGACGAGTACGACGATGACGACGATAGCGCATCGGTGAGCGATGCGACCGCGGCGCGAGACAGCGCGCCGGCGTGAACGACGTTCGGGGCGGGAAAGTCGGCGTCAGATCGGAAATGGGGACATTCCTGATTTTCAAAAGAAAATCAGGAATGTCCCCATTTCGAGCCGCATCCGGCAGGCAGGGATCTGACCGTCGGTCTCCAGCATCGGCGGGGCACTGCGAGCGGGGGGCTGACCCCGGGAGCGCATGAACGAGATCACCACCCACCCGCTGTACCTGATCAGCAAGGAACTGAACGTCACGCTGCTCGAGTCGCGGCAGGCGCTCGAAAGGTATGCGGAGGCACCGCAGCAGCGTGATTCGCTCGAGCGCTGCATCGACCAACTGCATCTCGCCCAGGGTGCGCTGCGCCTAGTCGAGGTGTACGGCGCCGCCCTGCTCGCCGAGGAGATGGAGCACGTCTGCCGCTTCCTGCTGGACGATCCCCAGCGGCCCGAGGATCGCGGTGACGCGCTCGACGCGCTGACGCGCGGCATGGTGCAGCTGCCGATGTATATCGATCGCGTGCAAGGTGGCGGCCGCGATCTTGCGCTCGTTCTGCTTCCCGTGCTCAACGACCTGCGGGCTGCGCGCCGCCGGCCGCTGCTCTCGGAAGGCACGCTGCTGCTGCTCAACCTGACGCCGGACAGCCACGCTAGCGTCGCCGAGCGGCAAACTGAATTTCTCGACGTCGATATCGCGCAGCTCGGCCGCCGCGTGCGCCTGGGCTTCGAGCGCGGTCTGCTCGGCTGGATACGCGGCGATCAGCCGGACGCGAACCTCGCCCGCATGGCGCGCGTGGCGGAGATCCTCGAGCGCGCTGCGCAGTCCGACGCGGTCTATCAGCTCTGGTGGGTGATCGGTGGCGTGCTCGAGGCGCTTCGCGAGGGCGGACTCGATACCAGCGTCGCCGTCAAACGACTGCTCGGTCAGGCCGATCTGCAGATCAAGCGACTCATAGTTCACGGCGAGAACGCCTTCATCGCCGATCCTGCGATCGACCTGCTCAACAACCTGCTTTATTACATCGGCCGCGCGACTTCCTCGGGGGCGCGCGTTGCGGCGATCCGTGCGTCGTTCAGCCTCGCCGAGCTGCTGCCGGCCGACGAGCAGGTCGAGCTCGCGCGCGAAAGTCTTTCCGCGCCCAGCGTGAAGCTCATGCAGACCGTCGCGACCGCAATCAAGGAAGATCTGTCGCGCGTCAAGGACGTGCTCGACATCTACGTGCGCACAGGCATGGGCCAGGCCGATGATCTCGCGCCGCAGCTCGACATGCTGAAAAAGATCAGCGATACCCTGGGGGTGCTCGGGCTCGGCGACCTGCGCGGCCACGTTCAGGCGGAGATCGCGCAACTCCAGGAAATCGTTGCCGACAAGTCTGCTGCGGACGATGCCACCCTGGTCAAGATGGCCGCGACGCTGCTCAGCGTAGAGGACAATCTGGACGGGCATCTCATGCGCCTGATCGTGCCGGCGGACGCCACGGCGTCGATAAGCCCCGGGGACGGCGATACCGTGCGCGCTCTCGAGTTCCGGCAGGTCACCGAGGCGGTGATCCGCGAGTGCATCGTCAACCTGGCCCGGGTCAAGGAAGCCATTTCGCAGTCGATCGACAATCCCGCCGACGCGCAGGTCCTGGACAGCGTGCCGGGACTGCTGCGCGGGATCATGGCCGGGCTGCTCATGCTCAACAAGACGCGCGCCGTCGACCTGGTAGAGCGCATAGGCGGCTTCATCCGCGACAGCTTGCGCCCGGGCCGCCGGCCGCTGCCCCAGGTCAAGCTCGACCTGATGGCCGATGCGGTGGTCAGCATCGAGTACTACATGGAGACCGTCCAGGCCGGACGCAGCGATCCATGGTACATGCTCGACAACGCGCAGGCGTGCATCGAGTCGCTGGAGGAAGTCGACACCGGAGAAATCGACCTCGCGATTACCGCCGAGTCGCCCGGCTACGTGCGAACCGTGACTCTGGAGTCGAGCCGCGAAGTGGCCGCCCGCCGGCCCTTCGACCCGGCAGCGACCGAGGTGCTGGGGGGCACCCTGCCGGTCATCGCGGCAGCGGACGGGCAGAAGCCCGACCCGGAGTTCCTCGAGCTGTTCATCGAGGAAGCGCGCGAGGAGATCGCATCGGTTGAGCGAAATTTCCCGAGCTGGGCGGATTCGCCTGCCGACAGCGAGGCACTCGTCACGCTGCGCCGCTCCTTCCATACCCTCAAAGGCAGCGGCCGCATGGTGGGCGCGCAGCTCATCGGCGAGTTCGCGTGGTCGGTCGAGGATCTTCTGAACCGGCTCATCAACGGCACCCTGGAGCGCACGCCGCAATTGATGGAGATCCTGCGCCGCGCCGTCGCGGCCCTGCCCGAGCTCGTCGAGCAGCTCGAGGTCGGCACGGCGCCGCATCTCGACGTCGCGGCGCTCATCGCCGACGTGAGGGCGCAATCCGAACCCGCAGCGGCCCCCGCTGCTGTGGCCGCGACAGCCTCTGAGCCCGGCGAAGCCGAGGGTGCGCCGCCGGCCATTGACCCGGTGCTGCGCGAGATCTTCACCAAGGAAACCGCCGAGCATCTGGGGGTGCTGCGCAAGTTCGTCGAGGGATGCCGCGGCCTGGAGTCGCCCTATCCGTTGAGCGAGGAGCTGTATCGTGCCTGCCACACGCTGAACGGCAGCGCGAACATGGCCGGCGTCACGCAGGCGGCAACCGTCGCCGGCCCGTGGAGCGCGTATGTTCGCAATCTGTTCGAGAACCGCGGGCGTCTCGACGATCGCGATATCGAGGCTTGCGCCGGGGTAATCGAGGCCATTCAGCACGTCATCGACACGCTGCACGAGGAGGGCACCCCGCCGCGCGACCATTCCCTGCTCGTCGAGCGCATCCACAGCCTGGGCGCGGAATTCGAGGAGCAGCTCGCGCAACGCGGCCGCGCAGGAATGGACGACAGGACCGATGCCGACGCCGGCGCACTCAGCACCGGGCGCACGGTCGACGCGTCACCGGCCTTCGCGGATACCGACGAGCTCGAGGCTTCGCAGAACCTCGCTGCCGCCCCGCCCGGATTCGAGCTGAGCTGCGCGGTCATCACTGACGATGCAGCGGCGGCGGCAGAGTATGCAGACGTCTTCCTGCTGCGCTTCGTCGTGCCCGATCCGGAATCGCTGTCGGGAGCGGTCGGGGCGGAGCTCCTGCCCGAAGCACACGAGGGCGCGGCTTTCGAGCCCCTCCCGGCGAGTCCTGCCGGGCCTTCACCGCGGCCCGCCTCCGCGGCGGAGCGAGAGCCCGCGCCGGCAACTGGAGCGGCGCCACAGCCGGGAATGCCGCCAGTTTCGATCGAGGCTCCGGAAACAGACACCGAGATCGCCGCCATTTTCGGTGAAGAGGCCGTCGAGATTCTCGATGCGGCTGACGGCGCGATTGCCGCGCTCGCGGACGGTCACGACAGCGCGCATCAGGTCGTCGTCCTGCAACGTCAGCTGCATACGCTCAAGGGCGGCGCCCGCATGGCCGGGATGGCTGCAATGGGCGATCTCAGCCACGAGCTCGAAAGTTTGCTCGGCGCCCTGGATGAGGGCCGCGTCGAGCTCACTTCAGCGATCACCGGGCTGCTCCAGCAGGGCATCGACGAGCTGCATCGCATGCGGGAAACGGCTGCCGGCGGGCGGCCTGTACAGCGGCCCGACGGTCTTCTGCGACGTGTCGCCAACGCGGCGGGGGCTGCGCCAGTCGAGGAGGCAGAGGCGCTCGAGCCGGAGGAAACGGTTGCGCACACCGGCGACCCGGCCGCCGAACGCGGGAGGCCTGCGGGCGAGCCAGCCGTCGAAGCCGCGCAAAGCCTGGCCGCCGTCCAGGGGGGGCACGCGCTGGCGCGCGAGGAACCCGTCCCGGACGGCGAGAAAGCGCCCGAGCCGGAGGCTGCGCCTGCCGGGACGCTGCCCGACGAGGGCGTCGAGTGGGCCGAGGACGCACCGGTCGAAGCTGCCCGCGCGCCGCGTAGGGAAACCGGCTACGACCGGCAGGAGTTCGCGCGCGTCGATGCCGACCTGCTCGAGGACCTGCTCAACAATGCGGGCGAGATCAGCATCTTCCGCTCTCGCCTGCAGCAGCAGCTCAACTCGATCGAATACAACCTCGCCGAGCTGACCCGCACCGTTACGCGCCTGCGGGACCAGCTTCGCGCGCTCGAGGGCGAGACCGAGGCGCAGATCCTGCACCGGCATCAGGACGACACCAGCAGCTTCCGGCGCGATTTCGATCCGCTGGAGCTCGACCGCTATTCGACGATCCAGCAGCTGTCGCGGGCGCTGGCCGAATCGGTGAGCGACGTCGGCAGCATCCGCGATCTGCTCGAAAACCTGACTACGGAAACCGATGGTCTGCTCGTGCAACAGGGCCGTGTGACCACGGAGCTGCAGAATGGTCTGATGCGCACGCGCATGGTGCCGTTCTACCGGCACGCGCAGCGCCTCAACCGGATCGTCCGGCTGGCTGCGAGTGAAACCGGCAAGCAGGCCGAGCTGATCCTCGAGGGGGCGACCGGAGAGCTCGACCGGCAGGTGACCGAGCGCATGCTGCCGCCCATCGAGCACATGCTGCGAAACGCGGTCATCCACGGCATCGAGCCCCCCGAGCAGCGGCAGGGGCGCGGCAAGCCGCCGCTGGGGCGCATTCGTATCCGCCTGCACCGCGAAGGCTCGGAGATGGTCATCGAGGTTGCCGACGACGGGGCGGGGCTCGATGTCGCGCGCATCAAGCAGCGGGCGGTCGAGCGTGGCCTCATCCAGCTCAATCAGCGCATGTCCGACGAAACGGCGATGGAGCTGATTCTGAAGCCGGGCTTCAGCACCGCACGCGAGCTCACGCAGGCTGCCGGGCGCGGTGTGGGCATGGAAATCGTCGCCAACGAGGTGCAGAAGCTCGGCGGCTCGCTGCGCATCACCTCGCAATCGAACGAAGGCACGACATTCACCGTGCGGCTGCCGTTCATGCTGGCCATCAGCCAGGCGCTCGTCGTGAAAGTCGGCGAGGAACGCTTCGCGCTGCCGCTGCCGACCGTGGAGGGGGTTGCCCGCTTGAGGCGCAGCGACGTCGAGAAGCATCTCGGAGAGCCGGTGCCGACCTTCAGCTACGGCGGCCAGAAATACCGCTTCCAGCACCTCGGCCGGTACCTCGATGGGCCGCCGGCCGCGCTGCCGGAGGAGGACGGCTGGATGTCCGTGATCCTGGTGCGGGCCGGCGACCATTCGACCGCCCTCATCACCGACGAGATGGTCGGCAGCCAGGAGATCGTCGTCAAGCCCGTCGGTCCGCAGATTGCCGGCATCAAGGGCATCACCGGCGCAACCATCCTCGGCGATGGCAGCATCGTGATCATCATCGACGCCGGCGTGCTCGTTCGCGAGGTGCGCCCGACACCGTACTTCGACGATCTGGGCCGGCGCGAGCAGGAGGACCGGCGGACCCTCGTGCTGGTCGTGGACGACTCGATCACCGTGCGACGCGTGACGCAGAGGCTGCTAGAGCGCAACGGCATGCGCGTGCTCACGGCCAAGGACGGTATCGATGCGGTCTCGATCATGCAGGATCACCGGCCGGACGTGATCCTCCTCGATATTGAAATGCCGCGCATGGACGGCTACGAGTTCGCCTCGCACGTGCGCAACGACAATCGCCTGAGGGACGTGCCGATCATCATGATCACTTCGCGCGTGAGCGAAAAGCATCGCGCCCGCGCGATCGAGCTCGGCGTCAACGATTATCTCGGCAAGCCGTATCAGGAGAGTCAGCTTCTCGAGGCCGTCGAGTCGCTGGCCGGCGCCGAGCAGGTGGCGATGTGAGCGACCCGGCCGGAGAGATCTATGCGCTGCTGGTGCCGCTCGCGGAGGAACGCCTGCTGGTGCCGCGCGCCTGCATCGCGGAAGTCATCGGCTTCAGCCGCCCGGTGCCGCGGCCCGGCGCCGCCGACTGGCTGCTCGGCACCGTCAATTGGAGCGGGCGCAACCTCCCGGTCGTGTCTTTCGAGGGCGCCTGCGGCCGCACGCCTCCGGCGGCCGGCAGCCGCACGCGCATCGTGGTCTTTTTTGCCATAACCGGCCGCCTCGACGGCGGCTACTACGGCGTGCTGACCCAGGGATTCCCGCAGCTCGTGCGCGTGCACGCCGACGCGATCCACGGCTCAGCCGCCCGCCACTGGCCGGACGACAGCCCGGTGATAACCCAGCCGGACATGCTCGACGAGCAGCCACTCATCCCCGATCTGGAGCGCATCGAGGAGATGCTGCAGGCCGAGCTCGCCGAGGCCTGAGCAGGCCCCCGGCGAGCGAAGTTCTGCACCGCCGCTGG
>DATLFD010000086.1:0-9718 GCA_035524935.1 Gammaproteobacteria bacterium | reverse complement strand
TGGTAGCGGGGGCAGGATTTGAACCTGCGACCTTCGGGTTATGAGCCCGACGAGCTGCCAGACTGCTCCACCCCGCATCCGCAGCCGGAGATTGTACAGAAATCAGCCGTGCCGGTACAAGGCTGCAGGCGCCGGGTTTCGGTATTTCGGTTATTTTGGGCGACGGATCAACGACGACGTATTGCCAGTCTCACCGTCGTGCCCAGCTTGCGACCGTTACCCGAAATACTGGAACCCGGCGCCATTCTCAGCCGATGACGCGTGCGCAGAGGGCCAGCAGGCCGGACGGGAAGATGCCGAGCGCCAGCACGGCGAGCGCGTTCACGCTCAGGGTCGCGCGCATGTCGAGGGCCGCTTCGAGGGGCGTGGTGTCGACCGGCTCGTCGAAGTACATGAGCTTGACGATGCGCAGATAATAGAACGCGCCGACCACCGAAAATGCGATCCCGAGAGCCGCCAGCCATGCGTAGCCGGCGCCGATAACCGCGGAGAACACGGCAACCTTGGCATAGAAGCCGAGAAACGGCGGCACCCCTGCCATGCTGAACATGAGTATCAGCATCATGGCGGCGAACCACGGGCTGCGTGCGTTCAATCCACGGAAGTCCTCGAGGCGGTCGGATTCGAAGCCCCGGCGGCTCAGCAGGATGATCATGCCGAAGGCGCCGCTCGCCATGATCGTATAGGCGATCGTGTAGTACATCGCGGCCTCGAAGCCTGTCGGCGTCGCGGCCACGAAACCGAGCAACAAGAAGCCGACGTGCGATATCGCCGAGTACGCGAGCATGCGCTTCAGGTTGGTCTGGGCGATGGCGACGATGTTGCCGACGGCCATCGACAGCACGGCGAGGACGACAAGCATGTCCTGCCAGGCTTCCTCGAGCCCGCCCAGGCCTTCGACGAGAAACCGAATGACGAGCGCGAAGGCGGCGATCTCGGGCGCCGTGCCGACATACAGGGTCACGGACGTACGCGCGCCGTGATAGACGTCCGGCAGCCACATGTGAAAAGGCACGGCGCCGAATTTGAAGGCGATGCCGACGATGACGAAAGCCAGCGCGAACAGCAGCGGCGGCTCCGTGCCCGCCGTGCCGGTCAACGCAGCCGCGAGCTCGCCGAAATCGAGCGTACCCGCAAAGCCGTACAGGATAGACATACCGTACAGGAGCGTGCCGGAGGCGATGGCGCCGAGCACGAAATACTTCATCGCGGCTTCTGCCGCGATCGGCGAGTTCCGATCGAACGCAACCAGCGCATATTGCGAAAGTGCCAGCAGCTCGAGGCCCAGGTACAAGGTCAGCATGCTATGCGCGGAAATCATCACCATGATACCGAGCAGGCCGAACAGGCCCAGCACGTAATACTCGCCGCGGAACAGATCGCTCCGCCGCAGGTAATCGCGTGAATAGAGAAATACGGTGGCGACCAGCGCATAGGAGAAGAGCTTGAGGACATCGCCCATGCGGTCGGCGACGAACATGCCATTGAAGGCCAGGGTGCGCGCCTCGACGCCGTAACGGGCTGTGACCAAGGCGGCGCCGAGCAAGGTCACCATAGACAGCAGATAAGTGACAACGCGTTGATCGTCGCGCAGGAACAGGTCGACGATCAGGATCACGCAAATGGCGCCGAGCAGGTAAATCTCGGCCGCGGCCGGCGCGAAATCGGCGAGGCTCAACGCCGGCACCTCACAGCTTGCCCTCGACGACCTGCGCGAGCAGGTGCTCGAGGGTCGGCTGCATGGCTTCGATGAGCGGCGCCGGGTATACGCCGAGTGCAAGCACGGAGACAGCAAGGATTCCTAACACTATGAATTCCCTCGTATTGAGGTCGTGAAGGCCGGCGACTGCCTCGCTGGCGACGGCGCCGAATATCACCCTCTTCACCAGCCACAAGGTGTACGCGGCGCCGAGAATCAAGGTAGTCCCTGCCAGAAAAGCGAACCAGAAGCTGGCCTTGAAGCTCGCGACGATGACGAGGAATTCGCCGACGAACCCCGACATGCCGGGCAGCCCGGCGTTGGCGAGCGCGAACAGCACCATGAAGGCGGCAAATGTCGGCATGGTGTTGACCACGCCGCCATAGTCCGCGATCCGGCGGCTGTGCAGCCTGTCGTAAAGCACACCCACACACAGGAACAGCGCGCCGGAAATGAGGCCGTGCGAGATCATCTGCACCATGCCGCCGGACATCGCCAGGACCGCGCCCTGCATCTCGCCCGTGTTGCGCAGAATCGCGAAGGCGAGGAAAAAGCCGAGCGTGGCGAAGCCCATGTGCGCAATCGACGAATAAGCGATGAGCTTCTTCATGTCCTGCTGCGCCAAGGCGACGAAACCGATGTAGACGATGGCGATCAACGATAACGTGATCATGATCCAGTCGAGCTCCCGGCTCGCATCCGGCGTGACCGGCAGGCTGAAACGCAGGAAGCCGTAACCGCCCATCTTCAACATGATCGCCGCCAGGATCACCGAGCCCCCGGTCGGCGCCTCGACGTGCGCGTCGGGCAGCCAGGTGTGCACGGGCCACATCGGCACCTTGACGGCAAATGCGAGGAGAAATGCGATGAAGATCAGCTTCTGCACCGTGGGATCGAGCTGGAGCGCGTGGAAATCGAGGATCGCGTAGCTGCCCGACTGCACGTACATGTAGATCAGCGAGACCAGCATGAACACGGAGCCGAGAAAAGTGTAGAGGAAAAACTTGAGCGTGGCGTACACGCGTCGCTCGCCGCCCCAGATGCCGATGATGAGGAACATCGGCACGAGCATCGCTTCCCAGAAGACGTAGAAGAGCATGGCATCCAATGCCGCGAACACGCCGTTCATGAGGCCTTCCATGATCAGAAAGGCCGCGAAATACTGCGCGGGGCGCTTGCGGATCGCGTCCCACCCGGCAATGACGACCAGCACGGTCATGAGTGTCGTCAACAGAATGAGCGGCATCGAGATGCCGTCCACGCCGAGGTGATAATTGACGTTGTAGGTCTCGATCCAGGGGAGTTTCTCGGCAAACTGCATGGCGGCCGTGCCGCGATCGAAAGCGGTGAACAGCGGCACGCTCAGGAGGAAAACTGCAGCGGAACTCGCCAGCGCGATCCAGCGGCCGAGCGCGATGCGGTGCTCGCCGGCGGCCAGCACCAGCAGGCCGCCGGCGATCGGCAACCAGATCAGCAGGCTCAGTAGCGGAAGGTTCGTCATCCGGCGATTCTTCTTGTTTGCAAATCAATCACCGGGGCGCAGGTACAGCATCCACCCCAGTAAGGCTGCGAGCCCGATGATCATGGCGAACGCGTAGTGGTAGAGGTAGCCCGACTGCACGCGACGGGCCACACCCGAGAACCAGCCGATGCCGCGCGCGGTGCCGTTCACGAGCACCCCGTCGATCACGACCTCGTCGCCGACGCGCCAGAACAGTTGTGCGACCCGCCTGCCGCCCGCCGCCAGGAAGCGTTCGTTGAACTCGTCGAAGTAATACTTGTTGACGAGCAGCGCGTGCACGAACGTGAAACGCCGCCGCAGCTTCTCGGCGAGGTCGGGCCGCCTGAGCACGAAGAACCAGGCCGCGGCCACGCCGGCGAGTGCGATCCATACGGTCGCCGTCGTGAGCCCGTGCGCGAGGAATTGCGCCGGCCCTTCGTAATGGGCACTGAGCCGGCCGAGAACGTCGTGCGCCGGCAGGACGAGGATAGACCCGGCGAAGAAGTCGCCGAACAGCAGCGGACCGATGGTCAGCCAGCCGATGAGCGCCGACGGTATCGCCAGCATCACGAGCGGCACGGTCACGACCCAGGGGCTCTCCTGCAGGTGGGCACGTGTCTGGTCGTCCATCCGCTCGGGGCCGTGAAACGTCATGAAAAACATTCGGAAGGTGTACAGGGCGGTGACGAAGACACCGCCTAGCACGGCCCAGTGAGCGTAGCCCGCGCCGGGGCGGCCGGCGGCGGCGACCGCCTCGATGAGCGCGTCCTTGGAGAAGAAGCCGGCCGTGCCGGGAAAACCGATCAGCGCCAGCGCACCGATCAGGCAGGTCCAGTAGGTGATCGGCATGTATCTGCGCAGCCCGCCCATGCGCCGCATGTCCTGCTCATGATGCAGGGCGATAATGACCGAGCCGGCGGCGAGAAACAGCAGCGCCTTGAAGAACGCATGCGTCATGAGGTGGAAGATGCCCGCGGCATAGGCGGAAGCGCCGAGCGCGACCGCCATGTAGCCGAGCTGCGAGAGGGTCGAGTACGCGACCACGCGCTTGATGTCGTTCTGCACGATGCCGAGCAGACCCATGAAAAACGCCGTGGTCGCGCCGATGACGAGCACCGCGCTCAACGCGGTTTCTGACAGCTCGAACAGGGGCGACATGCGGGCCACCATGAAGATGCCGGCCGTCACCATTGTGGCGGCATGAATCAGCGCCGAAATCGGCGTCGGGCCCTCCATCGAATCAGGCAACCAGACATGCAGCGGCACCTGGGCGGACTTGCCCATCGCGCCGATGAATAACAGCACGCAGATGACGGTCATGGCGTTCCACGGCGCATCAGGGAATATATGCAGCGTCTCGGCGGCGATCTGCGGCGCAGCGGTGAAGACCTGTGCATAGTCGAGCGAGCCGGTGAAATACACGATTGCCGCGATGCCCAGCAGAAAGCCGAAGTCTCCGACCCGGTTGACGAGGAACGCCTTGAGGCTGGCGAAATTGGCCGTCGGCCGCGTATACCAGAAGCCGATCAGCAGGTAGGACATGACCCCGACCGCCTCCCAGCCGAAAAAAAGCTGCAGGAAGTTGTTCGACATCACCAGCATGAGCATCGAAAACGTGAACAGCGCGATATAGCAGAAAAAGCGCTGATAGCCCGGGTCGTCGCGCATGTAGCCGATGGTGTATATGTGCACCATCAGCGAGACGAAGCTGACCACTGTGATCATCAGGGCCGTCAACCGGTCCACCAGGAAACCGATCTCCATGTGCAGGCCGTCGGCGACTGCCCAGGTGTAGACAGGTCCGTTGAATGTCGCCGCGCCTGCGAGTACGTCCTTTAGAACCAGCAGCGACAGTGCGAACGACACGCCGACACCGAGGATGGTGACCCGGTGCGTCGCGGCCCGGCCGATCCGCCGCCCCAGCAGGCCCGCGACGACGGCGGCGGCGAGCGGCGCGAGGACAATTGTCAGGTAGATCGATTCCATCCGCCGGCCGCCTCAGCCCCGCAGGGAGTCGAGCTCATCGACGTTGATGCTGCGCCGGCTGCGGAACAGCACGACAAGGATGGCGAGGCCAATGGCGGCTTCGGCCGCCGCGACCGTCAGGATGAAGAATACGAAGACCTGGCCGTCGATGTCACCGAGGTAGCGCGAAAAGGCGATGAAGTTGAAATTCACCGCCAGCAGCATGAGCTCGATGCACATCAGCAGCAGGATGACGTTCTTTCGGTTGAGAAAGATGCCGGCGACGCTCAGGCTGAACAGGATGCCGGCCAGCAGCAGATAGTGCGACAGGCCGATCATTCATCCTTCTCCGTTTCCATCTTGACGAGCCTCACCCTGCCCTTCCGGCCGGCGCGTACCTGCCGGCCGATGTCCTGCTGCTTGAGCCCTTCCCGGCGGCGCATGGTCAGGGTGATCGCGGCGACGATTGCCACCAGCAGAATGACGGCTGCCAGCTCGAAGGGGTAGACGAAATCTGTATAAAGCACCGAACCCAGTGCCTCGGTGTTGCTGTAGTCCGCGGGGTGCGGCACCGGCGTCTCGATGAGCGGCAGCCCGAGGCTGCGAAACCAGAAGACATGGGCGATCTCGATCACCACGATCGCCGCGACGACGGCACCGAGCGGTGCATAGCGAGTGAAGCCCTCGCGCAGCCGCGCCGCATCCACGTCGAGCATCATGACGACGAACAGGAACAGCACCATCACGGCGCCGACGTAGACGAGCACCAGCACGATTGCGAGGAACTCGGCCTCGAGCAGGAGCCAGATCGCGGCGCTGTTGATGAACGCGAGCACCAGGAATAATGCGGAATGCACCGGATTGCGCGAGGTGATGACGCCCAGCGCTGCGCCGATCAGCACCCCCGCGAACAGATAAAAGATGACGGAAACGATCATCCGGAGCCCATCTCAACGGTACGGGGCATCGGCGGCCTTGTCTGCCGCGATCATCGCCTCGTACGCGTCGCCGACCGCCATCAGCTTGTCCTTGGTCAAGATGTTCTCGCCGCGGTTCTCCATGTGGTACTCGTGAATGCGCGTCAGAACGATGGCATCGACCGGGCAGGCCTCCTCGCAGAATCCGCAATAGATGCACTTGAACAGGTCGATATCGTAGCGCGAGGTGCGCCGCGTCCCGTCCCGTGCGGTCACCGAGTCGATGGTGATGCAGACCGCCGGGCACACCGCTTCGCAAAGCTTGCAGGCGATACAGCGTTCCTCGCCGTTCGCGTAGCGCCGCAGAGCATGCAGGCCGCGGAAACGCGGCGATTGAGGCGTCTTCTCCTCGGGGTATTGCACGGTCACCTTGCGCACGAACAGGTTGCGAAGGGTCACGCCGAGGCCGCGCAACAGCTCGGTGAGCAGGAACGTCCGCAGCCAGGCTCGAACACTGTTCACGTCAGCGGGACCACGGGCCGACCTCGAACGCCACCATGACGCCCTCCACGCCTATCCACAGGATGGTGATCGGGATGAACACCTTCCATCCCAGGCGCATGATCTGGTCGTATCGGTAGCGCGGGAAGGTGGCGCGAAACCACAGGAAGCAGAACAGGAAGAAGCCGACCTTGAGCGCGAACCACAAGAATCCGGGCGCGCCCAGCACACTGTCCCCGAGCAGCGGAACCCCTTCGAACGGCGACAGCCAACCGCCGAGGAAGAACGTCGCCGCGAGCGCCGAGATGAGGATCATGTTCGCGTACTCGGCAAGGAAGAATACCGCGAACGCCGTGCCGGAATATTCGACGTGGAAGCCGGCAACGATCTCGGACTCGCCTTCGGCCACGTCGAACGGTGCGCGGTTGGTCTCCGCCACGCCGGCGATGAAATAGATGACGAACAAGGGCAGCAGCGGCAGCCAGAACCAGTCGAGCACGCCGCCCTGCTGCGCCTCGACGATCTTACCGAGATTGAGGCTGCCGCCCGCCATGAGTACACCGACCAGCGCGAAACCCATGGCGATCTCGTAGGCGACGATCTGCGCCGCCGAGCGCATTGCGCCCAGGAACGCGTACTTCGAGTTGGCCGCCCAGCCGGCGAGTATCACGCCGTACACCCCCAGCGAGGTCAGTGCGAGCACGTAGAGCAGACCCGCATCGATGTCTGCGAGCACGAACTCGTCCGACACCGGGATCACCGCCCAGGTCGCGAATGCCGGGATGATGGACAGCAGCGGAGCGATGACGAACAGGAATCGGCTCGCCTTCGCCGGCAGCACGATCTCCTTGACCAGCAGCTTGAGCACATCCGCGATCGGCTGCAGCAGGCCCCGGTAGCCTACCCGGTTCGGCCCGAACCGGTTCTGCATGTAGCCGATCACCTTGCGCTCGGCGAGCGTGAGGTAAGCGACGGAAAGGATCAGCACGACGGTGACGACCCCGATCAGCGAGAAGACGCTCATGAGCTGCTGCCCGGCGGGCGGCAGAAACCCCCAGAGCGCATCGAACATCGAACGCAGCGCGTCCATGCTCAGGTGCCGGCCGCGGCAAGCGGGTCGGCTTCGCCGCGCGCTGCGCGGGCGTCCCGCGTCATCTGCAACGGCGCCGAGCGCCGTACCAGGCCGTCGACGGCATAGATCGGAACCTCGAGGCCGGCGCCGTCGACCGGCCGTCCGCGGGCGGGTGCCACCGGGCGCGGGGATTCGAAGCGGTTGTCGGGCTGCACGCTTTCGATATCGTGCGCGAGCTCGTTGCGAACGTCGGCCGAGGAACGATAATCGAAGCCGTCGAGGCCCAGCAGATTGCCGAGCACACGCAGTACCTTCCAGGCCGGCCGCGACTGCCCCACTGCGCGCGCGACCCCGCCGAAGCTCTGCCAGCGGCCTTCGCAATTGACGTAGGTGCCCGAGGTTTCAACGAATGTGCCGACAGGCAGGATGACGTCCGCATAGCGACGCATCTCCGCCGTCGCCCAGGGACTGAGCACGACCACGAAGCCGGCGGCTTCGACCGCCTCCAGCGCGGCGCTGCCCTGTGCACAGTCCAACTCCGGCTCGAGACCCAGCAACAGCATCGCGGCCGGCGGAGCAGACAGCATGTCTGCGGCGGTTCGGCCGGGCTCGGCGACCGGCCGTCCGCCCGGCCCGCGATGCGGCAGCGCACCGGCAAGGTGAGCACCGACGGCATTGCCGCCGTCCGCGACGTAACCCAGCGCGGTGTCGCAAAGCGCGGCGAGCGCCGCCGCGACTGCGCGAATATCGGCGAAGTCGCAGAGCCGTTGCGCGACGTGGCCGAGCAGCACGACGCCGCGCTGTGCTTCGATGAGCCGCCGCACCATGGCCTCCGCAGTTTCGTGGCGCCCGGCGCCTTCGACGCCGGCGCGCAGCGCGGCGGGAATCGCTCGGCCGGTCAGGCGCGCGGCCGCAGCCAGCATCGATGTGAGCTCTCCGATCAGATCGGCAGGCGACACGCTGCGCGTCGCCGCGACCGGGAAAAGATGCTCATACGGCTGCGGATTGACGAACATGACGGCCGCGTCCCGCATTGCCGCCTTGCGCAACCGATGCGCCAGGATCGGCGCTTCCTTGCGCAGATTGGAGCCGATGACAAGGGCCGCGTTCAGCCGCTCGAGACCGGCGATGCTCATGCCCAGCCAGGGAAACACGGGATCGTGTTCCTGATCGCGGAAGTCGACGCGGCGCAACCGGTGATCCACGTTGTCGGATCCGATCCCGCGCAGCAGCCGCTGCAACAGGTAGAACTCCTCGAGCGTCGAGCCGGGCGCGGCCAGCGCCCCCAGCGCCGCGGCACCGTCCCGCTCCCGCGCCGACCGCAGGCCGGCTGCGGCACGCTCGAGCGCAACCTGCCAGTCGGCCTCGCACCACTCACCGTCCTCCCTGACCAGCGGCCGCTGGAGGCGATCCTCGCTGTAAATGCCGTGGCAGCTGAAACGATCGCGGTCGGAGATCCACGTTTCGTTCACGGCCTCGTTGCGCCGCGGCACCACCCGTTTGACCTCGCCGCGCAGCGTGTGGACGAAAATGTTGCTGCCCGCGCAATCGTGCGGCGCCACGGCCGGGTGCTCGAGCATCTCCCAGGCACGCGCGCTGTAGCGATAAGGCTTGTTGTTGAGCGCGCCCACCGGGCACAGGTCGATGATGTTGCCGGAGAGCTCGTGATCGACGGTGCGCCCGACGAAGGTCTCGATACGCATGTCCTCGGTGCGCCCCGTGGTGCCGAGCTCCTGGATGCCCGCGATTTCCTCGCCGAAGCGCACGCACCGCGTGCAGTGGATACAGCGGGTCATGTCCGTGGACACGAGCGGGCCGATGTCCTGGTCCCTGACGACTCGTTTCTTCTCGGTATAGCGGGACACGTCCCGGCCGAAGCCCATCGCCAGATCCTGCAGCTCGCACTCGCCGCCCTGGTCGCAGATCGGGCAATCGAGCGGGTGATTGATGAGCAGGAACTCCATCACCGAGCGCTGCGCGGAGATCGCCCGCGCCGAGCGCGTGAACACCTTCATGCCCTCGGCGACGGGCGTCGCGCAGGCCGGCAAGGGCTTGGGTGCCTT
>DATLFD010000085.1:0-4702 GCA_035524935.1 Gammaproteobacteria bacterium | reverse complement strand
ACGTCGGCCAGCTCCAGAGCGCCCTCGATGCGGGGCTCGCGCGCCTCCCCCAGGTGAGCGGCGCCGACGCGCAGTACATGGCGCCCGAGCTCGGCAGGGCCTTCGAGGCGGCCGACGCGCTGTCGAGCGAGTGGGGGGACTCGTTCGTGGCGGCCGACGCGCTGCTCGTGGCCCTGCGGCGGACGGCCGGCGACGAGCTCGCGGCGCTCCCCGCGGCGGAGGCGCTCCAGGCGGCCGCGCGCGAGGTGCGCGGTGGCCGGCAGGTCGACAGCCGCACGGCCGAGTCGAGCTTCGAGGCGCTGGAGCGCTACGGCATCGACCTCACGGAGCGGGCTCGGGACGGCAGGCTCGACCCGGTCATCGGCCGCGACGAGGAGATCCGCCGCACGATTCAGGTGCTGCTGCGGCGGACCAAGAACAATCCCGTGCTGATCGGCGAGCCGGGCGTCGGCAAGACCGCGATCGTGGAGGGTCTTGCGCAGCGGATCGTCAACGGCGAGGTGCCGGAGGGCCTGAAGAACAAGCGCATTCTCTCGCTGGACCTGGGCGCGCTGATCGCCGGCGCGAAGTTCCGCGGCGAGTTCGAGGAGCGCCTGAAGGCCGTGCTCGCCGACCTGGCCAAGCAGGAAGGCCAGATCATCCTGTTCATCGACGAGCTGCATACCGTGGTCGGCGCCGGTGCCGCCGAAGGCGCGATGGATGCCGGCAACATGCTGAAGCCCGCGCTGGCGCGCGGCGAACTGCACTGCGTCGGCGCGACCACGCTCGACGAATATCGCAAGCACATCGAGAAGGACGCCGCGCTCGAGCGCCGGTTTCAACGCATCCTCGTCGACGAGCCGACCGTCGAGGACACCATCGCCATCCTGCGCGGCCTCAAGGAGCGTTACGAAGTCCACCACGGGGTCGAGATCACCGACCCGGCAATCGTCGCAGCGGCCACGCTGTCGCATCGTTACATCACGGATCGCCAGCTTCCCGACAAGGCCATCGACCTCATCGACGAGGCGGCTTCGCGCATCCGCATGGAGATCGACTCCAAGCCGGAAGCGCTCGATCGCCTCGACCGGCGCATCATCCAGCTCAAGATAGAACGCGAGGCGTTGCGCAAGGAAAAGGATGAAGCATCGAGGAAACGCCTCAAGGCACTCGAGGACGAGCTGACCGCACTCGAGCGCGAGTATTCGGAGCTCGAGGAAGTCTGGAAGGCCGAGAAAGCCGCCATGCAGGCCGCGGCGCATATCAAGGAGGAGCTGGAGCGCGCGCGCATCGAGGTCGAGACCGCGCGGCGTGCGAACGATCTCGCGCGGATGTCCGAGCTGCAGTACGGGCGCATCCCCGAGCTCGAGAAGCGCCTCGCCGAAGCCATGGCGGCCGAGCAGCGGCCGACCACACTGCTGCGCAACCGCGTGACCGAGGAGGAGGTTGCCGAGGTCGTCTCGCGCTGGACGGGCATCCCCGTGTCGAAGATGCTGGAAGGCGAAAAGGACAAGCTGCTGCGCATGGAAGAGGCCCTGCAGCGCAGGGTGGTCGGCCAGGAAGAGGCCGTTCGCGCGGTGTCGAACGCCATTCGCCGCTCGCGGGCCGGCCTCTCGGACCCGAACCGTCCCAATGGGTCCTTCCTGTTTCTCGGCCCCACCGGCGTCGGCAAGACGGAACTTTCCAAGGCACTGGCGGAGTTCCTGTTCGACACCGAGGACGCCATGGTGCGCATCGACATGTCGGAGTTCATGGAGAAGCACTCGGTGGCGCGCATGATCGGCGCGCCGCCCGGTTACGTGGGCTACGAGGAGGGCGGCTATCTCACCGAGGCGGTGCGGCGCCGGCCCTATTCGGTGATCCTGCTCGACGAGGTCGAAAAGGCGCATCCCGACGTCTTCAATGTCCTTCTCCAGGTGCTCGACGACGGCCGCCTGACGGACGGCCAGGGGCGCACCGTGGATTTCCGCAATACCGTCATCGTCATGACCTCCAACCTCGCCTCCGAGCTGATACAGGAGCTCTCCGGCGAAGAGCATTACGCGAAAATGAAGGCCGCCGTGCTCGAGGTGGTCGGCCAGCACTTCCGGCCGGAGTTCATCAACCGCGTCGACGACGTGGTCGTATTCCATCCGCTCAGCATGAAGCAGATCCGCGCCATCGTGGACATCCAGGTCGATCACCTGCGGCGGCGTCTGCGCGGCCGCGATATGGATCTGACGCTCGACGATGCCGCGCGCGACAAGCTCGGCGAGGCGGGTTTCGATCCGGTCTATGGCGCGAGGCCGCTCAAGCGCGCCATCCAGCAGCACATCGAGAATGCCCTCGCGCAACGCATCCTGAAAGGCGAGTTCGGCCCCGGCGACACCATCGAGGTGTCGGTGAGCAGCGGTGGGTTCGTCTTCCGACCTGCCGCGGCCGCCGCCCTGTCGCCCGCGGCGGCCGACGACGCGGCCTGAGGCGCCCGCGCGGCCGCGGCCGGCGGGCCGCTTGTGACGAGTCTACTTCGGGACTATAATCCAGTTAAGTCTCGTTAAGGACAACGTCGAGATGGCCGAGCCGCTCCCGCTGACCCCAGCCCGCGCCGATCCGGAAGCGCTCGGCGCCGCCGCCCTGCAGGCCTTCTTCAGCATCACGGCCCGCTGGGCGCTCGGCGCCGAGGACGAGCGCATCCTGCTCGGCAATCCCCCGCGCTCGACATTTTTCAAGTGGAAGAAGGAGCGCGCCGCCCGCCTCGGCAATGACGTGCTCGAACGCATCAGCTACGTGATGGGCATCTACAAAGCCCTGCATATCCTGCTGCCCGATGCGCGCGCTGCCGACTCATGGCCAACCAGGCCCAACGCTGCACCGCTCTTCGGCGGGCGCAGCGCAATCGAGAAAATGCGCGGCGGCCGGGTCGTCGATCTGGCCGACGTGCGCCGCTATCTCGACGCCGAACGCGGCTGAGCCGCGCCGTGGCCCACGCGCTCCCTGCGCCCGGACCGGTGCGCGTCCGCTGGCAGAAGCTGCACCGTATCGTCGCCTCCCGTCATCCGCCCGTGGACATTTTCGCGGATCTCGTCGCGCCGGCGCAGCGCGAGCTCGCCTGGTTCCTGGAGGGCCTGACGAACGACCGGCTGCGCGAGCAAGCCGGCGAGACCGGGCTCGTCGCGGCTCGCGATCGCGTCTCCGGACCTGGCGCAAGCGTCGTGCTCGCCGCCTTCACCCATATCGGCAGGCCGACCCGTTTCAGCGACGGCAGCTACGGCGTGTATTACGGGGCGCGCAGCCTCGAGACGGCCGTGCGGGAAACCGTCTATCACCGCGAGCGGTTCCTGCGCGCGACGGCGGAGGCGGCGGGCGAAATAGACATGCGGGTCTATATCGGGCGGCCGCTCAAGCCCATGCACGATCTGCGCGCACCTGTCTTCGCGCCGCTGCACGACGCCGACGACTATCGGCCCTCGCAGGCCTTCGCGCGGCCCTGGCGGGCGCAGGGGGCCTGGGGTTTCGTCTACCGCAGCGTGCGCCATGCAGGGGGCCAGTGCATCGCCGCGTTCAGACCGCCTGCCGTCTCGATCCCGGTCCAGGGTCCGCACCTCGCTTACGTGTGGACCGGCGAGCGCATCGACACGGTCTACGAGAAGTCCGAACCGCTGTTCCGGTGACCTCGGACCGGCTGCCCGTCGCAGCGGCGAACCGTGGGATCAGCAGGGCGGCGGCGAGCAGCGCGAGCCACCCCGGCGCGCCGCCGCCGCCGCCTCCGCCCGCGGGGGCCGGCTCGCGCACGGCGACGTCGACACCGTCGGTCGACGAGAGTCCTTCGCCGTCGGAGACCTCGAGAGTGAACGAGAGCCGGCTGCCTGCGGCCAGGCCGCCGCCGGGAGCAGCACGGCCAGGGCCGCGCCGCAGGCCAGGAGGCCCGTGATGTGAGGCATTCGCTTTGCCTGCCGGGGAATTCCCCGTTCCCGGCGAGGGTATCATGGCGCGCGAGACGTACTTCGTTCGCGACTGACAGGGGATTCGCCATGCCACGTTCCGCCGGCAGCCTCGGGGCAATCGTGCTGATGGCCGTGGCCGGCTGCGCCGGCGCGCAGTCGTCCCGGAACGGCGGCGAAGCGCCGGCAGATCCCGCCTCGCTGGCGATCGCCATCCTGAGCCGACACTTGTCCGTGCCGGCCGCAGATATCGAGGTGGCCGAGGTCGGGGCGATCGAATGGCCCGATTCGAGCCTGGGTTGCCCGAAGTCGGACAGAGACTACAGGCCGGTCATCACGCCGGGGCATTTTGCCGTGCTCCGCCACGCGGGAGCGACATTTCGCGTGCACATGGCCAACGGTCGAGGCTTCGTCTGTGAGCCGCCCGAAGCCACGGCCGGGAAGTCGCCTCCCGTGCCCAGGCTCGCCGTGCCCGTCGAGCATCTGCAGACGCTGGCGCGCGCGGATCTCGCGCGCCGAGTCGGCGTGCCCCTCGAGGAGGTGACGCTCACCGGTTCCTACGCCGTGGTCTGGCCCGACGCCAGCCTGGGATGCCCCGAACGGGGTCGCAGCTATGAGCCGACGCAGACCAAGGGGCATGTCCTGAGCTTCGCCTGGCGCGGCCGCAGCTATCGGTATCACACGGATCTCCACCGCGTGGCTCCCTGCCCGCCGATCGAGCCGGAATAAAGCCCGCCCCCCTGCCCCCTCCCGAGGGGAGGGGGTTGGGAGCCTCCCCTGCCCCCTCCCCGAGGGGGAGGGGG
>DATLFD010000084.1:0-3181 GCA_035524935.1 Gammaproteobacteria bacterium | reverse complement strand
AACGCCAAGAGATTTGCCTCGGCGCATCATGGAATATGTGACTGCTCGATAGTCACGGCATAGCACAATCGCTTTGACTTGCTCGGGGCGTTCCCGCCACAGCGAGCGAAATCGGAAGGCGTTCTTGGACGAGTCCACGATACATTTCGCGTCGGATACTTTGTGTGCAGCATCGAAAAGACGAAAACTGTCCTTGCTCATCGTCGCATCGTCGCATCGTCGCATCGTCGCATAGTTTTCCTACCAGTTTGCCGCGGTAAGCGCCAGGAAAGCGAAACACGATCGAGTTTGCGACGGCAAGCAGGCTCCGTCGAAAATGGGGACGAGGAGTCCGCCTCCGCTCTCCGAGTAGAGTCTTGAGGGTCAGGTCAGCTAAAGGCGAGTTCAGTTCCCGCTGGACTGCGTTCCAGAAATCGCAGTCCGGCACCTTGGCTCCACAAGTGCAGATAAGCGGTTGCCTAGCAGCCTGTCGGACTTAGGCGATCGTAGCGAGACGGGTGGGAAATCGAGGACAGTTTGCCGATCATTTGAGGAGAATAGCAGAGCTATTTGACGAAAATGATCGGCAAAATGGACCGATTTCCCGCCGTCGCAGTAGATCAGTCTTAAGTCCGACAGGCTGCTAGGCCAGGTCGAATTCGAACTCGCTGGTGCCGAGCGTCGAGCCCGCCCCGTCGAAGCGGCGCTCCAGCAAGCGCATGCGCCCGTTATGGCCGGCCAGCACCACGTGGCTCGAGCGGGTTCCGTAGGCCGAGTTGACGACGAACGGGGCCGAAACGAGCCGCTCGAGCTCCGGCTCGAGCCCGGTCCGTGGCAGCTCGTCGGCCGCCGCCGGCTCGCGGTCGGCGAGCATCCCGAAGAGCGCTTCCGGCGCCGGATCGCCCGCGGCGAGCAGCTCGGCGAAGCGGCGGCGGGTACGTTCGAGCTTGGGCCAGGGCGTGTTCAGGCGCTCGTTGCTGAGCCCGTGGATGCCGGCCGGCAGGGGGCTCACCGGCACGTCGCGGTTGGTGAAATAGTGCAGCGATTCCCGGTCGCCGACGAGGAGGCTGTAGCCTGCGTATTGCGCCGCGAGCGCATCGCGCGCCCGGCCGAACGCCTGCGGCTGCTCGGTGCCGCGCACGAAATCGGCGACCAGCTCGCCGCGTGAGCGCTCCGCCGGGCCGGTGTCGGCAATCTCGCGGTAGTTGGTGACGACACCCCAGCGCCCGTTGCGGGCAACGGCGAGCCAGGTTCCGCCGGCCTCGAGATCGCGTCCGCCGAGCACGCCGGGGGTGTCAGGCCACCAGCCGGCCGCGTCGGTGGCGCGCGCATGGTACTCGTCGCGGTTGCCGGCCAGCACGAGCCGATACCGCGGGTGCGCGTTCCAGGCGAGGATGAGCAGGCACACCGCTCAGGGAGCCTTCGCGGTGGCTTCCTGATCGCCCGGGTTCCGCAGCCAGTCATCGATGAGTCGCCAGGACACCGAGAGCCGGCTGGGCAGCGGCGGCCGGCCGGCGGCCAGGTCTTCGCGGCTGAACCAGCGCGCATCCTCGAGCTCGCGATCGACGAGCTCGATGTCGGTGCTTTCGGCGCGTGCGTAGAAACCGAGCATCAGCGAGGAGGGGAACGGCCACGGCTGCGAGGAGTGGTACCGGATCTCGCCGACGATAACGCCGGTCTCTTCGCGCACCTCGCGCGCGACGGCGTCCTCGAGGCTTTCGCCCGGCTCGACGAAACCCGCGATAGCCGAGTATCGCCCGGCCGGCCAGCTTGCCTGGCGCCCGAGCAGGCAGCGCTCGCCGTCGGACACCAGCACGATGATGGCGGGGTCGAGGCGGGGAAACTGCTGCGTGCCGCAGGACTCGTTCGCGCAGCAGAGCACGTGGCCCCCGTCGGCACTCGATGTCGGCGCGCCGCAGCGTGCGCAATGGCGGTGATTATGATGCCAGAGCACCATGGCGCGCGCATAGGCGAGCAGCGTGGCATCGGCGCGATCGAGAAGCTGGCCGACCTTGTGCAGATCCGTGAATTCGCCGCCGTGCGCGGAGGCGACCACGGCATCCCCGGTCACCGCGCAGGCGAAGCATTCGTGCCCGCCGAATCGGCCCAGATAGATGCTCTGCAGCGGCCCGGACTCTGGCAAACGGCACTCCGCCGGGTCGAGCAGGAGCGGACGTGGCGGGTTGCCGTCGGCGAGCAGGCTCAGGCTGCCCTGCACGGGGACGAGACGCGCGTTCGGCGAAGCGAGCGTGCGCGCAATCCACGCCGCGTCCCGACGCCGGTGCGCGACTCGCTCGACGTGCAGTCCGGAGAACACGTTGGGTGGAACGGGATCGTGCGGCAAGATTGCGGCGCTCACTTGCGTTCGCAAGGAAATTGCCCCGCGATCGCGGCAACTCGGAGCACGGGACGGGCGGCATTATATCGCGCCGATCGCGCGCGCGGCCGCTTTCATGCGGCAACACGGGCAGCGCCTTGGATCGAGCGCCAGTGCATCCTGCACGTACACGTTGGCGCAACGCGCGCAGCGCGACAGATAGAGCTCGTGCGATCGCGTCACCGCGCCCAGGAGATTCCAGGCCCATTCGAAAGAAAGGCGCGGCGGATTGTGCAGGCGCGCGTATGTCTCGTAGGCGCTGCAGAAGCGCGCGCCCGTCTCCAGCCCGTATTCGCCTGCGGCCTCGAGGCTGCGGCCATCCCGCGCCGGTCGGACCAGCGCACAGAGCGCGAACAGGATGACGAGCGTGGTGGACTCGAATTGATTGTGCGCATTGCGCACCAGGAAGCCTATCCGGCGCGGTGACTTGCCGCGCCGTCGCCGGATCTTGAGCAGGGGATCGGGCTTGAAATAGGTCGCATACAGCTTGCGGATGCGATCGTCGGACAGCCCGGTGCAGGCGCGGATGGTCATGGTGCGCGCCTCGTGGCGGATCATGCGCAGGGCCAGCTCGAGCTGGGCCCGCTCCCTGGCGTATCGGTCGTCGGTGAGTCGCATTGCCGGGATCCTCCCTTTTGTGCTTAGTGGGTTATTTATCACATATATTGTAATATTGCCAGAATTATGGTATTAATAGACCATACAAGTTAGCCCGGGGGAGAACTCTCGTCATGAATGAACCCATACTGTCCCGCCGGCTGCTTGCCGAGATTTTCGACCTCAACCTCACATTCGTCCGCGTGCTGAGGCGTTTGCACGTCGCGG
>DATLFD010000083.1:0-10915 GCA_035524935.1 Gammaproteobacteria bacterium | reverse complement strand
TGACCAGCAATTCGAGCATGGAGCGTTCCGCGTTGGACGTGCTGCGGCGGAGTATACCTTGGCCCTGAAACTCGGCGCGCGCGTGTTCCGGCCGGGCTTGCTGCCGACGATCGGCCTGCTGCTGGTGCTGCCGATGCTGATAGGGCTCGGCGTCTGGCAGCTCGACCGGGCTGAGGAGAAGCGCGAGCTGTTCGCGCAGTTCGAGTCGCAGGCCGGGGCGAAGATCGCGCTGAATCGGATGTACGAGATCGACCCGAAGGCTTTGCGCTACAACGCGGTGACGGCGACCGGGCGCTATGATGCCGCCCACCAGTTCCTGCTCGACAGCATGATGCATGCGGGCCGCGCCGGTTATCACGTGCTCACACCGCTCGAGCTGCCCGGCGGCGGGCGGGCGGTGCTCGTCGATCGCGGCTGGGTGCCGGCCGGCGCAACGCGCGATGCATTGCCGGACTTGCCGGTCGATGACAATCTCCGCGACGTCACCGGGCGCATCGACCTGTTGCCGCGCCCCGGCCTGCGGCTCGGCGATGCGCGTGCGATGGAATCCCGAGGCTGGCCGCAGGTCGCGCTCTTCCCGACTGTCGAGGAGCTCGAGGCGCGGCTCGGCTACCGGCTCGAGCCGTTTCTGATCCTGCTCGCTCCGGAGGAGCCGGACGGGTTCGTGCGCGAGTGGCGGCCGCGCGTGCCGGGTTTTGCACTGCACATCGGATATGCCGTGCAATGGTTTGCGCTCGCCTTAGCCGTGCTGGTGATCTACGGAGTCGTCAACCTGGAGAAGGCCGATGGCGCAAAACGAGACTGACCCGACCCGCGAAGCTGCGCGCCGGCGGCTCATTCCGCTCGTTTTGTTTCTGCTGTTTCTCGGGCCGCTCGTGCTGGCCGCGATCCTCTATCTTGGCGGCCCGGAGTTCCGGCCGCGCGAAACCGTCAACCATGGCGAGCTCATCCAGCCGCCCGTGCTGTTGCCGGCCCTGGAGCATGCCGACGGCACTCTGCTGCGCGATGTCTGGACACTCGTGTATCTCGACGACGGCAGTTGCGGGGCGGCCTGCCGGGCGGCGCTGCAGGACACGCGCCAGGTGCGTCTGGCGCTCGGTCGCGAAGGCGATCGCGTGCGGCGGCTCCTGTTCGAGTCCGGTCAGGATGCGCTGCCCGACGATCTGGCGGACCAGCATCCGGACCTTGTCGTCGTGCGGGTCGGGCCCGGGGAGGCGGATCTGCTCGAGGCATTTCCGGCGCCCGGCGAGGCTTCCGGGCAAGCGGCCGGCCGCATCTACCTCGTCGATCCGCTCGGCAATCTCATGATGCGCTATCCGCCCGACACCGATCCGGGTGGCTTGCTCGAGGATCTCGAGCGGCTGCTGCGGCTCTCGCGCATCGGTTAGCGTGGTCGCATTTCGCAGGCTCGCACTCGCCGCGACCGCGCTCGCGCTCGTCGTGGTGGTGCTCGGTGCCTGGGTGCGCCTGAGCGACGCCGGGCTCGGCTGTCCGGACTGGCCGGGCTGCTACGGCCGGCTGACGGCGCCTGAAAGCGCGTCGGCGCTCGAGTCGGCGCAGGCGGCGTGGCCGGAGCGGCCCCCCGAGGGCGACAAGGCGCACCGCGAGATGCTGCACCGCTATCTCGCCGCGGCGCTCGGCCTGCTGGTCCTCGCGCTCGCGGTTCTGGCGCTGCGCAATCGCCGCGAGCCGGCGCAACCCGTGGTGCTGCCGCTCGGCCTGCTCGCGCTCGTGATCCTGCAGGCGCTGCTCGGCATGTGGACCGTGACGCTCCTGCTCAAGCCGGTCATTGTCGTTGCGCACCTGCTCGGCGGCATGGCGACCCTGGCGTTATTGTCGTGGCTGTATTTGTCGACCGGCCGGGCGGCCGGCACGCCGGCCACAGCGCGCGAACCGCTCGCCGGGGCGGCGCTCGCGGGGCTCGCCGTGCACGTCGTGCAGATCGCGCTCGGCGGCTGGACCAGCGCCAACTACGCGGCGCTCGCCTGCCCGGATTTTCCGGCCTGCCAGGGCGAATGGTGGCCGAGCGCGGATTTTGGCGAGGGCTTCGTGCTCTGGCGGGGGCTAGGCGTCGACTACGAGGGCGGCGTGCTCGACCACCCGGCGCGCGTGGCGATTCACCTGACACACCGCATCGGCGCCGTCATCACCACACTCGTGCTCGGCGCGGTCGGTCTCGCCGCGGCGCTGCGTGGCGGCGCGCGCAGCCTGCGCCTCGCGGGCGCCGCGCTCGTCGGCCTGCTGGCCGCGCAATGGCTGATCGCCGTGACCATGCTCGCGCACGGCCTGCCGCTCGCGCTCGCCGCCGCGCATAATGCCGTGGCCGCGTTACTCCTGCTCACGCTCGTCTATCTGATCCACCGCACATGGCGAATGCGATCCCCCGCCTGAACCTGGCCGCGCTCGGCGCGCGAATCGGGAATCTGTATGCGCTGTGCAAGCCGCGCGTCGTGGCCTTGATCGTGTTCACCGCCGTGGTGGGCATGTTCCTCGCCACTCCCGGCATGGTGCCGCTCGACGCGCTGGTGTTCGGCACGCTCGGCATCGGGCTCGCCGCCGCCTCGGCCGCCGCGCTCAATCACGTGCTGGACGCGCGCATCGACGCGCAGATGCAGCGCACGCGCCACCGGCCGATTCCGAGCGGGCGCTTGAGCGAGGCGCAGGCGCTGGTGTTCGCCTTTGCGCTCGGGCTCGCCTCCATGTTGATTCTCGCCGTGCTGGTCAATCCGCTGACCGCCGTGCTCACGTTCTGCTCGCTGATCGGCTACGCGGTCGTCTACACCGTCTATCTCAAGCGCGCAACCCCGCAGAACATCGTCATCGGCGGCGCCGCCGGCGCAGCACCGCCGGTGCTCGGCTGGACGGCAGTGACCGGCAGCGTGGATGCGCACGCGTTGCTGCTTTTCCTCATCGTCTTCGCCTGGACGCCGCCGCATTTCTGGGCGCTGGCGATCGCGCGCCGCGACGACTACGCGAAAGCCGGCGTGCCGATGCTGCCGGTCACGCACGGCGACGCCTTCACGCGCCTCCATATCCTGCTCTACACCATCCTGCTCGTGGTCGTCTCGCTGCTGCCGTATCTCACGCGCATGAGCGGGCTCGTCTATCTCGCGGGCGCGCTCGCGCTCGGCGCGGGCTTCCTCTACTACGCCGTCCGACTCAGGGTGTCGGATGCGCCCGACCTGCCGATGCGCACATTCGCCTGGTCGATCAAGTACCTGATGGCCTTGTTCGCGCTGCTGCTCATCGATCATTACGTTTTGATATTCCCGTAGGGCCGAATTCATTCGGCCGCGACGCAAAGGCGGGTTGAAACCCGCCCTATATTCCCGTAGGGCCGAATTCATTCGGCCGCGATGCAACGGCGGGTTGAAACGCGCCCTACGGAAAATCCCCCGTAGGGCCGAATTCATTCGGCCGTGGCGCAATGGCGGGTTGAAACCCGCCCTACGGGCGATACACCGTTTGTTAGAATTCCGGCAATGTCTTCCGATCCCCTGCTCGAATCCCTGAACGAGGCCCAGCTCGCCGCCGTCACGGCGCCGCTCGAGCCGCTGCTGGTGCTGGCCGGCGCGGGCAGCGGCAAGACGCGCGTGCTCGTGCATCGCGCGGCCTGGCTCATGCGCAATGCTGGCCTGTCGCCTTACGAGCTGCTCGCCGTCACGTTCACGAACAAAGCCGCAGCAGAGATGCGCGGCCGCATCGAGTGGCTGCTGCGCATGCCGTCCGGCCCGCTCTGGGTCGGCACCTTTCACGGCCTCGCGCATCGCCTGCTGCGCCGCCACTGGCGCGAGGCGAACCTGAAGGAGGACTTCCAGATCCTCGATGCCGAGGACCAGCAGCGCCTGATCCGCCGCCTGGTCAGGAATCTCGCCCTCGACGAGGCCCGCTGGCCGCCGCGCGAGATCCAGTGGTTCATCAACGCGCAGAAGGACGAAGGCCTGCGGCCCAGGCATCTGGCCGACGACGGCAATTCGCGGCGTGCCCAGTTCATCGAGCTCTACCGGCTCTACCAGGACGCCTGCGAGCGCGCCGGGCTGGTCGATTTCGCCGAGCTGCTGCTGCGCGCGCACGAGCTCTGGCTCGAGCGTGCGGACGTGCTCGAGCATTACCGCAACCGCTTCTCACACCTGCTGGTCGACGAGTTCCAGGACACCAACGCGATCCAGTACGCCTGGCTGCGCGTGCTGGCCGGCGAAACCGGCGTGCCGTTCGTGGTCGGCGACGACGACCAGTCCATCTATCGCTGGCGAGGCGCGCGCATCGAGCACATTCACAGGTTCACGGAAGACTTTCCCGGGGCCCGCGTGCTGCGGCTCGAGCAGAACTACCGCTCGACGGCCACCATCCTGAACGCGGCCAATGCGCTCATCGGCCACAACGCCGAGCGCCTGGGCAAGAATCTCTGGACATCCGGCAACCAGGGCGAGCCGATTCAGCTCTATCGTGCCTTCAACGAGCGCGACGAGGCCGACTTCGTCACCGGGCGCATCCGCGAATGGGTCGAGCAGGGCAACCTGCGCAGCGAAGCGGCGATCCTGTACCGCTCGAACGCGCAATCGCGCAGTTTCGAAGAAGCGCTGCTCTACGCGCGCGTCCCCTATCGCGTTTACGGCGGACTGCGCTTCTTCGAGCGCGCCGAGATCAAGGACGCGCTCGCCTACCTCCGACTGGTGGCGAACCGCACCGATGATGCGTCATTCGAGCGGATCGTCAATCTGCCGGCGCGCGGCATCGGCGCACGCACCGTGGATGCGCTGCGCGACTACGCGCGCGCCAATGCGAGCTCGCTCTGGGAAGCCGCCGCGGCGCTCATCAACGACGGCCTGCCGGGCCGGGCGGCGCAGGCCGTGCACCGCTTCCTCGAGCTCATCGAGGCGATGGCGGTCGCCACCCGCGGCCTCGAGCTGCACGCGCAGGTCGATAAGGTCATCGCCGCGAGCGGGCTCGTCGAGCACTACCGCAGGGAGCCGGGCGAGCGCGGCGATGCGCGGCTCGAGAACCTCGAGGAGCTCGTCAGCGCCGCGCGCGGCTACGTGCCCGAGGAGGATGAGGACGGCCCGTCGCCGCTGGCCGCGTTCCTTTCGCACGCGGCGCTCGAGGCGGGCGACAACCAGGCCGGCGCGGGCGAGGACTGCGTGCAGCTCATGACGCTGCATTCGGCGAAGGGCCTCGAGTTTCCGCTGGTGTTCCTGTGCGGCCTCGAGGACGGGCTGTTTCCGCATCGCCGCTCGCTCGATGACCCGGGCGGGCTCGAGGAGGAGCGCCGCCTGTGCTACGTCGGCGCCACGCGGGCGATGCGCCATCTGTATCTGACCTATGCCGAGCAGCGCCGACTGCACGGCATCGACAGCTTCGGCCAGCCGTCGCGCTTCATCCGCGAGATTCCCGGCGAGCTCGTCGAGGAGATTCGCCCGCGCCTGAAAGTCACGTTGCCGCAGCCGGCCGCGCTGCGCAAGGCGCTCGCGTATCGCGACGATCCGCCGGCCGGCGTGCGACTCGGCCAGCGAGTGCGTCACCGCAAGTTCGGCGAGGGCATCATCCTCAACATCGAAGGGCACGGCGCGCGCGCGCGCGTGCAGGTGAACTTCGAGCGCGGCGGCACCAAGCTGCTGGAGATGGCCTATGCGAACCTGGAGCTGATGTAGCTCGAACTGATGTAGAATATCGCCGCTCTTTCAGCAGGCCATGGCGCACATCGCCGCGAGCGCATGAAAATACTGATCCTGGGCGCCGGCCAGGTCGGCTCGACCGCTGCCTACAACCTCGCGCGCGAAGAAGCGAACGACATCACGGTGGTCGATCACAAGCCCGCCGTGCTGCGCGATCTGCAGGACCGCCTCGACATCCGCACCGTGCAGGGCCATGCCTCGCACCCCGACATCCTGCACGCCGCCGGCGCCGACGACGCCGACATGATCATCGCCCTGACCGACAGCGACGAGACCAACATGGTTGCCTGCCAGGTCGCGTACACGCTGTTCCATACGCCGACCAAGATCGCCCGCGTGCGCGCGGCGGAGTACATCGGGGAGCCGAGGCTGTTCTCTCACGAAGCATTGCCGATCGACGTGCTGATCAGCCCGGAGCAGCTCGTCACCGACTACATCGAGCACCTGATCCGCTACCCGGGCGCGCTCGAGGTGCTCGAGTTCGCCGACGGGCGCGTGCGTCTGGTCGGCGCCAAGGCGCACAAGGGCGGCCCGCTCGTCAATCAGCCGCTGCGCGAGCTCAAGAGGCACATTCCCAACACCGAGACGCGGGTAGTCGCCATCTACCGCAACGGCGAGAGCATTCAGCCCGACGGCGATACCCTGATCCTCGAGGGGGACGAGGTATTCTTCATCGCCTCGCGGCGCGACGTGCGCGTGGTCATGAGCGAGGTGCGCAAGCTCGAGGAATCGGTGCGCCGCGTGGTCATCGCCGGCGGCGGCAACATCGGCTTTCGGCTGGCCCGCGCCCTCGAGAACACCAACCAGGTCAAGCTCATCGAGCGCAGCCTGCCACGCGCCCGGGAGATCTCCGAGCGGCTGTCCAAGACCATCGTGCTGCACGGCGACGCGGCGGACGAGGAGCTGATGCTCGAGGAGAACATCGAGCGCGCGGACGTGTTCTGCGCGCTCACCAATGCCGAGGAGGCGAATATCCTTTCCGCGATGCTCGCAAAGCGGCTCGGCGCGCACAAGGTCATGGCGCTCATCAACCGGCCGTCCTACGCCGAGCTCATCGAAAGCAGCAACATCGACATCGCCATCTCGCCGCAGCAGATCACGCTCGGCACGCTGCTCGCTCACGTGCGGCGCGGCGACGTGGTCAAGGTGCACTCACTCAGGCGCGGTGCAGCCGAAGCCATCGAGGCGATCGCGCACGGCACGCCGGGCGATTCCAAGGTCGTCGGCCGCGCGATCCAGGACATCCCGTTGCCACCCGGCACGTCCATCGCCTGCCTCGTGCGCGGAGACGACGTCATCATCGCCCACCACGATACCGTGGTTCAGGCCGACGACCACGTGATCATGTTCATGACCGACCGCACCCACATCGACGACGTCGAAAAACTGTTCCAGGTGGGCGTCACATTCGTGTGATATGACCCCGAGTGTCGTACAGCGCGTGTTGGGTCTGTTGATGATGATCTTCAGCCTGACGATGCTGCCGCCGATCGGCTTCGCGCTGGCCTTCGACGATGGCAACTGGCCGGCCTTCGCCACCGGCTTCGCCATCACGGCCGGGTCCGGCATTTTCGTATGGCTGCCGGTGCGCGGCGTGCGCCGCGAAATGCGATTGCGTGACGGCTTCCTGGTGGTCGCGCTGTTCTGGATCGTGCTGGGTCTGTTCGGCGCCGTACCGTTCGTGATGTCCCCCAACCCCGTCATGTCCGTCACCGACGCCGTGTTCGAGTCCATGTCGGGGCTCACCACGACGGGCGCGACGGTGCTGGTCGGCCTCGATCGGCTTCCGGAGTCGATTCTCTACTACCGGCAGCAGCTCCAGTGGCTGGGCGGCATGGGCATTATCGTGCTGGCGGTGGCCGTGCTGCCGATGCTCGGCGTCGGCGGCATGCAGCTCTATCGCGCCGAGACGCCGGGACCGGTCAAGGACACCAAGCTCACGCCGCGCATCACCGAGACCGCCAAGGCGCTGTGGTACGTCTATCTCGGCATCACCGTGGCTTGCGCCTTCGCCTACTGGCTGGCGGGCATGAGTCTGTTCGACGCGGTCTGTCACAGCTTCAGCACCGTCGCCATCGGCGGCTTCTCGACCCATGATCTGAGCATCGCGTGGTTCGACAGCGTGCTCATCGAGATGGTTGCGGTCGTGTTCATGTTTATCGGCGGCGTCAACTTCTCTCTGCACTTTCTTGCCTGGCGGCGCACTACGCTCAGGAACTACCTCGGCGACCCGGAGTTTCGCGCCTATGTGGCCGTGCTCGGCCTGTTGGCGCTGCTGACCGTGTCGTACCTGTACACGACCGGCGAATACGCGAGCCTCGAGCAGGCCTTTACCAAGGGGCTTTTTCAGGCCGTGTCCATCGGCACCACGGCCGGCTTCACGACGGCCGATTACAGCAACTGGCCCGGGTCGCTGCCGCTGCTGCTGATCCTCGCGAGCTTCATCGGCGGTTGCGCAGGCTCGACCGGCGGCGGCATGAAGGTCATTCGCTGGCTGCTGATCTACAAGCAGGGCATCCGCGAGGTGTCGCGGCTGGTGCACCCGAGCGCGGAAATACCGGTCAAGCTCGGACCCAGGGCCGTGCCGTTCCGCATCGTCGATTCCGTATGGGGTTTCTTCTCTGTCTACGTCGTGCTGTTCGGGGTCATGATGGTCGTAGTCATGACTACCGGCCTCGATCAGGTGACCGCGTTCGCCTCGGTCGCCGCCTCCATGAACAATCTCGGTCCGGGTCTCGGCGATGTCGCCTACAACTTCGCCGGCGTGCCGGACTCGGTGAAGTGGGTCTCGGTCGCCGCCATGCTGTTCGGCCGCCTCGAGATCTTCACCCTGCTCGTCCTGCTCACCCCCGCCTTCTGGCAGCGTTGAGCGGTGGCGGCTGAGCGCGCCGATCGCATCCGCAGCCTGGAGGCGCTGCTCGCGCGCGGGCAGGACAGCGCGCTGCTGCGCTTCTCGCTCGGCGGGGAGTGCCTGAAAGCCGGCGACCCGGCGGCGGCGCTCGCGCACCTGCGCCGCGCCGTTGAACAGGACCCCGCCTATTCGGCCGCCTGGAAGCTGCTCGGCAAGGCCGCCACGCAGACCGGTGATGCCGGCGAGGCGATGCTTGCGTACCGCCGGGGCATCGAGGTCGCCGAGGCGAAGGGCGACCGCCAGGCGGCGAAGGAAATGCGCGTCTTCCTGCGCCGGCTCGAGAAGCAGGGCGGCATGCCTCCGCCCGGCGGGGAGCGCGGGAATCTATGAACCGCTTCATCGGGTTCGTCGATGCGTTGAGCGAGTGGACGGGGCGCGCCGTCGCCTGGCTCACCCTCGGCATGGTGGCCGGAGGGTTCCTGATCGTCGTGCTCCGCTACGCCTTCGACACCGGCTGGATCTGGATGCAGGAATCCATCACCTGGATGCATGCGCTCGTCTTCCTTCTGGGCGCCGCCTACACGCTCGAGCGGGACGAGCACGTGCGCGTGGACGTGGTCTTCCGCGGCCTGCCGGAACGCCGCCAGGCGCTCGTGAACGTGCTCGGCACGCTGCTCCTGCTGCTGCCGACCTGCGCATTCCTGTTCGTCTGGAGCTTCGGCTACGTGGTCTCGTCGTGGAGCGTCTTCGAAAGCTCGCGCGAGGCGGGCGGGCTGCCGGGCGTGTTCCTGCTCAAGTCGGCCTTGCCGGCGATGGCTGTGCTGCTCGCCCTGCAGGGTCTCGCGGAGCTGCTGCGCAATTTGCTCGTGCTGCGCGGCGTGCGACGGCCCGGGTCGCTGCCCCGTCAGGACGCGGCCGGGCCGCTCTAGCCGCATGGCGTTCGTCCTCTTTGCCGCAGTCATTCTGCTGCTGCTCGCCGGCTACCCGGTGGCGTTCACGCTGGCCGGCACGGCGCTCGCCTTCGCGCTCGTGGGCAGCCTGACGGGCGCCTTCGATGCGGGGTTTCTGGACGCGATGCCGAGCCGGGTCTTCGGCATCATGACCAACGAGACGCTGGTGGCGGTGCCGCTGTTCGTGTTCATGGGCGTGATGCTCGAGCGCTCGCGCATCGCCGAGAGCCTGCTCGACACCCTGAGCCTGCTGTTCGGCCCCATGCGCGGCGGCCTCGGCATCTCCGTGACGCTGGTCGGCATGCTGCTCGCTGCGAGCACGGGCATCGTCGGCGCCACCGTCGTGACCATGGGCCTGCTGTCGCTGCCGACCATGCTGCGTCGCGGTTACGATCCGGCGGTCTCGGCCGGCACCATCTGCGCATCGGGAACGCTGGGCCAGATCATCCCCCCGTCCATCGTGCTGGTGCTGCTCGGCGACGTGCTGTCGTCCGCTTACCAGCAGGCGCAGCTCACGCAGGGCGTGTTTTCGCCGAAGACGGTGTCGGTCGGCGACCTGTTCGTCGGCGCGCTGCTGCCGGGCCTGATGCTGGTCGTTCTCTACATGATCTACTTGCTGGGGGTCGCGCTGTTCCGGCCGCACGCGATGCCCGCCTTCCCGGTTGCGGAACGAAGCCGCGTGTCGACGGCTGAGCTCGCGCGCCGCGTGGTCATGGTGCTGCTGCCGCCGCTGTTCCTGATCCTGGCCGTGCTCGGTTCCATCATCGCCGGCATCGCAACCCCGACCGAGGCGGCGGCGGTCGGCGCGGTCGGCGCGGTGCTTCTCGCCACGCTGAAGCGCGAGATCGAACTGACGCGCCTCCGGGAAGTCATGCGTACGACCACGCGCGTGAGCAGCATGGTGTTCCTGATACTGGTCGGCGCCTCGGTGTTCTCGCTGGTATTCCGCGGCTACGGCGGCGACGAGGCCGTTGCCTACATGCTCGAGCGCCTGCCCGGCGGGGTGTTCGGGGCCGTGCTCGTGGTCATGCTGATCATGTTCCTGCTCGGCTTCGTGCTCGACTTCATCGAGATCACATTTGTCGTCGTGCCCATCGTCGGGCCGATCCTGCTGGCGATGGGGCTCGACCCGGTGTGGCTCGGCATCATGATTGCCATCAACCTGCAGACCTCGTTCCTGACGCCGCCGTTCGGCTTCGCGCTGTTCTACCTGCGTGGCGTCGCACCGCCGGAAGTGACCACCGCGCACATCTATCGCGGCGTGCTCCCGTTCATCGCCATCCAGCTGTTCGCGCTCTGCCTGCTCACGCTCTGGCCGGAACTAGCCACCTGGCTGCCGGAAAGGATCTACGGAGGGTAATGGGGACATTCCTGATTTCCCTGGTGACTGATTTCCAATGGTTGGCGCTGCGCGAGGAAATCAGGAATGTCCCCATTACCCC
>DATLFD010000082.1:0-16107 GCA_035524935.1 Gammaproteobacteria bacterium | reverse complement strand
GATGCCCTGATCGAACGGCGCAGCGCCGGCGTCGATGTCAAGCTCATCTACGACGCCCTTGGTGCCATCGACTGTTGCGATGCTTATTTCGATCGCCTGAGCGATGCAGGCGTCCAGCTTGTCGAGTTTCATCCGCTCAACCCGGTCGAGGACGTGAGAATATGGCGCGCCAACGAGCGCGACCACCGCAAGCTGTTGATCATCGACGGACGCGTCGGCTTTACCGGCGGCATCAACTTCAGCAGCACATACTCGAGCAGCTCGGCCACGCAGCCCGGCGAGGAGCGCGGCCTCGAGACGGGCTGGCGGGACACCCATGTCCGTATCGAGGGGCCAGCGGTCGCGCAGCTCCAGCGCCTTTTTCTCACCGTCTGGCACCGGCACAGCGAGGATGAGCCGGACCGGGTCGCTGAATCGCGCTTCTTTCCCGAGCCGATCGAGACGGGCGACACCTTCGTCCGCATACTGGCGAGCAGCGGCTCCGACGATGAGCCGTCGGATATCTATCGCGGCTATATGAACGCCATCGAGCATGCGCAGGACCGGATCTGGATCACCCAGGCCTATTTCGCTCCCAACGACCGGCTCGTCGACGCGCTCGGCGATGCGGCCGGACGTGACGTCGACGTGCGCATCATCGTGCCGGGATTCACGGATCTGTGGCTCATTTTCTATGCTTCGCGGGCACGCTACGCGGACCTGCTCGAGACCGGTGTGCGCATTTACGAGATGCCCGGCGCGCTGCTGCATGCCAAGACCGCCGTGGTCGACGGCATCTGGTCGACGGTCGGATCGAGTAATCTCGATACCCGCAGCAGGCTGCACAATCTGGAGGCCAACGCGGTTATGCTGGGCCATGCGTTCGGCGCTCGCATGGAGGAGCTGTTCGAGGCGGACGTCGCAGAGGCGCAGGAAATCACACGGGACGAATGGCGCGAGCGCTCACTGTGGGAGCGTTGCAAGGAATGGATCGGCAGGCTGTTCGACTATTGGTTGTAACGGCGACGGGGGCAGCGCTGTGCGGTCTGCCGGCGTTCGTGGCCGCGGACGCCGGCCTCGAAGCCGTCGAGTTGCCGCTCTGGGAGCTCGGCGTGGGCGCGGGCGGGAATTACGGCGCCGCTTATCCGGCTTCCGACGAGGAACGGTTCAAAGGTCTGCCGTTTCCCGTCGTCATCTACCGCGGCGACCTGCTGCGCATCGGCGGTGACGACCTGGTAGCCGGCCGGCTGTTTCGCAATCGCCGCTTCGAGCTCGACGTGAGCGCGGGGGGGTCGTTCAACACCGACAGCGAGGACGTGGAGATCCGTGAAGGCATGCCGGATCTCGATTACCTGTTCGAGCTCGGCCCCGAGCTGGAAATTCGCCTCGACGATTTTTCCGACCCATCTCGAAAGTTGAAGCTCGAGCTGCCGGTGCGCGCTGCGTTCTCCAGCGATTTCACGAATGTGCACGCGCGCGGTATGCTGTTTGCGCCCCAGCTCGAGCTCGAGCAATACGCCTTTCTCGGCACGCCCTACCAGGTCGATTACAGCATCACTCCGATATTCGCCAGCGAGAAGTTTCACGATTATTTCTACGAGGTGAGCCCCGAGCTTGCCGGGCCGGGGCGCCCGGCCTTCGACGCCGGGGGCGGCTATCTCGGCACCGAGCTCGGCGTCGGCGTGCGCCGTTACAGCGGGCCTTATCAGTTCTTCTTCGGCGGCAACGTGACCGCGCACCAGGGCGCCGCCAACGCAGACAGCCCGCTGTATCGCCGCGACTTCACGTTCTCGGTATATGCGGCATTCGTGCGCCTGCTCTGGTCCAGCGAGCGGCGTGCGCCAGATTGATTCCGGCATAAAACTCAATGGGTTGTAATAAATATCTAATTTATTTATCAACATCCTGTCATGGCCGGCGACCACGCTCCGGATGCCGTTCCATGTGGAGGCTGGGCATGACGCGATGGCGCGTGCGCGCTGTATTCATTTCGGATGTCCATCCCGGCATGCCCGCCGAAGCACGCAGGTGATGTATAGCCCGGGCAGCTGCTCGTCGCTCATCGAGCACGAGGACGGTCGGCTCGAGATTCTGCGCTGGCCGTCGCGATACTACGCATCGCGCGGGCTCGCTGCGGCGCCCGCGGCGGCCTGAGCCTGTGCAATCGCCATCCATCCGCACCGGCCGCAGCGGAAAAAGCGGCAAGACCGGCATCGCGCGCATGCTCGCCGCGACCCGCTATTCCATTGCGGGCCTCACCGCCACCTGGCAGCGCGAGGCAGCGTTCCGCCAGGAGATCGCGCTCACGCTCGTGCTGGCGCCGCTTGCCTTTCTCATCGGACGGACCGGCGTCGAGCGTGCGCTGCTGCTCGGCACCTGCCTGCTCATGCTGATCGTCGAGCTGCTCAATTCCGCGATCGAGACGGTCGTCGATCGCCTGAGCCTCGAGAAGCACGAGCTTTCCAGGGTCGCCAAGGACACCGGCTCGGCGGCGGTGTTCGTCAGTCTGGTGCTGACCGCCGTCGTGTGGGGGGTGATCGCGCTGGATCGCTTCGGGCAGTGACCTCGCCGTGCGGGAAGCTGCTCAGGGGGACGCGGCCGCCGCCAGCACGCCCAGCAAGGCCGTGCTCGCGTACGCGAGCGCCGCGCCGATCAGCGCGCCGGCGGCCACGTCGGTCGGGTAGTGCAGGCCGAGCACGACCCGCGACAGCCCGACCAGCACGCCGAAGGGCACCAGCAGCCAGCCGAGCTCCGGGAAGTGATGGAGCGTGAGCAGGGTGAACGACACGGCATGGAGCGTATGCCCGGACGGGAAGCTGTAGCGGTCCAGCGGCGGTGTGGCGCAGACGATGAACCGGAAGGACGCGAACGGGCGCTCGCGCACCAGCCGTTCCTTGAGACACCGGTAGATCGCCACGCCGACCGCGCCGGTCAGCGCCAGTTGCACCGCCGGCAGGATCCCGGCCCGGCCGTAGACAAGCGGCAGCGCGACCACCAGCGCATACCAGAACAGGCCGTCGCCGAGCCGGCTCACGACCTCGAACAGCAGCCGCAAGTCCGGGTGGCGGCAGGCACGGTTCAGAAAACGGCAAGTCAGGGCCTCGAGCCGGTCGGCCCTGTCAAAGACGGTGATGGCGGTGTGCAGCCTCATATCGTGGAACCCTCGCAACGCGACGGCTCTTGAGGCGCACAGTTTCCAGTCCCGTTATTAAGTTTTTGTTGTAGATTGTTGAAATTTCTGTGAAACGGGGCTGGACGCCCCGGCGCCGATGGGCCAGAGGTTGTCGAGGAACTGGCTGGTGGCCGCCTCCCAGGTGTGCCGCAGCGCTTGCGCCCGGCAGGCCGCCGGATCGAGCTCGAGCGCCACGTGCGCGGCGCGGCTCAGGTCCTCGTCGAGCATCCCCGTCACGCCGTTGTCGATTACGTCCACCGGCCCGGTTACCGGGTAGGCCGCGACCGGCACTCCGCAGGCCATCGCCTCGAGCATGACCAGGCCGAAGGTGTCGGTGCGGCTCGGAAATACGAACACGTCGGCGGCCGCGAGGCAGATCGCGAGCTCCTCGCCGAATTTGTAGCCCGTGAAATGGATGTCCGGGTGCCGGCGGCGCAGGGCAGCGAGGGCCGGGCCGTCGCCGACGACCACCTTGCTGCCGGCAAACTCGAGCGTCACGAAGGCGTCGATGTTCTTCTCCACAGCGACGCGTCCCACGTACATCGCTACCGGGTGGATGAAACCGCCGAAGGTCTTCTTGCGCGGGCGGAACAGCGCGGTGTCGACTCCGCGCGACCAGAGCGTGACGTTGCGGAAGCCGTGAGCCAGGAGCTCTTCGCGCTGGGAGGGCGTGCCCGTCATGGTGCGCATCGCCGCGCCGTGAAACCAGCGCAGATACGCATATGACCAGCTCTCGGGCACCGGCGCACGCATGCGCACGTAGCGGGGAAACCGGGTATGGTACGAGGTCGTGAACTCGAGGCCGCGCCTGCGGCAGTACGCGCGTGCCGCGAGCCCGAGCGTGCCCTCGGTCGCCACGTGTATGCATTGCGGCGCGAAACGGTCGAGCCGGCGCGCGATTTCTGCGCCCGGCCGCCAGGCGAGCCGGATCTCCGGATAGGTGGGGCAGGGAAAGGTGCGGAATGCCTCCGGCGTGACGAGCAGCACGTCGTGGCCGCCCCGCTCGATGCATTCGCGCGTCCGTGACAGCGTCGTGACGACGCCGTTCGTCTGCGGCAGCCACGCGTCGGTGACGATTGCGATCCTCATGCGCTGCGCAGCCTGCAGCGCCGTTGTTGCAGCCGCGAGAACGCATCGTGAAGCTTTTGTGAACGGCCGCTGCGGCGGGTCGCGCTACAATGCACGACTCCCATGCATACGCTCGTCCTCAACTGCGGCAGCTCGTCACTGAAGGCGGCCCTTTTCGACGAGGGTTTGCGCTCGCGCGCGGACTTGAGCATCGAAGGCATCGGTGGCGCCGCGCCCGTTCTGCGTGCCGGCGGCGAAGTTCGTTCCGTTGCGGCCGCCGATCACGCGGCCGCAATCGGGCTCGCGCTCGGCAAAGCGGCCGCGAGCGGGGCGGACATTGCGAGGGTCGGCCACCGCGTCGTGCACGGCGGCGCGCGATTCGTGGCGCCGCAGCGGGTGGACGACGACCTCGAGGCGGGGCTCATGCGGCTCGTGCCGCTTGCGCCATTGCATCTGCCCGCGAATCTTGCCGCCATCCGCGCCGCGCGCGCCGGGCTGCCGCGGGCGGAGCACGTAGCGGTCTTCGACACGGCCTTCCATGCATCGCTGCCGGATGCCGCGCGCACCTACGCCCTGCCCATGAACCTGAATGCGGAATTCGGCCTGCGCCGGTTCGGCTTCCACGGCATCAGTCACGCCTTCCTCGCCCGTCGCGCGGCAGCCTGCCTCGGCCGCGATCCTGCAACCGCCGCGCTCGTGACCTGCCATCTGGGCAACGGCTGCAGCATGGCGGCCGTGGACGGCGGCCGCAGCGTCGAAACCAGCATGGGTCTGACGCCACTCGAAGGCCTGGTCATGGGCACGCGCAGCGGCGACGTCGATCCCGGACTGCTCATGTTTCTCATGCGCGAGGCGGGGCTCGACGCGGGCGCGCTCGACGAGCTCCTGAACTGCCGCTCGGGCCTGGCGGGCCTGTCCGGTGCCGGCAACGACCTGCGCGAAATCGAGGCGCGCGCGGCGCGCGGCGACCGCGCCAGCCGGCTCGCGATCGACGTCTTCGCGCACCGTGCGCGCAAGTACCTCGGCGCCTACGCTGCCGTGCTCGGCCGCCTCGACGCGATCGTGTTCAGCGGCGGCATCGGCGAGCGCAGCGCTTCGATGCGCGAGCTGATCTGCGCGAATCTTGCTTTTCTCGGCGCCGGCCTCGATGCCGCGCGCAACGCTGCGGCGCGACCGCAACGCGACGGCACCGCGATCGACGTCAGCGCGGCGGGCATGCGCACGCGCATCCTCGTCATCGCGGCGGACGAGGAGCGTGCGATCGCGGAGGAGATCGCAGACATGCCTGACGGCCTTTCCGGCTCAACCATCGAACGAGGACCCTGAACGCATGGAAAATGCAACGCTCGAGCGCGTCGACGCCTGGTGGCGCGCCGCCAATTACCTGTCCGTCGGACAGATCTACCTGCTCGACAACCCGCTGCTCGAAGAGCCGATGGAGCTCGCGCATGTCAAGCCCCGTCTGCTCGGCCACTGGGGCACGACGCCGGGGCTCAATTTCATCTATGCGCACATGAACCGCGTCATCCGCGCGCGCGACCTGAACGCGATCTTCATCACCGGGCCGGGGCACGGCGGCCCGGCATTGGTCGCCAACACCTGGCTTGAAGGCAGCTTCAGCGAACACTACCCGGACGTGACCCAGGACAAGGCCGGCATGCGGCGCCTGTTCCGGCAGTTCTCGTTTCCCGGCGGCATCCCGAGCCACGTCGCCGCCGATGTGCCGGGTTCCATACACGAAGGCGGCGAGCTCGGCTACTGTCTCGCGCACGCCTACGGCGCCGTGTTCGACAATCCCGACCTGCTCGCCTGCTGCGTCATCGGTGACGGCGAGGCGGAAACCGGTGCGCTCGCGGCGAGCTGGCACTCCAACAAATTCCTCAACCCGGAGCGCGACGGCGCCGTGCTGCCGGTGTTGCATCTCAATGGCTACAAAATCGCCGGACCGGCCGTGCTCGCCCGCCTGCCACGCAGCGAGCTCACGAGCCTGCTCGAGGGCTATGGTTACAAGCCCTGGTTCGTCGAGGGCGATGAACCGGCGGCGGTGCACGCGGCGATGGCGGATACGCTGGATACGGTGCTCGAAGAAATCGCCGCGATCCAGGCCGACGCACGCGCGCACGGATTTCGCGAGCGCCCGCGATGGCCGGTGATCGTGCTCGCCACGCCGAAAGGCTGGACCGGACCGCGGGAAGTGGACGGCAAGCGCATCGAAGGCAGCTTCCGCTCGCACCAGGTGCCGCTCGCCGGGCTCGCCGACAACCCTGAGCACCTGCGCCTGCTCGAGACGTGGATGCAGAGCTATGCGCCGAACGAGCTTTTCGACGCTGAAGGGAGGTTACTGCCGGCGATCGCCGCGCTCGCGCCCGTTGGCAAGCGGCGCATGGGCGCGAACCCGCACGCGAACGGCGGCCTTCTGCTCGAGGCGCTGCGCATGCCTGACTTCCGCGATCACGCCGTGCACGTCCCCGCACCAGGCCGCAGCCGCGCGGAAGCGACGCGTGTGCTGGGTTTTTTCTTGCGCGACGTCATGCGCATGAACGAGGCGGCGCGCAATTTCCGCGTCATGGGTCCGGACGAGACGGCATCGAACCGGCTGTCGGCGCTGTTCGAAGCCACCGACCGGGTCTCGACGGCGGCGATCCTGGAAGGGGACGAGCACGTCGCGCCGGACGGCCGCGTCATGGAGGTGTTGAGCGAACATCTCTGCCAGGGCTGGCTGGAGGGCTACCTGCTCACGGGACGCCACGGATTTTTCTCGTGCTACGAGGCCTTCATCCACATCGTCGATTCCATGTTCAACCAGCACGCGAAATGGATCAAAGCCAGCCGCGAGATTCCCTGGCGACGGCCGATCGCCTCGCTCAATTACCTGCTGACCTCGCATGTCTGGCGCCAGGATCACAACGGCTTCAGCCATCAGGATCCCGGCTTCATCGACCACGTGGTCAACAAGAAGGCGAGCATCATCCGCGTCTACCTGCCGCCGGACGCCAACACGCTGCTCTGCGTGACCGATCGCTGCCTGCGCAGCCGCGACTTCGTCAATGTCATCGTCGCGGGCAAGCAGCCGCAGCTGCAGTACCTCGACATGGAGGCCGCCGTCGCGCATTGCGTGGCCGGTGCAGGCGTCTGGGAATGGGCGAGCCACGACGCCGAGCCCGACCTGGTCATGGCCTGCGCGGGAGACGTGCCGACTTTAGAGACCCTCGCGGCCGTCGATCTGCTGCGCCGCGAGGCGCCGGAGCTCGCCATCCGTGTCGTCAATGTCGTCGACCTCATGGCCCTGCAGCCGGATACGGAGCATCCCCACGGTCTGCCGGACGGGGAATTCGACGCGCTGTTCACGGCCAACAAGCCGGTGATCTTCGCCTGGCACGGCTACCCGTCGTTGATCCACCGGCTCGCATACAAGCGCAACAATCACGAAAACCTGCACGTGCACGGTTACCAGGAGGAGGGCACCACGACGACGCCGTTCGACATGGCGGTTCTGAACGGCCTCGACCGTTTTCACCTCGCCATGAACGCCGTCGGGCGAGTGCCGAAACTCGCGCCGCGCGTAGCCGGGATCCGCAGGACACTGCGTGAGCGGCTCGCAGCGCACAAGCGATATATCGAACAACACGGCCAGGACATGCCGGAGATCCGGGACTGGACGTGGCCCGGGTGAGGCGCGACGGGGGAAGGTCAGGTGCTGCGGGGCTTCCCGGCCGGCGGCGTGCCGCTGCCCCGCGCGGAAGGGTCCTCGTTGTATTCCTCCTGGAACATGCCCCATACCGTGAGGAACAGTGCGGCGATAATGGGCCCGATGACGAACCCGGACAGGCCGAACACGGTCAGGCCGCCCAGGGTGGACAGCAGGATCAGGAAGTCCGGCATGCGGGTGTCGCGGCCGACCAGCATCGGCCGCAGCAGGTTGTCCACGAGGCCGATGATCAGCGAGCCGACCACCACCAGGATCAGCGCCCGGATGAATTCGCCGCTGACCGCCAGGATGATCGCCGCCGGCACCCAGACGATGCCGGAGCCGCCGACCGGCAGCAGCGAGAGCAGGGCCATGACGACGCCCCACAGCACCGCGCCCTGGATGCCGAGCGCCCAGAACGTGATCCCGCCGATCGCGCCCTGCACGGCGCCGATGATGAAGGTGCCCTTGATCGCCGCCCTGGACACTTGGGCGAAGCGCGACATCAGGTCACGCTCGCGCTCGTCGCCCATGGGCAACGCGCGCACGATGCCATCGAGGATGCGGCGGCCGTCACGCAGAAAGAAGAACAGCAGGTACAGCATGAGCACGAGCATGACGGTGAAGCGCAGCGCGTTCTGGCCGATGGCCAGCGCGCGCCCGGCAATCCACTGCCCGGAGGTCAATGCCGCGGCGGACAGGCCTTCGCGCAGGCGCTCGATGTCGATGTTGAAGCGTTGCAGGTAGGTGTCGAGTGCAGGAAGCTGCTGCTCGAGCCAGCGCATCGGACTGCCGATGTCGAGGTTGCCCTCCTGGATCTGCGCGATGAGGTTGGCGGCCTCGCGCACTACCGCGAATCCGACCAGCATGAGCGGCAGGAGCACGGCGAGGACGATGACGATGAGCGTGGCCGCGGCTGCCAGACGGCGGCGTCCGCCCATGGCCGTGGCAAACCGTTCCTGCAGGGGATTGAACAGGATCGCCAGGGTGGCAGCCCAGAACAACGGCTCGAGAAACACCTGGAGCAGGCCCAGGAAGGCGAGGGTGACGACGACCAGCAGCGTGAAGAAGAACGCGCTGGCAACGGTTCGGTTCGGCTGGTGCATGCAGGGAGCACATCGATGAGGTGGAGGCACTCTACACGCAACCGGGCAAAGCCGTCATCCACGGCGGAAACGGCGCCGTGAGCGCGGCGAGGGACCGCACGGCTCTGGTCACGGGTGCGAATCGCGGCATCGGACGGGAAGCGGCCCGGCTCTTGCTCGAAGCCGGCGCACGGGTCGTGCTGACAGGCCGCGACGCGGCGGCGATCGCAGCGGCGGCTTGCGAGATTGCCGGCGGCGCCGGCACAGCGCTCGCGCATCATGTCCTCGACGTCACGCAGGCAGCCAGCCTCGATGCCTTGTGCGACTGGCTCGACGAGGCAAGCTGGCGCATCGACGTGCTGGTCAACAACGCCGGGGTATTGCGCGATGACGATGCCACCCTGCTCGAGACCGGAGAAGACGCCGTGCGGGGGAGCTTCGAGGTCAACTTCTTCGGGCCGCTGCGGCTGTGCCGGCGATTCATGCCGGGCATGATCGAGCGGGACTACGGACGTATCGTCAACGTGTCCTCGGGTTACGGCTCGATTTCGCGCATGGAAGGCGGACAGCCGGCCGCCTACAAGCTGTCAAAGGCGGCGCTCAACGCGCTGACCCGGCTTGCGGCCGGCGAGGCGCGCGGCAATGTCAGGGTCAATGCGGTCGATCCGGGCTGGGTGCGCACTCGCATGGGCGGCGCGTCGGCACCACGCGATCCTGCGCGCGCGGCCGCGGATATCGTCTGGGCGGCGACCTTGCCGCGCGGCGGGCCGCACGGCCGGTTCCTGCTGCATCGCAAGCCCGCGCCCTGGTAGCGGGCTAGAGGCCTTGGACATCTGCGCGGCGATCGCCGGCCGGCGCCTGATCCGGTTCGACTACGACGGGCATGAGCGCGTCGTCGAGCCGCACACTTACGGGCTCATCGGCGGCGGCCGGCGCGCCTTGTGCGGCTATCAGGTTGAGGGCGGCAGCCGGTCGGGATCGGCGGCCGGCTGGAAGACCTTCCACGTCGACGGCATGACGCGTTTTGAGATCCTCGATCGAACGTTTCTGCGGCCGAGGCCGGAGTACCGCAAGGGCGACCGGGGTTTTCGCAAAATCTTCTGCGATCTCTGAGCTGCTCATGCCCGACGGATCCTCGATCAGCCTCGCGCCGGCGCGATGCAGGCTGGCCCCTCGTTGCGCGGGTTCTTGGCATAGTCCGACACCCGGTAGGAGGTGAGACCCGCACGCTCGGCCGGCAAGCAGAGCGCGGCGGCCGCCTCGCGTGGACTCCCTGCATCGAGCCACGCCGCGTAGCCGTCCGGCCCGACGATGACGGGCATGCGGTCGTGTATCGGCGCCACCACCGCGTTCGGCGTCGAGGTCACGATGGCGAAGCTGTCGTAGCCCTCGTCCTCGTCGCGCCAGCGCGTCCATACGCCGGCCATGGCGAACAGGCGGTCGTCCTCGTAGTGAAAGCGGAACCAGGGTCGCGGCTGGGTCTTGCCTTTCGGCTCGTAGAAGCCGTCGGCGACCACCAGGCAGCGCCGCGCCTGCGCCGAATGACGGAACATCGGTGTCTCGAACAGCGTTTCGGCGCGCGCATTGATCTGCGCCTTCGATTTCTGCTGCATCCAGTGCGGCCGATAGCCCCAGACCAGCAATTCGCCGACCGGTCCCACGTCGTCGGCGCGCACGACGAGGGCCTCGCTCGAGGGTGCGATGTTGTATCGCGGCGCGAGCTCGCCCGGGAATTTCCAGCGCCAGGTGGCGGGAAACCAGTCGCGAATCTCGCGCGGTATCTTGTTGAGCTGATAGCGGCCGCACATAACGGGAGCGACAGGTTACGCCATTTCACCCCCGCGCGGGCGCACGGTCCGGCCCCCGACCGGCCTGTTTTGGCACACGGCTTGCAAGGCAGGGATCGAAGACCGGCAGCACACATCTGGCCGGCCCGTGCAAGGAGGTTACGATCATGGTGACTATGGTCGGTACGGAAAGCTCGCTCGCCAAGCTGCTCAGCAATCTCGTCGAGCTCGATTTCGATGCCATTGAAGCCTATCAGGTGGCTATCGACAAGCTGGACGACGATGGCTACAAGAGCCGCCTGGCGGACTTCATGAAAGACCACGAAAGGCACACCCGCGAGCTCGGCGGCGTGCTCGAGCAGATGGGCGAAGACGCGCCCGACGGCGGGGACATCGTGCGCTTCCTGACCAAGGGCAAGGTCTATCTGGGGAACCTGTTCGGAGACAGGCAGATCCTCATGGCCATGAAGGCCAACGAGGAAGTCACCAACAAGGCCTACGAGGCGGCGGTCAAGCACAAGGACGCACCGGCGGGGACGCGGCAGATCCTCGAGCGGAATCTGGCCGATGAGCGCCGTCACCGCGCCTGGATCGACGAGACGCTCGAAAGGCTGTGAGCCGGCACGGCGCCGGCCCATCACGTCGGCACTGCATGGCCGATGACACTGCGGCGAGGTTAATCATGAATGCATCGGGAACGAATACGGACGCTCCGGGGCGCAACAGAGAGAAACACGGGCCGGACCCGGTCAACGAAGCCGGCCGTGAGTCATTTCCGGCCAGCGATCCGCCCGCCTATTCGCCGGCGGCGGGCGATGAGCAAAAGCGCAAGGTGCTCGAAGAGCGCGAGCTGCTCGAGTGGATGACCGAGCGGCTGCATCGTGAGGCCCGCTATCGGAACTGCCGTTTCACGGCCGTGCAGACCGTCGATGCGGTCAGCGACGGTGACAGCAACTGGCTGACGGCCGATCTGCACTGCGATTCCGCGCCGGACAAGGCCTGCATGGACGCCGCGGACGCGATCATCGAGGAGGCGCGAGCCTACTTCAATGTGGCCGATTCCTCTTTTTGATGAGGCCGCTGCCCTGGTGGCTCTCAGGCGGCACGGAACAGTGCCCGGCCTGCGTCCAATGGCACCAGTACCACGCGCTGTATCAATGCGCGCATTGCGACGGGCCGGTCTGTACCGGCTGCGTGCTGGTCGAGTTCGCTGCCACCACGCGCACCCTGCTCTGCCCGGACTGCCGGCAGTCGCCTGACGAGGACTAGCCCGTGGCCGCGCGTGCGATCTGGAAAGGGGTCATCCGGCTCGGCGATGCGGCCGTTCCGGTCAAGCTCTATTCCGCGGTCGAGGACCGCAGCGTTCATTTCCGGCTGCTGCATCGCGACGATCTGGTGCCGCTCCGGCAGGCGATGGTGAATCCGCAGACCGACGAGATCGTGCCCTATGACAAAGTGCGCAGGGGCTACGTCACCGACACCGGTGACATCGTCGTTCTGGATAAGAACGACCTTGCCAGTCTCGAGCCCCGGGAATCCCGCGACATCCGCATCGAGCGGTTTCTGCCGCAGTCGGCGATCGATCACCGCTGGTACGACCGGCCGTACTGGCTGGGCCCGGACGGCAGCGCAGGCGCCTATTTCGCGCTCTCCGCCGCGCTGCGCAAGTCCGGCAAGGAGGGGCTGGCGCACTGGGTCATGCGCAAGAAGGAGTACCTCGGCGCGCTGCGTCTCCAGGGCGATCACCCGGTTCTGATCACGCTGCGCCATGCCGAGGAAGTGGTCGTGGCGAGCTCGCTGAAGGCGCCGGGCGGCCGCGGGCTCGACAAGAAGGAGCTCGGCATGGCCCGGCAGCTCATGTCCATGCTGGAAGAGAGCTTCGACCCGGCCGCGTACCGTGACGAATACCGTAAGCGCGTCCTCGAGCTCATCGAATCGAAGTCGGCCGGCCGCACGGTCAAGTTCCGCAAGCCGGCGCGCAAGAAGCCCGAGGAGGATCTCGCCGCGGCGCTGCGTGAGAGCCTGCGCAAGGAGCGCAAAGTTGCCTGAAGCCGAAGAAGAGCAGGACGTCGCGCGCGGCCGCTCGCTGTGGTCGGGGCTCATCAGCTTCGGCCTGGTCAGCGTGCCGGTGGATCTGTTTCCCGCGAACCGTGCCCGCTCGGTATCGCTGCGCATGATCGACGAGGACGGCACGCCGCTGAGCCGGCGCTACTTCTGCCCGCAGGAAGAGGAGCCGGTCGACTGGGACGAGATCGTGCGCGGCTACGAGACGGAGAAGGACAAGCACGTGGTCGTCACCGACGACGAGCTCAACGCGCTCGAGCCGGAGAAATCGCGCGAGATCGACCTGCGCCGCTTCGTCGAGCTCGCCGAGATCGACCCGATGTACTTCGAGCGCGCCTACTTCCTCGCGCCGGCCAGCGACTCGAACAAGGCCTATCGGCTGCTCGCCGAGACTATGGAGCGCGCCGGCCGGGCGGGCATTGCGACATTCGTCATGCGCGGCAAGGAATACCTGGTCGCGCTGATCGCGGAGAAAGGCATTCTGCGCGCCGAGACGCTGCGCTTCCATGACGAGCTGCGCTCGGCCGCCACCGTGGGGCTGCCCGGGATCGGCAAGCCCGACCCGAAGCAGGCGCGCGCCATGGAGCAGGCCATCCGCGATCTGACGGCGAAGGAATTCGATCGCGACGAGCTCAGCGACGACTATGCGCAGCGCCTGCGCGCGCTGGTCGAGAAAAAGGTCGAAGCGGGCGAGGGGGTGGTGGAGGCGCCGGAGGGCGCCGAGGACGAAGTCTCCGGCGGCGCCGAGGTCATCGACATCATGGAGATCCTGAAGCAGCGGCTGCAAGGGCAGGGACGGGCGCCACGAGCGGGCGCAAAGCGGGGCGCCGAAGCGAAAGCGGCCGGCCTGGAAGACCGCAGCAAGGAAGAGCTCTACGCGCGGGCCCAGGAGCTCGACATCCCCGGCCGCAGCGCCATGACCAAGAAACAGCTCATCCACGCCATCCGAAAAGCGTAGGACCGGGGTAGGGCCGCCCGTAGGGCCGGCGTAGGGCCGGCTTCAGCCGGCCGATTGACACGTCATTCGAACGTAGGGCCGGCTTCAGCCGGCCATTCCGCGCACGCCATTTCGTAGGCCGTCCGTAGGGCCGGCTTCAGCCGGCCATTCCCGACAAGTCATTCCAGCGGCTCTAACTCCCCGAGCAGCGTAGGTACGAGCTCCGTGACGGTCGGATGAATATGCATCGCGCGCCGGATAGTCGTGTAAGGCGCACCCGCGTACATGATGTCCAGGAGCGAATGCACGACTTCGTCGCCGCGGATGCCGAGCACGGCAGCGCCGAGGATCTCGAGCGTGCCGGCATCGACGAGGACCTTCATGAAGCCCTGCGTCTCGCTGCGCTCCCGCGCCCGGCCGACCCGCGACATCGGCATTTTTCCCATCAGCGCCGCACGCCCCCGGTCGCGCACCTCGCGCTCCGTCATGCCGACGCGGCCGAGCGGCGGATCGACGTACAGCGCGTACGCCATGATACGGTCGCTGACCCGGCGCGAATCGCCATCGAACAGGTTGGCGGCCACGATCTCGTAGTCATTCCAGGACGTATGCGTGAAGGCGCCCTGGCCGTTGACGTCGCCGGTCGCCCACACGCCCGCGACGTTCGTCCGCAGCTGGTCGTCGACGCGGATGTATCCCCTCTCGTCGGCATCTATGCCGGCTTTTTCGAGCCCGAGGTCGCCGCTGTTCGGCCGCCGGCCTACGGCGAGCAACAGATGAGAGCCGACGACTTCCGGAGCGCCACTCCTGCATTGCACCGAGATCGCCACGCCGTCGCCGTGTCTACGCGCCGCAATGCACTCCGCATCCGTTCGCACCTCGATGCCCTCGTGCTCCAGAATCTCGCGGACCGCCGCCGAGACGTCCGCGTCGTCGCGCGAGATCAGCCGGTCGCCCTTTTCGACCACTGTGACCCGGCTGCCGAAGCGCCTGTACATCTGCGCGAATTCGAGGCCGACGTAGCTGCCGCCCACGATCACCAGGTGCTGCGGCAGGAAATCGACGTCCATCATGCTCGAATTGGTCAGGTAATCGACCTCGGCAAGGCCGGGCATGTCGGGAATCATTGCCCTGGCGCCGGTATTGATGAAGATCCTGTCGCCTGCCAGCAACTCGTCGCCGACACGCACGACATGCGGACCCTCGAAGCGGGCATGACCGCGATAGAGCGTGCAGCCCTGCATATTTTCGAGCCACTCGGTCACGCCTTCACTGGAATGGCGCACGATGTCGTCCTTGCGCGCCTTGACCCGCTTCATGTCGACCTCGATCGGCCCGGGAGTCACGACGCCGAAGTCCGCTGCGCGCCGCGCCATGTGGACGGCCTGCGCGCTCGCGATGAGCGTCTTGGTGGGAATGCAGCCGGTGTTGACGCAGGTGCCGCCGAACAGCTTCCGCTCGATCACGGCAGTCGTCAGCCCTTCCTTCGTGAGCCGCTCGGCGAGCGGCGGGCCGGACTGGCCCGCGCCGATGACGATAGCATCATATTTTTTGGTCACGGGTGACTCCTTGCCGAGCGACGCGCGAGGCTCGGTGACGCATGGGGCGCCGCGCCGATCACAGCAGCGTGTAGATCACCGCGCCCATGGTGAGCGCCGTGAACAGGAAGGCGATCAGTGCGAGCAGACCGTCCTCGGCGATCAGCGCGAGGCCGAAAGCCGTGAGGGCGGCACCTGCGCCGGTGGCGCTGAACGGCACGACCTCCATCACTGGCATCGCGCACGCGATCACGACGCAGACGATTGCAATCGCGTAAATCGCACCGTTCTGCGTGAACAAGCCGAGCCGGGGGCGCAATGCGCGGTCCGTGAATCGCGCGGGCTTTCGCAACCACCCGATTGCCTTGCGCAGCTTGCTCTGCGCCACGGATCGATCGAGCAGCCAGCGGGGCAGCCAGAAGTGCTTGCGCCGGAACAACAGCTGGCCGGCGATCAGCAGCACCAGCACGGCCATGATCGTCGGCGTGCCCGGGATGTCGCCTACGGGTGAAAGCGTGACCAGCCCCGCGAGCAGCAGCAAGGGGCCGAACGACCGGCGGCCGACAGCTTCGACGATGGCGCCCAGCGAGACCCGGTCGCCGTCACCGTCGGCCTCGCCGATCCGTTCGAGCAGTTGCTCCAGGTTGTTGATGTCTTTGTCGCGGGCCATTCGCCGGCATCCTCGTCAAGGTCGCGCTCGTCCCTGATACCCAGCGTCGGAGTATGTACCAGCCTGCGTAAAAATTGGAGCTACACTATGCGCCGTAATTCTGCGAGGAACCGGCGGGA
>DATLFD010000081.1:0-25573 GCA_035524935.1 Gammaproteobacteria bacterium | reverse complement strand
AGGAATCGAACCTATAACCTTGGGATTAAGAGTCCCCTGCTCTGCCAGTTGAGCTAACGGCCCTGGTCGATTGACAAAACGGCCATCCTGGCCTTTTCGTCCCCGCGATCCGAAAATGCGATTTTCGGATCGCGGGCGTTTTCGAGCGCCGGACGCTCGAAAACGGCGTTACATCCATGTACCGCATCCGTGCCGATGCCCCCGGCGATCGGGCCGTTGTCAACAGCACCTGGATGGGGTGGACGATGGGACTCGAACCCACGACGGCCGGAATCACAATCCGGGGCTCTACCAACTGAGCTACGTCCACCAGCGAAAACTTGGTGCGCCCGGCAGGACTTGAACCTGCAACCCTCGGCTTAGCATACCAACCATCGCTTTCGCGACCCCGGCTTTCGGGTTTGTGGTCTGGACTATCCCTTCGCCGTCTCAGGCGCTGCACGTCTAGTCTCTACGGAACCCTGCGATAGTCAGCTGCAAACTTAACTTGCTTCGATTGCCTATGCTTGGGCGTCTTTACCCTCAGCGTCGCGTTCGAGCATCTCTATACACCGCCAAGTCAAACGGCGCGTGTTCCGTCAAAGGAACGCAGATCGTGAATCCCTGCTCGAACAGATCAATCTGAGCCTTCAAGACCCCCAGGTCGCCCTTCGCTTTCGTACGGGTCGACCGCAGGTTTCCACGGGATCGCCATCAGCACTACCTGTTAAGGGTTCCCCGTTACGGTGCAGTCCACTGCAACGGTTCGGTTTCCCGTTGCAGGCTCCTTGATTCAAAGGCCGATGCTCTATCCGATTGAGCTACGGGCGCTGGTTTTTCAGAACTCCTGCAATTCGCGTATTGCAATACAGACGTTTGGTCGGGGTAGAGGGATTCGAACCCCCGACCCTCTGCTCCCAAAGCAGATGCGCTACCAGACTGCGCCATACCCCGCCATCATTCGAGCTCGCTCGCGACGGGCCCGCACGGGACGAAGCATGATACGTCCGCCCATAGGGTCAGTCAAATTGGGTTCCGTTGCGCGGCGACGTGGATTTTCGGTGCAATTCTCGCGTTTTTTCGCGTCCGGCATGCGAAAATTCCGCCCCTTTCCAGCGGGCCCGTTCTCATGACTGCGCAGCTCATCGACGGCAAAAGAGTGGCGGCGGAGATCACCGACTCCGTGCGCGAGCGCATTTCGCGGCGCATCGCGGCCGGAGGCCGACGTCCGGGCCTTGCAGTGGTGCTCGTCGGCGAGGATCCGGCGTCGCGCATCTATGTACGAAATAAACGTCGTGCGTGCGAAGCGGCAGGCATGACATCGAAGTCGTTCGATCTTGCGCAGACGGTCTCGCAAGGGGAACTGCTCGCACTGGTCGATCGGCTCAATGCCGACGACGAGATCGACGGCATCCTGATCCAGCTGCCGCTGCCGGCCGGAATCGATTCGCATGCGGTGATCGAGCGCATCCGGCCGGACAAGGACATCGACGGATTTCACCCGTACAACATGGGCAGGCTTGCGCAACGCAAACCGTTGCTGCGGCCCTGCACACCGCTCGGCATCATTACCCTCATCGAGAATTATTCGATTCCAGTGCGTGGCGCGAACGCAGTCGTCGTCGGCGCATCGAATATCGTCGGCCGGCCGATGGCTCTCGAGCTGCTGCTGGCCGGCGCAACCACGACGGTTTGCCACCGCTTCACCGCGGACCTGCGCCGCGAGGTCGAGCGCGCCGACCTGCTCGTGGTGGCGGTCGGCATGCCGGGGCTCGTGCCGGGCGAGTGGGTGAAGAGCGGGGCTGCGGTTTTCGATGTCGGCATCAATCGGCGTGCGGACGGGACGCTCGTCGGCGACGTCGGCTTCGACCGGGCCCGGATGCGCGCGGGCTGGATCACCCCCGTTCCCGGCGGTATCGGGCCGATGACCGTGGCGATGCTGCTCAGGAACACGCTGCAGAGCGCCGAGCAGCGCACGTAGATACCGTCTCGCCTGTCAAGCCTTAGCGAGCTCTGGGTTGAAGGGCGTGGCCGATTTGAGCACGCCGAAGATGATGTGCACGAGCTTGCGCATGGCGGCGACGATGGCGGCGAGTTTGGTTTTGCCGGTCTGTTCGAGGCGAAGGCAGAAGGCGCGGATCACCGGGTTGTGGGTGCGGGCGACGACGGCGGGCATGTAGAGCGCGGCGCGCAGGCTGGCATCGCCGGTTTTGCTGATGTGGGTTCGGCCGCGGACGGAGCTGCCGGAGTCGTGGCGGCGGGGCGACAGGCCGAGGAAGGCGGCGAGCTGCTTGGCATTTTTGAAGCGGTCGATGACGAAGAAGGCGAGCACGGTGGCGATGGTGGCCTCGCCGACGCCGGGGATGGTCTCGAGCAGATCGCGCCGGCCGCGTAGCTTGGGATGCTGGTCGATGTGCTGGCGGATCTGGTCTTGCAGCGCTTTGATCTCGCTGCTGAGGAAGTCGAGGTGCGCCTGGATGGGTTCTTTGAGCACGGCGTGGGCGGTGTCCAGGCGGTTCTGCTCCTGCTGGCGCATGGCCTGCAGGGCAGCCAGCCGCCGCACCAAGGCCTGCAGGGTGCGGATCTCGAGCGGCAGCGGCTGCCAGGCGGGCGGCTGGTTGCGCGCGCAGAACCGGGCGATCAGCCGGGCGTCAACGGCATCGGTCTTATTACGCGTCAACAGACTCCGGCCGAAGGCCTTGATCTGCGCAGGGTTGACCACGCTGACCGTGTGGCCGCTGTCGGCCAGGAACTCAGCGAGCGCGTCCCCATAGCTGCCGGTGGCTTCCAGACAGGCGTGCAGTCGTACGACCTGCTGCCGCTTAAGCCATTGGCTGAGCGCGGCGAAGCCCTTTGGCGTATTGGCGAACACCTTGGTCTTGAACTTCTCGCCGACCAGCAGCGCGGCGTCGAACTTGGCTTTGGCAATATCAATGCCGAGATATGTGATTTTCATGGCACTCCGTAATATCCACAGGACAGGAATGCAATGGCTGGAAGGTCTGCTCGATCCACCTTGTGCATGCGGGCTCACGGCCAGGCCGGGCGCAAGATACCGTGCGATCTGTCGCAGAGAAGCCGGGCAAGGGGCGCTGATCTACGCGACAGGCTCGCAGCCAAAGGGCCGACACAGCGTCCCCCTGCCCGGATTCCAACACCATTGCGGGACGATTCATCGTAAACCAAGATACAAGGGCCGAATTCATTCGGCCGGACGCTCGGCCACCGCCCCTGGCCGGTTGAAACCGGCCCTGCGCACGTAGGGCCGAATTCATTCGGCCGGACCGCCCGGCCACCGCCCCTGGCCGGTTGAAACCGGCCCTACCGGCGCCAGCGCGTGCCCTCCGCGGCGTCCTCGATGACGATCCCCGCCGCCAGCAACCGGTCTCGCAGCCGGTCGGCTTCCTGCCAGTCCCCGGCGCGGCGCGCGGCGCTGCGGGCCTCGATGATCGCCTCGATCGCGCCGTCTTCGAGGCTGCCATCGAGCTCGCCGCCGCCGGCCGGCGCGCCCTTGAGGAAGCTGTCGGGGTCGCCCTGCGCGAGGCCGAGCGGGGCACCGAGCGACTTGAGCGTAGCGCCGAGCCGCGCGGCGCGCTCCGCCGAGCCGCCGGCGCGGGCCGCGTTCATCTCGCGGGCGAGGGTTTGCAGCACGGCGATGGCTTCCGCGGTGTTGAAATCGTCGTCCATGGCGGCGGCGAAACGGCTCGCATGCGGCGAGTCCGGCTCCGCATCCGCCTCCGGGAGGCCGCGCAACGCGATGTACAGCCGATCGAGGCCGGCTTTCGCCTGCCGCAGATTGTCCGTGGCGTAGTTCAGCGGGCTGCGATAGTGGCTGGCGAGCAGGAAATAACGCACCGTCTCCGCCTGCCAGGATTGCAGGATATCCCGCGCGGTGAAGAAGTTGCCGAGTGACTTCGACATCTTCTCCTCGTCGATGCGGACGAAGCCGTTGTGCACCCAGACGCGCGCGAAACGCTGGCCGGTCGCCGCCTCCGACTGGGCGATCTCGTTCTCGTGATGCGGAAACTTGAGATCCATGCCGCCGCCGTGGATGTCGAAGGTGTCACCGAGCAGGCCGGTGGCCATGGCGGAACACTCGATGTGCCAGCCCGGCCGTCCCTTTCCCCATGGCGATTCCCAGGCCGGCTCGCCCGGCCGGGCGGCTTTCCAGAGGACGAAATCCAGCGGATCGAGCTTGGCCTCGTCCACTTCGACACGCGCACCGGCGCGCAGGTCCGCGAGCTTCTTGCCGGACAGGCGGCCGTATGCGCCGAAGCGCGACACCTTGTAATAGACGTCGCCGTTGTCGCCGCGATAGGCGTAACCGCCGTCCATGAGCCTGCCGATCATGTCGACCATCGCCGGAATCCACTCGGTCGCCCGCGGCTCGTGATCCGGAGCCAGCACGCCGAGCGATGCGCAGTCGCGGTTCATCTCGGCGATGAACCGCTCCGTCAGCCGGCTCACCGGCTCGCCGTTTTCGGCGGCGCGCCTGATGATCTTGTCGTCGATGTCGGTGATGTTGCGCACGAAGGTCAGCGGGTAACCGGAGGCGCGCAGCCAGCGGGCGATCACGTCGAACACGACCAGCATGCGCGCATGGCCGAGGTGCAGGAAATCGTAGACCGTGATCCCGCACACGTACATGCGCACCGCGCCGGGATCCATCGGCACGAACGGCTCCTTGCGCCCGGTCAGCGAGTTGTGGATGCGCAGCATGCCGGCTCAGCCCGCCCAGCGTGACAGGCGGCGGCGCAGCGTCTCGGGCGGCAGCACCGCGATCAGGCGCTCGAGCTCGGGGCCGTCACGGCGTCCGGTCAGCGCAAGCCGCAGCGGCAGGAACACGTTGCGTCCGCGCTCACCGGTGGCGCAGCTCACCTGCTCATGGATCGCACCGAGATCGGCGCTGCCGCGATCGCCGAGGACCGCGAGCGTGCTGCGAAAGACGGCGCCTGCGCCCTCCAGGACGCGCCGCTCCTCCGCGCCGGGATCGGGCAGCTCGCCGAACAGCACGTCGGCCCATTCACGCGCATGCGCGGGAAACAGCACGTTCGGGACGACCAGCGCGATGAACCGCTCTCGCAGAGGCGCCGGAACCGGGGTCAATGCCTCGTCGAGCCAGTCGGCGAGCGCGACGGGATCGGCATGCCTGACGGCCTCGCGTTGCCAATGCTCGAGCTGGCGCCGGTCGAATCGAGCCGGAGCGCGACCCAGGCGGGCGACGTCGAACTGTGCGGCCAGTCCGCTGAGGTCGAGATAGCCGTCGTCCGCACAGGCATGGCCGAGCCGGGCCAGATAATTGACCACCGCCATCGGCAGGAAGCCCTGCCGCGCGAGATCGCGAACCCCCGGGCTGCCGTGCCGCTTGGACAGCGGCGTACCGTCGCCGGCGGTCAACAGCGAGACGTGACCGTACTGCGGCGCCGGCAGGCGAAACGCTTCCAGCAGCAGGAGCTGCCGAGGCGTGTTGGCCAGATGATCTTCTCCGCGCAGCACGTGCGTCACCTTCATGAGCGCATCGTCGAGCGCGTTGCCGAAGAAAAACGACGGCGTGCCGTCGGCGCGGCGCACGATGAAGTCGCCGATGTCCTCGCTCGCGAACCGCTGCGCACCGCGCACGAGGTCCGTGAAACCGACCACACGCCCCTCGGGCACCCGAAAGCGCAGGGTCGGCACGCGGCCGGAGCCGGACAGCCGCGCCCGCGCGCGGCTGTCGAGGCCGCGACAGGTTCCGGCATATCGCGGCGGCTGCCCGGCGGCGATCTGTGACCGCCTTGCGCGCGCGAGCTCGTCGCCCGAGCAATAACAGGGATACGCGGCGCCGCTCTCCTCGAGAGCAGCGAAATGATGCGCATACATCTCGCCGCGCGCGGACTGGCGATAGGGCGCAAAAGGCCCGCCGCGGTCGGGCCCCTCGTCGCGGTCCAGACGCAGCCAATCGAGATCCTCCCGGATGGTATCCAGAAACTCGTCCCGGCTGCGCGCCCGGTCCGTGTCCTCGGCACGCAGGATGAAGGTCCCGCCGCAGCGCCGCGCGAGCAGCCAGTTGAACAGCGCCGTGCGCGCATTACCGAGGTGCATGTGACCGGTGGGGCTCGGCGCAAAGCGCGTGCGCACAAGGGATTCCGTCATCGAACGCATGTTAGCATTGCCCCTATCCAGCCGCGATTCGGAACATCGTTATGAAAAGGCGCCTGTGGGTGCTGCCGTTGTGTCTCGCTGCCTCCCTCTCGATCGCCCGGGAGGGTTCTGACGACCTGTTTCCGCGAATCGAGATGCAGACCAGCGCCGGGCGCATAGTCGTCGAGCTCGACAGGACACGCGCACCGCTCACGGTGGCGAATTTCCTGCAATACGTGGACGACGGTTTCTACGACGGCACGATATTTCATCGGGTGGTAGCCGACTTCGTCGCGCAGGGCGGCGGATATACACCCGACTTCGAGGAAAAAGCCGCCCGCGAGCCCGTCGTCAACGAATCCGGCAACGGCTTGAGCAATATGCACGGGACGCTCGCCATGGCGCGCACCAACGACCCGCATTCGGCGACGGCACAATTCTTCTTCAATCTCGCGGACAACGCCCGGCTCGATCCGAGCCCCGCGCGATGGGGTTATGCCGTGTTCGGCCGCGTGGTCGAAGGGCTGGGCGTCGTCGACGACATCGGGCGCAAGCCCACTGGGCCGGGCGGCACGTTCGACTCGGAAGTGCCGCAGGCGACCGTGCTCATCGAGAAGGTGCGCGTGCTGCCGCCGGCCGCAACTGCGGATAGTGGCCTGTAACGGTCACTGATGACGACACTCTTTATATCCGATCTGCACGTCGACGAGGCTCACCCGGAAATCGCCAGGCAGCTTTACGCCTTCCTGGCCACAGAGGCGCGCGAAGCCGAGGCCCTTTACATACTGGGCGACCTGTTCGAATCGTGGATCGGCGACGACGATCCCGATGTCGTCAAACGCGGCGTCGTCGCGGCGCTCCGCGCCACCGTTGCGGCGGGCACGCCGTGCTTCTTCATGCGCGGTAATCGCGATTTTCTCATCGGCGAGGAATTTGCCCGCGCCAGCGGCTGCACGCTGCTCGACGATCCGGCGCCGGTCGAGCTTTACGGCGAGCCCGTGTTGCTGATGCACGGCGACACGCTGTGCACCGACGACACGGATTACCAGGAATTCCGGCGCATGGTGCGCGACCCGCAGTGGCAGGCGGCATTTCTCGCGCAAGGCCTGGCTCAGCGGCTCGCACAGGCACGCGCCGCGCGCGATGCGAGCCGGGCGCGCACCAGCCGGCTCAGCGAAGAGATCATGGACGTGAACGCAGGCGCAGTGCAGGCTGCGTTGCGCGGCAGCGACGCGCGCATCCTGCTGCACGGACATACGCATCGGCCTGCCGTGCATCGATTCGACGCCGGAGGCCGCGCCGCAACGCGTATCGTGCTCGGCGATTGGTACACGCAGGGCAGTGTCCTGCGCTGGGACGCCGGCGGCTTCGCGCTCGAGACCTTGCCGCGCTGACGGCGCGGGACGCGCGCCGTCAGACGGCGGCGCGGTAACCGACGACGAGATCGGCGACGTTGGTGCCGGTCGGTCCTACGCTGAGCAGGTCGCCGGCCGCCTCGAGAAACGTCCCCGCATCGGCCCGCGCCAGGCAGGCGTGCGGATCGAGGCCGCCGAGCCGGCCGCGCGCCAGCGTGCCGCCGTCGACGACCGCGCCGGCATCCTCGCCGGGACCGTCGAAGCCGTCGCTGCCGGCGGCAAGCAGGACGCACCGGCGATCGCCTTCGAGGGCGATCGCGGCCGCGAGGGCCAGATGCTGGCAGCGCCCGCCGCGGCCCGGTGCAGGCGGCAGCTGCACGGTCGTTTCGCCCCCCCACAGGTAGATCCCGGGATCGCCGGAGCGCAATGTCCGCGCGATTCGTCGTCCGGCGTCGGCCGCATAGCCGGCGAGGCGCTCCCGGGCCGGCACGACGCGGTGGGACATTCCGGCGGCCGCCCGCTCCGCTGCGTCCATCGCCAGCTCGAGACGGGCCACGATCTCGAACCGGATCGCGGCCGGCTGTGCGGCGGGACGCGGCGGGGACGCGAAGCGAATGCCGGCGCGGATCGCGGGGGGAATCTCGGGCAAGCCGACGTCCTCGCCCGGTGCGGCCAGCAGGCCGGAGCCGATGAGCGCCGGGTCGTCGCCCGCGACGTCGGAAATCAGCAGCACGTGGCAGTGCCGGCCGGCCAGGCGCGCGGCAAGGCGGCCGCCCTTGATGCAGGACACGGCCTGGCGCACCCGGTTGACGGCAGCGATATCGAGCCCGCTGGACAGCAGCCAGCGATTGAGCCGGGCGAGCGCGTCGAGCGTGACGCCCGGCGGCAGGCGCTCGACGAGCGCCGAGGCGCCGCCCGAAATCAGGAACAGGAACGGCGCACCGGCCGGCGCCGTATCGATGAAGCGCTCGAGCCGGGCGCCCGCTTCGAGGCTGGCCGCGTCCGGCACCGGGTGCCCGGCTTCGAGCACGCACAGAGGAAGCGGCAATGCGTTCAGCGCATGGCGGGGGAAACCGTGGCGGCCGATGACGAGCCCGGCATCGATGCAGTGGCCCAGTGCATCATGCGCCCCCAGCGCCATCGCGTCGGCAGCCTTGCCGATCGCGACCAGATGCCAGCGCCCGGGGAGCCCGCGCAGCGCGTCGCGCACGCGCGCGCGGCCGTCGACGGCCGCGAGGGCGGCCTGGAAAATGCGCAGAAGCTGCCCGCGAGCAGCCTCAGCCGGCTGGCAGCCTGTCGGACTCAGGACTTCGTCGTCGCCATAGTCCCGCTGTGCCTCCTCCTCGCGCCTTGGCTGGCGGGCCCATCCCTTCGCGATTTATTGCGCATACCTGCGGGACTCGACACTAAAGCCCGACGATTCTGCCCAGGTTGTCGTCGCGTGCGCCGGAGGACCGGGCTGCGTCCGCGCGCTCGCGCTCGAGCGCCTCGAGATAAGGGGGAGTCACATCCCCGGTGACGTAATGGCCGGAGAAAACGGAGGTGTCGAAGTCCTCGATAGCTGCGTTGTCGTGGCGCACCGCCCGAACGAGGTCGTCGAGGTCCTGGTAGACCAGCCAGTCGGCGCCGATGAGCCGGCAGACCTCGTCCTCGCTGCGGCCGTTGGCGACCAGCTCCGATGCGGCCGGCATATCGATGCCGTAGACGTTCGGATAGCGCACCGGCGGCGCAGCCGACGCGAAATAGACCTTGCGCGCCCCGGCCTCGCGCGCCATGTCGATGATCTGCCGCGACGTCGTGCCGCGCACGATGGAATCGTCGACCAGCAGCACCGTCTTGCCGCGAAACTCGAGATCGATCGCGTTCAGCTTGCGGCGCACCGACTGAGCGCGCAGCTCCTGGCCGGGCATGATGAAGGTGCGCCCGATGTAGCGATTCTTGATGAACCCTTCCCGGTATTTGACCCCGAGATGATGGGCGACCTGCACGGCGCTCGTCCGGCTGGTATCCGGAATAGGTATGACGACGTCGATATCGTGGTCGGGCCGTTCGCGGAGGATTTTCTGCACGAGCCGTTCGCCCATCCGCAGGCGGGCCTTGTAGACGGAGATGTTGTCCATGATCGAGTCGGGCCGCGCGAAATACACGTACTCGAAGATGCACGGCGTGTGCTTCACGTCTTGCGCGCATTGTGCCGTGTGCAGCTTGCCGGTGCGGTCGATGAAGACCGCCTCCCCGGCGCCGATGTCGCGCAAGAGCTCGAAATCCAGCATGTCGAATGCCACGCTTTCCGAGGCCACCATGTGCTCCGGGCCGCGCGGCGTGCTGCGCCGGCCGATCACGGCCGGGCGGATGCCGTGCGGGTCGCGGAAAGCGACGATGCCGTGGCCGATGATCATCGCGACCACCGCGTAGCCGCCGCGGCAACGCCGGTGTACGGCCTCGACCGCGGCGAACACGGCGGCAGGCGTGAGCCGCGCCGCAGCCGACTGCTGCAGCTCGTGCGCAAACACGTTGAGCAGGATCTCACTGTCGGAGCGGGTATTGAGGTGCCGGCGATCGTCCTCGATCAGGAGCTGTGCGAGCTCTTGCGCATTCGTGAGGTTGCCGTTGTGTGCGAGGCAGATGCCGAACGGCGAATTGACATAGAAAGGTTGCGCTTCCGAAGCGCTCGCACAGCCGGCGGTGGGATAGCGGACGTGGCCGATGCCGGTGTTGCCGGTCAGCTTCAGCATGTGATGGTGCTGGAAGACATCGCGCACCAGGCCGTTGCGCCTGCGCTCGTGAACTTTGCCGTCGTCGTCCGTGGCGATGCCGGCCGCGTCCTGTCCGCGGTGCTGCAGCAGGGTCAGGGCGTCGTACAGCCGCAGAGCGACCGGGCCCTGTCCGACGATGCCGACGATTCCACACATGAGTTGTCTCTCCCGCGCAGTATGCGGATCAGGATACCGGGGCGGCCGGTTCGTCGAAAAGCCCGCCGACCCAGGCGGCGACCGCGAGCCCGTACGGGGCGATTCGCGACTCCGTCCACCACGTGCCCGGCTGCAACACGACGGCCTGGACGGCGACGACGACCAGGGCCATCAGCAGCGCGCCGCGCGCCAGTCCGAACAGCGCGCCGAGTCCCCGGTCGACGCCGCTCAGCGCGGAGCGGCGGATCAGCGACGCGACGAAATGGCTGACGAGAGCGCCCAGCGCAACAACCGCCACGAACAGCAGGACGCGCGCGAGCCACAGCCGCGCCTGCGCCGAGTCCAGCCCGCCGAGCAGCGGGACCGCGGCCGGGGCCAGGGCCCACGCGAGCCACACGGCGGCGATCCAGGTCGCCAGCGACAGCGCTTCGCGAATGAACCCGCGCAGCACCCCGAACAACGCGGACACGAGCACGATGGCGATCAGCAGGTAATCGAACGGAACGATAGGGTCCATCCCCGCTGCGCGGACGCGAGCCGCATTTTATCGCGTCCCGCCCGTGAATGCGCGCCGCACGCCCATGCTGCGGCGGTCACGGCTGGCGAACGATTTGCGCGCTCTGCCCCGCTTTCTGGAGCCGCGCCGCCAGGGCTTCGGCATCCGCGCGATCCGCGGCGGGCCCGACCCGGACGCGCGACAGCCTGTTGCCACCGTCGTCGTGCCGGGAGACAAACGCCGGAAAGCCGCGGGCCTCGAGTTCGGCGGCGAGCTTGCGGGCATTCTCGGTGCTCGTGAAGCTGCCGACCTGCACCGCCCAGCCGCCGGGAGCGGCAGGCTTCGGGGACGCGTCGACACGCACGGCGGGCAGCTGCGCGGCCTGCGGGACGGGCCCGGTCTCCGCCGGCAGCTCGGTATCCGCCGGCGCGTCGAACTCCGCCGGCAGCTCGGCCGGTTCTCCCTGCGGCGCCGGAGGCACGACCGGTCGAGGCTCCTCGGCATCGAGCTGGATGGTCTGCGAGCGCACCTCTATCGAGTCCGGCAGGTCGCGCGGCGGCGCGCCCGGCGGGTCCGGCCCATCCAGCCACAGCGGAATGAGCAGGACGCCGAGCACGACCACGACGATCGTGCCGATGAGTCGTTCCTGCATGCTGCGGTCCATGGCGGCGCCGGAAGCCGGAATGAAGTGTGTGAGGCTACCGAAAAAACCCGCCCGGTGCAGCCTCGCTCGAGCTCAGCAAAGCCCACGCAGGCGGAGCGCCGCGCCGACGGTATGGAATGATCCGCAGACGAGCACGCGGTCGCCTCGAACGGCAACCGCGTCCGCGCGCGCGCAGGCTTCTGCGACGGTTCCGGCCGGCATCGCGTCGGCGATGCCTGAAAGCCGCGCTGCCAGCGCCCTGTCGCCGAGCCCGCGGTCCACGCCTGAGAGATCCGCAGCGAACCACCGTTCGGCATGGGGCGCAAGCGCGCGCGCGAAGGCCTCGACGTCCTTGTCGCCGAGCATACCGAGCACCACGTGCGTATCGCCGGCGACCGGGCGCGCGATGAGATTTGCGGCCAGGCAAGCCGCGGCGGCCGGGTTGTGAGCGACGTCGAGCACCCATTCGTGGGTGCCGGGCACGACCTGGAACCGGCCCGGCAGCTCGGCCGCTGCGAGCCCCTCGGCTATGGCCCGGTCGGCCACTGCCGGGCGGCCGGCGAGGGCTTCGAGCGCCGCCAGGGCGCATGCGGCATTGCCGAGCTGGTGCTCGCCGGCCAGCGAGGGGCGCGGCAGGCCCTCGAGGCGCCGCTCCCGCCCCTGCCAGCTCCAGACGTCGCCCTCCGGCCGGTGGGCGAAATCCCGGCCGATCCGCCGGGTGTCGGCGCCCACGGCCCTCGCGTGCCGGATCAGGCCCCGCGGCGGTTCCGGGTCGCCAATGATCGCTGGCTTGTTTTTCCTGAAGATGCCCGCCTTTTCAGCGCCGATCGCGTCACGATCGATGCCGAGCCAGTCGACGTGATCGATCCCCACCGAAGTGACCACGGCGACGTCGGGGTCGAGGATGTTGACGGCGTCGAGCCGGCCGCCCAACCCGACCTCGAGCAGCCAGGGATCGCAGCGGGATTCCGCGAACAGCCACATCGCGGCGAGCGTGCCGAATTCGAAATAGGTCAGGCTGGTGTCGCCGCGAGCCGCATCGACCTGCCGGAACGCCGCCACGAGGGCCTCGTCCGAGGCCGGCGTGCCGGCCAGGCGCACGCGTTCGTTGTACCGGCACAGGTGAGGTGAGGTATAGGCGCCCGGCGCGCGGCCGGCCGCGCGCAGCACGGCATCGAGAAAAGCGACGCAGGAACCCTTGCCGTTGGTGCCGGCCACGGTGATGACGCCGCCCGGCGGCGGCTCGAGCCCGAGCCGCGCGAGCACGCCGGCCGACCGCTCGAGGCCGGGGTCGATCGAGCGCGGATGCAGAGTCTCCTGCCACGCGAGCCAATCCGCCAGCGAATACCGGTGCCGGGGTTCGGTATTTCGGTTCCTGTCTCGCGTTCGCATCGATGATGCGCCTGCGGCTTTGCCGACGCCGGCGCCGGATTCGGGGCAAGATATCGAACCCCCGGCACCGGTCTCAGGCAGCGGTGGGGGGCGACTTGACCAGCTTGGCCAGGATCTCTGCGATCTCGTCGCGCAGCTTGCGCCGGTCGACGATCATGTCCAGCGCGCCGTGCTCGAGCAGAAACTCGCTGCGCTGAAAGCCCTCTGGAAGCGTTTCGCGCACCGTCTGCTCGATCACCCGCGGCCCCGCGAAGCCGATCAGCGCCTTCGGCTCCGCAATATTGAGATCGCCGAGCATGGCCACGCTCGCCGATACGCCGCCGGTGGTCGGATCGGTCATGACCGAGATGTAGGGGATCCCTGCGCGCGCCAGCCGGGCCAGCGCTGCGCTCGTTTTCGCCATCTGCATGAGTGAATAGATCGCCTCCTGCATGCGCGCGCCGCCGCTCGCGGAAAAGCAGATCAGGGGACGCCGTTCCTGTATCGCGAGCGCTGCGGCGCGGGCGAAGCGCTCGCCGACCACGGAGCCCATCGAGCCGCCCATGAAGCCGAACTCGAATGCGGCCGCGACGACGGGCATGCCCTTGAGGGTGCCGGTGCGGACCACGAGGGCATCCTTCTCGCCGGTTTTTTTCTGGGCCTGTGTGAGCCGGTCGCGGTATTTCTTGCTGTCGCGGAACTTGAGCGGATCCTCGGGTTCGAGGTTCTCGGCGAACGGACGCCCGGTGCCCTCGTCCAGGAAGCCGGCGAGCCGGTCGCGCGCGTTCACGCGCATGTGGTGGGCGCATTTGAGGCAGACGAACAGGTTGCGCTCGAGCTCGGCCCGGTAGAGGACCGCGTCACAGGCGGTGCATTTGATCCACAGCCCTTCGGGAACGGAGCGGCTGCGTTTTTCGGTCTTGATGCGCGAAGGCATCAGCTTCTCGAACCAGCTCATGGCGCGATCATAGGGGGTCGGGTGCCGCTTTGAAACCTGCGGCCCCGCCCTTCATGCCCGCTCAGGCGCCGGCCGGCGGCGGGCAGGCCGGCTGCGTCCCGGCCGCCGGCAGCCCGTAGGCCGCCGGGTAGCGTACCTCACGCAGGTAGAGCCCGGCGGCCGGCGCCGTCGGCCCGGCGAGCCGCCGGTCACGGCCTTCGAGCAGCGCCGCGATCCACTGTGGAGCCTCTTCACCGGTGCCGACCCTGACCAGGGCCCCGGCGATATTGCGCACCATGCGCTGCAGGAAAGCATTCGCCGTGATGTCGACGAGCACGAGCGGCCCCTGCCGGGTCACGCCGACGCGACGTATCTCCCGAACGGCATGACCGGCCTGGCACGAGGCGGCGCGAAACGCCGAAAAATCGTGCTCGCCCTCGAGCGCCGCGGCGGCCGCGCGCATGCGCGTTTCGTCGAGCGGCCGGTGCACCCAGTAACTGCGGTCGCGCAGCAGGCCCGAGCGCACCGGCCGGTTGAGAATCACATAACGGTAGCTGCGCGCAATTGCGGAAAAACGGGCGTGGAAACTATCCGGCACCTCGCGCGCCCAGAGAATGTTCGCATCCGGCGGCAGGGCGCTGTTCGCCCCGAGCACCCATGCGCGCGGCCGGCGCAGCGCGGCACTGTCGAAATGCACGACCTGCCCGGTGGCGTGCACCCCCCGATCGGTGCGTCCCGCGCACACCGCATGCACCGGGCCGTCCGCCACCGCGGACAAGGCGCGATCCAGCACCGATTGAACCGAGCGCGCGCCGGGTTGCTGCTGCCAGCCCGCGTAGGCGCTGCCGTCGTATTCGACCCCCAGCGCCCATCTCATGGCGCACGGCCCCACGGCGCGGCCGGGCCGCGTGTCAAGCCGCGCCGAGCAGCGCGAGCGTCGCGGCGCCTGCGCCGAGCACCAGCCAGTCGCGCACCCCCAATGGCGGCAGCACCGGCAGCTGCGACTCGTCGCCCGGCGCAGCGACCCGGGCCTCGCGCTCGGTGTCGCGCACCAGCGCGGCGGCTGCCTCCGCCCACGCCGACAGGCTGCGCGGGCGTAGCGACCGCTCGCTTGCGAATGCCTTCAGCCTGCGGCCCGTGCGAGGCACGGCATCGAGGGTGAGCGCCAGGCGCCTCGCGAAACGGGCGGGGCGCAGCCCGAGCGGGCGCGCAGGCCGCAGCAGGCCGACCAGCGCGGCGGCCAGCTGCCCGGCGGGCGTGGTCTCGCGGAGCAGCTCGACGCCGGTGAGCAGCACCACGAGCAACAGCGCATGCGAGGCTGCCGTCTGTACCGCGGCCGGCGCCGGCAGCCACAGGGCGCCGTCGAAGGCCGCAAACCGGTCCGGCGCAAAGCCGAGATGCAGAACGAATATCGAGACCAGCAGCCAGCGCAGCCGGTACGAGGCGCGCAGGAGGCGGCGCCAGTCGGCGCCGGGTGCGCGCAGTGCGGCGAGCAGCAGCACGAGGAGCAGGATCGTCAGAGCCCGCAGGTCCAGAGCGGGCAGGGACGCGGCCAGCAGAATCAGCAGCAGCAGTCGGACCAGGGGATGCGGAAACACGGGCGATTACCGGTGCAGGACCGGGCGCCGGCCCCCTGCGCGCCGCGCAATGGCCGGGACCCGCTCACGGCAGGGCCTTCAGCAGCCGCTGCGCTTCCTCGCGTTGCGAGGTATCTCCCTCTTCGAGCACCTCCTGCAGGATGCTTTGCGCACCCTCCGGATCGCCCATGTCCATGTAGGCGCGCGCGAGGTCGAGCTTGGTGCCGACTTCGCTTTCGCCGTCCGAATCGCCGATGTCGCCCAGATCCAGGTCGCGGGCGGCCGTGTGAGCGGGGTCATCCTCGGTCAGTATCTCGGTGAGATCGGCGTCGAGCAGGTCGTCGGGATCGCGGCGCCGGCTGGAGCGGTAACGCGGCTGCCGCACGGTGTCTCCGCCGGGCGGCCCCGGCCGGGCGGCCGTGTCGCCCGCATCCAGCGCCGCGGACAGGTCCTCGAGATCGATGTCCAGCGATTCGAGCTCCGAAGTCATATCGAGGTCGCGCCCGCCCGACGAGCCGAAATGGGGTACTTCCGCGGTCGCGTCCCGATCGCCCGCCGCGGAGCCGCGCGCGGCAGGCGCGGGCTCTTCCTCGAGGTCTTCCGTTCCGGCCTCCTCGTCGTCGCGACGCGACTCGAAATCCGGGGCGCCGGCGAGCATGGTCGCGTCGTCGTCGAGCGTACCGCCGAGCGTCTCGTCGCGCAGGTCTTCGAGATCCAGCCCGAGATCGTCGAGGTCGATCTCCGCGGTCTGATCCGAGGTGCCGCTCGATTCCCGCGCCGCTGCGATGCGCTGCTCTATGGTGGGGGTTTCTACGGTCGAATCTTCATATTGCGCAGACTCCAGCGTCGGCGACTCGACGGTCGGCGACTCCGGCGCCGGCTGCTCGAGCGTCGGTGTCTCGACGGTCGGCGACTCGAAACCCGACGTCTCGATCGTCGATCCCTCGGTACGGGACCGCCGGCGCGTTTCGGCCGTGTCGTCCTCGGCGAAATCGAAGTCGAGGGCGCCTTCGGGAGCGACCTCGAGCGTATCGCCGATGCCCCGGCCTTCGTCGTCTTCGCCGAGGTCGAGGTCGAGCGCAGTGGCTTCCTCGCCCTCGGTGACGAAATCCACGATGCCGGTGTCGCTGTCGGCCAGGTCGAGATCCACGCCTTGCCCGCCGCCGCCCGGCTCCCCCGCGAACAGTGGTTCGTCCGGGCAGATCTGCTTACCCATGATGAGCGTCTTGTCCCAGTCGGCATCGAGGCTGCCTTCCATGGAGTCGTGCAGCTCCCGCGCTTCCTCGAGAAATCCCTGCTCGTTGCCCCAGACGAAATAGATCTCGAGCAACTTCATGCGCAGGTCGCGCCGCGCGGGTTCCCGGTCGGCGGCCTTGCGCACGAGCTCGGCGGCCTGGTCGTAGAGACCGTATGCCATGTGGAAGTCGGCTTCCGCGAGCGGGTCCGCCTGATCGAGGTGAATGGCGGTGGCGCTGCTCAGCGTGTCCTCCTCGTCTGCGACCTGCGGTTTCCGCTCCGGCGCCGGGGCGGGTCCGGCGGCCGGAGCCGCCGGGCCGCGGGCACGCGCGCGCTGCTCGACGACGACTATGGACTCGTCCTCCTCCGGTAACGCCCGCACGCGCTGGGTGCGGGCGACGGACGCCTGTGGGCCGCGCTCGTCATCCGCATCCGGGGCCTGCCAGCGGCCGACGGTTCGCGCCGGCTCGCGGCGGCGCCGGGCGAATATCAGCAGGGTGGCCAGCAGGAGCGCGACACCGAGGCCGACGTAGAGCCACGTGCTGCCGAGCAATGCCATGACGCCGTCGAGCATGCCGCCGCTGTCGCGAATGGTGGCCGGCCGGGGCGCGGCCGCGGCCGGTGCCTCTGCGGCCGGCCCTGCCGCGGTCTCGGCTTCCAGATCCACCCCCGGCGATCCCTGCGGCTCGCTGCCTGCGCCGGCCGGTTCCTGCTCGGCAAGCCGCGCCTGCATCGCCGCCAGCTCGCTGTCCTTGACCTCGATGAGACGCTGGGTTTCCTCGAGTTGGGCCTGCAGCTCGGTGACCTGCTGGCGCAGCGCTTCCGCCTCGACGTCCGCTTCGGCCGGGCCCGTGCCCGCGCCCGTGGCGGCGGTGCCGCTGTCCTCCTCGTCCGGTGCCACGAGACGCAGGCGAGCAGCCGGCGGCTCCACCGCAGCGGCAGGCCGCGCCGCGACCGTCTGCCGGCCGCCGTCCCACTCCGTATTCTGCCGCGCCACCTCGGCGGTGGCCTCGCTGATCTGCAGAGCTTCGACGGCGGTCGCGTCCGGGACCCGCAGCACGGCGCCCGCGCGCAGCAGATTGATGTTGCCGTTGAAGGCAGCAGGGTTCGCGCGATAGAGCGCGATCATCATCTGATTGATCGTGGCTCCGCTGTCGCCCCGCAACCGGTCGGCGATCGTCCACAGCGTCTCGTTGCGCACGACCGGACCATATTCGCCATCCGGCTCCGGCTCCGCGGCCGCAGGCGGGGGCGCTCTCCGCGAGGATTCCGCCGGCGCGGCGGGCCGCGTGATGGGGCCCGACACGCGGGCCTCGGGCTCAGGCTCAGGCTCGGCCCGCGCCGGAGCCGACGCGGCACGGCCTTCGTCCGGCAGATAGACGGGTGGATCGAGCAGCACGGTGTACTCGCGCAGCAACCGGCCACGAGGCCACTTCGCCTCGATCAGGAAAGTGAGAAACGGCTCGCTGACCGGACGGGCCGAGCTGACGCGCAGAACACCTTCGCCGCGGGTGCCCCGGGCGACGTCGAACTCGAGTCCGGACAGGAACGAGGGCCGGTCGATACCGTAGCGCTCGAAAGTCTCGCGCGGCGCGAGCGCGACTTCGAGGTCCTCGAGTTCGCCCTGCGCGGCGGAAATCAGCTCGATTTCGGCGTCGAGTGGCTGGTTCAGCGCGGAGCGGACATGAATGTCACCGAGACCGAGCGCATGCACGGCCGCCGGCGACACCAACCCGAGCCAAACGCAAACAACCGCTATCCTTCGTGCCATGGGCACTCCCCACAAAGTGACGGCAGGCTCAGAAAGCTTCGGGAAATGGCGGCAAAAACTTCATGCGGCCCTTTATGTAAGACGCAGAACTATAGCTTATAAATAGTCTTTCACCAAGGACTCGGCAATCTGGACACTGTTGGTCGCAGCGCCCTTTCGGACGTTGTCCGCCACGATCCACAGGTCGACCCCGCGCGGATGCGAAATGTCTTCGCGGATGCGCCCGACGAGGACTGCATCCTGGGACGCGGCGTCGGCGGCGGTCGGATAACCGCCGCTGCGCGCGACGTCGATGACGCGCAGGCCCGGGCTGTTTGCGAGCAGCTTCCGCACCTCGGCGACCTCGATGCGCGACCGGGTCTCGATGTGCACGGCCTCGGAATGACCGAAGAACACCGGCACGCGCACCGCCGTCGCATTGATACGCATCTCCGGCTCGTCGAGGATCTTGCGCGTCTCGCGCACGATCTTGTTCTCTTCCCGCGTGTAGCCGTTCGGCTCGAAGACATCGATATGCGGCACCACGTTGAAGGCGATCTGCGGAGCGCCGGCCTCGAGTGCCAGCGGCCGGCCGTTCATGAGCTGCGCGGTCTGGCTGGCGAGCGTCTCCACGAGCTGGCGCCCGCCGCCGGATACGGACTGGTAGGTCGCGACGTTGACGCGGTCGATGCCGACCGCATCGTGTATGGGCTTCAGCACCATGACGAGCTGGATGGTGGAGCAGTTGGGGTTGGCAACCAGGTTGCGCTGCCGATAACCGGCGAGCGCCGCGGAGTTGACCTCGGGTACGACGAGCGGCACGTCCGCGTCGCAGCGGAACTGCGCCGAATTGTCGATGACCACGCAGCCGGCGGCGGCGGCACGGGGCGCATGCTCGGCCGCCGCTTCCTGGCCGATCGCGAAAATGGCGATTGCAACGCTGCCGAAATCGAATTCGTCGAGCGCGCAGACCGGCACGGCGCGCCCGTCATACGTGACGCGATCCCCCGCCGCGCTCGCCAGCACGTGCAGCTCGCCCAGCGGGAACTTTCGTTCGTGCAGAATCTGCAGGACAGTCTCGCCGACCAGCCCCGTGGCGCCGGCCAGCGCCAGATCAATCCCGCGCGCCATCGGCCGATCCCGGTATGGCCGGCGGCGCGGCCCGCACGTCGGCGTTCTGTGCGCGATGGCGAAGCCAGTGATCGAGCAGCGTGATCGCGACCATGGCCTCGGCGATCGGCGTCGCCCGTAAGCCGACGCAAGGATCGTGGCGGCCCCGCGTGACGACGTCGACCGGCGCGCCGGCCATGTCGATGCTGCGGGCCGGCAGGCGAATGCTCGAAGTCGGCTTCAGCGCGATGCTGACGTGGATGTCCTGACCGGAAGAGATGCCGCCCAGTATGCCACCGGCGCGATTGCTCGTGAAACCCCGCGGCGTGATGGCATCGCGATGCTCGCTGCCCTTCTGCCCGACGACGGCGAATCCTGCGCCGATCTCGACGCCCTTCACGGCGTTGATACCCATGAGGGCGTGCGCGAGGTCGGCGCTCAGCTTGTCGAACACGGGTTCACCCAGCCCTGGCGGCACCCCTGTCGCGACGACGTCGATGCGCGCGCCGATCGAATCGCCGGATTTGACGAGCGCCTTCATGAAGGCTTCGAGCTCCGCGACGCGGCCGGGATCCGGGCAGAAGAACGGATTATCGTCGACTCCGCCCACATCGACCGGCTCGACGCGGATCGGGCCGAGCTCCCGCAGATAGCCGCGGATCCCGATGCCCAGGCGCGTGCGCAGATATTTGCGCGCGATGGCGCCGGCCGCCACGCGCATCACGGTTTCGCGCGCCGACGAGCGCCCGCCACCACGATAGTCCCGCACGCCGTATTTCTGCTGATACGTGTAATCCGCGTGACCGGGCCGGAATCGATCGCGGATTTCCGCATAGTCCTTCGGCCGCTGATCGACGTTCTCGACGAGAAGCCCGATCGGCGTCCCCGTCGTCACGCCTTCGAACACGCCGGACAGGATGCGCACGCTGTCGGGCTCGCGCCGCTGGCTCGTGTATCGCGATTTCCCGGTGCGGCGCCTTTCGACGTCGGCCATGATGTCGCTCTCGTCGAGGGCGAGACCCGGCGGGCAGCCGTCGACGATGGCGCCGAGCGCAGGGCCGTGGCTCTCACCAAACGTGGTCAGCGTGAACAGCCGGCCGATGCTGTTGCCGGACATGCTCAGGCGGCCCCGGCCGCGCGGGCGCGGTCGAAATCCTGCGTGGTCAGCATGAGCACGCCGCTGCCGCCACGAGAGAACTCCGGCCAGATGAACGGCAGCTCCGGCCAGGCCTGCGCGACCGCCTGCGCCGCGCTGCCCACCTCGAGGACCAGAATGCCGCCGTCGGTGAGATGCCGGCGCGCCTCACCGAGTATGCGCGACACGGCCGCGAGCCCGTCGCGGCCGGCGACCAGACCGAGCCGCGGCTCGTGCGCGAACTCCGGGGGCAGCCCGGCGAGCTCGTGCTCCGACAGGTACGGCGGATTGCTCACGATCAGGTCATAGCGCCGGCCGGCCAGGCCGGCGAACAGATCGGAGCGCACGAGGCGCACGCGCTCACCGGCGCCGTGGGCATCGATGTTGCGCGCCGCGACCTCGAGCGCCTCGGGCGAAATGTCCGCGGCGTCGACGGCGGCCCGCGGAAAGGCGACCGCGCAGGCGAGCGCGATGCAGCCGCTGCCGGTGCCGAGATCGAGAACGGCGGATACCCGTTGCGGGTCGAGCCAGGGCGCGAAACCGCCTTCGATGAGCTCGGCGATCGGCGAGCGCGGCACGAGCACGCGCTCATCGACGAGAATCTCGAGACCCGCGAACCAGGTCCGGCCCGTGAGGTAGGCCGCGGGCCTGCGCTCGCGAATGCGCCGTTCGAGCAGCTCGATCACCGCCTGCTTCTCCTCGCGCGTCAACCGGCCGTGCAACAGATATGCCGGCGGCTCAGGCGGCAGATGCAAGGCATGCAGCACCAGCGATGCGGCCTCGTCGACGGCGTTGTCCGTGCCGTGCGCGAACGCGAGCCCGGCCGCGTTGAAGCGGCTCGCGCCCCAGCGAATGAAGTCTGCGACGGTGTCGAGCGATGCGGCGGCCGCGGGCATAGGTGCCCGGTATGGTAGCGGCTTCGCGGCGCGACGCCTATGCGATAATCCGCGCGTGTCTCCCCGCTTCGCGCTGCTGTCCCTCGTGCTGGCCGCCGTGGCGCTCGCGCTCGGCGCCGCCTCGGCGCACTGGCTGCGAATGTCCGGGTCGCCGTCCGGCGCGCTCGTGCTCGACCCGCCGCGCCCGATGCCGGAGCTCGACCTGCTCGATCACCAGGGCCGGCCGTTCGACCGCGCCCGCCTCGCCGGGCGCTGGTCGGTGCTGTTTTTCGGCTTCACGCGCTGCCCCGACATCTGCCCGGCCACGCTGATCGCGCTCGCCGGGGCGAGCGGACGGCTCGACGACCTGCCGCCCGGACAGCAGCCGCAGGTCGTGTTCGTATCGGTCGACCCGATGCGTGACGACCCCGGCACCCTGGCCCGCTATGTGCCGCACTTCGACCCGGACTTCACCGGGGTGACCGGCGAGCTGCCGGCCGTGCAGACATTGACCGATGCGCTCGGGGTCGCGGTGAGCTACCGGCGCCAGGCCGAAGGCGACTACAGCGTCGATCACACCGCCGCTGTATTTCTCGTCGATCCGCAAGCGCGGCTGCGAGCCATCTTCACGGCGCCGCACGAGGCGGCGCAGCTGGCGCGGGACTACCGGCGCATCGTCGCCGGGCGCGGCTGACGGTGCGGCGCGTCGCAGCGCTTGCGCTTGCGGGCGCACTCTGCTCGACCGGCTGCGGCCGCGCCGACGGCCCCGTCGTCGAGGAGGCGTGGGTGCGCGCCGCGCCGCCGGGCGTCGCCGTGCAGGCCGGCTATCTCGTGTTGCACAATCCGGCGCGGGACGCGGTGACCGTCGTCGGCGCGCGCAGCGACGCCTTCGGCCGCATCGACATCCACGAGAGCGTGAACCGGGACGGCATGCGCGCCATGCGCCGGGTCGAGCGCCTCGACGTGCCCGCCGGCGGCCGCGTGCGGTTCGAGCCGGGCGGCCGGCATCTGATGCTCATCGGGCCCGCGCGGCCTTACCGCGAAGGCGAGCGGCTCCACATCGTGCTGGTGTTCGCCGACGGGCGCGAGTACGGCTTCGACGCGGAGGTGCGCGGTGACGCGCCCTGAGCCCGAGCGGCGCGAGCCGGACCGCGGCATGAGCGGCATCGCGGTGCGGCTCGCGGGATGGATCCAGTATCCGTTGCCTCAGCACCTGATCTCGCGCCTCGTGCACCGCGCGGCGCGCGCGCGCGCGCGCTGGTGGAAGAACGCCCTCATTCGCGCATTCGTCCGCGGCTATGCCGTCGAGCTCGCCGAGGCGGCCGTGCCGGATCCGAGCGCCTACGAAAGCTTCAACGATTTCTTCACGCGTGCGCTCAAGCCCGGCGCGAGACCCCTGCCGGCCGATCCCGACGCGCTGATCTCGCCGGCCGACGGCGAGCTCGCCCGCTTCGGCAGCGTCGTCGACGGCACGCTGATGCAGGCCAAGCGGCACTGGTTCCGGCTCGACGAGCTGCTGGGCGGCGATCCGGCCCTGGCGGCAAGATTCGCCGGCGGCCCATTCGCGACGCTCTATCTCGCGCCCCGCGATTATCATCGGGTGCATGCGCCGCTGTCGGGCCGGCTCTGCGAAATGATCCTCGTGCCCGGCCGCCTGTTCAGCGTCAATGACACCACGGCGCGCGTCGTGCCGCGGCTGTTCTGCCGCAACGAGCGCGTCGTCACGGTTTTCGAGACCGACGCCGGGCCGCTTGCGGTCGTGCTCGTCGGCGCGCTGTGCGTGGGCAGCATCGAGACCGTCTGGGCGGGCGAGGTCACGCCGGGGTCCGGGCGCGCACTGCGACGCTGGGTCTATCCGGCCAGCGGAACCGGCGCCGTGCAGCTCGAGCGCGGCGCCGAGCTCGGCCGATTCAACATGGGCTCGACGGTCATCGTGCTGCTTGCGCAGGGCCGCGCCGCTTGGCGCGCGGACCTTCGCGAAGGCGCCGTAATGCACGTCAACCAGGCCCTGGGCCGCGTCCTGCGGCCGTCCGCGTGACGGCGACCGGCCGGGGCGGCTGGCGGCCGGCCGCGACCCTGTCCACCCTGCGTGTGCGCGCCGATCTGCTGGACAGGGCGCGTCGGTTCTTCGCCCGCCGCGACGTCCTCGAGGTCGATACGCCCGTGCTCTCGCGCGCGGCCGTCAGCGACCCGCACATCGCCAGCCTGTGCACGACCGTGACGGGCGATGCCGGCCGCCTGCGCTACCTGCACACGTCACCCGAGTACCCGATGAAGCGCCTGCTCGCGGCGTACCGCAGCGATATCTACCAGATCTGCAAGGTGTTCCGGGACGCGGAGGTGGGCCGCTGCCACAATCCCGAGTTCACGCTCGTGGAGTGGTATCGCATCGGCTTCGACACCCATCGCCTGATGAACGATGTGGCGGAGCTGCTCGCGGAGCTGCTCGCCGGCTACCGCCCGCTGGGGCCGCCGGAACGGCTGAGCTACCGGGAGGCGAGCCTGGCCCGCGCCGGGATCGACCCGTTCAGGGACGACCTCGGCCGTATCCGGCGGCGCATCCGCGAGTCGGGGGTCGCCCTGCCGGAGGCGCTCGGTGTCGAGCGCGGCCTCTGGCTCGACCTGTTGTGGGCAACCTGCGTCGCGCCGGGGCTCGGCGCCGGGCAGGTCACGTTCGTGCACGATTTTCCTCCGGAGCTGGCGGCCCTCGCCCGGATCCGCCGGGGCGACCCCGACGTTGCGGAGCGTTTCGAGGCCTATCTCGACGGCATGGAGCTCGCGAACGGGTTTCACGAGCTGGCCGACGCCGCGGAGCAACGCGCGCGCTTCGTCGCCGAACTCGCCGCGCGCCGCCGCGCCGGAAAAAGCGCCGCGCCGCTCGACGAGCGGCTGCTCGCGGCGCTCGAGGCCGGCCTCCCCGACTGCTCGGGGGTGGCACTCGGCTTCGACCGCGTGGCCATGCTCGCCGCCGGCGCGCGCGGCATCGACGACGTGCTGAGCTTCGGCTTCGACCATGCCTGACGCCGCATCATATACAGTAGCCCGGTGACCAAGTCTGACCTGTACGCCGGGATCGAGGCGCAGCTGCGCGCGCTGTTCGCCGGCGAGCGTGATCTCGTCGCCAATGCGGCCAACTGCTCGGCCGTGCTGTACGAGCGGCTGCCGGAGGTGAACTGGGTCGGCTTTTATTTCCTGCGCGGCGAAGAGCTCGTGGTCGGACCTTTTCAGGGCAGGCCGGCCTGCATCCGCATCCCGCTCGGCAGCGGTGTCTGCGGCACGGCGGCGAGCGATCGCCGCACCACGCGCGTGGATGACGTACATGCGTTCGCCGGCCACATCGCCTGCGACGCGGCCTCCAGCTCCGAGATCGTCGTGCCGCTGCTCAAAGGCGAGCGCCTGCTCGGCGTGCTGGATGTCGACAGCCCGCGCCGCGGCCGTTTCGACGCCTTGGACGAAACCGGGCTGGAACGGATTGCGGCGCTGTTTGCCGAAGCGGTCGAGCCCGGGCCGCTCATCACTTGACGCGCGAGACGTATTCTCCGCTGCGCGTATCGACGCGGATCAACTCGCCCTGCTCGACGAACAGCGGCACGCGGACCACCGCCCCGGTCTCCAGAGTCGCCGGCTTGACGCCGCCGGCCGCGGTGTCGCCCTTGAGTCCGGGATCCGTCCTGACGATCACCAGTTCGACGAAGTTCGGTGGATTCACCTGCAACGGCGAGTTGTTCCAGAGCGTGACCAGGCAGATGCCGCCTTCCTTGAGCCATTTGGCCCCGTCGCCGACCACATGCCGGTCGGCGGCGTACTGCTCGTAGGTGTCCGGCACCATGAAATGCCAGAACTCGCCGTCCGCGTACAGATACTGCATGTTCATGTCCGTCACGTCCGCGGCTTCGACGCTGTCGCCGGACTTGAAGGTGCGATCGACGACCCTGCCGGTTTTCAGATTGCGGATCCTCACGCGGTTGAATGCCTGGCCTTTGCCCGGCTTGACGAACTCGTTGTCGACGATGGCGCAGGGATCGCCGTCCATCAGTATCTTGAGGCCGGACTTGAATTCGCTGGTGCTGTAGCTTG
>DATLFD010000080.1:0-44350 GCA_035524935.1 Gammaproteobacteria bacterium | reverse complement strand
AACGTGGTGGAGATCAACGGGCTGCCGCTCGAGCGGCAGCGCGAAGAGATCTATCGCAAGCGCCGGCACGGCATGGGCTTTCTCGGCCTCGGCTCCGCGATCACCCTGCTGCGCATGAAATACGGCTCGCGGGCGTCCGTGGCTTTCACGCAGAACGTAGCGCGCGAGCTGGCGCTTGCGGGCTGGGAGACCGGCCTCGAGCTCGCGAAGGAGAAAGGCGCGGCGCCCATCATGGACGAGGACTTCACGGTCAGCCCGGAAATGCTGCACAAGCGTCCGGAGATGAAGGCGGACGGCTGGCGCGTGGGCTCGACCATCCCGGGCCGGGTGCTGCACGCGCGTTACAGCCGCTACATGCAGCGTCTCGCCGACGCCGCGCCCGATCTGGTCGATGAGATCGCCGAAAGCGGCGCGCGCTTCACTCATCACAGCTCGATCGCACCGACCGGCACCATCTCGCTGGCACTCGCGAACAACGCGAGCAACGGCATCGAGCCGTCGTTCGCGCATCATTACTTCCGCAACGTCATCCGCGAGCGGCGCAAGTCGAAGGAGAAGGTCGGCGTGTTCTCCTTTGAGCTGCTCGCGTACCGCCAGCTCGTCAACCCGAAGGCGATGCCGGACGCAAGCGAGCCGGAGCGGAAGCTGCCGGACTACTTCACGACCGCGGAAACCGTCACGCCGGAGGAACACGTCGACATCCAGGCGGCCGCGCAGATGTGGGTGGATTCGTCGATTTCCAAGACGGCCAACGTGCCGACGGATTATCCCTACGAAGACTTCAAGAACATCTACATGTACGCCTACGAGCAGGGTCTCAAGGGATGCACGACCTTCCGCTTCAATCCGGAAGCCTTCCAGGGTGTGCTGGTCAAGGAACAGGACCTGAAGAACACGTCCTACCGGTTCACCCTGGACGACGGCACGGTAGTGGAGCTCAAGGGCGACGACGAGGTCGAATACGACGGCGAGACACACACGGCGGCGAATCTTTTCGACGCGCTCAAAGAAGGCTATTACGGCAAATTCTAGGCGTATACGGTATGAACGTGAAAATCGACAGGAAAATCGTCAAATACTCGGTCGCCAAGGCGGAAGAGGTTGCGGTGCAGAAGGAGAAAGCCGCGGCGGCGAAGAAGCCGGCCGAGAGCAAGGTCATTCGCATGCACGAGAAGCTCGAGCGTCCGGAGATGCTGCTCGGCTCGACCTACAAGGTCAAGACGCCCGTGTCCGATCACGCGATGTACGTCACCATCAACGACATCGTGCTCAACGAGGGCACCCCGCACGAGAACCGCCGGCCGTTCGAGATCTTCGTCAACTCCAAGAATCTCGATCACTATCAGTGGATCGTTGCGCTCACGCGAATCATCTCGGCCGTGTTTCGCAAGGGCGGCGACGTCACGTTCCTCGTCGAGGAGCTGAAGGCGGTATTTGATCCGCGGGGCGGCTACTGGCAGCCGGGCGGCAAGTTCATGCCGTCGATCATTGCCGAGCTCGGCTATATCATCGAAAAGCACCTGCAGGACATCGGTCTGCTGGCCAGGACAGAGCTCGACGAGCACCAGCGCAGGCTACTTGACCAGAAGCGCGCCGAATTCGAGGCGCGGACCCGCCAGCAGGACGCTTTCGCGGCGAACAATTTTCCGGACGGCGCGCAGCTTTGCGGCAAATGCTCGACAGCGGCGGTGGTCATGCTCGATGGCTGCATGACCTGCCTGAATTGCGGCGACTCGAAGTGCGGTTGAGCGTGATTCGTGAACGAAATCACATCGACGCCGTGCAGGCTTGTTTATCGTATGCCCGTAACCGATGCGCTGGGGATTATGTCATGCGAGAGAGCGAGATCGACACCGACGTCTTCGAGAACGAGATGGTCCAGGAATTGCTCCGGTTCGTCGAGGAGGGCACGGCGTGCGACGAGCCCCAGCAGGACGACGACACCGCGGAAATCCCCGTTCTCGACTGAACCCGGTTACCTGCCGCGCAGCCACTGGTCCTCACTCGGGACGTTCGTCTTCCTCGAGGAATTCGGCATCTCCGCCATGCTCGTCGCCCGCATCTGACGGCGGCGCCGAATCCTCGGCCCTCGCCCCGCTTTCATCCTCGCCGTCCTCCGACTCCTCGTCGGCGTCCGACGCGTCAGCGACGTCGGGCGCATTCTGGTGAATTTCCTCCTCTGAAGTCTGGATGCCGACATGAAAGGCAGCGAAACCCGGCATTACTACCTGGTTCAGCGCTCGCCCGATGATGCGGCCGTCCCACGGTGAAACGATCTGCGAACGCTTGTTGGTGATGGGATCGGTCACCGTGCCGAGCACCTCGTCCTTGCGCACGCGCTCGCCGAGATTCACGTTCGAGAACAGGATGCCGCCTGTATTGACGCGAATCCATCGAGACTCGTAATAAACGGGCTGTGGATCGCCCCAGAAGCTCGTCTTCTTCACCATGCCGAGCTTGTCGAGCAGGGTCTCGATGCCCTTCACGCCGTGCGCCACTTCCTTGGGCTGCAGGCGCATGGGCTCGCCCGCCTCGAGGGTTACCGCGGGGATTTTCTTGTCGGTTGCGGCGCGACGGAGCGTGCCGCGCGCGCCGCGGCTGTGCAGCACGACCGTCGCACCGAAGCCTTTGGTGAGCTCCACGACCTCGGGGATGTTCAGATCCGCGCGAAGCTGGGGCAGGTTCGAGCGATGGAAAGATCCCGTGTGCACGTCGACCAGGGCGTCGCAGTGAACGATTATCTCGTGAAAGAACGAGTGTGCGATGCGCGAGGCGGAGCTGCCGGTCGGCGAGCCGGGAAAATAACGATTCAGGTCGCGGCGGTCGGGCAGATAGCGCGAGCTGCGCCTGAAGCCGTGCAGGTTTACGATCGGTGCGCCGATCACTGCGCCGTTGAGCTTTTCCGGGTCGAGCGAATACATGATGCGTCGGACCATTTCGACGCCGTTGAGCTCATCGCCGTGCAGGGCCGCGGTGAGGCACAAGGTCGGTCCCGGCCGCCTGCCATTGACGATCAGTATCGGGGTCGGGGTGGAGATGCCTTCGAACGACTCGCTGGCCGACCATGACAGCCAGTCGATCGCACCACGGGGCACTTCCGTGCCGAGCAGGAAGATCGTGTCCTGCGGGGCGGGAGTCGGCTGGGCGCCGGCTTCCTGCGCCGGCTCCTCCTTGCCGGTTTCCTGCAAAGGCACGGTCTCGTCCGCCGGGACCGGCGCGGCAGCCGGCAGGCCGACACCTGGCTCGTCTCCGGGCTCGCCGGGCAGCACGCCTTCCTCGTCGGCGACCGGCGCGGTTACCGCCTCGGGCTCGGCCGTGGTCACGGTGTCTCCGGCGGGCACCGGCAGTTGTGGCGAATCCGCGTCCCGAGACTCCGGAGACGGTTCCGGGGGCGATTCCGGCGCCGCCGCGGCATCGGGTGCCGGCTCCTGGGCGGCGGCGTCCTCGGCGGGCTCCGGGTCGCCATCTTCCTCAGCCTCGCCCACGTCGGGTGGCGCAGCCTCGTCCCCATCAGCTGGAGCAGCTTCGTCCATATCAGCGGGTGCGGGCTCATCGACGTCGGTGGGCGCAGGCTCGTCCCTGACTGCGGGCGCGGCCGCGACCGTTGCATTCGCCGGCTGCTCCGTTTCCTCCGTGCCGGCGGCGAGCCAGCCGGGCGCGAAACAGATTGCGGCAGCAGAAACGCACGCGAGCCTGCTCATAAACGCTCCCCGCGAGGCGCTTCCCGGTTCGGGAACCCGCGGCGCACCGCCTCGAGCTCCTCGAGCAGCTCGAGCGCCAGCGCTGCACCCGGCAGGTTGATATCGAGATCGCGAATCAGCCGCACGACGACCTGCGCTCTGCGCACGGCAACGCCCTGGAACCGCCACGAATCCGGCTCGCCGCCTGCCGGCTCGATGACCCCCTCGCGGACCATGTCGACAACAAGGTCTGCATTGACGTCGCAGAACCGGCAAAGCTCGGAGAAGCTCACGCTGAGCTCTTCGTCGATGAGGATGCCGGTAAAGACCGGGGACTCGGGCATCACGGCGACCGCAGATTTGCGCGCGGGTTCATGGGCATTTCCTCCGCCATCTTTCGATACAGGTCACGCGCAGCCTCGGTGTCGGCTTTCGGCGTCACGATCGAGAGATTGACGTATTGGTCGCCGGGCGTCCTGCCTGGCAGGCCGCGACCCTTGAGCCGCAGGCGCCGGCCGGATTGGGATCCGGCGGGGATCCTGAGATCGACGTTTCCGCCCAGGGTCGGCACGGTGACGGTATCGCCGAGCGCCGCTTCCCAGGGGGTCACGGGCAGCTCCAGGTGAATGTCGCGTTTGTCGGCCCGAAACAGCGGATGCGGCCTGAAGTCGGCCTCGAGATACAGATCGCCTCTCTCGCCGCTGCCGATGGCGGCACCCTGTCCGGGCAGCCGGATGCGCTGGCCCGCGACGATACCGCGCGGAATCTTGACATTGAGCGTGCGCTCACGCGTCCTGACCCTGCCGCCATCGACCTCGGGGGACTGCAGCGAGATGCTGCGCGTGGCGCCGCGGTAGGAGTCTTCGAGATCTATGAGGATGCGCGCGTGATGATCGTCGCCGCGCATGTGCGCGCTGCCGGTGCCGAAGCCTGCGCCCCCGGCGCGCCCACGGCCGAACAGCGATTCGAAAAAATCGCTGAATCCGGTCGCGCCGGCGCCCCCGGGACCGGAAAACTCGAAGCCTGCATCCCAGTCGGGCGGTGGGCGGAACTCCTGGCCCTCCCGCCAGCGGTTACCGAACTGATCGTAGGCGGCGCGTTTTTCCGGGTCTTTCAGCACCTCGTAGGCTTCGCCCACTTCCTTGAAGCGCGCCTCGGCATCGGGCGCTTTGCTGACATCAGGATGATACTTGCGCGCCAGCTTGCGATACGCCCGCTTGATGTCGTCCTGCGTCGCGCTGCGTTCGACGCCGAGTGTCTGGTAGTAGTCCTTGAATTCCATGCGGAATCGTCGCGGAGCCCGCTGCGCCGGCGAAATTTGCCGTCGCGCTGCACTCTAGTGGATGCGGAAAATGCCGTCCATCCCTATTTCTGGCCGGACGAACGCCACCATGCCAAGCTTCGCCGCGGTTCCCTGACTGACGGCGTCGCGATGCCGTCTCAATAAATCCACATCGTCTTCACGTTGACGAACTCGAGAATGCCGTGCCAGGACAGCTCGCGCCCGTAGCCTGATCGCTTGACACCGCCGAACGGCAGGCGCGGGTCGCTCTTGACGAGTCCGTTGACGAATGCCGCGCCGCACTCCAGTCCGCGCGCCAGCCGTTCGCCACGTTGCGCATCGCGGGTCCAGACGCTGCCGCCGAGGCCGAAGACCGACTCGTTGGCGATGGCCAGCGCGTCCTCCTCGTCGCGGGCGCGGATCACGGTCGCCACCGGGCCGAACAGTTCCTCGGCGTAAGCGCGCATATGCGGTTTGACGCCATCGAGTATCGAAGGGCAATAGAAATAGCCTTTGCCGCTCAGCGGCTCGCAACCGGTGACTGCCGTCGCGCCGCCTTCGAGCGCGTCGCGCACCTGTGCGTGCAGGTCGTCGCGCAGGTCGGCCCGCGCCATGGGTGCCAGCGTGGACGCTTCGTCGAGCGGGTTTCCGGGGCGGAGCGCGGCTACCGCCTTGCGGAAGAGCTCGAGGAATTCATCGGCGACGCCCGGGGTCACGACGAAGCGCTTCGCCGCGATGCAGCTTTGCCCCGCGTTCTGGAAACGCGACTTCACGGCATTCTCGACGGTCGGCTCGAGATCGGCATCATCGAGCACGAGGAACGGGTCCGAGCCGCCGAGCTCGAGCACGGTCTTCTTCAGGTTCTCGCCGGCGGCCCGGGCGACAGCGCGTCCGGCCGGCTCGCTGCCGGTCAAGGTGACGGCGCGCACGCGCGTGTCCCCGACGAGATCGGCCACCTGCTCGGTATCGACGAGCAGGGCGGTGAAAGTGCCTGGCGGAAATCCCGCGTCCTCGAAGACATCCTCGATGGCGAGCGCGCAGAGCGAGACGTTCGACGCGTGCTTGAGCAGTCCCACGTTGCCTGCCGCGAGCGCAGGCGCCGCAAACCGGAATACCTGCCAGAAGGGAAAGTTCCAGGGCATGACGGCGAGCACGGCCCCGAGCGGCTGGTAGGTGACGAAACTCCTTCCGGCATCTGTCTCGACCGGCTCGTCGGCGAGGAAGCGCGCCGCATTCCCGGCGTAGAAGTCGCACGCCCAGGCGCATTTCTCGATCTCGGCCCGCGCCTCGCCGATGAGCTTACCCATCTCTGTTGTCATGAGGCGCGCTAGCTTGTCACGGCGTTCGCGCAGCAGCGCCGCAACGGCGCTCAGGCGCTGCGCACGCGCCTGAACCGGCTCGCGAGCCCAGCCCGTCGCGGCCCGCGCGGCGCAGTCGAGCGCCTGCTCGATGCGCTCACCGTCCCAGGGCTCGAGCTCCTGGATGAGGCTTCCGTCGGCCGGGTTGATGGATTTCAGGCTCATGGCGCCTCCTGCGCGCACGAGGGACCCCGGCTGCAATTTGCGTGCCAGCGCCGGGCGGACGGCGCGCATGCTGAAAGCGGGGGTAGTGCATTCCCGGCGCGCAGGCGTCCTGCATCCAGGCGTGGATAACCGGCCCGCGGGCAGGCCCGGGGGACGACCAAACAAAGAGGGCGACATCCCTGTCGCCCGTGGCCCGCCGCATGAAACCTGCATCCTTGCCGCCGGCGGTCGGCGTGCCGGACGGCACTTGCCGTGCCGGCGATCCCTGTGGCGCTGCGGCTCCCTGCGTCAGCGCCTGCGTCGCGGCGTCCCGCCGCCGTCAGGCGCCGAGCTCGAACTCGTCCCGCGTCAGGTAACCGTCCCGGTCGGCGTCGGCGGCAGCGAATGCCTCCGGTGTCATCGCCTTCGCGGAGGTGGCTTCCTGCTCGCTGTCCAGGTTGTCCTTGTCGAGATCGATACTCTCGAAGGTGGGCGCCACCTGCTCACCGGCCTGCGGCTGGCTGGCGGCCGGCTCGGTCGGCGCCTGCGCGGGGGTCAGACCCGGGGCGAGCAGAGAAACGAACAGCAACGAGCCCGTGATCGTCAAATGTTTCTGCATGCGTTGTGTTTCCTTCGAGTGCGTCGCAAATCCGACGAGGCGACCTCATGTCACCGTCGTCGAAACTGAAATAGGGTGGGGACGTCCCTGTCTCCCATGATCTGTCACACGTCCGTCAGAACGGGCGTGTCAGCTGGCGTCGTCCTCGAGCTCGATGTCGGACTCGGTACCCAGGCCGGGATCCGTTCCCACGCCGACGCTGGCGTCGAACTCGGTGCGCGACAGGTAGCCGTCCTGGTTGGTATCCGCGCTGGCGAAGGCCTCCGAATCCAGGACCCGGGAATCAATGGCTTCCTGCTCGCTGATCAGGCTGTCCTGATTGACGTCCAGGCTCTCGAAGCTCATCGCCGTCTGCTGCCCCGTTGCCAGCGACTCCTTCTGACCGTAGTCGCCTTCGTTGGCCATCGCGGCGCCCGTGGCGAGCGAAATGCCGAGCGCGATTGCAAGCTGCTTTTTCATGCATATCTCCTTTGAGTGTCTCGATGCTTTGGGCAAGACCCGTCCTGGGCCTGCACGAGTGTCGGTAGCAATCAACGTGCCAACCCACAGAAAACAGGATCAATTCAAGACGTTACTGACACCCGCCTCAGACGCGGCCGCGCTCTTCGCGGCGGCAGCGCCAAAGGCACCGTTTGGCTGTCGCCAAATGGGTACAGGACAGCGGACAGAGTTGAAAACTTTTCAACCCATGCCGTGCCGGGCGCGCGCGCAGGTGGGCTTGCGCCAGCCGGAGTGTCGGCGATTGCCTGCAGCCCCCGGCCTGCCGGACAATGGCGGCGTCACTCGCGGTCGGAGCACGCCATGACCATCAATCTCGCGCTGGAGCCGGTTCTCGCCATATTGGCCGGTATTGCGATTCTTATCGTGCCGCGCCTGCTCAACTACATCGTGGCGGTCTACCTGATGGTTATCGGCGTGCTCGGGCTGATCTGAGACGCCCCCCGCTACCGGGCGCGGACGGTTCTGTGATTTCGGTCATTCAAGCGGGGTCGCGTTATCGGTTATAAGACACACTGAACATCTCGGGAGGGGCAGTGAAGGGATACCGATATTTCGCGCTCGCGGCCTTGACCGCGCTGGCGCCTCCGCTGTGGGCAGCGGAGGGCGATTTTCCGCGGCCACCGGAACTCGAGCCGGACGTGCGTTTCTGGGTGCGCGTTTATACCGAGATCGACACGAATGGCGGTTTTCTGCATGACGCGCGCGACCTGTCGATCGTGTACGAAACACTGCGTTTCCCTGCGGGTGCAAGCCCGCGCACACGCAGCCGGACGGTCACCGACGCCAAAGATCGCTATACGGCGATATTGAAGAAACTCGCCCGCGGCGAGCGCGACGGACTGAGCGCGGAGGAAAAGCGCGTACTTGAGCTGTGGCCTGATGGGATCGGTAAGGCGCGGTTTGCCGAAGGCGTATCAGACCTGCGCTTTCAGCTGGGCCAGTCGAATCGGTTCCGTGAGGGCCTGGTACGTTCCGGGGCCTGGGTGCCGCATATCCGCGCTTCGTTCGAGGCGATGGGCTTGCCGCCGGAGCTCGCCGCGCTGCCGCACGTCGAGTCCTCGTTCAACACCGCTGCGTGGTCGAAGGTCGGCGCCGCCGGCATGTGGCAGTTCATGCGTTCCACCGGTCGACGCTACATGCGCATCGACCATGTCGTGGACGAGCGCATGGATCCGTTCGCTTCGACGCTGGCCGCGGCCCAGCTCCTCAAGCACAACTACGAGGTCACCGGCACCTGGCCGCTCGCGCTGATCGCTTACAACCACGGCGCGGCCGGCATGCGCCGGGCGATCCGGCTGCACGGCACGACCGACGTGCTGACCATCGTCCGCCAGTACCGCGGCCGGACCTTCGGATTCGCCTCGCGAAACTTCTACCTCGCGTTTCTCGCTGCCCTCGAGGTGGACCGCAATCCCGACAAGTATTTCGGCCCCATGCGTCGCGCGCGCGCCGTCGATTACGAAGTCGTCGAGTTGACCGACTACGTGTCCGCCGCCACGCTCGAGCGCGCCTTCGGCGTTGACCGCTCGACGCTCATGCAGAGCAATCCCTCGCTCATGGCTTCGGTGTGGAGCGGCAGCAAGCACGTGCCGCGCGGATTCAAGCTGCGACTGCCGCGCCACGCGCTCGCGCGGCCCGCGGCCGAGATGCTGGCCGCGATCAGCCCGGCGGAGCGCTTCGCGGCGCAGACGCCCGACCTTTTCCATACCATCGTGCGCGGAGACACGCTGTCGACGATCGCCGCCCGTTATGGCGCCGCCATTCAGGAGCTCGTTGATCTCAATGGGCTGCGAAGCCGCCACAGCATACGCGCGGGGCAGGTCCTGCGCCTGCCGGGCGCGGGCGCGGGCGCCGCGCCTGCGCTCGCCTTCACGGCGCTGGTGCCGCCTGCCGACGGCATCTACGTCGTCCGGCGCGGTGACTCGTTGTCTGCAATCGCGCGCCGCTTCGATCTGTCCGAGAGTGAGCTTCTGGCCCTGAACGGGCTCACCGACCGCAACCGCATCGCGGCGGGTGAGAAGCTCCGCCTCGCGGTGCCGCCCGACGAGGCCGCGGCAGTGGCCACGGCGCAGGCGGTAGTCGAGGCCGGCGCGGAGCCGCCGGTCGAGGTGGTCGCCATTGCCGCCGAGGAGCCGGAGCTCAGCGAAAGCCTGGTCGCGGAAGTCGAATCGGCGGAACCGACCTCCGACGAGGAAGCCTCGGAGTTCGGTTCACAAGTGCTTGCCGGCGCTCATCCCGCGCTCACCGCGGATCCTGGCGATTACACGGTGGCCGGCGACGAAACCATCGAGGTGCAGGCGGCCGAAACCCTGGGCCACTATGCCGAGTGGCTGGAGCTTCGCGCGAGCCAGCTCCGCCGCATCAACGCGATGAGCTTCACGCGGCCGGTCGTGATCGGGCGCAGGCTCAAGCTCGATTTCTCCAAGGTCACGGCAGCGGAGTTCGAGCGGCGGCGCGTGGACTATCAGCGGGCGCTGCAGGAGGCATTCTTCGTCAACCACCAGATCCGGGACACGCGCACGCATATCGTCCGCCGCGGCGAGTCGCTGTGGGTGCTCGCGCAGCGGAAATACGGCGTGCCGGTCTGGCTGCTCAGGCAGTACAACCCGGATGTCGATCTCGACAACGTACATCCCGGCACCACACTGGTTATCCCGGAGCTGGTTGAGACGCAGCGCGAGCCCGCCGCGGCGGTCGAGCAGTCGACGCCGCAGCGGCCGGACGGGCGCGCCGCGCGGTCGGCGACGCTTTCCGCCCTCGACTGAGGCTGCTGCCGGCGCAGCCGGCTAACCAGGGCAGCGTCGCGCCGTCGGCATGCCGAAAGCTGCCGGAGCTCGCCAGGTCCAACGCATCGATGCGGGCAAGCAGGCCCGCTGCGGCCTCCGCCGGACCGATCTTGCCGCTCCCGTGCGCCGTGCGCACCCAGCCGGGGTGACGCAGTGCGACGGCCACTTCCCGCGCCGCGAGGTCGCGCGCCAGGGTCACCCCCGCCATGTCGAGCGCGGCCATCGTAGCCTCGCTGTCGCTTCGCTTATGCTGGGATATTGATAATCGATCGGCGGGCATTCGCAAACAGCGGTGGCCGGATGCGCAACGTGATCTTCGTCTTGCCGTTCTTCATGGACACCACGCTGCGGTTCGTGGAGGGCACGGCGCTCTTGCCCGGCGTGCGGCTCGCCGTCGTCAGCCAGGATCCTGCCGACAAGCTGCCGCCGCTGTTGCGTTCGCGCGTCGCCGCGCACCGGCAGGTCGAGAACGCCCTGGATTCGCAGCAGATTCTGGACGCCGTGCGCCGGCTCCGGCCACAATTCGGCGCGCCCCACCGGTTGATCGGCACGCTCGAGCAACTTCAGGTCCCGCTCGCAGAGGCGCGCGCCGCGCTGGGGCTGCCCGGCGCCAGCGTGGACGCCGCGCTGAACTTTCGCGACAAGGCGCGCATGAAGACCGTGCTCGAGGCGGCCGGCATTCCCTGTGCACGCCATCGACTGGTCACCGAGCCGGTGCACGCGCGCGAGCTGATCGCTGCGACCGGTTATCCCGTGGTCGTCAAGCCGCCGGCCGGAGCGGGTGCGAGCGGCACGTTCCGGCTCGGCGACGATCGAGATCTCGCCGAGTATCTGCGCAGCCATCCGCCCCGCCCGGACCGGCCTGCGCTGTTCGAGGAATTCATGTCCGGCCGGGAATACTCCTTCGACAGCGTATTGCTCGACGGCCGGATGGTCTGGTACTCGATATCGCGCTACCTGCCGTCCCCGCTCGAGGTGCTCGAGAACCCGTGGATCCAGTGGTGCGTGCATCTGCCTCGCGAGATCGAAACGCCGGAGTTCGCCGATATCCGCGCGCTCGCGCCCCGCGCGCTCGCGGCACTCGGGCTCGAGAACGGCCTCAGCCACATGGAATGGTTTCACAGGCCGGACGGCACCGTCGCGATCTCCGAGGTCGGCGCGAGACCGCCCGGTGCGCAGTTCACGAGCCTGATCTCCTATGCCTGCGAGATGGACTTCTATCGCGCCTGGCCGCGACTGGCGGTGTGCGACGAGTTCGTCGTGCCCGGGCGGCGCTGGTCGAGCGGCGCGGCCTATCTGCGCGGGCAGGGCGCGGGCCGCGTGCAGGGCATCGACGGCCTCGACCGCGCCCATCGCGAGATCGGTGCGCTGGTCGTCGAAGCCCGGCTGCCGCAAGTGGGCGAAGTCCAGCCGGGCGGCTATGAGGGTGCCGGTTATCTCATCCTGCGCCACGGGCAGAGCGACGTGGTCGCGCGCGGGCTGCGCCGCGCCGTAGAGATCATCCAGATCCGCCTGGGCTGAAACCCCGGCCCCGCAGCCCGCGTGGCCGCGAGCGTCCGCTACCTTAACCGGGTGGCTGAACAAGCCCATGCAATTGCAAGATTTCGCAGAAGATTCTTCCCTCGTCCCAGGGACTTCTGCTAGTCTCGGCCGCGAGGGGGAGGGGTACCCGTGTTCGGCTCTCAGCCGGCCGCCGGCAGCGGCGGCCTGTCCGCGAACGGAAGTCTTTTCTGAGAACCAGGTCCCGTCTTCCACGCGCTCGCATCGATAGACTCCGCGGTGTCCGAAGTCGAGGGGGTCGGGGAATGAAGCTTGCTGCGCCGGTCTGTTTATCGCTCGGTCTGCTCACCGCAGCCGCCTGGGGCGCGACCACCCCGCCGGTCGACACCGCACGGCCCAACCACCAGCTGCTGACCATCGAAGGGCTGCGCGCCCGCGTGTTCGAGGCCGGGCATCTGCTCGATGCCGGCCAGCTCGATGCCGCCGAGGGGGTGGCCCTGGATCTCGCCGGTTCCTTCGAGCAAGCGATGGCGGCCGCGCCGGGCGAGTACCACTGCTTCCTCAACCAGTCCGAATTCGAACGTTTCAAGTCCGGGTACACATCGGCCTCGCTGGTCTGGCTGGAGCCGACCTATTGCGACGCCCTTTTCATCGCCGGGCTCGCCCGCGCACACCAGCGGGACTGGGCCGGCTCGATTGCCGCTCTCAACAAAGTGATGGCCTTCGCGCCGTACGAGGTGCAGGCGCGCATCGAAGCGGGCTTCGTGCTGCAGAAGCTCGCTCGTCCGCAGAACGCCCTGCGCGCCTACCGCGAGGCGCTGAGCCTGATCGAAAAGCTCGGGCTTGCGCCCGCCGTCAAGGGACGCGTGCTGCGTGGCATCGGTTCGTCATATATCGATCTTGGTCAGTATGACGAGGCGCGCCTGTGGCTCAATCGCGCCATAGACGAGGACGAGTTCGATCTGCGCGCTTTCGAGTCGCTGCACTACATCGACAAACTCACGTCGGCCGCTGCAATGCCCTGACCCTGAGGCCGCTCGAGCGGCCCGCCGGATCACCGCTTCGCGCAGTTTCAAGGCTGCGGGTGCGCACGTATACTGTGCTCCCCGCCATGACTCACGATCAGCTCAGCCGCGTTCCCGTACCGGAAAATGAACCCGTTCGCTCATATGCGCCCGGCTCGCCCGAGCGGGAGTCGCTGAAGGCGACGCTCGAAGCAATGAGCGCCGCCGAGCCGCTCGAGATTCGTGGCTGCATAGGCGGCGAGCCCGCCGTCACCGGCAACGTAGGCGAGTGCCGGCAGCCGCACGCGCACGCAAAGCTGCTCGCGAGATTTCAAAAATGCGGCGCGCACGAGGTCAAGCGCGCCGTTGCGGCGGCGTCTGCCGCGCATACCGCGTGGGGCGGGCTCGCCTGGGAGCAGCGCGCCGCCGTGTTCCTCAAGGCTGCCGAGCTTCTCGCCGGCCCGTTTCGCGACCGCATGAACGCGGCCACCATGCTCGGCCAGAGCAAGACCGTTTTTCAGGCGGAGATCGACGCGGCCTGCGAGCTCATCGATTTCTGGCGCTTCAACGTGCATTTCATGCACCAGGCGTATGAGGAGCAGCCAGGTTCCGCGCCGGGCGAGTGGAATCAGCTCGACCACCGGCCTCTCGAAGGTTTCGTCTTCGCCGTCACGCCCTTCAACTTCACCTCCATTGCGGGCAACCTGCCGACCGCGCCGGCGATGATGGGCAATACCGTGATATGGAAGCCCGCGACGACGTCTATTCTCAGCAGCTACGTCATCATGGAAGTGCTGGAGGCTGCGGGGCTGCCGCCGGGGGTCATCAACTTTCTGCCGGGCGACGGCGCCGACGTCGGCGATCCGGCGCTGGCGAGCCCCGGTCTCGCCGGAATCCATTTCACGGGCAGCACGGGCACGTTCCACAATATGTGGCGCCGGATCGGTGCGAACATTGCCGACTACCGCAGCTATCCGCGCATCGTCGGCGAGACCGGCGGCAAGGATTTCGTGTTCGCGCATCCCAGCGCGGAGCTCGAGCCGCTGGTCACGGCGCTCGTGCGCGGCGCGTTCGAGTACCAGGGACAGAAATGCTCGGCTGCGAGCCGGGCATTCATCCCCGCGAGCCTCTGGGAGCGGGTGCTCGAGGCTTTGACCGCGCAGACCGCGCAGATTCGGGTAGGATCGCCAATGGACTTCCGCAATTTCATGTGCGCGGTCATCGATGCGAAGGCCTACGTCTCCGTGATGGGTTACATCGAGCATGCACGGCGATCGTCCGACCACGCGGTCATTCTCGGTGGTAAGGGTGACGATCGGGAAGGCTGGTTCATAGAGCCGACGCTCGTGGCGGCGGATGCGCCGGACACAAGGCTCATGCGCGAAGAGATTTTCGGGCCCGTGCTTACTCTCTATCGATATGAGGACAAGCGCATCGACGCCGCGCTCGCCGCACTCGACCGCGCCAGCCCGTACGCCCTGACGGGCGCCGTGTTCTGCCGCGATCGCGCGGAGATCGCCCGATTGACGCGCATGCTGCGGTTCGCAGCCGGCAACTTCTATATCAACGACAAGCCCACCGGCGCGGTCGTCGGCCGGCAGCCATTCGGCGGCGGCCGCGCCAGCGGTACCAATGACAAGGCCGGCAGCGTCCTCAACCTCCTGCGCTGGGTCTCACCGCGGGCGATAAAGGAAACCTTTGCGCCACCGATCGATTTCCGGTACCGGCACATGTCGGAAGAATAACCGCCCGGCGTTAGGGAGGATTTTGTCGATGTCGATCCGGAATTTCCTGCGGAGCGCCGCGGTTGCCCTGCTTGCGCTCACGGTGGGCGCATGCGGGGATCCCGCCGGGCAATCCGCCGCGCCCGCCGAATCCGCGCCGCACGACAGCGCCGCGCAGGCCGCGCAGACGGCCGAGGGCGAGCTTGCGGCTTATGCGCGCGATCGGTTGCATATCTACGCGCCCGTGCGGCTGGCGGCGGATCTCGGCGCATTGTCCGCTGACCAGAAGGCGATTCTCGCGCTGCTCATCGATGCGTCGACCATCATGGACGACTTGTTCTGGCGCCAGGCCTGGGGCGAGAAAGCGGCTCTGGCCGAGCGCATTCGCGATGAGCCGACGCTGCGTTTCGCGGAGATGAATTACGGCCCGTGGGACCGCCTGAACGGTGACCGGCCTTTTGTGCCGGGTGTAGGCCCGAAGCCGCCGGGCGCCAATTTCTATCCGGCGGACATGACCATCGAAGAGCTCGAAAGCGCCGATCTCGACGACGCCCGCGGACTTTATTCGCTGGTGCGGCGGGACAAGGCAGGGCAGCTGGAAACGGTGCCCTACCACGTCGCATACGCGGGCGAGCTCGAGCGCGCGGCGGCGCTCCTGCGCCGAGCGGCGGCGCTCGCCGACGACGCCGGGCTCTCCCGCTATCTGGAGCTGCGTGCGCAGGCACTCGTGAGCGACGACTATCTGGCGAGCGATCTCGCCTGGATGGAGATGAAGACCAATCGCATCGACGTGGTCATCGGCGCGATAGAGACCTACGAGGACCAGATGCTGGGCGCGCGCGCGGCGTATGAGGCTTACGTGCTGCTCAAGGATGTCGAATGGAGCGAACGCCTGGCGCGATTCGCCGGTTTCCTGCCCGCGCTGCAGCGCGGGCTGCCGGTGCCGGAGCCTTACAAGGCCGAGACCCCGGGGTCGGAGTCCGATCTCTATGCCTACGACGTCCTCTACTATGCCGGACACAGCAACGCCGGTGCGAAAACCATCGCCATCAACCTGCCGAACGACGAGCGCGTGCAGCGTGAAAAGGGCACCCGCCGTCTGCAGCTCAAGAATGCCATGCGCGCCAAGTTCGACAATATCCTGACCCCTATAGCCGAAGAGCTGATCGCGCCGGATCAGCTGCAGCATGTGACGTTCGACGCGTTCTTCGCCAACACAATGTTCCACGAGGTGGCGCACGGGCTGGGGATAAGCAACACCATCGATGACCGCGGCACGGTGCGAGAGGCTCTCGCGGAGCTGGCCTCGAGCGTGGAGGAAGGCAAGGCGGACGTGCTCGGCCTGTACATGATCACGAGCCTGTTCGAGGAAGGCGAGATGGGCGAAGGCTCGCTCATGGACAATTACGTGACCTTTCTCGCGGGCATCTTCCGTTCCGTGCGCTTCGGCGACTCGAGCGCGCACGGCCAGGCTAACATGGTGCGCTTCAATTTCTTCGCCGACATGAAGGCCTTCGAGCGTGACGCCGACACGGGCCGCTATCGCGTCGAGTTCGACAATATGCAGCGCGCCATCGATGCGCTCTCGGCGCGCATCCTGATCCTGCAGGGCGACGGCGACTACGCCGGCGTGCAGGCGCTGATGAACGAGATGGGCAGCGTCGGTCCCGAGCTCGCCGCGGATCTTGCACGGCTCGAGCAGGCCGGCATCCCGGTCGACATCGTGTTCGAGCAGGGAACCGGCGTGCTCGGACTGGACGACCGGCAGCCGGACGCGGCGCAATGAGCACGCGGCGCGATTTCCTCAGGCAGGCCGGCACGGTCGGAGCGCTCGCGCCGCTCGCGCAGGTCTCGCCGCTGACTGCAGCGATTCACCCGGCCAAGGGTGCCGACCGGCAATCGCTGACTGCAGGCGCGGAGCCCATCTCGCTCGACGAGCGGCGTGCGCGCATCGGCAAGGCACAGAAGCTCATGCGGCAGTCCGGGCTCGCCGCGCTGCTCCTCGAGCCCGGCACCTCGATGCTCTACTTCACGGGTATCGACTGGTGGCGCAGCGAGCGCCTGACCGCGGCCGTGCTGCCGCGCGAAGGCGATCTGGCACTGGTGACGCCGTATTTCGAGGAAGCCTCGCTCCGGGAACGCATGAGCTTCGGCGACGACGTGCGCACCTGGCACGAGCACGAAAACCCGTTCCGGCTGATCGCCGGCGTCCTCGCCGATCGGCGGGCGGGAGACGGCCCGCTCGCCATCGAGGAAACAGTGCGTTACTTCGTCACCGAGGGCGTGCAGCGCGCGATGCCGGGGCGCGGCATCGCCTCCGGGGCGCCGATCGTCGACGCCTGCCGCATGTACAAGTCCGCGCACGAGATCCGGCTCATGCAGATGGCCAGCGACGTGACCCTGGCCGCCTATCGGGTCGTCGTCGCCGGCATCGGGAACGGCATGACCTCTGCGGATATCGCCGCAGCGATGGCCCGCGAAACTGCCGCGCTCGGCGGTCGGCACCGGTTTGCGCTCGCCCTGATCGGCGAGGCGAGCGCCTATCCACACGGTTCCGATCAGCCGCAGCTCGTGCGCGAGGGCGAAGTTGTGCTCATGGATTGCGGCTGCGACGTGCTCGGCTACGCGTCCGACATCTCGAGGACCTTCGTTTTCGGCGAGCCGAGCAGGCGGCAGCGCGACGTATGGCGAACCGTGCAGCGCGGGCAGGAGCTGGCATTCGAAACGGCGCAGCCCGGCACGCCGGCAGGGCAAGTCGACGACACGGTTCGCGAGTGGTATGCGGAGCAGGGTTACGGGCCGGGCTACCGGCTGCCCGGATTGCCTCACCGGCTCGGGCACGGCATCGGCATGGACGGTCACGAGCGCATCAACTTCGTGCACGGCGAAACCACGCCGCTTGCGCCCGGCATGTGCCTGTCCAACGAGCCGGGGATCTACCTGTCGGGCGAGTTCGGTGTGCGCCTCGAGGACTGCCTGTACATGACCGGGACCGGGCCGCGCTGGTTCACCCGGCCGTCGCCGGCTATCGACGAGCCGTTCGCGCCGGAGGAGGACCTGTGAACGGGTCCCTTGATCGGGTTTCCCCGTCGGCGATATATTGCCCGGGCCATGCGCAGGAATAGCAATCCTTTCATACAGTTGGCGGCCGCCGCGCTGCTGATCACCCTGGCCTCGGCCGCCGCGCCGGCGGCCGCCGACATCGCCGAGGTCGAAAATACCGACCGGGCGGCGGCCGAGCCCGGGCTCGCCGACCGGGTCGTGGTCAGGAAGTCGGAGCGCAAGCTGTATCTGATGAGTGGCGAGGAAGTGATCCGCACGCACGATGTGCGCCTCGGCAAGCAACCGGTCGGGCACAAGCAGCAGGAGGGCGACCTGCGCACGCCCGAGGGCGTCTATCGCCTCGGACGCCGCAATTCCAACAGCAGCTATTTCCTGTCGATCCAGGTGAGCTATCCGAACGAGCAGGACCGCGCCGGCGCGCGCGACCGCGGCGTGGCGCCGGGCAGCGCCATCATGATCCACGGACAACCGAATTCGCCGATATATTCGCGCGCCTATTACGCGAGCCGCGACTGGACCGACGGTTGCATCGCCGTATCCGATGCCGCGATGGTCGATATCTGGATGCTGACCCGCGCCGGCACGCCGGTCGAGATCCTGCCGTAACCGCGGCCGGTGCCCGTTCCCGCGGCGCCGGCGAATTCGAGATGACGCCCCACTTGAAGCCCGAACCCGTGCCGGACTCGCTGCCCGGCACCAGCGTGCGCATCGCGCCGACGCGCAGTCTCGAGGTCCTGTCCCAGACGGAGGTGAGTCAGCTGCGCGGCACCAGCCTCGACAGCGAGCACGAAGTGTTCCGTCGTTGCGCGCTCGCCGTGCTGAACTGGGGCACGCACACCGATGACGCGCGGGCGGTCCTCGAACAATATCGCGACTTCGACATCCGCATCGTGCAGCAGGCCCGCGGCATCAAGCTCGAGGTCGTCAACGCGCCGGCGATCGCATTCGTCGACGACACGCTGATCCAGGGCATCAAGGAGCTGCTGTTCGCGGTCCTGCGCGACATCGTTTACGTCAAGAACGAGATCCAGGACAGCGGCCGCTACGCGCTGGACACCTCGGCCGGCGTTACCGACGCTGTGTTCCATATCCTGCGCAACGCGCAGATCCTCAAGCCCCAGGTGGAACCGCGCATCGCCGTGTGCTGGGGCGGACACTCCATCAGCCGCGTGGAATACGATTACACGAAGGAGGTCGGCTACGAACTTGGCCTGAGGAGCCTCAACGTCTGCACCGGCTGCGGTCCGGGCGCCATGAAGGGACCCATGAAAGGCGCGACCATAGGCCATTCCAAGCAGCGTATCCGTGACGGCCGCTACATCGGCATCACGGAGCCGGGCATCATCGCCGCGGAATCGCCGAACCCGATCGTCAATGAGCTGGTCATCCTGCCGGACATCGAGAAGCGGCTCGAGGCCTTCGTTCGCGCAGGGCACGGCGTCATCGTGTTCCCGGGGGGCGCGGGAACCGCCGAGGAGATTCTTTACCTGCTCGGCGTGCTGCTGCATCCGGAGAATGCCGAGCTGCCGTTTCCGCTGATCTTCACCGGGCCGCCGAGCAGCGCCGAATACTTCCGGCGTATCAACGATTTCATCGGCGCAACCCTCGGCCCCGAGGCCCAGCGGCTGTACCGCGTCATTATCGGCGACCCGGTCGAGGTAGCGCGCGCGTTGACCGCCGGGATCGACGAGGTGCGCAGGTTCCGGCTCGCGGCCAACGACGCCTTCTATTTCAACTGGACGTTGAAAATCGATCCGGCTTTTCAAATGCCGTTCGAGGTCACTCACTCGAGCATGGCTGCGCTCGAAATCCGCGAGAACATGGAACGGCACGAGCTGGCAGCGAACCTGCGCCGGGCGTTTTCGGGAATCGTCGCCGGAAACGTCAAGGATCGAGGCATCCGGCTCATCGAACAGTACGGCGTTTTCGAGATCCACGGCGACCCCGGCATCATGCGGCCGCTCGACGAGCTGCTTGCCTCGTTCGTCGCCCAGAAGCGCATGCGCCTTCCGGGGACCGATTACCGGCCCTGCTATCGCATTGTCGCCTGACCACCGACCGGGCGCACTCTCCCGCAGACGGCCGTCACGCGACAGCCTGCCGCAGTTTGACATAAGCGTTGCGGCGCAGCGCTCTGTGACTCAGTTCCTGGCTCGCGCACCGGACCCTGGCTAGTGTCGTACCGTCCAGGTGATTCACGGAAAACCATGGCGCGCCACAAGCATTACAACACCAATCAGCGGCCGGAAACGGACGGCAGCGCGGACGATACCAGCGTGCTCGAGGCGGATTTGCAGCCCGGCATGCCGACCTGTCTTCGCAATAGCGCCAAGCCGCGGGTTAACGGCCTGCGCCGCGTGCACGCCTCGCTGTACACGCTCCAGGCTTACAAGCGCTGGATGCACCAGATCCGGGAAAACTGGAAGAGCGACAAGCGCTGAGGCTCAGTGCCTGCTCTCAGCCGTGCGCCGCCGTCCGCACTGCTTGCGCCGGATGGGCGTCCAGCCATCGGGTCAGCGGCAACCACTGGTCGATGTCGACGCGCGCCCGCGTTTCATCGAGCTCGTGAATGCCGAGGCCGCACTCCGATGCACGCAGATAATTATGCGAGTCGCGCAAGGATGCCACCATCGGGATCGACAACGTCTTGAGGAACCGGATCAGCGCCTGGTAGGTGTGTCTGCGCCGCTGCACCCTGTTGGCGATCACTCCGATGCGGTTCTCGGATCGACGGATCTTGGCTACCCGCAGCAGGTCGGCGATGCAGCGTGCGGCCGCGTGAATGTCGATGTCCGATGGCAGCACAGGCACGACTATCGCGTCGGCGCCGCGCGTGATGTCCTGCAGGCGCTGATTGTCGAGCGCCGCCGGGGTGTCGACGATGACACATTGGCACTGCGGCGGCAGACGAAGCTGAAAACTGCGCGTGACGTTCGGCAGCCGTTCGTACACGGGGATGCCGTGAACGGGCGGCAGCCCCGCGGCGCGAGTCTGCACCCAGCGCATGCTGGAGCCCTGCGCGTCGAAATCCATCAGCGTGGGATGCTGATGGTGGACGGCATAATAGCTGGCCAGGTTGGTGGCGATCGTGGTTTTGCCCGAGCCGCCTTTCGGGTTGAGAACGACGATCTTTTGAACGGCCACCTCTGCCCCCCGCGCCCCAGCCCTGCAGCAACTGAGCTCGAACCCAGCTGAATAGTACATTATAAACACTTGATTACAAATGGTGCATCTGCTGAAGTGCGTGTCGGCGAAGGGGTGGGTCGGCCGTGAACCGGTTCACGGCAGCCGAGCCCCCCCGGGGCGCACAATTATCAAGACACGGCACGACGAGCCTGACCGTATGAGCAAAAAGCCCGCTGGCGGGGACCGGCCGAAAAACCCGATCTCGCGGCGCGACTGGGTGGCTCGCGCGATCGAGGGAGCCCGCAAGGCCGTCGCCGAGCATCCGCCGGCTCCGGAGAACGCTGCCAGACCGGCCAGACCGCCGCGCGACTAGTGCGGTCTGTAAGTACCGATAGCATCTCGCTCGGTCGGCCGGCGTCTGTCCGTCCGCTCGCCGGCCTCGCCTGGGCCACGCTCCCCGCCGTCACCGGCTGCATCGCCTTCGGCACCTGCGCGCAGCGCGGGCAGGGACGCGAGCCGCGCCGCCCTGTCCGGCGCGGCTGTGAACTGGATCACGGCCGATCCGCGTGCGGGCCGCTACAGTTGCGGCGCCGATCCCACCGGCGCTGCGTTCAGCTTCCATGGAAATCATGCTGCAATTCCTCGACGACCTCGAGGACCTGGTTCTCACCATCCCCATGCTCTGGGAATCGCTGCGTGCACCCATTCTCACCGTCCTGACGGCCACGCTCGGCGTACTGCTTTTCGGCTGACGCGTTTCGCTGCCGCCCGCGCGCCGGCTTGAAACCCGGCGCGCGGCCCCCCACATTCCATTCGGGCCGGTCCGCCGCTGCGGCGGTTCGCGAACGATGCACGAGGACTGACGATGCCCGACGCGCGACGCGAGACGCTCGGATTTCAGGCCGAGGTGAAGCAATTGCTTCACCTTATGATTCACTCGCTGTACAGCAATCGCGAGATATTCCTGCGCGAGCTGATCTCCAACGCTTCGGACGCCGCCGACCGGCTTCGCTTCGAGGCACTGTCCGACCCCGCTTTGCTCGAGGAGACTCCCGAGCTCGAAATCCGCGTCGAGGTCGATACGGAGGCCGGCACGGTTACAATCAGCGATAACGGCATCGGCATGTCGCGCGCCGAGATCATCGAGCAGCTCGGTACCATCGCGAAATCCGGCACCGCGCAATTTCTTGCCGGGCTGACCGGCGACCAGCAGAAGGACGCCAGCCTTATCGGCCAGTTCGGCGTGGGGTTCTACAGCGCCTTCGTCGTCGCCGAGCAGGTCGAGGTCTATTCGCGCCGCGCCGGTGCCGGCGCTGAATCGGGCGTGCACTGGGTATCCGCGGGAGATGGCGAGTTCACAGTGGAGACGGTGGCACGGCCGGCGCGCGGCACCTCCGTCGTGCTGCACCTGCGCGAGACGGCAGGCGAGTTCGCGGACCCTGACCGGCTGCGCGCACTGGTGCGCAAGTACTCCGACCACATCGGCTTCCCGGTGCGCATGCGCCCGGCGGCCGGCGCGGAAGGGCATGCGGTTGGCGACGTCGAAACCGTCAACTCGGCCACCGCACTCTGGACGCGGCCGCGGGGCGAAGTCGACGACGAGGAGTACAGGACGTTCTATCGCCACGTCGCGCACGATTTCTCCGAGCCTCTCGCCTGGAGCCACAACCGGGTGGAGGGCAAGCGCGAGTACACGAGCCTGCTTTACATTCCCGGGCGGGCGCCGTTCGACTTGTGGAATCGCGAATCCGCGCACGGTCTCAAGCTTTACGTGCAGCGCGTATTCATCATGGACGACGCCGCGCAGTTTCTGCCCCTGTATCTGCGTTTCGTACGCGGTGTCGTCGACGCGAGCGACCTGCCGCTCAATGTGTCGCGCGAGCTCCTCCAGCAGGACGCTCGAGTCGAGGCCATCCGCGGCGCGCTGACCAGGCGCGTGCTGGATATGTTGAAAAAGCTGGCGGGCGACGACGCTGCGAAGTATCAGACATTCTGGGACGAATTCGGCCAGGTGCTCAAGGAAGGCTTGGCCGAGGATCCGGCACAACGCGAGCGCCTTGCCACTTTGCTCAGGCTCGCAACCACGCATGGCGGTGAGAAGCAGGACCAGTCGCTCGCCGACTATGTGTCGCGCATGCCGCCGGGCCAGAAGAAAATCTATTACCTGACGGCCGAAAACTACAGCGCCGCGAGCGCCAGCCCGCGGCTGGAGATCTATCGCCAGCGCGGCATCGAAGTGCTGTTACTGACGGATCGTATCGACGAGTGGGTCATCGGCTATCTCGCGGAGTTCGAAGGCAAGCCCTTGCGCGACGTCGGTCGCGGGGAGCTGGATCTCGAGGGTATCGGCACGGATGGCGATGCCGGCGACGAAGCGAACGTCGAAGTGGCGATGAAAGGTCTCGCCAAGAAAGTGAAACGATTCCTGCGCGAGCGGGTCGCAGACGTGCGGCTTTCGCGCCGGCTCACCGATTCGCCGGCCTGCATCGTCATCGGCGAGCATGACCTGGGCCGGCAGATGCAGCAGGTCCTGCGCGCCGCCGGGCAGGAGGTACCGGAGGCGAAACCCGTGCTGGAGCTCAATCCCCGCCATCCGCTCGTGCAGAAACTGAATGCGGAATCCGAGGACGCCCGCTTCGGCGACCTGTCGCTCATGCTGTTCGAGCAGGCGACACTGGCGGAGGGCCAGCCGTTGACCGATCCCGCGGGCTACGTGAAGCGCATGAACAAGCTCCTGCTCGAGCTCAGCGCCGGCTGACCATTGCGCGCTGCCGCGCCAGCAGCGGGGCGGGCTGATCTGTGATTTCGTTCACGGCGCGTTCATCGAGCCTCCGCTAGCCTGTGCCTGCAAGTTCCCGAGCTATGGACCAGACATGAGCCAGACCATCGACGACAGCGGCGTTCAGCCCGTCTTCAGCTACCGTAGCCGGTTGTTGAGCGCACTGTTCGGCGGCGCGTCCACCGAGCGCAAACCCGATTCGTTGCCGCTCGAGCACGAGCGCATACTGCTCGAATCCGATCCCTACCTGGCTGCCCTGACCCGGCGCGACGACGTCTGAGGCGCGCCCGCGCGGCTTGTTCGCGCCCGGAGCCGGCGTGAGGCGATTCCCCGGCCGGCCGGCGCCGCGGGCATGTATCATTGCGGGCTCCGGCCCGACAGGGGAAATCTTCCATGCATTCCGCAACTCGAGTGCTCGCCGCGCTGGTGCTGTGCTGTCCGGTTGCCGGCCTGCCGCAGGAGACAACCGTTGACGAAGCAGCGCAAGCCGTATTGCCCGAGGAGGTCGAGGAGCTCGTGATTACCGATACGAAAACCGGCGCCGGTGCTGCCGTCGCTCCAGGACAGACCGCAGTCGTTCACTATACGGGCTGGCTGTATGATCCCGCCGCGCCCGAGGGCAAGGGCCGGAAGTTCGACAGCTCGCGGGACCGCGGCACGCCATTCCGGTTCGCACTGGGCGCAGGCCAGGTGATCCGCGGGTGGGACGAGGGCGTGGCAGGCATGCAGGTCGGGGGCGAGCGGCGCCTGTTGATCCCGCCCGAGCTCGGCTACGGCGAGCTCGGCGCGGGCGGCGTGATACCGCCGGGCGCGACCCTCGTCTTCGACGTGGAGCTCATGGATGTCGAGTGAGGCCGCGGCCGCCGGGCGCCTGGTGAGCGCCTCACTGTTGCTCGGACTGCTGGCCGCGACCATGACTTCCGCCGGCGCGGCCACGCTGATCCATGCGGGCCGCCTCATCGACGGCGCCGCGGGGCGGGTCTCGGAAGAGCGCACCATCGTCATCGAAGGAAACCGGATTTCCGCCGTCGAGCGGGGATATCGCCAGCCCGGATCGGACGACGAGCTTGTCGATCTCGACGCTTACACGGTCCTGCCGGGACTCATCGACCTGCATACGCATCTCACGTCGGAGCAGCGACAGGGCGGTTACATCGACCGCTTTCAGTTGAGCGAGGCGGACTACGCCGTCAAGGCCGCTGTCAACGCGCGCAAGACCTTGCTCGCCGGCTTCACGACAGTCCGCGACCTCGGTGATGTTTACAATGCGACCATCGCCTTGCGTAATGCCGTCGACGCCGGTGCGCTGCCCGGGCCGCGGATCTACACGGCGGGCAAGGCCATAGGGTCGACCGGCGGCCATGCCGACCCCACCAACGGCTGGGCGCCCGTGATCCGCGGCGACCCCGGGCCGCAGGGCGGCGTCGCCAATGGGCCGTGGGAGGCCGTCAAGGCGGTACGGCAGCGCTACAAGGACGGCGCGGACCTGATCAAGATCACGGCCACGGGCGGCGTGCTGAGCCTGGCAAAGAGCGGCGAGAACCCGCAGTTCACCGAGGAAGAGATTCGCGCGATCGTCGCGACGGCCGACGATTACGATTTCCATGTCGCCGCCCATGCGCACGGTGCGGAGGGTATGAAGCGGGCTGTCCGCGCGGGGGTGAGATCGATCGAGCACGGCACCTACATGGACGACGAGGTGATCGCGCTCATGAAGCAGCACGGCACCTATTACGTGCCGACGATCAGCGCTGGCCGCTTCGTTGCCGACAAGGCCGAGGTCGAAGGCTATTTCCCGGATATCGTGCGCCCGAAGGCCGCGGCCGTGGGCCCGCAGATCCAGGATACCTTCGCGAAGGCGTACCGCGCCGGCGTGAAAATCGCTTTCGGAACCGACACCGGCGTCGGGCCGCACGGCTTGAACGCCCGGGAATTCCGCTACATGGTGGAGGGCGGCATGCCGGCGATGGACGCCATCCGCTCGGCCACCTCCGGCGCAGCGGCCGTGCTCGGCGCGACGGACGAGTTGGGCACCGTCGAGGCCGGCAAGCTGGCCGACCTGATCGCGGTGTCGGGCGACCCCCTGGCTGACGTTTCCGTGCTAGAGGACGTGCGCTTCGTCATGAAGGACGGCGAGGTTCACAAGCGCGAGTGACATGGCGCCGCACGACTCGAGGGTCCGGTTAGCAATTCGCCTGCTCGGCTCGTCCGTGCTGGCTTCGATCGTCGTGCTCTTCATGCTGATTGCCGGCCTGCAGTTCTGGGGCGTCTTCGACGAAGAGGAGCGCGAGCTCGACCTGCAGGAACTGCGCTTGTTGTCGGCACACGACCGGAGGCAGCTGGCCGAACTGCTCGGCGACGATCGGCGCGTCGCACCGCCGAAACCCGGACTCGGGGAAATTCCGCTTCCGCCCGCGCGGCAGCGGGAGATCTCGGGTTTCGTGCAACTGGAAGTGACCGTCGCGCCGGACGGCAGCGTTGAGGAGGTCGAGGTCACGGGCGCCGCGCCGGCCGGGATCTATGAGGACCAGGCGCGGCAGCTCGTGCTGGGGCGGCGCTATCCGCCGGCTGCCGGTGACGCGGCGTACACCCATACCGAGGTCGTCGACTTCACGGTACCGCGCGAGTAGGTGCCGGCACGGCCGGTTGAAACCGGCCCTACAAATCGGGATTCAGGGTATAGGTCCCCACGACCCTCGCTTCGGTGAGCACGTGCCCGTCGATCGCATCCATGACGTCCCGGCCCGTGAAATCCCCATCGACCGGGCAACGCTCCAGGTCGGTCGCGTAGAGGACGAAGCGATAATGATGCACGACGCTGTCATTCCACGGCGGACACGGGCCGTCATAGCCGAAATACCGGCCCGACATGTCGTTGTCGCCTTCGAACCAGCTGGTGTAATCGTTGATGCCCTGCCGGCTGCGTGCCGGCCCCGGCGGGCGAAACTTGCCGCCCGGTGTAATGCCGTCCGAACAGGCACCTTCCGCGATGCTGCCGGGCGCCGGTGCAACGTCGACCAACACCCAGTGATAGAAATCGATTCGCGGCAGATCGGCCGAGATGCGGCGGCCTTCCTTGTTGACGTCGTGCGGGCGAGACGGCACGTCCGGATCCACGCACAACAGCACCAGCGAGCGCGCTCCGGCCGGCACGTCGGCCCAGGCGAGCCCGGGGTTACGATTGTCGCTCAGTCGGACGTGCGCCTGCAGGTCGGGCGCCCCGAAGGCAAACCGTTCGGGTATCGGACCGTTGTCGTCGATTCCTTCGATCGTCATGCGCATGGCTCAAACTCCGTTCTGACTCGTCCTCCGTGCGTGTTAGCATTCCAGGCGGCGAATCGCAATAAGGCAATTCACCTGTGACCACGGAGATTCACGAGCAGCGGATGCTGGTGCTCGCCGCGTACGTGTTGCATCTGGTGGGCGCGATTGCGGCGGTCCCGAGCCTGATCGCACTGATCCTCAATTACCTGAAACGCGGCGCCGGCGATCCCGACCTGCTCAGCCATCATCAGTGGATGATCGAAACGTTCTGGTGGGCAGTGGTGTGGTTCGTCGTCGGCGCGATACTGACGCTCGTGCTCGTCGGCTGGTTGATCATGCTGATCGCGTGGCTGTGGTATCTCTATCGCCACGTGCGAGGCTTGCTGCGCCTGATCGAAGGCCGGCCGGCGCCCTTTTCCGGCTGACGCGCCCCGATCCTGATATCCCCCGTCCGCAAATACATCAGTCACTTCGCGGCATTTTTTCACGCCCGGCCGCGTCGGTCTAGCCTGACCGTTCCGATCCCATCTGGCGCAACGGTGCCACACGCGGGCCGGCTTGCTGCGCAAGGTCGCCGAGCACCGTTTCGATCTGAGCGACGGCCCAGTCGAGTTGCTCGCGGCTGATGGCGAGTGGTGGCGCGAGCCGGACCACGGTCTCGTGCGTCTCCTTGCTGAGCAGGCCGCGTTCCATGAGACGCTCGCAGACCATGCGGGCCGAGGCGCGCGCGGGGTCGATATCGAGACCGATGAACAGCCCCCGTCCGCGTACCTCACGGACGAGCGGGCTGGACAGTGCGCTGAGGGCGTCCTTGAAATAGCGCCCCGATTCCGCGCTGCGCTCGACGAGCCGCTCCTCGACGAGGACGTTCAGGGCTTCGAGCCCGACCGCGGCTGCGAGCGGGTTGCCGCCGAACGTGCTGCCGTGCGTGCCCGGCTCGAAGACGTCCATGACCTCGCGGCGCGCGAGAAACATCGACACGGGCAGCAGGCCCCCGCCGAGCGCCTTGCCGAGCGCCACTCCGTCGGGGTGGACGCCATCGTGCTCCGCTGCGAGCAGCTTGCCGGTCCGACCGAGGCCGGTCTGGATCTCGTCGCAGATGAGGAGCACGCCCTGCCGGCGGCAGATGTCGGCGCATTCGGCGAGGTAGCCTGCAGGCGGGACGATGATTCCGCCCTCGCCCTGGATGGGTTCGACGAGGAATGCCGCGGTATGCGGGGTGATCGCCGCTTGGAGGGCTGCGGCATTGCCGTAGGGTATGGTCACCAGGCCGGGCGGAAACGGACCGAAGCCTGCGCGGTAGCCCGGATCCGACGACAGTCCGACGACCGCGATCGTGCGGCCGTGGAAGTTGCCCTGCGCGCCGATGATCTCGGCGCAGCCCTCCGGGACGCCTTTTACGTCCCGGGCCCATTTGCGCGCTGCCTTGATCGCCGTCTCGATCGCCTCGGCGCCGGTGTTCATCGGCAGGGCGCACGGCTGGCCGGTCAGCTCGCAGGCGCGGGCGAGGAACGGTGCCAGCCGGTCGGAGTGGAATGCGCGGGACACGATGCCCAGGCGCGCGGCCTGTTCGACGAGCGCCTTCACGAGTCTCGGGTGGGCGTGGCCGTGACTGACCGCCGAGTACGCGCTCATCATGTCGAGATAACGTCGGCCGGCATCGTCCCACACCCAGACGCCGGACCCCCTGACCAGAACAACCGGCAGCGGATGATAGTTGTGGGCCGAATAGCGGTTTTCGAGTGCGATGGTCGGGTGCATGCCGTCGAGGGTGCCAGGAGTGTGAATCGAACATTGTAAACGAGCCGGCCGGGCGCGCACACGGATCGGCCTTGAACTTTGCCTACACCGCGGCTTGCCGCTAGGGTAGCGGCTTCGTCGGTCAGAGTGCGTGGGTCCCGCGGGCGTGAATGGACGAATCTCAGTTGGCGGTCGTGCTGGTGACCCTCGCCGTCGCGGCCGTGGCCCGCGCACGCCCGCACCCGCAGCCGCGTCCGGTTGCAGACACCTCGACGTGGCCGCCGGGCGCCGGCAGCCGCTGCGCGCGCAGCCCCTCGAGATTGCCGGCCCCGCCGGACGACTCGAGGCGCTGCTCGAGGATCCCGGACGCGAACAGCCCGCGGCCGTCGGCATTGCCTGCCACCCGCATCCCCTCCACCAGGGCAGCCTCCGCAACAAGGTCGTGCACACGCTGGCGCGGGCCTGCAACGAGCTCGGGCTGCCGGTCCTGCGGTTCAACTTCCGTGGTGTGGGCCGCAGCGAAGGCCGCTACGGCGCGCTCGACGGCGCGACCGCGGATGCCCATGCAGCGGTCGCGTGGGTGCGCGAGCGCTGGCCGCGCGCGCCGATATGGATCGGCGGATTCTCGTTTGGTGCGCTGGTGGCTTTCCGCATAGCCCTGGAGGAGCAAGTCGCCCGGCTCGTGACCATCGCGCCGCCGGTGCAGCGTTTCGCATTGCCCCACGGGCGCCAGCCACAGTGTCCGTGGCTCGTCGTGCAGGGGAGCTCCGATGAGATCGTCGATTGCAATGCCGTGCGCGCCTGGCTGGAGCAGCTCGCGCCGGGGCCGGAGCTCGTCGTGGTCGATGGCGCCGGGCATTTCTTCCACGGCCGGCTGACCGAGCTCAAGGAAATACTTGTGCGCAAGCTTGGTGCGCCGCAGGGAGCGCCGTGATCGAATCGTTAAGGAGCCTGCTCGACTCCCTGTTCGGCGACGGTGATAGCGAGCCGCAAACGAACCGGACCCATGCGCTGGAGGTGGCGACGGCCGCGCTCATGATCGAGATGGCGCGCGCGGATTCCGTATCGCAGAGTGCCGAGCACGGCGCCATCGTCGACCTGCTGAAGACGCGCTTTCTCCTCGACGACGAAGAAACGGCCGGGCTGGTCGCGCTGGCCACGGAGAAAACGGATGCGGCGGCCTCGCTGCACGAGTTCACGCAGGTCCTGCACGACCGGCTGCGAGCCGACGAAAAGCTGCGCCTGCTGGAGATGCTCTGGGGCGTCGCGCTCGCCGATCAACGCGCCGACAGGCACGAGGAGGCGCTGATACGCAAGATCGGCGATCTGCTTTACGTTCCGCGCTCGCAGCAGGCGCGCATCCGGCTGGCCGCGCTCGAGCCGCGCGGCGGCTGACCGGTCGACTGCAGATTATCCCCGTGCACAGCAAACGGCCCGCTCGCGCGGGCCGTTCGGGGCGAGACCGGGACGGTCCGGCTCAGACCATGTCCTTGAGGCCCTTGAGCGGGCTGACCTTGACAGTCTTGCGGGCGGGTTTCGCCTTGAACATCATCTGCTCGCCGGTGAACGGGTTGACCCCCTGGCGCGCCTTGGTGGCCGGTTTCTTGACGACCTTGATCTTCATCAGGCCAGGCAGGGTGAACAGGCCGGCGCCGCCGCGCCCGCCGAGGTTACGCTTCATCAGCTTGGTGAGCGAGTCGAATACCGCGCCCACCTCCTTGCGCGACAGTCCGGTGTCGTCTGCGATGCTGCCGTAGATCTCCGACTTGCTCGGCGGCTTGCCGGACGCCGCGGTGGCTTTCTTTTTTGCTGCCATTGGCTCAAATCTCCTGTTGAGGATTCCCGGGTGGCGGGCGCGAGCGCTCGCGCCTGAATACGCGCGGCAAAATAACACAACGGCGAGTGGCGCGTAAGGCGTAAACGCTATGAATAGCGGGCACCGCGCAGCGCATCGGCCTTCCGACGCTCCGGAACCACACGGCTAGGTCGTGAAAAAGGTCTGCTTGAAGCGGAATGAGAAGCGGCTGGTCTCGCCTTCGGGCGTGACGTCGACATCGAAAATCAGCGTCTCGCCGTTGGCGACCGGTATCTCGGCGATGTAATAGATGGCATCGCCCTCGGTGATGGGCCTGAGCTCGACGTTCTTCAGCTGGCCCGTGAGGTTGGTGGCGCGAGCGCTGATGTCGCCGGTCACCGACTTGCCGAGCGTGCCCTCGACCTTGCGCAGCACGGCGATGCTCAGCATCGCCCTGTTCTTGCTGCGAACGATATCGTATGCCCGGGCGACCTCCGAGGCGAGCTGGTCCGTCGCCAGGGCGCTGAAATGCACGACATATTCGCCGAAATCCTTGTAACTCTCGGCGAGCGACTCCCCCCGCGCTGCATCCGGATCGGCCGTGGGCCCCTCGGCGGGGCCGCAGCCCGCAGCCGCGAGCAGGGTGAGCCAAGTCAGCCATTTGCCCGCCCGCCGGCTCGGATTGTTCATCGCGTTCGTCTCCGTGGGATGCGCAATTATATAACAGGCACGGCCGGTTAATCTGACCCCGTCATGCCAGCGCGTAAGGCAGAGGGATGAGCATGATCATCGCCTGCAGGGCAATCAGCACGAACAGGGGCGAGAGATCGATTCCGCCGATCGCCGGCACGATGCGCCGCACCGGCCGCAGCACCGGGTCGGTAAGGCTGCCGAGCGCCTGGGTCACGGGACTGTAGGTGCCCGGGCTGACCCAGCTCAGGATCACGTAGATGAGGATCAGGAAGAAATAAAGCCGCAGAGTGGTGACGATGATCCGGAGCAGAACCCAGTAGAGCAGCGGCCCGATCGACGGCATGCCGCCGGGCATGATCCACAAAATGACCAGTACCGCGACGAGCTCCAGCGCGACGATCGCCACGAGCGTGGCGAGGTCCACGCCGCCCCAGCCCGGCACCACGCGGCGCAGCGGCTGCACCAGCGGGTCCGTGACCCGCAGGATGAACTGCGACAGCGGATTGCGGAAATCGGCGCGCACCCACTGCAGCGCGAAGCGCAGCAGAAAGGTGATGACGTACAGGTCGAAGAGGGTCTTGACGATGAAAAGTGCGGCGCTCATGAGTGCCGGGTTTCAATATTTCGGTTATTTCCAGTCAATCCGCGAGCAGAGTCTAGCGTGCCGATGCGCGTTGCGGTATGCGGCGAAATAACCGAAATACCGAAACCCGGCGCCATAAAATACCACGATCATCGCTCCTGCCGCGGCCCGAAGATCGCCGTGCCGATCCGCACCATCGTGGCGCCCTCCTGGACGGCGGCCACGTAGTCGTCGGACATGCCCATCGACAGCGTGTCGAGCGTGTGCCCGGCGGCCAGCAACGAGTCCCGGATTTCCCGCAGACGGCGAAAATGCGCGCGCTGGCGCCCGGCATCGGTTTCCCGTGGCGGCAGGCACATGAGCCCCCTGAGCCTGAGCCGTTCCAATCCGGCGATCTCTGCGGCGAGGTCCTCGATCGCGGCGGGCGGGGCTCCCGCCTTGCCCGGTTCCTCGACAAGCCGCACCTCGATGCAGACGTCGAGCGGTCCTGCTTGACCGGGCCGCTGCGCCGACAGGCGACGGGCGATCTTGACGCGATCGACGGTGTGCACCCACTGAAATCGTTCGGCAATCTTGCGGGTCTTGTTCGATTGAAGTGCGCCGATGAAATGCCAGGTGATCGACTCGTCGTCGAGCGCATCCATCTTGTCGAGCGCCTCCCGGAGAAGATTCTCGCCGAATTCGCACTGCCCGGCTTTTAACGCAGTTGTGATAGCCATCACGGACTGCTGCTTGCTCACTGCAATAATACGAACATCGCCCGGCCGGCGCCCGGCCTCCCGAGCAGCCTGGCCGATCCGCTCGCGCAGGATATGGAGACTGGTGTCGATGTCCGACGGAGATTTCGGCAACACGGCGGCGCGCTCCGTTTATACTGTGCGCCCGGGCGCCGGGGGTCCAAGGCGTGGCGGCTCGCCGCGTGAGGGGCCTGGACAGCAAGGGGGGTCAAAGATGGCCGCAGACATCGCGCAACTGCTCACTTTTGCCGTCAAGCAGGGCGCCTCGGACCTGCATCTGTCCGCCGGCGTGCCGCCGATCATCCGCGTGGACGGAGACATCAAGCGCATCAATATGCCATCGCTGTCGCACAAGGAAGTGCACGCGATGATATACGACATCATGAACGACAAGCAGCGGAAGGACTACGAGGAGTTCTTCGAAACCGACTTTTCGTTCGAAATACCCAAGCTGGCACGTTTCCGCGTCAACGCTTTCAACCAGAACCTGGGCGCGGGCGCAGTTTTTCGCAATATCCCGTCCGAGATCCTGTCGCTGGACGACCTGGGTGCGCCGAAGATCTTCAAGGACATTTCCATGCACCCGCGCGGCATCGTTCTGGTGACCGGCCCGACCGGCTCGGGTAAGTCGACGACGCTGGCGGCCATGGTGAACTATATCAATGACAACAAGCCCGATCACATCCTCACCATCGAGGATCCGATCGAGTTCGTGCACGAAAGCAAGCGCTCGCTGGTGAATCAGCGCGAGGTTCACCGGGATACGCTGGGCTTCAACGAGGCGCTGCGCTCCGCGCTGCGCGAGGACCCGGATGTGATCCTGGTCGGCGAAATGCGCGATCTGGAGACGATCCGCCTGGCGCTCACCGCGGCCGAGACCGGTCACCTCGTATTCGGCACGCTGCACACGAGCAGCGCTGCCAAGACCATCGACCGCGTGGTCGACGTGTTCCCGGCGGCCGAGAAGGAAATGGTCAGGTCCATGTTGTCGGAATCGCTGCGCGCCGTAATCTCGCAGACGCTGCTGAAAAAAGTCGGTGGTGGCCGTATCGCGGCGCACGAGATCATGATCGGCACGCCGGCGATCCGGAACCTCATTCGCGAGGGCAAGATCGCGCAGATGTATTCTTCGATCCAGACAGGACAGTCGTCTGGAATGAAGACATTGGACCAGTGCCTGCAGGAGCTGATGTCGAAAAAGCTCATCAGTCGCGAGGAAGCCCGCTTCAAGGCCGTGAACAAAGAGGCTTTCTGAGAAAGCCTGCCGGGAGACGACTATGGAACGCGACCAGGCTGTCAAACTCGTCCACGATCTGCTGAAAAGCCTCGTCGAGAAGCAGGGTTCCGACCTGTTCATCACGGCCGGCTTCCCGCCTGCGATCAAGGTGGACGGCACCATTACGCCGGCGATGAACCAGCCGCTGACTGCCCAGCAGAGCGCGCTCATGGTGCGCACGCTGATGAACGACAAGCAAACGCGCGAGTTCGACTCTACCAAAGAGTGCAACTTCGCCATCATGCCGCCGCATATCGGCCGCTTCCGCGTCAGTGCCTTCGTGCAGCAGGGTCAGATCGGCGCCGTGCTGCGTCGAATCATCACCAAAATTCCGACCTTCGGCGAGCTCGACCTGCCGCCCATCCTCGAAGAGATCGCCATGACCAAGCGCGGCCTGTGCATCGTGGTCGGGGGCACCGGCTCAGGCAAGTCGACCACCCTCGCCGCGATGATCGGTCACCGCAACGAGCACTCGCAGGGCCATATCGTCAGCATCGAGGACCCGGTGGAATACGTCCATCCGCATCGCGGTTGCGTGGTTACGCAACGCGAGGTCGGCGTCGATACCGATTCCTGGCACGCGGCGCTCAAGAACACGCTGCGACAGGCGCCCGACGTGATCATGATCGGTGAAATCCGCGACCGCGAGACCATGCAGTTCGGCATCCAGTTCGCGGAAACCGGACACCTTTGCGTGGCGACACTGCACGCGAACAACGCCAACCAGGCGCTCGACCGCGTCATCAACTTCTTCCCGGAGGAGCGGCGCCAGCAGTTGCTGATGGACCTGTCGCTCAATATCCGTGCGTTGATCTCGCAGCGCCTGATCCTCCGCGAGGGCGGCGCGGGGCGCATAGCGGCCATGGAGATCATGCTCAAGTCGCCGCTGATCGAGGACCTCATCTACAAGGGCGAAGTAGTGAAGATCAAGGAAGTCATGGCCAAGTCGAACCGGCTTGGCATGAAGACTTTCGACCAGGCGCTGTTCGACCTCTACGAGGACGGCCTGATCTCCTATGAAGAGGCGCTGCGCAACGCGGACTCGAAGAACGAAATCCGCCTGCGCATCAAGCTCGAAAGCAAGCGGGATTTCAAGGAGCAGGAAGAAGGCCGCAAAAGCCTGACCATTCTCGAGGACGGCGAAAGCCGGGTTTTCTAGGCGTGCCATCATGAATACCAAGCCGTTGTTCAAGCTGATGGTGGACAAGAAGGCGTCCGACCTTTTCTTCACTTCCTATGCGCCGGTAAAGATAAAGATCGACGGGCGCATTCACCCCGTGAACAACACGATCCTGACGCCGAAGATGGTCAAGCAGGCGGCGATCGGCCTCATGAACGAAGAGCAGCTGGAAGCCTTCTCGCGCGACCTCGAGCTGGATTTCGCCGTGTCCGAACCCGGTCTCGGCCGCTTCCGCGTCGCCGTCTTCCATCAGCGCGGCAACGTGGCGATGGTGCTGCGCTATATCACGGCGGAGATGCCCGTGCTCGACGACCTCGGCATGCCCGAAGTGCTGAAGGAGCTGGTCATGCTAAAGCGCGGCCTGCTGCTCATGGTCGGCGCCAGCGGCAACGGCAAGTCCACGACGCTCGCCGGCATGATCAACCATCGCAATGAAAACTCGTCGGATCACATACTCATGATCGAGGACCCGATCGAGTTCCTGCATCCGAACAAGAAATCGATCATCAACCAGCGCGAGGTCGGGCTGGACACCAAGTCCTATGCCCGGGCCCTGAAGAGCGCCATGCGCGCGGCGCCCGACGTGATCCTGATCGGCGAGATCCGCGACCGCGAGACCATGGAGGCGACCATTGCGCTGGCCGGGACCGGCCATCTTGCAATCGCAACCCTGCACTCGAACAATGCGCCGGAGACGCTGGATCGCATCATCAACATGTTTCCGCAGGATCAGCACAAGCAGATACTGATGGACATGTCGCAGTACCTGCGCGCCGTCATCTCGCAGCGGCTAGTGATCGGTAAGGACGGCAAGCGCGTTGCAGCGGTCGAGGTCATGCTCAATACGCCGCATATCTCGGAACTCATCCTCAAAGGCGACATCAGCGGCGTCAAGGAAGCATTGAAGGACACCAACGAGCAGGGCATGCAGGACTTCGATCGCTCGCTGCAGAAGCTCTACCGGGACGGCCGCATCTCGCTCGAGCAGGCGCTCGCCAATGCGGATTCCCGCGCCAACCTCGAGGCCCGCATCAACTTCGGCTGATGCCGGTCTTCCCGCGCTTCACAGTCGCATGAAGACCGGACGCAACCAGCCCTGCCCCTGCGGCAGCGGCCGCAAATACAAGCAATGCTGCCTGGCCCGGTCGACGCGCATGCCGCTCCGACAGAAAGCGCTCGCATGGCTGATCGGCGCGGTGTTTCTGGCGGGCCTCATCGGTATCCTGGCGTCATTGTCCGGGCGTGACCCGGAGCCGAACAGGGTCTGGTCCGAGGAACACGGCCACTGGCATCAGGGCCCGTGACGAGCGCCTGAATCTTTCTCTGTGCAATAAACACGTGCAATGGAGAAGGAGGATGGCCATGAATGCCACTGGTAAAACGGTGCTTCTCGGCATCAGTTTGACTGTTCTGCCAGGCGCGCAGGGGGCATCACAAGACATAGAAAACCGGCTTGAGAAGGGCGGCGTCAGCTACGAGCCGGAAAACAGACGATACGGGTATCCGAGGAAGCTGGCATGATATTGAGCTGCTCGATCGACTGCCGAAGCGGCGCCGTCACCTGCCGAACACGGCACAGGCGTCGAATACCGGCCCGTCGACGCAGACGCGTTTCATCGCCACCCCGTCAGCAGTGCTGACCTGCACGGTGCAGCCGGCGCAGCCGCCGACCGCGCAGGCCATGAACTCCTCGAGCGCCACCTGGCACGGCAGCTCGAAGCGCCGTGCCAGCGCGGCGGTCGCGGCGAGCATCGGCGACGGGCCGCAGGCGAACACCTCGACCTCCGCGCGCGCCGCGTCAGGCAGCGACTCGAGCCAGCGCGCGGCCAGGTCGGTCACGTAGCCCGCATGGGTGCCGGCGAAGTCGGAAAAGCTCGCCAGCCGGCTCGGCACACGCCACGACTCGAGCAGGGGCATGGCCGCACAGACGCCGTCCGGCACCCCCGGCACCGGGATCCGTGACGGCTGCGCGCGGAACGGGAAAGGGATTTCCGAGCCCATCAGCACCAGCGGGCGCCAGCCGCCCCGAGCCTCCTGCGCCAGGCGCTCAGCCAGAAAAATCATAGGCGGGATGCCGACTCCGCCGCCGATCAGCAGAGCGCGCGGCCGCTCGCGATGCCGCTCGAATGGGCGGCCGATCGGACCCATGACGCTCAGCGTGTCGCGGGGCCGGCGCGAGCCCAGATGGCGCAGGCCTTCGCCGACGATCTTGTACAGGAACTCGATCCAACCGGCGGTCGGGGAGGCGCGCATGATCGACAGGGGGCGGCGCATGGGCACCGCCGGGTCGCAACGGATGTGCGCGAACATGCCGGGCGCAGCCGCCGCCGCGCAGGCCGGCGCCTGCACGCGCAACACGTACTGGTCGCCCGGAAACGCGGACTGGGCGAGCACTGCCGCATCCTCGACGAAGATGGTGCCGCGAATGCCTTCGCCCGCAACGACGCCCTGCAGACGGCCTTCCGGCAACCCGTTCATGGGGTCCCACCCAGCGACTCGGCGATGCGTGCCAGCACCGCCATGCGCACAGCGACGCCGTTGGTGACCTGACTGGCGATGACCGAGCGCGGACCGTCGGCCACGGCCGAGGCGAGCTCCACTTCCCGGTTGACGGGGCCGGGATGCATGACCATGGCATCGGGCCGCGCGACGCGCAGGCGCTCGGCGGTAAGGCCGAATCGCTCGAAATACGCCGTGTCGGTCGGCAGACCGGCCTGGTCGCGCATGCGCTCGCGCTGGATGCGCAAGGTCATGACGACGTCGGCATCACGGATGCCGGCTTCGAGCTCCGTGTATCGCTCGGCGTGGCGGAACTCGCCGGCAGCCGGCAGCAGCGCCTCGGGACCGACGAGCCTGAGCTCGCCGACGCCGAGTATGTGCAGTGCCTCGGACGCAGAGCGCGCGACGCGGGAGTGCCGGACATCGCCCACGATGGCCACGCACAGATTGCCGAAATCCGGCTTGCGCTGGCGGATGGTCAGCACATCGAGCAACCCCTGGGTCGGATGCGAGCGATTCGCCTCCCCCGCGCTGACGATCGATTTACCGGCCCCGATATGCTCGGCGAGCATGGCCGGCACGTGCGGCTCGGCGACCCGCACGACGAACACGTCGGTGTGCATGGCTTCAAGCGTGCGTACCGTGTCCAGCAGGGTCTCGCCCTTGCGCTGCGAGGACGTCGTACCGTCGACGGTGACGACGTCGGCGGACAGCCGCGCAGCGGCGAGATGGAACGAGATCCGTGTGCGCGTGCTGGGCTCGAAGAACAGCAGCGCCACGGTGCGGCCGAGCAAACGGGGCTCACGCGGCGCGTAATGCGCGTGGCCGACGAGATAGGTCTCGGCCAGGTCGAGCAGGCTCGTGAGCTGCTGGCGGTTGAATCCCTGCAGCGAAAGCAGGTGCCTGAGCGCGCCGTCCGGGCCGAACTGGTCCGTCATGCGTGCTCGCGGCTTGCGAGCCAGCCGCGCAGTATGAGCACGGCGGCAACCGGGTCGACGTCGCCCTGTCGCAGGCGACGCGTGCGCACGCCGCTGCGGCGTTGCTCGCGCAGCAGCTCGCGCGCCTCGCGCGAGGTCAGCGTCTCGTCGGCCGTCTCGACGGCGACACCGAAGCGCTCGCCGAGCGCGCGGGCGAAAGCGCGTGCCGCAGGCGCGAACGAGCCTTCTCCGCCGTCCGGCAGCCGTGGCACCCCGACCAGCGCGAGTACCGGCCGCCATTCGTCGAGAAGGCGGCCGATCGTGTCCCAGTCCGGCCCCCGGCGCGTGACGCGCACGCTGCCGAGTGGCGAGCTCGAGCCGGTCGCCCTTTCGCCGACGGCCACGCCGATGCGCTTGAGCCCGTAATCGAATGCGAGAATATTGCCCGGCACGCCCCCGACGGCCGGGCTCATGCGTGCCCCGCCTGACCGCTCAGCCGGGCGGGATCGACGCCGAGCAACCGCGTCGCCGCCGTCCACCGCTGGTCGAACGGCAGGTCGAAGACGATTTCGCCTGGCGCAGGCGCGCTCAGCCAGGCGTTGGCGAGCATCTCGGCTTCGAGCTGGCCCGATTCCCAGCCGGCATAGCCGAGGGCGACGAGCGCGCGCCGGGGCCCCTCACCGCGGGCAATGGCGGCCAGGATGTCGCGTGAGGTCGTGACGCCGATCTCGTCGGAAAGCTCGAGCGTAGACTCCCATTCGCCGGCCGGCTCGTGCAGCACGAAGCCGCGTTCCTGCTGCACCGGACCGCCGTGCAGGACGGGCCGGTCGCCGATGTCTGCGCTCACGGCCTCGAGCGAAAGCTGCTGCAGAATGTGGCTCAGTGGCATGCTCGTGGGCCGGTTGATGATGATGCCCAGCGCGCCTTCGGCTGAATGCTCGCAGATCAGGGTCACGGTACGGTGAAAATTGGGATCGCCCAGCGCGGGCATGGCGATCAGCAGCTGGTTGCTCAGGAACTCGCCGGGTGCCATGCGCGTGCCTCCGGCGCAGCGATCGGGTAGTCGTCCACAGGGGCTAGTATAGAAACGTGGTCACTCCGGGGCCAGCGTGCGCACGGTGGAATCGTGCACCGCGCCGCCGATGAACTGCCACTCGTAGACGAAGCGGAGCACGTCGTACTCCTGGCGGATTTCTGCCGGAAACGGCTCGAACGGCGCGGCCAGCCGCAAAATGCCGAGTGCGGCCTGGTCGAGCAGCTTCTCGCCCGAAGAGTTGCGCACAACGATGGCTTCGAGCGTGCCGTCCGCGCGGATGGCGACCTCGAGCGTGGGACTGCCGGACAATTTCTGCCGGCGCGCCTGGTCAGGGAAGTTGAGCGTGCCGATGCGCTCGACCTTGCGTTTCCAGCGGTCGAGATACGGCGCGATGCGCGATTCGCGCGTGCGACCGCTGACGATCAGCTCCCGGGAAGCTTCCCCCCGAATCCGTGTCCGCTCGTCGCTCTCGGCGATCGTGTGATTCGTCTCGGGGTTTGATTCCAGCTGGAGCGCGACGGCGGTGCGCGTGTCGGGGACGCGCGTCGGATCCGGCACGGCGGCCGACGGAGGGGCGGCCGGGTCGCGGCTGACCACCAGGTCGGGCGCCTCCGATTCGAGGCCCGGCCGCGAGTCGGCGAGCGCCGAGCCGTTCTCGGCCCCGGGCCGGTCTACGGGCAAAGGTGTCGCCGCGACGCTGGTGGCACTGACCTCCTGCACGGTGTTGCCGGCGCCGTCCTGCGTGACCTGCGCCAGATAGTCGGCCTGTTCGGCGCGTTTCTCGCGCGCCATGTCCCGTACCAGCAGCACCTCGAAGGCCTGCGCGGTGCCGCGCGGCGGCGCGGGCGCCGAGAAGGTGACGCCGATGATCAAAATGCCGTGAAAGAGGGCCGCGAGAAAAAACGTGGTGAAAAAACGGTCGCGGCTCGCGGCAGCGGGATCGAGCGGCATGTTCATGCCCGTCGACCCGACGCGCCGAGGATGCCGAGCACGGCGTGCGCGATCAGACCGCTGACCAGTCCGAATGCAAGCGCTGCGGTCAGGAGGGGCGGGACCAGCGCAAATACGGCCGCGTGGCCGACGAACACGTAGCGGGCCGCCACGATCTGCGCCGTCATGTGTGCGAGTGATGCAAGCACGCCGAGGCCGACGGCGGACAGCCCGCGCCCCGGCACCCGAAGTCCTGCGCCGAGGGCCAGGAGAGCGGCAGCCGCGCCGCAGGCGCTGAGAAAGAATGTCGGGCTCAGAAAGCTGCCGAGCAGCAGGCTGCCGGCGAGCACGCGCAGGCCGGACACCCAGGCTGCCGCGGCCCAGCCGTAGCGCAGCGCGACGACCAGCGTGACCACGTTGGCGAGGCCGGGCTTGACCCCCGGCAGCGGGCTCGGAAAAGCGGCTTCGAGAAGATGGATGGCAATCGCGAGCCCGGCGAAGCCCGCGATGAGTCGGTCATGCTCGCCTGGAAAGACCGCGACCGGTTGCGAACCGTGCTTTGGATGCGACATGTGCTCGGCGCCGCCCGGAATTCAGAAGTTGATGCTGTCGTAGACCCGCTCGGCGCCCACCACCTCGAGGGTGATGCGGTTCGGCAGGCAGGCGGCGGCAGCGCCGGCCGTGCTCTGCCAGCCGGCGTGCAGGCAGATCTTGCCGCGGCAGGGCGACGCCGCGAAACGGACCCGGCCGGGCGCGATCTCGATGACGCTCGGTCCGAGCCGGCCGGCCACGGCCACCACGCGCTCGCCGTCGAGCGCGAATCGCGCGACCGCATCATCGCTGTGCACCAGCGCGTACTCGCCCGCGCCGCCACCCGTCCAGAAGACACCGTAACATGCGGCGACCACCACCGCGGCCGCGATGATCACTACGGCGTCGGCCGGTGTCATGCCTTTCATGTCGCGGCCTCCAGCTCGATGCGGGGCTCGCCGCCGGCAGGCGGCCGCGTGAGCCGCAGGCGGCCGGCCATCGGCGTGCTCATCTCGATGCGGCCGTCGGGCGCGACGAGCATGACGTGCTCCACGCCTAGCCCGCCGGCCACCGCGCGCCACGCGCCGGCGCCGGCGACGAACAGGGCCGTCGCCGCGGCGTCGGCGCGCGCGGCATCGTCGCCGAGCACGGTTACGGATACGGCATTGGCCGCCGGTTCGCCGGTGCGCGGGTCGAGGATATGATGATATCGGCGGCCGCGGTAAACGAAGTGGCGTTCGTAGTCGCCCGATGTGAAAACGCTTTCGCCATCGTCCACCTCGAGCTCGGCCATGATCCCGGGACGGCGCGGATGACGGATGCCGATGCGCCATGGCCGATCGCCGTGACGGCCGATGACGCGCAGGTCGCCGCCCGCGTTCACGATGGCATTCGTCACGCCGAGCCGCCGCAGCCGCTCGATGGCGCGGTCGACGGCGACCCCCTTGGCAAATCCGCCCAGATCGACTGCGATCGCACGACTCGTGCTGCTGATTGTCCGGCCGTCGACGCGCAACCGATCGGGGCCCGTTCCAGCGTCGAGAAGCGCGCGGATGCGCGCGCCGGCCGGTGGCGCGACCGGCGATTGCTCGTCGTCCGCAAATCCCCACAGCGCCACCAGCCGGCCCAAGGTCGGGTCGAACAGGCCGCCGCTGTCGCGCGACAGGCGCGACGCCTCGGCGAGGAGTCCGGCCAGGTCTTCGCCGATCGGCGCAGGTTCGCCGGCCGCGATAGCCCGGTTGATGCGCCCGAGCTCGCCCTCGGCCCAGGGGTGCCAGGCATCGTGCAGCACGTGAAAACAGGCTTCGATGTCGGCTGCCGCGCGTGCCGCCGTCTTTTCATCCGTGCCGTACACGTCCACTTCGACGAGGGTACCGAAGGCGAGGAATCGGCTGTGCGAGGTCTCGTCGTCCGGCGCGCATGCGGTGGCGACGCCGACCGCCAGGCCGGCGACGAGCGCGCGCGCGGCCCGTTCAGGGCGCAAGCCGGACCTCGATGGCATCCATGAGCCGGGCGGCGACGCTCGTCGAGAAGGCGCGATCGATTTCGCGGATGCCGGTCGGGCTGGTGACGTTGATCTCGGTCAGGTGGTCGCCGATCACGTCGAGACCCGCGAACAGCACGCCTTTGTCCCGCAGCACCGGCCCGACGCGCGCGCAGATCCAGCGATCGCGATCGGTGAGCTCGCGGCCCTCCCCGCGCGCCCCCATGACCAGGTTGCCACGGTTCTCGTCCGGCGCGGGAATCCTGGCCAGGGCGTACGGCACGGGCTCGCCGTCGATCAGCAGGATGCGCTTGTCGCCGGTGGTCATGATGTCCGGCAGATAGGCCTGCGCCATGGCGTAGCGGTTTCCCGAGTCGGTCAGGGTCTCGATGATGACGTTGCGGTTCCTGTCGCCCTCCGCGACCACGAAAATCGAGCGGCCGCCCATGCTGTGCAGCGGCTTGACCACCATGCGTCCCTGCTCGGCGAGGAACTGCCGCATGAGCGCCCCATCGCGTGTGATCAGCGTAGGGGGCGTGCAGTCGGCAAACCACGCAATCGACACCTTCTCATTGATGTCGCGCAGCGCCTCCGGCCGGTTGACGATCAGCGCGCCGGCCTGTTCGGCGCGCTCGAGCAGGTAGGTCGAGTAAACATATTCCACGTCGAAGGGCGGATCCTTGCGCATCAATATGACGTCGAGGCTGCCGAGCGCTATATCGTGCGGGGGGTCGAGGCTGAACCAGTCTGCCGGCTGATCGCGCACCCTGAGCGGGCAGGCGTTCGCTCGGGCCTCACCGTCACGGACGCGGATGTCGCCCTGCAGCATGTAATGGAGCTGCCAGCCGCGCGCCTGCGCTTCGAGAAGCATCGCGAAGCTGCTGTCCTTGGCGGGCTTGATCGCCTCGATCGGATCCATGACGATGCCCAGACGCACGCCGGATTTGTGCATGCCGGAACCCCCTTTCGCGACTGTCACGGCGCGTGAGCCGCCGCTGGCGATGATACTCGCAGAGTCCGGCGCGGTCTCGCCGCGCACACGCCGCGTCGAACCGTGCGGCGGCACATGGCGGGGCTTGCGGCAATGTGTTAAAAGGCACAGTTGACCGGCCCTTGGCGGAGCGAGCGTGTACGACACCCGTTCCGCGGTCCTGGACGCGACGTTCCGGACGCGATCGGCATGCGGCTGGCGGCGTCGGTTACGCCGCGACCCGGGAGGTGGGGATGACGAATGCGAACCGGCAGGGATTGAGCGGGCTCAAGATTCTCGTTATCGACGACAGCAAGACCATCCGCAGGACGGCCGAGACTCTGCTTTCGAAAGAGGGCTGCGAGGTATTCACGGCGGTGGACGGATTCGACGCCCTGTCGAAAATCGCCGACCATCAGCCGGATATCGTGTTCGTCGACATCATGATGCCGCGGCTCGACGGCTATCAGACCTGTTCGCTCATCAAACACAATAAGGTGTTTCGCAATACGCCGGTCATCATGCTGTCGAGCAAGGACGGTCTTTTCGATCGCGCGCGGGGCCGCATCGTCGGCTCCGAGCAATACCTGACCAAGCCGTTCACCAAGGACGAGCTTCTGGGCGCCATCGAAAGCCACGTCGGCAGCCGGTAGAGGAGGCATCGAAATGGCACTGATCCTGATCGTCGACGACTCGCCGACCGAGGTTCACGTGATGCAGAAGGCGCTCGAGAAGCACGGCTTCCAGACCGCGGCGGCCGCGGACGGCGACGAGGGCATCGCCAAGGCACAGCAGATCCGGCCCGACCTCATTTTCATGGACGTGGTGATGCCCGGCGTCAACGGTTTTCAGGCGACGCGGAAGCTGTCCAGCGATCCGCGCACCGCTTCGATCCCGATCGTCATGGTCACCACCAAAGGACAGGAGACCGATCGCATCTGGGGCATGCGGCAGGGGGCGGTGGACTACCTCGTCAAGCCGGTCTCCGAGCAGGCGCTCGTGGAGAAGGCGCAGGCGGTTCTCGCTCACTGATGTCTCGTGACCCGCAACTGCCGCGGCTGCGCCGCTCCCCGCGACGAGATCGGCATGGTTGAGGGGCTGCGATCTCTCCGCGATACGCCCTTTGCGCTGCTCGCCGAGCTCGAGCGGC
>DATLFD010000079.1:0-4805 GCA_035524935.1 Gammaproteobacteria bacterium | reverse complement strand
GCAAAAAACGGGGACAGTCCCCCATGAAAATGGGGACTGTCCCTATTTTTATGGCTGTCTGTTAGTCTTCCGGGGGCATGGAGGCAGCACCGAAAACCGAGGCAGCACCGAAAACCGCCGGGGGGCGCAGGACGCAGAGTTGCCTGGTTCAGCGTTTCGAACGCTTCGTCCCGCTCGAGCCCCCTGAAATCGAGCTGCTCGAGTCGCTCGAGAAAGAAGCGCGCAAATTCCCGAAAAATGCGCTGGTGCGCGCCCAGAACGCGCCGGTCAAGAACTTCTACACGCTGAAGTCGGGCTGGGCCTGCTCGTTCCGCCTGCTGCCGAACGGTGGGCGCCAGATTCTCGACCTGTTTCTGCCGGGCGATGTCATGGGTCTCTGCGATATCGCGTACCCGCATTCGATCAGCGGCCTGGCGACCCTCACCGCCGCTGAGCTTTGTCCGTTTCCGCGCGCCCGGCTCGGGGAGCTTTTCGCGAGCTCGCCGCGCCTGGCGAACCTTTTTTTCATGATCAACGCGCGCGAGCAAGCCATGCTCCTCGAGCGGGTGGTCAATCTGGGCCGCCGCATGGCCATCCAGAAGCTCGCTCATTTCCTGGTCGAGATTGTCGTGCGTCTGCGCCGCACGGATCGCGGCCTCGACGAGACCTTTCCGTTGCCCTTGAGCCAGGAATTGCTCGCAGATGCGCTCGGGTTGAGTCCGATACACGTCAACCGCACGCTGCGGAAATTGCGCGAGCGAGGATTGGTCGAAGTCGACAGCGGCGAAATACGCTTGCTCGACTTCGATCGCCTGCAGGCGCTCGGCGGTTTCGACCCTATCTATCTCGAGGAAGCCGCGGGCTGGCTGTAACGCGTTTCTCGCAGCATCTTGGCCGGCCGGCGGTCCCTGACAGTTCCGGCGACGGATTCCGCAAATGCGCCGCGACAGCTCGATTATCATGAGCCGCGTGAAACTCACCCGCGAGCAGATGCTGGATTCAATGTACGAGCGGGATGCGGCCGCCAACGGCCGCTTCCTGGTCGCGGTCAAGTCGACGGGCATCTTCTGCCTGCCGAGCTGCCCCGCGCGCAAGCCGCTGGCCGACAACGTGGCGTTCTACACGACCCCCGACGAGGCGGCGGCGGGAGGATTCCGCGCCTGCCGGCGCTGCCGACCGGATCATTTCTACAAGGGATACGACGCCGACTTGGCAGAGCTCACGGGGCTGCTCGACCTCGTGCAGGCAGACCCGGCGGCATTCCGGAGCGTGCAGGACCTCGTCGCGCGGTCAGGCAGCGGCATGACCCGCCTGAACGGGCTCTTCCGCCGCTATCTCCAGGCGACGCCGGCCGGCTGCCTGGGGGCGCTGCGCGTGCGGGCAGCCTGCGCGCTGATCGCCGCCGGCAAGGCCGGCGCGGCCGAGGCCGGTTTTGCGGTCGGCTTCGAAAGCGCCTCGACCTATCATGAGAACTTTCGCCGCATGACTGGCATGAGCCCGGGCGCCTGGCGCTCGCTCGGCAGTCGCGACGGCTTCGAGCTGCACCTGCCGGGTGATTTCCTCGTCGAGTACCCGCGGCGCATGCTCGCACGCGATCCGGAAAGCGTTGCCGAGCGCGTCGCTGGGAACAAGCTCGTCAAGGCATTCGCTTACGAAGGCCGCGCCGCGCGGCTCGAGCTTGCGATCGAGGGCCGTCGCGTGCACGCAGAGGTGAAAACGCGCGGCCCGGTCGGGCCGCGACTCGCATGCGCCGCGCATGCGATCGCCGTGCGCATGCTCGCACTCGCCGCCGACCCCAATCCGTTCCGGCGCCACGTTCAGCGCCAGCCGCGACTGGCGCCGCTCATCGCAGGCCGCGACACACTGCGCATTCCGCAGACCGCGGACGTATTCGAGGGCGTCGCCTGGGCGATCCTCGGCCAGCAGATCAACCTGCGCTTTGCGAGCGCGCTGCGCCGCTCGCTGATCGGACTCTGCGGACGGCCCGCCGGCGCGGGCTTCATCGCGCATCCGACCCCTGCCGAGGTGGCGGCGCTCGACTACGCGGATCTGACGACGCGCAAGTTTTCGCGCCAGAAGGCTGCTTACCTGATCGACTTCGCGCGGCAGATCACGGCCGGGGATTTCAATCTCGAAGGACTGAGCGCATTGCCGGCGATTCAGGCGGAGAAGGCCCTGCGAGAGGTGCGCGGCATCGGCCCCTGGTCGGCAAACTACCTGATGCTGCGCTCGCTGGGTTTCGCCGATTGCGTGCCGGTCGGCGATACCGGGCTGGTGACTGCGCTGGAGGTGTTCTTTGGGCTCGACCATCGGCCGAACGCCGTTGAAACCCATGCGCTCATGCAGAAGTTCGCTCCCTGGCGAAGCCTGGCGTCCTATCACCTGTGGATGAGCCTGGGCGACCTTCCGGGCCCGTAGGGCCGAATTCATTCGGCCATCCGCAGGTTGAAATCCGCCCGACGAAGAGAGCAACGTCATGTATTACGACGACATCGAAACCGCCGTCGGCCCGCTGCGGGTCGGCGTGGACGAGGCAGGCCGGCTGCGGCGCGCGACTTTCCTGGCCGGCGACCACAAGGGTGACGTGTCGCGCGAGTGGGCGGGCGCGGTACGCAATCGCAAGGCGGATGTCGCGGCTGAACAGCTTCGTCAATACTTCGCCGGCCAGCGACGTGCGTTCGATCTGCCGCTTGCGCTCGACGGCAGCGAGTTTCAGCAGACAGTCTGGCGAGCGTTGCTGGAAGTGCCCTACGGAAAAACGGCGAGCTACGGCGACGTCGCGCGGCGTATCGGCATGCCGGGCAAGGCCCGTGCCGTGGGTCGCGCCAACGGCAGCAATCCGATCCCGGTCGTCGTGCCCTGCCACCGGATCATCGGCAGCGATGGCACCCTGGCCGGCTACGGCGGCGGCCTGCACATCAAGCGTTACTTGCTCGAGCTCGAGTCGGCGGCCGGCTCGCTGCCCTTGCCGGGCATCTGAAATATCGGCGGATCGACGTCGACGTTTCTGTAAACGGTTTTCAGGAGAGGTCAATCCATGCCCATCGACACCGTCAAGCGATTCCTGCGCATGGAATCCTCGAGCGGCATCCTGTTGATGGGTGCGGCCGGGCTGGCGCTCGCGCTTTCGAATTCCCCCTGGGGCGAGGGGTACTTTGCGCTGCTCGACGTGCACCTGAGCGTCAGCATCGGCGACTTTGCCCTCGACAAGCCCTTGCTGCTGTGGGTCAACGACGGTCTCATGGCGGTTTTCTTTCTGCTCATCGGCCTGGAGATCAAGCGAGAGGTCCTCGAAGGCGAGCTGCGCAGCCGCGAGCAGATCGTGCTGCCCGCATTCGCCGCCTTTGGCGGTTTCGTGCTGCCCGCGCTCATCTATATCGCAATCAATCGCAACGAACCGCTCGCGCTCAACGGGTGGGCGATTCCGGCGGCAACGGATATCGCCTTCGCGCTCGGCGTGCTGATGCTGCTCGGCAGCCGCGTGCCCCTTTCGCTCAAGCTGTTTCTCACTTCGCTCGCGATCTTCGACGACCTGGCGGCGATCATCGTCATTGCCGTGTTCTATTCCGGGGCGTTGTCTTTGCAGGCGCTGGCGGTTGCCGGAGCGGCGACGCTCGCGCTGGCCGTCATGAACCGCGCAGGAGTCGTCCGCATCGCCGCCTACGTTCTCGTCGGCGCCGTCATGTGGGTGGGGGTACTCAAATCAGGCGTGCACGCGACCCTGGCCGGGATCATCGTCGCCCTGGCCATTCCTATGCGGTCGCCGGGCGGAAATTCACCGTTGGGTGATCTCGAGGAGGCGCTGCATCCCTGGGTGGCCTACATGATCCTGCCGGCATTCGCTTTTGCCAATGCCGGCGTCTCGTTTGCCGGTATGGACGCTTCGGCCTTCCTCGGCACAGTGCCGCTCGGTATCCTGCTCGGCCTTTTCGTGGGCAAGCAGGTCGGCGTGTTCGTCATGGCCTGGCTTGCAATCAGACTGGGTTGGGCGACCCTGCCGGACGAGAGCAACTGGCTTGCGCTCTACGGCGTCGCCTTGCTCACGGGCATCGGCTTCACCATGAGCCTGTTCATCGGCACGCTGGCTTTCCAGCACGGTGGATTCGACTATGCAGCCGCAACGCGAGTCGGCGTGCTTTGCGGCTCGTTATTGTCTGCAATTGCGGGATTGATCGTGTTGCGGGTTGCGCTTGCCCGATGATCCATTTCAGGAATCCGCGGTCTGCGGGCCGCCGCGCCGGGCGATCCGCCGCACTGCCTCGATGGTGTCCGCGTCTGCCGCGGCCTTGTCTTCGCGATAGCGCTTGACGCGCGCGAAGCGCAATGCCAGGCCGCCCGGATAATGCGGGCTTCTCTGCAGGTCGTTGAACGCGATCTCGACGACGAGCTCCGGCTTCACGTGCACGACGTGCGCTTCGCGGCCTGTCTCGAGCGCGAGCAGGCGCTCGGTCTGCCAGGCGAGCACACGGTCCGTCATGCCCTTGAAGGTCTTGCCGAGCATGACGAAGCGGTCGGCGTCGGGATCGTATGCGGCAAGGTGCAGGTTGCTGAGCCAGCCGCGCCGCCGACCGCTGCCCCATTCGGCGGCGATGACCACGAGATCGAGCGTATGGGCCGGCTTGATCTTGAGCCAGGCCGCGCCGCGGCTGCCTGCTTCGTAGGCGCCGGCGAGGGACTTCGCCATGAGGCCTTCGTGGCCCGCCGCGAGCGCCCGGTCGAGAAAAGCGGCTGCCTCGCCGGCATCCGCCGTCACCATCCGGGGCACCACCAGGCCGGCGGGCAGCAGATCCGACAGGCGCATGAAGCGCTCTTCGGCGGGCAGGTCG
>DATLFD010000078.1:0-7362 GCA_035524935.1 Gammaproteobacteria bacterium | reverse complement strand
GAGATCGCCGGTGGCGCCGAACAGGATCAGCGCGTCGTTGCTGCGAACGCTCAAGGCGGGTCCTTTTTAGTTGCCGCCGTTGACGACGGTATCGCCGCCTTCGAGCAGCGGCACGCCATGTTGGCGCCCATTCGGCCCAGGCCGAGCTGCATGGCAGATCCCTCTCGCTGCGCCGAAAGGGATCATGATAGTCGATGGGGTCGGGTCCCGCTTTCCAGGCGAAGAGACCTCGGGCCGTCGCGTCAGGTGCGCAGGCAGAAAGTACGCGCGTCGCGGCTCCTGATGCATACGGCCGTGCCGCCGAGCGCGCCCCCGAGTCCGCATTCCCCGTAGATGCAATAGGTCGTGCCGTAACCGTAATCGCCGACGCGCTGAAGTCCGCCCGGACCCGGCGGTCCGCTGCTCAGGCGCTGCGAAAGTTCGCCGCGGCGAAAGGCGCGGCTGAATGCGGCGCGGAAGGTCTCGCGCGGTCGGCGCAGGATGGTCGCCGCATCCTGCAGGACCGGGGTGCCGCAGGCCGGCAGGCAGAAGCGGACATAGACCGAACTGGCGCGATACTCGCCGCCGTTTGCCGACAATCCCATGCCGTCGTAGAGCTGGCCGGCCTCCGCCCAGAATTTCTCGGCGATCGTCTGCAGCTCGAAGGCCTCGTCGAAGCGATCGACATTCAACACGACGGTCACCGGGGGCAGCGTCTGGGCGTCGTCGTAGGCGCTGACCAGCGCCGCGGCCGGAGCCGCTGCGCACACGGTTGTGAGGGCGGCCGCAACGGCCCGCCAGTGGATCGGTACACGCATTGTCGTCCCTCCCTGGACAGCGCGGCGGCCATTCGCCGCATTGCCGGAAGAATACGCAAGGCGTTGCGGGGCATCACTGCGGATTTCTGGCCGATGTGTGCGGATTCTCGTATGCGCAACGGTATCGCCCTACGATCCTGCAATTGTCAGCGCGGCTATCCAGGCGAGTATCGGCAGAGCGATTCCCACCGCGCCGGCGATGCGAGCGACCGCCGGGTTGCCGACGACCCGCTGCAGCGCGGTGCCATAGAGCACTCCGAACAGGGCGCCGCTCGCGAAGCCGGTCAGGTGCGCGACGATGTCGGTATCGGCGTCGCCGGTGCCGAACCAGGTGAGGAGAATGGCGCCTGCGACGAGCGGCGCCCAGCGGTACGCCCATCGATCACCGGACCCGCGGCGATGCACCCAGGCATATGCGGACAGCAGGCCGAGCGCGGCGAATACGGCCGTCGAAGCCCCGACGGCTCGATGCGACGGTGCCTGCGCCCACACATTGAGCAGATTGCCGAGGGTGCCGGCGAGGAGGATGCTCGACCAGGCAAGTCGCGAGCCGAGAAGCTGTCCGGCGAAATACCCGAACGCGGCGCCGAAGCCGAGATTACCGAGCAGATGGGCGGTGTCGACATGCAAGGTCAGTGCCGTGACCGCGCGCCACCATTCGCCGTCGCGCACGCGCGCGCCGTCGATGCGCCCTGCGCCGAGCCAGTCGAAGCCGAACAGCCCGCTGTTCTGGCAGATCGCAAGGGCGAGCAGCGCGCCGACATAGACGAGCACGCCGGGCCAGCCGCTCGCGCGCGTCGGCAGCGGCTCGCGGCGCGGGTGGCGCCAGCCGCGGTTCTCGGCGTCGTATCGCGCCAGCTCGTCGCTCGCGCGCGCCGCATGATCTGTCTCCACGACCAGCGTGCAGCTGCCGCCCGAAGGAACCACGCGTGCCGGGATGCCGATTGCGGTCAACACGAAAGCGCGCTCCTCGCACGCATGACGAAACTGTGACGTGTACACGGTCGTCGTTCGTTCCATGCCGGTATCCTTCCGGGCTGCCTGGATGAATGCAAGCAGCGCGTTTGAACCTTCCGGCGCGCTCGTGCATCAGATCATGAGCAAGAGATGAAACGAGCAAGCAACGAAGGACGACGACATGACGACACCGACCGCACCCGCTTTTCACATTCCTTACGCTGAGATTTCGCGCAGGATCGTTGCAGCGCACAAGGAGCGCGTCAGCCGGGGTCACGGTGCCGTGGCGGCCCGAATCCGGCGGACCGTGCGCGAAGTCGCCCGGCTGCCGCTCGCGCGCTGAGCGCAGCGGTTCGCCTCACTGAAGCGGTTTCCGGCGCCGCAACCCGCGCGGCGTACGCAGGCAACTGCATCCGGCGCTCTCGCGGGCTGATTTTCGCTTAAGCTCTCGGAAACGCCCGGCTGCACCGGGCGCCCGCGCTGCGTGACACGCACGCGGCATGGGCAGATCTCGAGCGGGGGCCTCCGATGGAAGCGGTGACGCTGCTGCTGTGGCTTCTGGCCGCGGCAATGGTCGCAGTCGGCCTGGCTGGCGTGATATTTCCGTTGTTGCCGGGCCTGCCGCTCATGTTCGCCGGCTTCTGGGTCGCCGCCTGGGCCGACGGCTATCAGCATGTCGGCACGGCCACGCTGGTTATCCTGGGCGTGCTGACGGGCCTCGGCATAGTCTGCGACTTCGTCGCCAGCGCGCTCGGCGCCCAACGGGTCGGTGCCAGCCGCCGGGCGATCGTGGGTGCGCTGCTCGGCTCCGTCGTCGGCATGTTTTTCGGCTTGCCGGGTCTCGTCCTCGGTCCCTTCGCCGGCGCGGTCATCGGTGAGCTCGGCGCGCGCAGCAGCGCGGGCCGAGCCGCGGAAGTGGGATTCGCCACCTGGGTCGGCCTGGTGTTCGGCACCCTCGCCAAGCTCGCGCTGTCCCTCGCCATGATCGGCGTGTTCGCCTTCGGCTGGCTCGTCTGAGTTACCGATTACGGTGCCGGGGTTCGATATTTCGGTTATTCGTGCTCCGGTTTCGCCGCGCTGAGCTCGGCCAGGCAGACATAGAGTTTGCCAAACGTGATCTCGCGTAAATAACCGAAATATCGAACCCCGGCACCGGGATTTCGGTTTTCAGTCGAGGCCGACGAAGTGGGCGAGGAATGCCCACATGTCCGCGTATTCCTCGATCTGCTTGTCCGTGGGCTTGCCGGTGCCGTGGCCGGCGCGGGTCTCGATACGGATCAGCACCGGCTTCTCGGCGGCCTGCGCGGCCTGCAGCGCGGCGATGTACTTGAAGCTGTGCCCGGGGACGACGCGGTCGTCGGTGTCTGCCGTGGTTACGAGCACCGCGGGATACTTCGCGTCCTGCTGGATGTTGTGGTAGGGCGAGTAGGCGCGCAGCGCCCCGAACTCCCGGGCATCCTTCGCCGAGCCGTAGTCGTCGACCCAGAAGCGGCCGGCGGTGAACTTGTGAAAGCGCAGCATGTCCATGACGCCGACCGCGGGCAGGGCCGCGGCGAACAGATCCGGACGCTGGTTGACCACGGCGCCGACCAGCAGCCCGCCGTTGCTGCGGCCCATGACGCCGAGCTTCTCGGGACGCGTGTACTTGTTCGCGATCAGGCACTTGGCGGCGGCTATGAAGTCGTCGAATACGTTCTGCTTGTCGAGCTTCGTGCCGGCCTTGTGCCACGACTCGCCGTACTCGCCGCCGCCGCGCAGGTTGGCGGAGGCGAACACGCCGCCCATCTCCATCCACGCGAGCCGCGTGATCGAGAACTCCGGCGTGAGCGAGATGTTGAAGCCACCGTAGCCGAACAGCAGCGTCGGATTGCCGCCGTCGCGCTCGAGCCCCTTGCGGTGCGAGACGAACACCGGCACCCGGGTGCCGTCCTTCGAGCGGCAGAACGTCTGCTCGACGATGTAATCAGCCGGGTCGAAATCGACGTCGGACTTCTTGAGCACCGCGCTCTCGCCCGTGCGCACGTCGTAGCGATACACCGTCGGCGGCATGTTGAAGCTGGAATATGAATAGAACGTCTCGGGGTCGTCGAATTTGCCGCCGAAGCCCTCGGCGGTGCCGATGCCCGGCAGCTCGACGGTACGCAGCAGCCGCCCGCGCGGATCGTGCACGTGCACCACGGTGCGTGCGTCGCGCAGATAGCTCGCGACGATATGCCCGCCGACGAGCGTGGCTTCCTCGAGTACGTGTTCTGCCTCGGGAATGACTTCACGCCAGTCGGCCCGGTCGGGTTTGGTGAGATCGATGGCTACGAGGCGACCCATCGGCGCGTCCCGGTTGGTACGGAAATAGAGCAGGTCGCTTTCACTGCCGGCCAGCGTGTAGTCGTTCTCGAACTTGTCGATCAGCGTGACCGTTTTCGCATCCGGCCGCGTCAGGTCACGATAGGCGATCCGGTAGCGGTCGTCCGTGCCTACCCAGGTCGTGATGATCAGGTACTTACCGTCCTCGGTGACCTCGCCCGCGTGGCCCCACTCCGGGTGCTCCGGCGTCGCATGGACGAGCACATCCTCGGCCTGCGGCGTGCCGATGCGATGGAAGTACACGGTGTGATTGTGATTCAGGCTCTGGAACTTGTCGTCCGCGTCGGGCGCGGGATAGCGGCTGTAATAAAAGCCCCGGCCGTCCTTGCTCCAGCTTGCGTCGGTGAACTTGAGCCACTGCAGCTCGTCGTCGAGCAGCTTGCGCGTCTCGAGGTTCATGACGCGCCAGGTCCGCCAGTCCGTACCGCCGTCCTGGATGCCGTAGGCGAGGTGGCGGGCGTCGTCGCTGACGGCCACGTCGGCGAGAGCAACAGTGCCGTCCTTCGACCAGGTGTTCGGATCGATGAGCATTTCGGGCTCGTCGTCGAGGCTCGCCTGTGTGTACAGCACCGACTGGTTCTGCAGCCCGTCGTTCAGAAAGAAGAAATAGCGGCCGCCTTTTTTGAACGGCACGCCGTATTTCTCGTAGTCCCAGAGCTCGGTGAGACGCTCTTTGATTCGCTCGCGCGCGGGCAGCGACTCGAGATAAGCGAACGTCACTTCGTTCTGCGCCTCGACCCACTCGCGTACGTCATCCGACTCACGCACGTCCTGCTCGAGCCAGCGATAGGGATCGGCGACCTTGGCGCCATGGTAGGTGTCGGTGTGTGCGACCCGTTTGGTTTCGGGATAATCCGGCATATCGCCTTCCGCCAAAGCAGCGCCCGCGAGAACCAGCAAGGCCCCGCCGGCTGTGGGACGCATCGAGTGTTTCATTGTTCAGCCTTTCCCGTGGACGAGGTGCCTGCCCGGCACCGGTGATCGTTTGATGCCTGAACGGCTGCTAAGTGCCGGCCGCTGCCATCGAGGAGCTCTTCGCGCCGCCCGCTGCAGGGCGAGCCGGCACATTCTGCAAGCGTCGGGCCAAGGCGTCCAACAGCTCGCCGCAGCGGCCCTCGATCCGAAGCGGCGCCAGGGAGTCGGCGCGCGTTCGGCCGAGGTTGACGATGGCGAGCGGCAGGCCGCGCTCCGCGGCCGCGCGCGCCAAGCGGTAGCCGGAAAATACCATCAGGGACGAGCCTGCTACCAGCAGCGCATCTGCCTCACTGAGCCGCGCGAACGCCGAAGCGGTGCGCTCGCGCGGCACCGGCTCGCCGAAGAAGACCACGTCCGGCTTGAGCACGCCCGCACATCTTTCGCAGCATGGCACGTCGAAATCTTCACAGGAACCGGCACCGGCGTCCGCGTCGCCGTCGGGCCGCGCGCAAGCGGCCCCGGCCCGCACGCGATTGCGCGCTTCGAGCGCGGCCTGCAGCACTGCACGCGACGAACGCTCGCCGCATCCGAGGCAGACCACTGTGTCCAGCCGGCCATGCAGATCGATCACTTTGCGACTGCCGGCGCGATCATGCAGGCCGTCCACATTCTGGGTGACGACATGGTGCACGATCCCCGCCTGCTCCATTCGCGCGAGCGCGACGTGCGCCGGATTCGGACGGGCAGCCGCAATCCTCCGCCAGCCGATAAGGCTGCGCGCCCAGTATCGCCGGCGCGTCGCCGGGGACGCGAGGAAATCCTGATACATCACCGGGGCGCTGTGCTTCCATGCGCCGTCAGCATCCCGGTAGTCCGGTATGCCGGATTCGGTCGAGCAGCCGGCGCCCGTCAACACCAGCAGGCGCCGACTTCGTGTCACGAACGACAACAGCGCATCGGGCACCGCCGGCCCGGCACGGCTCGTACCGGGGCCGGGCATCGCCACCATGGGCGGCCGGCTCGTCACGAGCCTGACAAGCGAGGCACCCCTGTGGGCTCGTTGCCGGCGGCCGGCCGCAGCAGCCATGTCATCAGCAGGGTCGCCAGCACGGCGCCTGCGATCTGTGCGGCGATGAACCCTGGCGCGTGCGCCGGCAGGATGCCCGCTAGGCTGCGCGTGAATGCGCGGGCGATGGTCACGGCCGGGTTCGCAAACGAGGTCGAGGCGGTAAACCAGTAGCCGGCGGCGATGAACAGCCCGACTGCATAGGCTACCGCGCCGGGCCGCCAGCGCAATACGCCGAGAATGGTGGCGATCAGACCGAAAGTCGCCACGGCCTCGGACAACCACTGCGCGCCGCCCGAGCGCGGAATGGTTGAGGAGATCACCAGCGGCGCCGAGAACATGAGGTGCGCGAGCATTGCGCCTGCGAGCGCCCCGGCGACCTGCACGGACACGTAGCGCAGCGCATCGGCGAGCGGCAATTCACCGCGCAGGGTGAACGCCAGCGTGACCGCGGGGTTGAAGTGCGCGCCCGATACGGGCCCCAGCATGAGGATCAGCGCGGCGAGGATGGCCCCTGTGGGCAGGGTCGTGGCGAACAGCTCGAGCGCCGCGTTGCCGCCCGCAAGCTTCTCGCCCATGAGTGCCGAGCCGATTACGGTCGCGAGCAGCAACGCCGTTCCGAGACCTTCGGCAGCCAGACGTCGCGGCAGATCGAACGACGCGGCACTCAAGGATGCTTCTCCGTCGGGCTGCCGATCTCCCGCAGCCGTTGCTGCAGGCTGAGCCGGTCGAGCTTCGCCAGCGGCAGGCTCAGAAACAGGCTGATGCGATGGGTGAGCATGCGCATGGAGTCGGCGAAGGCCGCATGCCGGACGGCATCCCGACCTTCCACGGCGGCCGGGTCGGGCAGACCCCAGTGTGCCGTCATCGGCTGACCCGGCCAGACCGGGCAGGGCTCGCTCGCCGCGCTGTCGCAGAGCGTAAATACGAAGTCGATCGGTGGTGCGCCCGCACCCGTGAACTCTTCCCAGCTTTTCGAGCGCAGCGCGCTGGTGTCGAAGTGTTCCACTTTCAGGCGGTTCAGCGCGTCCGGATTGACCTGTCCCTTCGGCTGACTTCCGGCGCTGAACGCCTGGAATGCGGGCCGTCCCAGCCGGTTCAATATGCACTCGGCCATGATGCTGCGGGCCGAATTGCCGGTGCAGAGGAACAGGACGTTACAGGTGCGGTCGGTCACGTTGGATACCTCGCGCGTTGTGCAGATGCAGGCGAGCCGCACAGCTCGGGACGGCCGTTGCAGCAGTCGTCCGTCAGGAATTCGAGCAG
>DATLFD010000077.1:0-4015 GCA_035524935.1 Gammaproteobacteria bacterium | reverse complement strand
GCGCCGTGCGGCCACTGACCGCGGTTGAAGCTGAGCCCTGCCTCGGTCGAGCCTTCGTCGCGAAATGCACTGTCGACAGAGAGTCTGCCGCTGGCCGGGTCAATGCGAAGCATCAGCACGCGGTATTGCAGGTCGCGGTAGCCGGTAAGCAGCAAGCGAGTGCCGCCTGGCTCAATGGCGAGCCAATGTGGGCGGTTGTCCGAACCGAGCTCCACTCGGCCGACCTCCACCGGATGTGCAGGGTCCGACAGGTCGAGCGACACGACCGCATGATTCGTCGACAGGGTCTGCACCCAATAGCGGCCGACAGCCGCCGGCATGTCGCAGCGCTGATCGGCAAACGTATGGATCAGCGTTGCGGATGGATTCTGCCCGGCGAGGCCATCGATTCGGTGAAGGCCGCATTTGAGCGTTGACACGATAACGGTGCGGCCATCCGGTAACAGGCGTGGTTCGAAGGACTGCAGTCCTTCGTCGCCGCGCGGCCCATCGGGAAGCAGCAGTGACTTGATCAGCGTCAGGTCAGAGAGCTTCCACACCTGCACGACGCGGCTGAGTCCCGTCCCGTGCATATCGACGCCCGTGCTCACGATCCGGTCCAGAGCGGGTACGGTCACGAGGCTATACGGGCGAACGAACGCCTCGACCGCCGGATCGACAGCACTCTTCCAACGAACAACGTTTCCGCGCTCGTCGTGCTCGGCAAGGCCACCAGGCCGGCCGTGATCATCGGCCTGGTATTGATAGGTCGCCAGCATGTGACCGTTCGCGAGACGGACGAAGCTGTGTGGGTGAGCAAGTGTCGCCGGAGTCGCGAGCTCACCCGCCAGCAGGGGCTTGCGTGGATCTCGAAGATCGAACCGGAACGTCCTGCCGGCATCGAAGCCATTGGCGAGCAGAACCCGATCGCTTGCCATCTCGATGTGATGCGCATTTGTGACGGCACCGACCGGAATGGTCGCGATGACGTCGCCGTACCGCGGCTGTCGCGGTGTCGCATCGATGACAGCGAGAAAGTCGCTCTGCGCTGAATCCACTGCTCCAGCCCAGACATACAGGTACTGTGGCCGGTCGGCGCGCCCGCGCGACTGCGCCACGGCCCCGCTGCACCCGGCCGACAATGTCAGTGCCAGGATTAATGAAGCGCTGAATTCCGCTGGCGCACGGCTCATGTGGGACCGCGGCTCAGGCGAGGCTGGCTTTCAGCGCGGCGACAAGGCGATCGATCTCGGACAGCGTCGTGTAGACGTTGGGCGTGATTCTGAGCCCGCCGATTTCGGGCGCTCGCGTGCTGCCCGCCATCGACTGCGTCAGGACTCTGTGGCGATCGCGAAGCTTCTTCTGCAGGACGTCCGTATCGACGCCGGGCACGTCGAGCGTCGTGATGCCGGTGCTCATCGATGGATCGTCGGTTGTGTAGAAGCGCGCGCCCGGCACCAGGGCGCGAATGCGCTCGCGGATCCGGCCGCTCAGATACCGAAGCCTGGCCGCTTTCCGGGCCGCGCCAAGCGACCGGTCGAGTTCGAGCGCCGGCAGCGCCGCGGGCTCCAGATACGCGGGCGCCGTGCCCACCCATTCAAAGCGGCGCATGCCGGCCTCGCCCGTCGGCGGCGGCACGAGCGGCCAGATCTTCGAGACGTGCGCCGGCCGCATCCACAGCACGCCCAGACCCACCGGCGTTCCGAGCCATTTGTGCGCACTGGCGCCGTAGTAATCACAATCCAGCGCCGGAATCGGGTCTTCGTGGACGCCCAGCGACTGCGCGCCGTCCACAACGACCTCCGCTCCCGCGCGATGGGCCGCGGCGGCAATGCGGCGAACGGGCAACAGCTGACCGGTCCGGTTGCTTGGGTGCGTCAGAAGCACGAGGCGCGTACGGGGCCCGATGGCCGACTCATACGAGGCTGCGAGTGCATCGAGGGAAGGCGCGGGGACTGGCGGCCTGATCATGCGCAGCACGACCCCGTCGCGGGCCGCGCGCTGCTCGAGCGCGTCGAGCATCGCGAAATAGTCGTGCGCGGAGCACACGATCTCATCGCCGGCTTTGAGCGGCAGGCCCAGCAGGATGGTGTTCAGTGCTTCCGTGGCGTTGCGTACGAGCGCGATTTCCGCCGGCGAAACGCCCATCACGCTGGCCAGGGCCGGCCTGACCGCCGAGCCGGGGCTGCCGAAGAACAACCGGCCAAGTTCCTCGGCCGGCAGCGCTTCCAGCTGCCGGGCTTCGCGGATCAACACCTCGAGGGCGCGGCGGCTGGTCGGATTGGTCCAGCCGTGATCGAAATTCACGACATCGGCGTGCAAATCGTAGGCATCGCGCACCTGTGCCCAGAACGTTTCATCCGCGGCAACCGCATCAGGCTGAGCGCCACTGCCTGCGGCCTCCATGGCATCGAGTCGTCGAACGAGGGCGAGAGCCGGCGCAACCGCGAGGCTCCCGAGCGTGTGGCTGGCAAAGTCGCGTCTGTTCATCGTGCCGGCTCCATCATGTCGCAGAGGCCCCTCGCGAAATATCGCATCGACAGCATAGTCATGCCAGCGGTGGTATGATATTTCGTCATACCCCATATGCCCAAGACGAAGGTGGCCCTGACGATCGACGCTGACCTGATCGACCGCGTTGACGACCTCGTGGCGCGCCAGCGCTTTCGCAATCGAAGCCAGGCGATCGAGAGCGCGCTGGCCGAAAAGCTCGCGCGGCTCACCAGAGTGCGCCTGGCCGAGGAATGCGCGAAACTCGATCCGGCGGAGGAACGGCTCCTGGCCGACGAGGGACTCGCCTCGGATGAATCATGGCCCGAATACTGAGGGGCGAGATTCGCTGGGCCGACTTGAATCCGGTTCGTGGTCACGAGCAGGCCGGCCAGCGGCCCGTGCTCGTGCTGAGCCATGATGTGTTCAACGAGCGCTCTGGAACCGTGATTGCGATTGCTCTCACGAGCCAGGCGCCGCGCGCCGGATATCCGCTGACGCTCGAATTGACGGCCTCCAGGCTGCCGAAACGCTCGTGGGCGAAGATCAGCCAGATTCGTACGCTCTCGACCGAGCGTATGGGAAAGCGCCTGGGTCGAGCATCCGAAGAAGAACTGACCACGATTCTCGACGGGTTGATGGAGATCGTCGGCTAGCAGGTCACCTCGACGCGCAGGAACGTCGCCGGAATCGTCGTGCCATTCGCGCTCGGATTACCGGATACAGCTGTCATGGGTCTCCTGCGAAGGTCCTATCGAATGAGCCTGACAATAATCAGGATAAGGACAATGACGAGCAGCAGATGCACGAGATTGCCGCCTTGCGGCAGGCCCTTGAATCGCGAGCGGCCGAAGTACCCGAACGCCCACAGCAGCACCAGAACGACGATCAGAATCTCGAGCATGGAGCCTCCGGCGGGAATCCTATCTCACATCGCTCGTAATCACCGCACATGGCTTCCATCTGCTTCATCGCTCGCGGCACCTCGGCGCAATCAGCGGCTGATCGTGAAGTGGACGGCGTGCTTGCCGGCGGCGTGGGCCGTGCACGTGTAGCCGAGGGCCGGCAGGTCGAGGCCGCCGAGCAGCTGCTCTCCTTTGCCGAGCAGGACGGGCGAGACGGCCAGGTGCAGCTCGTCGATCAGGCGCGCTTCGAGATACTGGCGCACGGTGGCGACGCCGCCGCCGATGCGGATGTCGCGATCGCCCGCGGCCTCGCGCGCGCGCTGGAGCGCGACGTGAATGCCGCCGGTCACGAAGTGGAACACCGTGCCGCCGTCCATCTCGAGCGGCGGCCGCGCATGACGCGTGAGCACGAACACCGGCACGTGGTACGGCGGCGTCTCGCCCCACCAGCCGCGCCAGCGCTCATCGGGCCACGGCCCGCGCACCGGCCCGAACATGTTGCGGCCCATGATCCACGCGCCGAGCCCCTCCATGCTGCGCGCGGCGAACCCATCGTCGACGCCTGTGCTGCCTCCCTTGCCGCCGTACATCTGCTTGAACGTGCGTGTCTGAAGCAACCAGGGGTGCAGCTCCTCGCCGCG
>DATLFD010000076.1:0-4540 GCA_035524935.1 Gammaproteobacteria bacterium | reverse complement strand
GCCTATACTTCACCTCGATCCGCACGCCGTCGATTTCCTGCTCGAGCTCGATGGGCGCGTCCGCCGCAACGCAGGCGAGCGGCAACAGCAAGCCGGCGAGCAGTCGATCAAACGATGACGGCGACATCAACCTTGCCCTGCTTGCGCATGACATTGACGCTGACGTCGTTCGGATGGCGCCTGATCGCAAGGTCGAGGACGGCGTCGCCGATTCGGAGGTCGGTGAGCGTCAGGCTCTGCAGAAAGCGCGGCAACCGCGGGAGGGTGAAATTGATGCGCGGCTTGCCGGCGGTAAACGTGATGCCGAGGCAGGCCTGAAGCGCATGGAACACGCCGGCGCTCGCCCACGCCTGCGGTGAGCAGGCGTTCGGATACAGCGTCGGCCCCTGTCCGGCCTGCCGCGGAAAACCACAGAAGAGCTCCGGTAGCCGGTGCAGGTCGGTGAACAGGCTGGCGTCGAAGAGTCCGCCCAGTATGCTCATGCTGTGTTGCTTGAGGCCGTAGCGCGCGCAACCCATGGCGATGAGCGCATTGTCGTGCGGCCACACCGACCCATTGTGGTAGGACATCGGGTTGTAGCGTTGCTCACCGGCGGCGAGGGTTCTAACGCCCCAGCCGGAGAACATCGCCGGCGAGAGCAGCATGTTCGCCACCTTCGGCGCGAGCTCGCCGCGCGCGATGCCGGTGAACAACGCATGGCCGGCATTGGAGGCGCGGACCCGGCAAAGCCGCTTGTCGCCATCGAGGGCGAGACCGAAGCTCGCAATTTCGTCGCACCAGAACGCCTCGTTGAACCGCGCCCGCAGATCCGCCGCGCGCGCGCGCAGCGCTTGCGCCGGCTGATCGCGGCCGAGGGCGGCGGCCAGCTCACCCGCGTAGCGCAGCGCCTCGTAGACATAGCCCTGCACTTCGCAGAGCGCGATCGGCGCGAGCGCGGGCTCGCCATCGGCATGGAATACCGAATCAAAAGAATCCTTCCAGCCCTGCTGCACGAGCCCGCGCTCGGAACGGCGCGCGTATTCGACGAAGCCATCGCCGTCCAGGTCGCCGGAATCATCGATCCAGGCGAGCGCGCGTTCGATATTCGGCCAGATGTGCTCGATGAATTCGCGGTCTCCGGTGCGCCGGTAATAATGGCCGGCCAATACCACGAACAGCGGGGTCGCATCGACGCTCCCGTAATAGCAGGCGAACGGCACCTCGCCGAGCGCGGCCATTTCTCCGTCGCGAATTTCGTGGATGATCTTGCCGGGCTCGGCATCCCTGCTCGCGTCATGCGCATCCGCCTGCGTGGCCGCCAGGCGGCTCAATACGCCGCGGGCGAGCTCCGGATAGATCCACAGGCATTCGAGAGCGGTAATGATGCCGTCGCGACCGAACGGCGTGCTGAACCAGGGCACGCCGGCGTAGGGATACGGCCCCTGCGCGGTGTGGGTAATCAGCATCTGCAGATCGGCGAACGAGCGGAGGATCCAGTCGTTGAACTGCTCGTTCGAAGTCTCGACGCGGCAACTTGCGTCGCGCACGGCCTGAACTTCGCCCTGATACGCTGCGAGCGCCGTGCCGAAATCGGTGAGTTCGCTGTCCTGGGCGCCGTCGCCGCAGGCGACGACGAGATATAGCTCCTGTCGGTCACCGGGCGCGACCTCGAAGTCGAACTGCCACAAGCCGGCGCCGGCTTCGCGTGGTTCCATGCTGAAGCGGAGCGTGGTGCGCCGCAGTCGATCGTCGAGCCCCTGATAGGCGTAGGTTACGCTGCGCCCGGAGCGACGCACGGGAAGCTGCCGGCCGCGGCGGCTGCGCGGCGTGCCGCGCACTTCGAAGATGTCCGCGAAATCGGCGGCGGTGCTGAAATCCAGCGACACACGCGCCGCCACACGCGCGAAATTGGACAGACGCAGCTGCTCGTAGTGAGCGCCGCGCCAGAGGAGCTTGGAGCGATGCACGTGCAGGCTGCCCTTTTCGATCTCCAGTCGTCCGTCCCGATACAGATCGGGGGTCGTGAGATCGGCGAGCAAAAGACTGTTGTCCTGACGCACCGTCGAATTGAGCAGCAGCGGCTGTTGCGTCGCGATGCGCAGCACCAGCCGCGACAGGAAGCGGGTGCCGCGGTGATAGAGGCCCTGCTCCGCATCCTGCGACACGTCGATATCGCCGCTGAGGTCGAACACCCCGAACGTGTCGCCGTGCTTGAGCACGCGCGATTGTGCGTCGGCGCGCGCCGAGGTGGCGTGGACCTCCCAGTGCTCGGCCGCAGCGCGGCTTTGCGCGTCTTTCAGCTCGCCGCCCGTGATGATGCAAGCTCCACGTCGATGATACGGCGGTAGGCCGCCAGGTATTCCCGCGCCATGCGTCGCACGCTGAAGCGCCGTTCGAACACCCGGCGGCAGGTGGTGCGATCGAGCGTGGCAATCGCATCGACGGCTGCCACGGCCCCGTCCATGTCGTCGACCACCAGGCCGCTGCGGCCGTGATCGACGACCTCCGGCACCGAGCCGCGCCGGAATGCGATGACCGGCGTGCCGCAGGCCATAGCCTCGATCAGGACGAGGCCGAACGGTTCCGGCCAGTCGATCGGAAACACCAGCGCATAGGCGCTGCCGAGAATCTCAGCCTTGGTGCGGTCGTCCACTTCTCCGACGAAGCGTACGCCGGGCGACGCGAGCAGCGGCTCGATCTCGGCTTCGAAGTAGGCCTGGTCCACCGGATCCACCTTGGCGGCGATCACGAGCTCGCGGCCGCTGCGCCGCGCGATCTCGATCGCGCGGTCGACGCGCTTCTCGGGCGAGATCCGGCCGAGGAAAGCGAGATAGCCCCCAGATTGCGCCTGGAAGCGGTAAAGCCGCCGAGGCAGCCCATGGTAGACATTGGCGAGCCAGTTGAGCCCGGGCACCGGTTCGCGTTGCGCATTCGAAATGGATATCAGCGGTTGATCGTCGTACGCATTGTACACGGCCTGATGCTCCGCGAGATCGAGACGGCCGTGCAAAGTCGTCAGGCTCGGTTCACGCATGACCTGGCTCATCGGGAAGTGCAGATAATCGATGTGAAAATGCACGATGTCGAAGGTGTGCGCGAGCTCGGCGACGCGCCTCAGCATCAACATGTGCCATGCGAGCGGGTCACGGCAGTTGCGGCTCAGCCGAAGCGCCCGGTCGACGGCGGGCTCGAGCTTTGCCTGCGTCACCGAGTCGCCGCTCGCGAACAAGGTCACGTCGTGGCCCTGACGGACCAGCTCTTCGGTCAGATAGGAGACGACTCGCTCGGTTCCTCCGTATCCCTGCGGCGGAACGCTTTCCATCAGCGGTGCGACTTGGGCGATCTTCATCCGTGAAGCCCCTGGTAGTTTGAGTGACGGCGTATTGTAGGCACGAAGCGCCGCTGTTTTCCATCGGCATCGGGCCGGGACTTTTTTGCAAAGGCGTGTAACTTTTGCGCCGGATGCGGCCGCTCTGCCGACGACAGTGCCCACGCGCGCCCGATCCTCAACACGCTTCCAGCCGTAAAAATAGCGCTGTTTCGAGATGAATCGACCGTCAGCGAATGCCCCGGCCTCCGTAGCATGCTTGTTGCATTCTGTGCAGGCAGGCTATCCAGCGATGCAGGGATCATGGTGCCAGTCTTGCAGCTCCCGGTTTGGCGGTGCCCGACGGCAGAAATCGTTCAGGGAAATTTTCGGTCCGGCCGGAAAAGAACGATATCGTCGTGCGCCACCCGCCCATGGAAGGGTACCGCTCCGGGTTGGACGGAGCGGGACGCCTGATCGTCGTCAGCAACCGGGAGCCCTATTTCCGCGACGCCGGCGGAGCCTGGCAACGCACCGCCGGCGGCCTCGTCTCCGCGCTGGAGCCGGTAATGCGCCGCGCTGGCGGCGTGTGGCTGGCGTGGAACCCGGGCGTCGAAAGCCACGAGGTCAGCACGGCGGAATTGCCGGCCGAAGACCCGTTCTTCACGCTGCTCCAGGTGCCGGTCACCGCGGCGGAAATCCACGGTTTCTATGACGGCTGCGCAAACCGTGCGCTGTGGCCCCTGTGCCATTACGCGTTTGAGACCTGTCATCCCGGTATATCTCACGCCCGCCAATCGCGACCGAGCGGCTCGCGCTGACCGACGGCGGGCACGTCCGCTATGCCTTGAAGACGCCCTATCGCGATGGCACGACACACGTGATCTTCGAGCCCCTCGACTTCATCGCCCGGCTCGCGGCCCTGGTGCCGAAGCCGCGCGCGCACCTGACCCGCTACCACGGCGTCTTCGCACCCAACAGCCGGCTGCGGAGGCACATCACCCGGGCCGGCCAGGGGAAGCAGGGCCTGGCCGCAGGCGGCTGAGCGACCGGCCGCACAGCGGCGCGCCTCGATGACCTGGGCCGAGCGCTACGCTGTTGGGCGTGCTTATTTTGCCGGTTCCTTCGACGACGTGGTTTCGGCAGCAATCGCCCGACCCCACTTGTCCCGATCCACACCTCTTGCCAGCATCCAGATCGCCAAGACGACGACGTTCAGAAACATGGGCGCGAGCAGCACGTCCGACGAATAGG
>DATLFD010000075.1:0-15095 GCA_035524935.1 Gammaproteobacteria bacterium | reverse complement strand
CGGCACCGATAAATGCTGCCGCTGTTTGCCCTTGCCATCGTCTCGGCGGCGGGTCTCGCCTACGAGATCCTGCTCATGCGGCTGTTCTCGATCATCCAGTGGCACCACTTCGCATACATGATCTTAAGCCTCGCGCTGCTCGGCTTCGGTGCCAGCGGCACGGCCCTCAGCCTGGCCGGGCGCCGCGCGGAGCGGCACTACGCCGCCGGCTTCGCCGTCAATGCGGCACTGTTCGGCATCGCGTCCATCGCCTGTTTCGCGCTCGCCCTCCGGCTGCCGTTCAACGCCGAGGAGCTGCTCTGGGACCCGGCCCAGCCGCTGCTCCTCTGCGCCGTCTACGCCTTGCTCGCGCTGCCGTTCTTTTTCGTCGCCAACGCCGTCGGCCTGACCCTGATGGCGGCGCGCGAGCGGGTCGGCGGCGCCTACGCGGCCGACCTGGTCGGCGCCGGACTCGGCAGCCTCGGCATCGTGCTCCTGCTGTTCGCGGTGTTCCCGCACATGGCATTGCGCATGGTGGCGGCGCTGGGCGGGATCGCCGCGGCGCTCGCCTGCATCGAGCTGCGCTGGCGCCCGCGCACCGGCACGCTCGCCGGGCTCGCGGTCGCGGCCGCGGCCTTCCTGCTGCCCGACGCCTGGCTCGAGCCCAGGCCGTCGCCGTACAAGGCCCTGAGCCAGGCGCTGGAGGTGAGCGGCACGCGCATCGTCGATGAGCGCTCGAGCCCTCTCGGCATGCTGACGGTGATCGCGAACGAGCGCATTCCGCTGCGCCACGCGCCGGGGCTCAGCCTGAATGCGCCCGCCGAGCCGCCGCCGCAGCTTGGCGTGTTCACGGACGGCGATGCGATGACCGCGATCACCCGCGCCGGCGACGCAGAGCCCGTCTTCCTCGGTTACCTGAGCTCGGCGCTGCCCTATCACCTGGCGCGGCCCGGCCGGGTGCTGGTGCTCGGCGCGGCCGGCGGGATGGATGTGCTCCAGGCGCTCACGCTGGGCGCGGCTGAGATCCACGCCGTCGAGCTCAATCCGCAGCTCATCGATCTCGTCCGCGGGCCCTTCGCGGACTTTGCCGGGCATCTCTACAGCCGCGAGCGCGTGCGCGTGCACACCGGCGAGGCGCGCGGTTTTATCGCGGCGAGCGCAGACCGCTTCGACCTCATCCAGCTCTCGGCGCTCGACTCCTACGCCGCGTCCTCGGCCGGGCTCTATGCGCTCAATGAAAGCTATCTCTACACCGTCCAGGCCTTCGAGGCCTATCTCGACCGGCTCGCCCCCGGCGGCTATCTCTCGGTCACGCGCTGGATCAAGCTGCCGCCGCGCGACACCCTCAAGCTGCTCGCGACTGCCGTGGAGGCCCTGCGCGCCCGCGGCGACGCCGAGCCGGGGCACCGGCTGGTGCTCATCCGCGGCTGGCAGACCAGCACGCTGCTGGTCAAGAACGGGTTCTTCGGCGAGCGCGAGCTCGACGCGCTGCGCGATTTCTGCCGCACGCGCTCCTTCGACGTCGCCTGGTACCCGGGCATGACGGCGGCCGAAGCGAACCGGTACAACATCCTCGACCGACCCTACTTTTACTCGGCCGCCCTGGCGCTGCTCGGCGGGGGCGCCGAGCGCTTCTACGACGAGTACAAGTTCAACCTGCGTCCCGCCACCGACGACCGCCCGTATTTCTCGAACTTCTTCAAGTGGACGGCCCTGCCGGAGATCGTCGCGCTGCGCGGCCAGGGCGGGCGCGCGCTGCTCGAGGGCGGTTACCTGGTGCTGGTCGCGACGCTCGCCCAGGCGCTGCTCGCGAGCCTCGTGCTCATCGTGCTGCCGCTCGCGCTCGCACCGGGCCTCGGGCGTACCGCCGGAGGCGGGGGCGCGCGCTCGCGCACGCTCGCGTACTTCGGCGCGCTCGGACTCGCGTTCCTGTTCCTCGAGATCGTGTTCATCCAGAAGCTGATCCTCGTGCTGCACGAGCCCGTCTATGCCGCGGCGGTCGTGCTGAGCGCCTTCCTGGTCTTCGCCGGCCTGGGCAGCGCCTGGACTTACCGCCGCCGCGCGGCCGGCGGCGAACAGCGCCGGGTGGCGCGCGCGGCCCTCGGCATCGCGGTGTTCTGCGCCGCGGACCTGCTCGCGCTCGAGGCCGGCGCCGAGGCTTTGGGCGCGCTGCCGCTCGTGCCGCGCATCGCTATCGCGGTGGCGGCCATCGCGCCGCTCGCCTTCCTCATGGGTCAGCCGTTCCCGCTCGGGCTCGCGCAGCTCGCGCGCGAGGCGCCCGGGCGCATCCCCTGGGCATGGGCCATCAACGGCTCGGCCTCGGTGATCAGCGCGGTGCTCGCCACCCTGCTCGCGATACATTTCGGCCTCGCCGCCGTTGCCGTGCTCGCGGTCGGCCTGTACGCGCTCGCCGCGCTCGCGTTTCCCGGTGCCGGGCACCGCCCGTTCGGTTAGTCGTCCGTGCTCAAAAGCGACTAATGACGTGCATTTTTTGGCTTGCCGTCCCTGCGCCGCGCGAGTTGGACTCTTTTTTGCATGCGGGGAAGAACCTGAAGAGGGCCGCCGTGCCCGGTCGAACAGCAAACATCAAACCCAAGCAGGAGAGCGCATCATGGGAGTCATCGCCTGGATTGTTTTCGGTCTCATTGCAGGCGTCATCGCCAAGCTCATCATGCCGGGCAAGGACCCGGGCGGCTTCATCATAACCATCCTGATCGGCATCGCCGGCGCGCTGGTGGGCGGCTTTATCGCCACCGCGCTCGGTTTCGGCAGCGTCGACGGCTTCAACTTCGGCAGCTTCATCGTCGCCATCCTCGGCGCGATCCTGCTGCTGTGGCTCTATCGGGTGATGAAAAAGCGCACCTAGCCGCGAGGAAAAAATGGGGACATTCCTGATTTCGCTTTCCGGCGAAATCAGGAATGTCCCCATTTTCTTTCAGCCGGTGTTCTGCAGGCCCTGGGCGATGCCGTTGACGCTGGCGAGCAGGGCCGCGAACAGGGCCTCGTCGTCGCGATCGACCGAGCGCCAGCGCGCCAGCAGGTCCACCTGCAGCAGGCTCATCGGGTCCACGTAGGGATTGCGCAGACGAATTGCGCGCCTCAACACCGGGTCGTCATCGAGCAGGCGCTCGCTGCGTTTGAGCTCGAGCACGAGCGCCACCGTGCGCTCGAACTCGGCGCGGATGAGCGCGCCGAAACGGCGCAGCTCCGGCGGCGCGAGCTCGTCGTAACGCGCGGCGACATCCATATCCGCCTTGGCGAGCACCATCTCGAGGTCGTCGAACAGCGCGTCGAGAAACGGCCACCCGTCCGCCATCTCCCGCAGCAACTCTTCGCCGTGCGCTTCCAGCGCCGCCGCCAGCCCGGTGCCGAAGCCGTACCAGCCGGGCAGCAGGTGGCGGCTCTGGGTCCACGCGAATACCCAGGGGATGGCGCGCAGGCTGTGCACTCCCTCTCGCGCATGCCGCGCGGCAGGCCGCGAGCCGATGCGCATGCGCTCGATGACATCGATCGGCGTCGCCTCACGGAAATAGCGGTAAAAGTCCGGCTCCTCGTAGACGAGCGCGCGATACGCCCGGCGGCTCGTCCCGGCCAGGGTTTCCATGGCGGCATGCCACTGCGGCGCGCGCGGGCGGGCCGGGCGTGGCAGGGCGGTCGCGATCACCACCGAGCTCGCTGCCTGCTCGAGGTTGCGCAGCGCGATGCCCCGGATGCCGTACTTCGCGTTGATGATCTCGCCTTGCTCGGTGATACGCAGGCGGCCGTTGACGGCCCCCGGCGGCGCCGCCAGCACCGCGGTGTGCGTCTTGCCGCCGCCGCGGCTTATGGTGCCGCCACGACCATGGAAGAGCGTGAGGTCCACTCCGGCAGCCTGCGCGCCGCGGACGAGCTCGCGCTGCGCCTTCTGCAGCACCCAGCGCGCGGAAGCCAGGCCGCCGTCCTTGTTGCTGTCGGAGTAGCCGATCATCACCGTCTGCGCCCACTTGCGCTGTTCACAGTGGCGTGCATACACCGGGTCGTCATAGAGCCGATTCATCACCGCCGGACCCTGCTCGAGATCGGTGACCGTTTCGAATAGCGGCACGACGTCGAGCGGCACACCGCCATCCCCGCCGGCGAGACCCGCATAGCGCGCAAGCAGCAGCACGCCGAGCACGTCGTCGGTGTCCTCGCTCATGCTGATGACGTAAGATCCGATCGCCGGCTCGCCGTAGCGGCGCCGGCAGTCTCCGATGGCTTCGAACACTGCGAGCGTGCGCCGCGCCTCATCGTCGGCCGGCGGGCGCGCCGGCTCGCCTCTCTCCAGCGCCTGCCGGATGCGCGAAGCGCGTTCCGCGGCGGGCCGCTCGAGCCAGCCGGCTTCGCCGAGCAGCGTGCCGATGACGCGCCGGTGCACGAGCGCATCCTGGCGCACGTCGAGCGTGGCCAAGTGAAAGCCGAAGGTCTGCACGCGGCGCAGCAGACGCTGGACGGCGAACAGGCCCGCGTGGCGCCCCTTGCTAGCGGCAAGGCTGTCGGCGAGCGCGCCGACGTCGGCTTCGAACCCGGCCGTATCGCCGTAGCCATCGGCCGCATCGTCGTAGGTGGCCTGCAGACGTGCACGAATCAGGCGCAGCAGCACGCGATACGGCATGTTCCGATGGCGCGCCGGGATGTCATGGCGCGCTGCCGGAAAGAGCGCGCCGTATTCGTCGATGCGCGTGAGCACCGCCTCGCTGACGTCCACACGGCTGCGCGTCTGGCTGAGGCGCTCGCCGAGGGCGCGGCACTCGTCGTGATAGGCGTTCAGGATCAGCGCGCGCTGGCGCGCGAGCGCGGCGCGGATGGTGTCGGCGGAGACGTTCGGATTGCCGTCCATGTCGCCACCGACCCAGGAAGCGAAGCGCAGCACGGTCGGGATCGAGGTGGCCTGCGCGTCCTCGCCGAAGCTCGCCGCGAGCGCGTTTTCGATCGACTCGTAAAACGGCGGGATCACGCGGTAGATGACGTCGGCCAGGAAGAACAGCACGTGCTCGAGCTCGTCCGCAACCGTCATGCGCGCAGCGGGATGCTCCTCGGTCTGCCAGCCGGAGGTGACGGCAGCGCGGATGCTCGCGAGCGCCGCGCGCTCCTCGTCCGGCGTACGTGTCGGATCGAGCCTGTCGACGAGATGGCGCACGATGAGCTGTTCCTTACGCAGCAGCGTGCGGCGCACGGGCTCGGTCGGGTGGGCGGTGAACACGGGCTCGATGCGCAATCGCTCGATGAGCGCGCGGCAGGCGGCCGCGTCGAAGCCCTCGTCGCGCAGCCGCTTGAGCGCCGCGCCGATGCCGCCGGGTTGCGGGTGCTCGCTGTCGCGCAGGTAATCGCGCCGGCGGCGGATGCGGTGCACCTTTTCGGCCGTGTTGACGACTTGGAACCAGGTCGAAAATGCGCGCACGACGTCGCGCGCGAATTCAGGCTCGAGGCCGGCGACGACGCGCGCGAGCGCCTTGTCACCCGCGTCCTGTTCGCGCCGGCGGATCGCGGCCAGCCGCGCAGCCTCGACGCAGTCGAACAACGGATCGCCGCCCTGCTCGCGGATGACCTCGCCGACCAGGGCGCCGAGCACGCTCACGTCGGCGCGCAGGGCTTCGTCCTTGGGGGAGAAGCGGATGTCCTTGCGGGGCGAATCAGTCACGTGTCAGGCCCACCATCAATCACGAAGGTTCTCGTACTGAAGCGGCATCTCGAGCTTCGCATCCTTCAGCAGGGCGATGACGGTCTGGAGATCGTCACGCTTCTTGCCCGTGACGCGGATCTTCTCGCCCTGGATCGCGGCCTGCACCTTGAGCTTCGAGTCCTTGATGAGCTTGACGATCTTCTTCGCGAGCGGCTGGTCGATGCCCTGCCTGAGGACGACGTTCTGGTGCGCCCGCTGACCGACAGTCACGGGGTCCTCAAGCTTCATGCAGCCGATGTCGACGCCTCGGCGCGAGAGCTTGATACGGAGGATGTCGAGCATCTGCTCGAGCTGGAACTCGACCTGCGCGTGCAGCGTGACCACCGAGTCCTTGAGCGCGTAGCGGGCGTCCGTGCCCTTGAAGTCGAAGCGTGTGCCGACCTCGCGGTTAGCCTGATCGACGGCGTTGGACACTTCGTGCATGTCGACCTCGGAGACGACGTCGAAGCTGGGCATTGCAGGCTCCTCGACTGTGACTTATGAATCGACGGCCGGAGCGGCGGGGGCCGGCTCGGCGAGCAGCTCGTCGACGAGAACGGTGAATTCGCGCTTGAGCGTTTCATAGTGTTTGCCGGTGCCCGGCCCGGTGAAACCGGTGTGGATGTTGCGCACCTTGCCGGCGCGGTCGACGAAGATCGTGGTGGGGAACGCAAGCACGCCGTTCAACATGGGCAGGGTCTTGCCGGCCTCGATCTTGTCGGAGACGCCAGCGATCAGGGTCGTGTATTCGATGCCGAGCTCGTCGCGCCAGCGCCGCGTCGCCGCGGCGGCTCCCTCGAACTCGCTGAAGTGCTCGTACATCAGGGCGATGATTTCGAACCCGCGGTCGCGGTTCTTCTCGTAGAACGGCACCATGAACACGGCCTCGTCGCGGCAGTTGGGGCACCAGCTCCCGGCGAGCGTGACGATGACCACCTTGCCGTCGAATTCCGGGTCGGACAGTGACACTGATTCGCCATCGGGATCAGGGAACGTGAAATCAAGCTCGTCGTAGCCTTCGTTCAGAAACGTCATGGTCATGGCGTCGGGCAACGCGGCCTGCTCGTCGCGTTCGGCCGCCCACGTCTCGTGCCAGGCCGTGCCCGACCAGAATTCGCCGGCAAGTCTGCGGTTCGACTCCACGGCCGCCTCGAACAGGTAGACGTGCGAGCCGTCGAAGGTCGAAAGATAGAGGCGGTCGTCGCGCGCCTCCCCCGCGAGGAAACGGTAATCGCCGGTCGGCGTCAGGATCGTGCCGGTGACGGTCTTGCCATCCTGCTCGAACTCGCCGACGGCCTTGTAATGGCCGCCGTCCTGGTCCGTGAAGCGCATCGCCCAGCGGCCGGCGACATCGGCTAGCCTCGCCGGCTCGTCGGCGAAGAAGCGGTGGGTCTCACCGTGCACGGCGCGAAACGGGATGCGCTGCTCGCCGTAGCTCTTGATGACAGTGAGCGTGCCGTCGAGCGTCTCGCCATCGAGCGTCGCATCGACGCGGTTGCTGAAGCCCGTGAGGACGAGGGCCACGCGATTGCCGTCGACAGTGACTTCCGGCACGCGCACGCGCTCCGCGCCGTTGATGAAATGCACGTCGGGCGACTCCGGATCGCCCGCAACCTCCATGCTGAGCGGCAGATCGCCGCCCGGCACCGCGAGCACGACCCGCCAGGTGCCGGCCGGCAGCCCGACAGGGGCGCGCTCGGCGCAGGCCGCCAGAAGGGCGAGGGCGCTTGTGAGCGCGAGCGTCCGGTGCAGCGGGATCATGACCCGATTCTACCGGTAGCCCGCTGCCTGCAGCGAAAACAGGCGTGCGTAATGGCCGTCCTGGCGCATCAGCTCATCGTGGCTGCCGTGCTCGATGATGCGACCGTTCTGGATGAATACGATCTGATCGGCCATGCGCACGGTCGAGAACCGGTGCGAGATCAGGATGGCTATACGGTGTTTCGCGAGCCCCCGGAAATGCTCGAACACGGCCGCCTCCGCCGCCGCATCCATAGCCGCGGTCGGCTCGTCGAGCACGAGGATGTCCGCCTCCGTGCGCATGAAAGCGCGCGACAGCGCGATCTTCTGCCACTGGCCGCCCGAGAGCTCGCGGCCGCCGCGAAACCAGCGGCCGAGCTGGGTGCGATAGGCTTCGGGCATCATGTTGATGAAGTCGGCGGCCATGCCTTTGCCCGCGGCCTCGCGCCAGCGCGTCTCGTTGTCGAACTCGCGCACGTCGCCGGCGCCGACGTTTTCGCCGACCAGCATCTGGTAGCGCGCGAAATCCTGGAAGATGACGCCGATGCGCCGGCGCAGCGCATCGGCGTCCCATTCGGCGAGATCGAGCCCGTCGAGCGTGATGCGGCCGCTATCGGGCCGGTAGAGCCGGGTCAGGAGCTTGATGAGCGTGGTCTTGCCCGAGCCGTTCTCGCCGACCAGCGCCAGGCTCGTGCCGGGCCTCAGATGCAGCGTGATGTCGATGAGCGCGGGCGCTTCCGCGCCCGGGTAGGTGAAGCTCACGTGCTCGAAGCGGACACCGTCGTCCGGCGCGGGCCCGCGCACGGCGTCCCCGGCGGGACGGTCGACGGGCTGCTCGAGATACTCGTACAGGTTGGAGAGATAGAGGTTGTCCTCGTACATGCCGCTGATGGCCGAGAGCATGGCCGAGATCGCCGCCTGGCCTTGCCTGAAGACCAGCAGGTACATGGTCATCTGACCCAGGGTCAGCGCGCCGTTCACGGTAGCGACGACCACCCACGCGTAGGCGCCGTAGAGCGTCGCCGTGGCGATGAGGCCGAGCAGGAAGCCCCAGGTGTCGCGGCGTATGGTGAGGCTGCGGTCCTCGCGATAGAGCTTCTTGAAAATATCGCGGTAGCGCTCGAGCATCAGCGGCCCCAGGTCGAACAGCTTGACCTCCTTGGCGTAGTCCTCGCGCGCAACGACCGTCTCCAGATACATCTGCATGCGCGTCTCGGGCGAGCGCCAGCGGAACAGGCGGAAGGCGTCGCCCGAGAACTTGGCCTCGGCGAAGAACGACGGCAGGCCCGCGAGCACGAGCACTGCCACGGCCCAGGGCGAGAACTGCACGAGCAGCACGCCATAGCTCAGGAGCGAAATGCCGTTCTGGGCGAAACCGAAGGTGCGGTTGACGAGGCTCAGCGGCCGGCTCGAGGCCTCGCGGCGCGCGCGCGTCAACTTGTCGTAAAACTCCGAGTTCTCGAAGTCGGTGAGCTGGAGCGTGAGCGCTTTCTCGAGGATCAGCACGTTGACCCGCTGGCCGAGCAGCGCGCGCAGCAGCGACTGGCAGACCGAGATGCCGCGCTGGGCGCCGGCGATGGCGGCGACGACCAGCGCCTCCAGGCCGACGAACATCAGCACGTCGCGGTAGTGGCGCTCACCGGTTTCGTTGTGCAGCGAGATGGCCGCGACCACGCTGTCGACGATGAGCTGGCCGACGTAGGCCACCGCGGCCGGCAGCACGCCCGCGATCAGGGTGAGCACGGCAAAGGCGACCGTCAGCTTGCGGCTCGTGGTCCAGACCAATCCGAGCGCGCGGCGGCTGTAACGGAACACGCCGAAGAAACGGCGTAGGACGTTGACGTCAGGGTCGATGGCGGGGGTGGGCGTGCTCAACTCTATCCCGAAACAAAGGGGGGGGTCAGACCCCAACGGGCCTGACCCTGAAGATGGCGGCATGCGGGCGCAAATCAAGCCGAAATGCGTGGATTAGCCGGCTCGCATCCCGAAGTACGCATGGCAGACTCGAAACCGGCTTCCAGGGAAGGTGACCGGCAATGGCGCAAAGGCTGCGGCTGACCGTGCGCGCGGCGGAGCGTGAGGATACGAGCGGGGCGCGCCGGACCGTCGCCGCGCTCGCGGCGGAACGGGAGCGGCGCTACGCATACTGGCAGGGGCGCTTCGAAGCGGCGCTCGACGACGCCGTCACGCCGCATGGGCTCGACGCCGTCGCGGCGGGCGGGGGTGCGGGCGACGCGGTGGCCGATGGCTTCAGCCTGTCCGCCGCGCCGCTCTTCAGCAACCCGCAACGCCTCGATTTCCAGAGTGTGGAATCGTTCACGCTACGTCTCGCGCGGCTCCTGATCGCTGACAAGGCGGTGGCGATCGAGGTGTCGGCTGCGCGCCCCGCCGCCGAGGCGGTGCGCGAGATCGCCGACGAGCCGCTGGACGTCGCGCGGCTGCCACGATGCCTTGCGGACGCGCTCGAGCGTTTCCGGCTGCGCTATGCGCCGGCGGCGGTTTCGATCCGTGGTGACCATCCGGACGTGCAGCGGCTGGTCCGCGCTCAGCGTACCGCTCCGCCGTTCGCGCCGCGGCTGTATGTGCGCTTGAGTGACGAGTTCATGGCCGCCGTGCGCGACCGGCGCGCGGTGCCGCTGCATCACGCCCCGGCGCGGAACTCGCCATTCGGCGCATCGCTCGGCCACCGCGTCGTCACCCGCGTGTACAGCCGCATCGATGCTCGCGACTGGTGGCTCGAGCTGGCCCGCGGTGCGCAGGAGAGCGACAAGATCGTGCCGGTGTTCGACGGCCGCAGCGGCTCCGCCTGTCCCCTTGCCGGTTTCGAAACGGCAGGCTCGGTCGAGCCGCGGCTCGGCCTCGACGTGCCCGCGGAGACTGCGCGCATCGCGCTCGACGTCGAACTCGCATGTTTTGCCGGTCCTCGCGGCCGGTTCGATGGCCTGCGCCTCGCCCGGCGGCTGCGCGACGCGCTGCGCATGGCCGACAATCTCGTGGATGCCGCGCGCTGGCCTCTCGAAAGCCTGCGCACCGACGCGACTGCGCACCGGCGGGTCGCCGTGCGCATCGGCGGCATCGGCGATACGGTCTGTCGCCTCGGCCTCGACCCGGCGCATTTCGCGACTCTCCGGCACATGACCGGGCTGCTGCAGTTCGCGCGCGGTTGCCTCTTGCACGGCTCGCGGCGGCTCGCCCGGCTGCACTCGCCGTTTCCGGGCCTGGAAACGGAACGCATGATCGGGCTGCTTCCGCGGCCAGACCTGCGCGCCGAAGCACGCGACAGCATCCGCCGCCACGGCACGCGCAACCGCGAGCTCATGTGCGTGTCGCCGTGGAGCATTCTGCCCTCGCAGGCCTCGCGGGCCGATCTGCTGCCGTTCTTCAATCTGCTGCCGCTGCTCAGGGTCGCCGACGCGGTCGCCTTCGCGCCCGATGCCCCCGCCCGGCGCTTGACTCCCGAGCAGTACGAGCGCTTCATGCGGCTCGCCTGGGCGGCCTCGATGCCGGCCCGGGTTTGAGGGCCGCTGGTTTTCACTGCCGCGCCCTTTTCCTCTGCCGGGGGGCGTGATATACGAAAACCCGGCCGGCCGTGACCGGGGTCGGCGTGTAACCGACCCCCGCGCGGCAGGCTGGCCGCGACCGCGGCGCCGCTTCGGCTCAAGCCCCCAAAGAGGAATGCCCGCTGCCACCGCTGCCCGACGCCCATGCGATTGCCGTCCTGCTGCTGACCGCAGCGGCGCTTTATCTCTTCACACGGGACCAAAGTCCGCTCGAAACCTCGAGCCTGCTGGTGCTTACCGTGCTGGTCATCGGCTTCCAGGTTTTTCCCTACGAGCGCGAGGGCATGCCGCTTCGCGCCCAGGATTTCTTCGCCGGCTTCGGCCACGAGGCGCTGGTGGCGGTCTCGGCGCTCATGGTCGTCGGCAAGGGACTCGAAACCACCGGCGCGCTGCAGCCGCTCGCGGCGCTCATGGCGAAGGCCTGGACCGCGCGTCCGCAGCTCGCCCTGCTCGCGACCCTGATCGTCAGCGCGGCCTTGAGCGGGTTTCTCAACAACACGCCCGTCGTCGTGATGCTGTTGCCGATGCTGGTCGGCGTGGCGATCCGCACGCGCGTGCCCGCCTCCGGGATCCTCATGCCGATGGGTCTCGCCACGCTCATCGGCGGCATGAGCACGACCATCGGCACATCGACGAACCTGCTGGTGGTCGGCATCGCCGCGGATCTCGGCGAGCGGCCCATCGGCATGTTCGACTTCACGCTGCCGGTGGTGATGGCCGGCATCGTCGGCATCCTTTTTCTCTGGCAGGTCGCGCCGCGCCTGCTGCCGGAGCGCAAGCTTCCCCTCAGCGACGCCTCACCGAGGGTGTTCAATGCGCTCATGTACATCACCGAGGAGAGCTTCGCCCACGGCAAGACGCTCTCGGAAGTGCTCGCGCGCACGCAGAAGCGTATGAAAATCGACAAGATCCAGCGAACTGACACCTTGTTTCTCGCCAAGCTGCCGTCGGTCCGGCTGCAGGCCGGCGACCGGCTGTTCGTCAAGGACTCGCCAGAGAATCTCAAGGAGTTCGAGACCCTGCTCGGCGCGACACTGCACAACGTGTCCGACGCCGATCACCCGGTGTCGGACGAGTTTCCGCTCGCCGAGCAGGGACAGCAGCTCGCCGAGGTCGTGGTCACGCGCGGCTCGCCGCTGCATCATCAGACCCTGGACTCGGTGGGCTTCGCCGCGCACTACAAGCTCCTGCCGCTGGCGATTCACCGCGCCCGCGAGCAGGCCTCGGACATCAAGGGCGATCTGGCAGGCATCCGGCTGCGCGCTGGCGACGTGCTGCTCGTGCAGGGGACGCGCGCGCACATCAATGAGCTCAAGATGAGCGGCACCATGCTGGTGCTCGACGGCACCATGGATCTGCCGCACACACACCGCGCGCCCCGCGCTCTCGTCATCATGGCGCTGGTCATCTTGGCCGCGGCCACCGGGCTGCTGCCGATCTCCGTGAGCGCGCTCGCCGGCGTCGGGCTCATGCTGCTCACGCACTGCCTGAGCTGGCGCGACATCACCGATGCACTCAGCGCGCCGGTGATTCTCATCATCGTCGCGAGCCTGGCGCTCGGGCTTGCGCTCATGCACACGGGCGGTGCCGACTATCTCGCGCAGCTCTACGTGCTGGCGGCGCACGGCCTGCCGACACCCATGGTGCTGAGCGGGCTCATGCTGGTCATGTCGCTGCTGACGAACGTCGTCTCGAACAATGCCGCGGCGGTGATCGGCACGCCCATCGCGATCAGCATCGCGCGCCAGCTCGGGGTCGAGGCGGAACCCTTCGTCCTCGCCGTGCTGTTCGGCGCCAACATGAGCTATGCGACGCCGATCGGCTACCAGACCAACCTGCTGGTGCTGAGCGCCGGCGGCTATAAATTTTCGGATTTTCTCAGGGTGGGCCTGCCGCTCACCGTGATCATGTGGCTGGCATTCTCGGTGCTGCTGCCGATCCTGTACGATCTGTGACCAGGGCTGAAGGCTTCCAGGTGGCCTCGTTCAGTCGCTCCACGATATTCGCTTGTTGAACGAGGTCACCCGGAAGCCTTTTGAACCGCTGATTTCGTTGCCCTGTCCCGGCTTTCGCCGGGGTGACGAGCCGGTGTTTAGAATCTGAAAGCAGTGCGCCCCAGTCACCGGGTGCGGGTAGCGGATGTCATGTTCGACGCGCAGCTCTTGGCCTTCTTCCTTGTCGCCGGCCTGCTCACCGTGACGCCGGGCGCCGATACGATGCTCGTGATTCGCAACGTGCTGCGTGGCGGCCGGGCGGACGGGCTCGCGACCACCTTCGGGATTGTCTCTGGTCTGCTGGTGCACGCTTCGTTGTCGGCGGTCGGTGTGTCGCTAGTGCTCGCGCGCTCGGCCACCGCCTTTCAGGCGCTCAAGCTCGCCGGTGCCGCTTATCTGATCTGGCTCGGCGTGCACGCGCTGCGCGCCGCCGGCGCGCGCACCAGCGGCCCGCATGCCGGTACCGCGCAGGCGCCGGCCGGCCGCGCGAGCGCACGCCGCAGCTATCGCGAGGGTTTGCTGACGAACCTGCTGAATCCCAAGGTGGTCATTTTCTACGTGGCGTTTCTTCCGCAGTTCGTCGAGCCGGGCGATCCGGTGCTCGCAAAGTCGCTGTTGCTCGCCGCCATCCATGCGGCACAGGGCGTGCTCTGGCTAGGCGGCCTGTCTTTCGCCCTCGAGCGCGGCAGGCGCTTCATCCTGATTCCGGCCGTGCGGCGGGCGCTCGAGGCGGTGTGCGGGACGGTGCTTGTCGCGTTCGGTCTGCGGCTGGCGCTGGCGCGGAGCTGAACGTGGATCGCGCTGCCAGACGGGCCCGTCGGCTCGACTCCGGGTCATAGCAGCCATGCCGCCCGCCCCCGAGCCGCAGGCGATCGCGGCCATCCTGCTCGCGGTCTTCGCGCTGTTCCTGTTCACCCGCGAGCGGATTCCGCTCGAGAGCTCGAGCCTGTGGGTGTTCCTGGCGATGGTCGTCTGGTTTCAGCTTTTTCCGGTCGAGCTCGACGGTGAGCGACTCGGCCCCGTCGATTTGTTCGCCGGCTTCGGCCACGAGGCCCTGGTCACGATCGCCGCGCTCATGGTGCTGGCCAAGGGGCTCGAGGCGACTGGTGCCCTGTACCCGGTCATCCACGGGTTGTCGAGGCTCTGGAGCGCGGCTCCTCAAACAGCCTTTCTCATCACCCTGCTGGTCGCCGCGGTGCTCAGCATGTTTCTCAACAACACCCCGATCGTCGCCATGGTGCTGCCCCTGCTGGTCGCAGTCTCGCTGCGCGCCGGCGTCGCACCGTCCGGAATCCTCATGCCTGTCGGTTTCGCGACGATTGTGGGCGGCATGGCCACGACCATCGGCACTTCGACGAATCTGCTGGTCACCATGATCGCGGCCGACCTCGGCATGCGGCGCATGCAGATGTTCGATTTTGCGCTGCCGGTAGTGCTCGTCGGCAGCGTGGCCATCGTCTATCTCTGGCTCGTCGCACCGCGGCTGCTGCCGCGGCGCGACGCACCACTGTCCGATGCCTCGGCGCGGGTTTTCCGCGCCACGCTGCTGGTCAATCCCGACAGCAACGCCGAGGGCAAGACGCTGTCGGAGATCACGGCGCGCACCCGCGGCCGCATGCGGGTCGATCGCATCGAGCGCGGCAAGGGCATTTATCTCGTCAAGCTGCCGACCGTGACCATCCGCGCCGGTGACCGCCTGCATGTGGACGACAGCCCGGAAAACCTCAAGGAGTTCGAGCGCTTGCTGGGCGCGACGCTGACGGCCGCCGGCGAGGCGGGCCTGCCGGTCAGCGACGAGCACCCGCTGACCGCGGCCGGCCAGCAGCTCGCCGAGGTGGTGGTTACGCACGGCTCCATGCTGCACCATCGGTCGCTGAGCGCCGTGCAATTCGTCGACCGCTTCGGGCTCATTCCGCTCGCGATCTTCCGGCCGCGCGCGAAAGACGTCAAAACGACGCAGGACCTCGAGTCCATCATGCTGCGCTCCGGCGACGTCGTGCTGGTGCAGGGTCCGAGCGAGCGCATCCAGGCGCTCAAGGCAAGCGGCGAGATGCTCGTGCTGGACGGGCGGGTCGATCTGCCGCATACCAGAAAGGCACCGCTCGCCGCAGCGCTGATCGTCGCCGTGGTGGTCGTCGCGGC
>DATLFD010000074.1:0-13187 GCA_035524935.1 Gammaproteobacteria bacterium | reverse complement strand
CAGGCGCAGATCAGCTCGCGCTCGAAGCCGCGCGCGAGCAGCTTCTTGCGCAGCTCGACCAGCGAATGCTCGCGGCGCGCCAGCAGGTCCATGGCCGTGCGCCTGACGGCCTGATCGTCGAGCCGGCTGGATCGTTGAGGTAACACCGGGTGGCGGGATTCCTTCTCGGGCGGCGCTGTCAGGCCTGGCGCAGGGCGGCGCCGGCTTCGCTCTCTTCCGCGAGGGGCTCGGGCTTCACCTTCGGCATCAGGCGGTCGCGCACTTTCTTTTCGATGTCCTGCGCGATCTCCGGATGCTCGATGAGGAACTGGCGCGCGTTGTCCTTGCCCTGGCCGATGCGGTCGCCGTTGTAGCTGTACCAGGCGCCGGCCTTGTCGACGATGCCCTCCTGGACGCCGAGATCGACGACCTCGCCTTCGCGGGAAATGCCCTCGCCGTAGAGGATCTCGAACTCGGCCTTGCGAAACGGCGGCGAGACCTTGTTCTTGACCACTTTCACGCGGGTCTGGTTGCCGATGATTTCCTCGCCTTTCTTGATCGAGCCGATGCGCCGGATGTCGAGGCGCACCGAGGCGTAGAACTTGAGCGCATTGCCGCCGGTCGTCGTCTCGGGGTTGCCGAACATGACGCCGATCTTCATGCGGATCTGGTTGATGAAAATCACCATCGCGTTGGAGCGCTTGATGTTGCCGGCGAGCTTGCGCAGCGCCTGCGACATGAGCCGCGCCTGCAGGCCGACGTGGGTGTCGCCCATCTCGCCCTCGATCTCGGCCTTCGGCGTCAGCGCGGCCACCGAGTCGATGACGATGACGTCCACGGCCCCGGAGCGGACCAGCATGTCGGTGATCTCGAGCGCCTGCTCGCCGGTGTCGGGCTGGGACACGAGCAGGTCGTCGACATTGACGCCGAGCTTCTCGGCATAGGCCGGGTCCAGTGCATGCTCGGCATCGACGAAGGCCGCGGTGCCGCCGGCTTTCTGCGCCTCGGCGATCACCTGCAGGGTCAGGGTGGTCTTGCCGGACGCTTCCGGGCCGTAGATCTCGACGACCCGGCCCTTCGGCAGGCCGCCGACGCCGAGCGCGAGGTCGAGGCCGAGCGAGCCGGTCGAGATGACCTCGACGTCGCGTATCGAGCCGGGGTCGCCCAAGCGCATCACGGAGCCCTTGCCGAATTGCTTCTCGATCTGCCCGAGCGCCGCAGCGAGCGCCTTTTTACGGTTGTCGTCCATTGGGTTTTGTGCCATCCGCAAAGCCGTCATTATTCCACAGAACGCCGCTTCCGGGAGCGCGCAAAATCAGACTCTGCACCCCGATTCGAAAACTCATGCACAGTTATCCACAGGGGTCGGATCCAGGGATCTGACCCCTATGCGTGATTCGCAAGTGCTACGCAGAGGCCCGATCGCAGGATCCGACCCCTATGCCGGGAGGGACCATTCCTCGAGGCGCCGGTAGACCGAGCGGCGGCCGCCGGTGATCGATTCGGCGAGCGCGAACGAAGCGATGCGCCAGGCGATCGCGGGCATGGGACCGGCCAGCTTTGGCGGCGCAGCCTTGCGCGCGAGGGTGACGTGCGGCAGATAGCCCCTCTGCTCGGGCGCGAAGCCGCAGGGCTCGAGCGCAGCCCACAGCGAAGCCACCAGCTCGCGCAGCGCGGCGGGCGGGTGGCCCGGCGCCGCCCAGAGCACTCGGGATCGCGGCCAGTAGCCGATGCGGTCGAGCTCGATATCGAATGCCGGCGGGCTCAGGCCCGCCGCCGCGCGGCCGATGCAGGCGAGGCGTGACGACTCGACGCTGTGCAGAAAGGCCAGGGTCAGGTGCAGGTTCTCCGGCGGCACCGGCTTGCCGCCGGCCGAGCGCACGGCACCCCGCGTCGCCTTTTCGAGCGCGCGGCGCGTTTCGGCCTCTGGCCATATGCCGAAGAACAGGCGTTTGCGTGCCGTGTCCGGCTCGGTCATGCGCCCGCCGCATCCTTTTCTTCCAGCAGTTGGCTGACGCCGGCCAGCGCCGCCGCGACGGTTTCGCGGCGCACCGTTTCCCGGTCGCCGCCGAGATGCCCGGTCATGACTCGCGTGCGTATGCCGCCGGCCGTCCGCCAGGCCCAGCCGAAGCACACCGTCCCGACCGGCTTGCCGGGCACGCCGCCGTCCGGGCCTGCGATGCCGCTCACCGCTACCGCGACATCCGCCTCGCAGAGCTCGAGCGCGCCGCGCGCCATTTCCTCGACGGTAGGCTCGCTGACCGCGCCGAAGGCCGCCAGCGTTTCTTCGGATACGCCGAGCACCCGGCACTTGACGCGATCCGAATAGCACACGACCGCGCCCGCGAACCACGCGGAGCTGCCCGCCGTGTCGGTAAGCGCCTTGGCGATCCAGCCGCCGGTGCACGACTCGGCCGTGGCCAGCGTGCGGCCGCGGGCGGCGAGCTCGCACCCGAGCGCAGCGCCCAGCGCAGCGAGCGCGGCGTCGGACAACCGGCTCGAGGTTCCGGCCATGCTCAGACGCCGGGCGCCAGCGCGCGATAGACGGCGAGATTGCCGGCGACCATGCGCGCCAGCGAGAACTCGCGTGCCATGAAGGCCTGCCCGCGGCGGCCCATCGCGCGCGCCTGAGCCGGGTCGGACAGCAGCCGGTCGATGGCCTGGCCGAGCGCGGCGGCATCGCCGGGCGGCACCAGCAGGCCCGTCTCGCCGTCGCGGACAGCCTCGGGTATGCCGCCGACGCGGCTCGCGACCACCGGTACGCCGGCCGCGGCCGCCTGCAACAGGCTCACGCCGAGACCTTCGGCGCGCGCCGGATGCACGAGCACGTCGAGCCCGGGCAAAAGCGCCGGCAGATCGTCGCGGTAACCGGCGAATATGACCGCCTCGTCCACGCCGCGCGCACGCGCCTGCTCGCGCAGCCGCTCGTCGCAGGGGCCGCGGCCGAACAGGAGCACGACCAGCCCCGGGTAGGTTCGCCGCAACGAAGGCAGCGCCGCGAGCAGCACGTCGTGGCCCTTGCGCTCGATGAGCTGCGCAACCACGCCGATGAGCGGCTGCTCGGCGCGCAGGCCGAACGCCTCGCGAACCCGCCACCGGGTGCCCGACTGGAGCTCGCCTGCATCGATGGCGCTCGGCACGCAGACGATCTTCTGCTCGGGCACGCCGCAGTCGCGCAGCACGGCGCGAATCGCCCGGGAAATCGCAATGACGCGGTCGTACAGGCGATATTTTACCGCCACGAGCAGGCGCGGCTCCGGATTGTCGACGCGCCTGGACAACACGACCCTGCAGCCGGCAAGGCGCGCAGCGATGCCGCCGAGCACGTCGGCGCCGCGCCGGCTGTGCAGGTGAACGACATCGGGGCGTTCCGATTCGAGCAGCCGCCGGAAGCGCGCGATGAATCTGAAATCGAGATCGCCGCGCATCGGCAGCGGCACGCAACGCTCGGCGGCGCCCGCCGCTGCAGCGATGGCGCTGCCCTCCGCGCACGCCAGCACACTGCGCACGCCTGCCTCCCGCAATCCGTCGAGCAGGTACAATACCTGCCGCGCGCCGCCGTACAAATGTCTGCCCGTCTCGAGATGCACGATCTTCATCGGGTCCGATGCTAGTGGCCTGCAACAGAGGAATCAAAAGTATCTCGCTCGCTCTGACGGCGCCTGGCCTGGTCTTCACTCGGCCGATAGCTGCGGCTATCGGCCTCGCTCCAGACCGGCGCCAGCCACCGCCATCCTGTCGCGAACCCAGTTCCGATTGCTCCGTTACAGGCCACTGATGAACCTTTCCCCGTCCGACATGCACACGCCGATGATGCGTCAGTTCCTGCGTATCAAGGCCGAGCACCCGGACTGCCTGCTCTTCTACCGCATGGGCGATTTCTACGAGCTGTTCTTCGAAGACGCGCGGCGCGCCTCGAAGCTCATCGACATCACGCTCACCACTCGCGGCCAGTCGGCCGGCCAGCCGATCCCGATGGCCGGCGTCCCGGTGCACAGCGTCGACGGCTACCTGGCGCGGCTCGTGCGTCAGGGCGAGTCGGTCGCGGTCTGCGAGCAGATAGGCGATCCCGCGCAGGCGAAAGGACCGGTCGAGCGCCGGGTCGTGCGCATCGTCACCCCCGGCACGGTCACCGAGGACGCGCTGCTCGAGGCGCGCTGCGAGACCCTGCTTGCGGCCGTGCACGCCGACGGCGCCGGCGCCGGTCTCGCCTGGCTGGACCTGGCTGGCGGCCGGTTCACCGTCATGCAGCTCGACGATCCGGCGGGTCTCGAAGCCGAGCTCGCGCGCCTCGCCCCCGCGGAGCTGCTGGTCAGCGAAGACCTCGATCCGGCCAGCGCCCTCGCCGCGCGGCCGGGCGTGCGGCGGCGCCCGCCCTGGCACTTCGAGCAGGATGCGGCGACCCGGCTGCTGTGCGCGCAGTTCGGCACCGTTGATCTGAACGGTTTCGGCTGCGCAGGGCTCGGCGCAGCCGTGTGCGCGGCCGGGGCCCTGCTCGAGTACGCGCAGCATACGCAGCGCGCCGCGCTGCCGCACATTCGCAGCCTGCGCACCGAGCGCCGCGACGATGCGCTGCTCATGGACGCCGCGACGCTTCGCAACCTCGAGATCGAGCAGAGCTTCAGCGGCCGGCACGAGCACACGCTGGCGGGGATCATGGACCGCTGCATGCTGGCCATGGGCAGCCGGCTGCTGCGCCGCTGGCTGAACCGGCCGCTGCGCGATCACGCTGAGCTCAGGCGTCGCTCGCACGCGGTAGCGGCGCTGCTCGAAGGGCGCAGAATGGAACCGGTGCGCGAGCGCCTGCACGGCATCGGCGACGTCGAGCGGATCCTGTCGCGCATCGCTCTGCGCTCCGCGCGGCCGCGCGATCTCGCCCAGCTGGCCCACGCGCTCGGGTGTCTGCCAGCGCTGCATGAGCTCAGCTCGAAAATTGACTCGCCGCTGCTCGGTGAGCTCGCCGGATGCCTGACCGGACACGAGTCGACCGCGGCGCTGCTGGACGCGGCCATCGTTCCGCAACCGCCCGTGCTGTTGCGCGACGGCGGCGTCATCGCCACCGGCTACGATACCGAGCTCGACGAGCTGCGTGCCGTGAGCGGCAACGCGGACCGTTATCTCGTCGAGCTCGAGGCGCGTGAGCGCGAACGGACCGGGCTTTCGACGCTGCGTCTGGGCTACAACCGCGTGCACGGCTATTACATCGAGCTGAGCCGCAATCAGGCACGGCATGCGCCGGTCGAGTACACGCGCCGGCAGACGCTCAAGTCCGCCGAGCGCTACGTGACCGCCGAGCTCAAATCCTTCGAGGACCGGGTGCTCGGCGCCCGGGAGCGCGCGCTGGCGAAGGAAAAAGCACTCTATGAAGCGCTGCTCGACCGGCTCATCGAGACCGTGCCGGCGCTGCAGCGCACGGCCGAAGCGCTCGCGGCGATCGACGTGCTGGCGGACCTCGCCGAGCGCGCCGACGCCCTCGATTTCAGCAGGCCCGAGCTGAGCGAACAGCCCTGCATCGAGATCCGCGGCGGCCGGCATCCGGTGGTCGAGCGGGTGCTCGACACGCCGTTCGTGCCGAACGACCTCGACCTCCACGACGGCCGGCGCATGCTGGTCATCACCGGGCCCAACATGGGCGGCAAGTCGACCTATATGCGCCAGACGGCGCTGATCGCAATCCTCGCCCACATCGGCAGCTTCGTGCCGGCGAGCCGCGCCGTGCTAGGCCCGCTCGACCGGATTTTCACCCGCATCGGCGCATCGGACGACCTTGCCGGCGGGCGCTCGACGTTCATGGTCGAGATGACCGAGACGGCGAACATCCTGCACAACGCCACGCGCTCGAGCCTCGTGCTCATGGACGAGATCGGCCGCGGCACGAGCACGTTCGACGGGCTTTCGCTTGCCTGGGCCTGCGCCCGGTATATCGGCGAATCGATCGGCGCCTTCACCCTGTTTGCGACCCATTATTTCGAGCTCACGGCGCTCGCCGGCGAGCTGCCCGACTGCGCGAACGTGCATCTCGACGCCACCGAGCACGGGGGATCGCTGGTGTTTCTGCACGCTGTCCGCGACGGGCCGGCGAATCAGAGCTACGGCCTGCAGGTCGCCGCGCTGGCCGGCGTGCCGCCCGAGGCGATCGCGCGGGCCCGCGATTACCTGCAGTCGCTCGAGCGCGCCCGCGAGCCGCGCAGCGCGCATCCGCAGGCTGAGCTCGAGCTGCGCTCGCCGCCGGCCGCCGCCGACCCGCTGCGCGAGGAAATCGAGCGACTGGACCCGGACGCTCTCACGCCTCGCGAAGCCCTGGATTTCCTCTACCGCCTCAAGAAATAGGGACATTCCTGATTTAAATGTGAATCGTAAGAAATGGGGACATTCCCGATTTAATGTGAATCGTCACTGAAAATCAGGAATGTCCCTATTTGCCGACCCCATTTGCCGACGAATCAACAGGAAAGATGGCAGGAACCCGGGCGGATGGGTCGGCAGGCTATGCGCATGCCCAGGACAGCACGCGCAACTGTAGGTGGTATGTGTTACCACGTCATGAACCGTGGCAATCGCCAGGCGCAAGTTTTTGACACACCCTCCGATTACTGGGAATTCATTGACTTGATGTACAAGGCGCAGACCAGGGTGCCGATTGCTCTCCTGGCTGCTTGCCTGATGCCCAATCACTTTCATTTCGTCATGCGTCCGCGCACTGGCGGTGACATAGGACGTTGGATGCACTGGCTGCTCACGACCCACGCAAGCCGCCGGTGTATGCGCCTCGAAATAAACGGCCACGTTTGGCAAGGGAGATACAAGGCGTTCCCCATCGAGGAAGACGAGCATCTGCTGACTGTGATGCGCTACGTCGAACGCAATGCGCTTCGCGCGGGCCTCGTGCGACTTGCGGAAGCATGGGCCTGGGGCAGCCTCAACTGGCGCACGAGCGGCGTTAACAGGACCCTGCTTGCGTCGTCTCCCATATCGTTGCCCGACGACTGGGTGACGTACGTCAACACACCGCACTCTTCTGCCGAACTCGAGGCATTACGGAATTGCGTGAACCGCCAGCGTCCTTATGGAAGTAACGTCTGGGTCAATCGCATGGCGAGCCAACTCGGGCTTGAAAGCAGTCTCAGGCCAGTCGGCAGACCCCGGAAAGCCAAAGCATGAAATCAGGAATGTCCCTATTTTCAGACGGTGCGGGTGGCGACGGCGGGCGAGATCGCGGCGGCACGGCGCGCCGGGCCGTACACGGCCGCTAGCCCCAGCGCCCAGAGGCAGACGATGCCGGCGGGCACGTAGAGCGGATTCAGCGGCTCGAGCGAATAGCTCGTCACCAGCCAGTAATTGAGCGCGAACGCGAGCACCGTTCCAGCGGTGACGCCGAAGGTGGTCACCACCCAGTTCTCGACCATGAAATAACGGATGATGTCGATACGCCGGGCGCCGATCGCACGCCGCGTGCCGATCTGCTTCGTGCGCTGCCGCACGGCAAAGCTCGCCAGGCCCACGATGCCGACTGCCGTGACGACGACCATGAGCCCGATCACCACGGCCAGCAGGACGGCCATGGCGCTGTCGCTCGCGTAACTCCGTGCCCTGATGTCGGCCATCGCCTCTAGCTCCTCGACCATGCGCCGATCGTTCACTTTCGCGAGCGTCTGCTCGACGAGCGGCATGACCCGGTTGCGCTCGCCTGGCTCAGTGCGCACCAGATACCAGATTGACGCCGAATCACCGAGCGGCACGCGCGGCACGAGCATGACGTTGGCGAGCTTTTCCCAGCCGACCCAGGCGCCGTGCATACGCTCGACGATGCCGATGATGGTGATCGGATTGTCGAGATTGTCGTACACGATCGCGCCGAGCGCCTGACTGTCGGGAAACAGCTCGTCTGCCATCGCCCGCGTGATCATGATGCTCTCCGGCGGCACGCCGAAGGTCTCCGGATACATGACGTCGTCCGGCGTGAAGTCCCTGCCCGCCGCGATCTCGACACCGAGCGTGTCGACGGCACGCGAGCTCACCAGGTACTGGACGCCGCTGACGGTCGGCGCCTCGGGCCCGGGTGCCGGCTTGAGCCCGGTGCCCCAGCCGCTGCCGCTCAAGGGCACGTGCTGCGTCGTCGTCGCCGCGACCACGCCGGGAATCGCCTCGAGCGCCTCGAGATCCTCGCGCACGGATTCGCGCAGGTTGAAATCCTCGCCGAGCCCGGAGCTCGATACCGCGATGATGTTGTCGACGTCCATGCCGCTCGGACGGGAGATCTTCTCGATGCGCTCACCGATGATGAACACGGCATTGACGACCACCGCCAGGGTTAGCGCGATCTGGATCGCGATGAGCGCCGGGCCGGTCTTGTTGCGCAGCATGGCGCTCAGTATCGGGCCGAATTCCATGCTCGAATTCCTCTTCTGCATGCCGCAGCCCTCGTTACTGAAGCCTGAGATACGAAGCGGGCGGCACACGGCAGACGCGCCAAGCCGGGTAAAGGCCGGCGATCACCGTGGCGATGACCGCGCTCGAGATGGCGATGGCCGCGAGCGACGGATCGAGGCGCACGAGCTCATCGTAACCGTTGTAGAGTTCCTTCACGCCCTTGAGCGCGAGCCAGGCGAGAGCGAGCCCGACGATGCCGCCGGCGACGCCGATCGCGCCGACCTCGACGAGCTGCTGCCGGAACACGCTCCCGCGCCGGGCGCCGAGTGCGCGCCGCAGGCTGATCTGGCCGGCCTTCCCGACCAGCTTGGCGAGCAGCAGGCCGATGGTGTTGAACAGGCAGACGCCGAGGAACAGCACCGAGAGGCCCACCAGCACCTTGTTGTCGTCCCGCACTACACGGCGCACCTCGAGCCATTCGTCGACCGGCGTCAGGCGGTTGTTGAGCGGCCGCTCGAACCGGCCGAGCGCTTTCTGGCTCGTGACGTAGCCGTCGAGAAAGCTCTGGTAGCGGTCGCGCCGCGCGGCGTCCTCGAGCTCCACCCAGTACTGCCACCAGACGCATTCGGAACCCTGGAAGTCCTCGAATGTCTGCAGTTCCTCGTCCTTCCAGCAGTTCGTGTTACCGGCGGAGAACTTCTCAAGCTCCGTACCGACGCCGAGCGGCACGAACACTTCCTCGGCCTTTTCGAAGGCGCCGTTGTTGGTGTCGTAGAATTTCGGCACCGGCTGCCAGTCCTCGATTACGCCGGCGACCGTGAACTCGCGGTCATCCATGCGCAGCCGGCGGCCGACACTGTCCTCGCCGCCGAACAGCTTCTCGTTCATCGACCGGCCGAGCACCACCAGCAGCTCTCCGTCGTCGTCGGCGCTGCGGCTCCAGGGCCCGCCGTGGATGAACGGCACGTCGAACAGCGTGAAAAAATCCCCGTCGGTGACCCTCGTCACGGCCGAGAACGGCTTGAGCTCCCGGCGCTCCGGCTGGACGGCGAAGGTGACCTTGTACATGGCGGCGTGGCGGACGGGAATATCCGACTCGCGCAGCGCCATCGCATCGCGGTGGGTGAGCTCCCACGGCGCCTGCTCGGGGTGCTCGTCGTCGTAAGGCTCGGCCGGATCCCAGCTGTCGAGCTGCACGGCGTAGAGGCGATCGCCCTTCCATTCGATGGGATTGGCGGACATGAGGGTGTACACGGTGAGCGTGGTCATGAATGCGCCGATGCCGAGCGCTACGGCGCCGACCATGAGCGCGGTGATGACCGGCGTGGCGCGCAGGCTGAGGAGCGCGAGCCGCAGGTAGTAGCCGAACATCGCAGCCGTCTAGAGGGCTGCGGCCGCGGCCGCCGCGGGGCGCGCGTCACCGAGGGCGATGCGGCCGTCCAGCACGTGCACCTTGCGGCGCGCGCGGCAGGCGAGCTCGGGATCGTGCGTCACCATGACGATGGTCGTGCCGCGGCTGTTGATGTCCTCGAGCAGCTCCATGATCTGTCCGGCCATGACGGTATCGAGGTTGCCGGTCGGCTCGTCGGCCAGCAGGAAACGGGGCTCGCCGGCCAGCGCACGCGCAATGGCCACGCGCTGCTGCTGCCCGCCTGAGAGCTGCGACGGAAAATGCCTGCGCCGTGAGGCGAGACCGACCTGTTCGAGCGCCGCGTCGATGCGCCGCTTGCGTTCTCCGGCGCCGAAGCCCCGGTAACGCAAGGGCACGTCCACGTTGTCGAACGCATTCAGATCGGGGATCAGGTTGAAGCTCTGGAATATGAAACCGATCTTCTCGTTGCGAACGCGCGATCGCTCGTCGTCGCTCAAGGCGCGCACGTCCTCGCCGTCGAGCCGGTACTCCCCGGCGGTGAATTCCTCGAGCAGGCCGGCGACGTTGAGAAACGTGGTCTTGCCCGAGCCCGAGGGCCCGCTGACGGCGATGAACTCGCCCTCCTCCACGCGCAGGCTGAAATCGCGCAGCGCATGGGTTTCCACGCTATCGGTCCGGTACACCCGGCCGATATGGCGCATGTCGAGCATGGCGTCTTCCCCCGGTCCTGTCCTGTGACCTCGCTTGGATGCGCGCCGGGCGGAAAAAGGTTTGAATTCCGGGCTCAGGTAAACCGGCCCAGCTCGAGGAAATGGGCGACCTCGGCGGCAGTATCGCGCGAGAACAGCAGCCCGAAGTGGGTGACGGGCAGCACCCGGTGCGCGGTCGCATCGGCGAGCCGGGTCTCGGCCACCATGACGGTCCCGTCGTGCGGCTCGTCGAGGCGCGCCCACAGGCAGCCGAGTCCAATGCCCAGGCTGCCGGCGATGACGCCGATGTCACGACCGCCGGCCCGCCAGGCCGGCAGCTCGAGGACCCCGTCCGCCACGCTGCGGCCAAGCATGCGGCGGCCCCATCCGTGCCGGGCGAAGCCTGCAGCCGCCCGGCTGCCGGCTACCGGGCTGCCGAGCAGCACCACGCGGCCCGGCGGCAGGTCCGCGAAGCGCTCGACCGCGCGCAGAATGACCAGTCCGCCCAGGCTATGCCCGACCAGGTGCACGACCGCGGTATCGAGCCCGGCAATGAAATCGTGCAGCGCGCCCGCGTTGTCCTCGAGGCTCGCGCTTACGGTGCGGTAGCGGAATTGCCGGACCTCGTAGTGCAGCGCCCGCAGCCGCCGGCGCAGCACGATCGATTCCAGCCCGGTAAGCCACAGGCCGTGAACCAGAACGACGGTTTCGTGTCCCTCCCCCTTCCCCCTCCCCGGCGGGGCGGGGGAGAACACGGAGGGACGACTCATCCGGAATCGGGACCCGGATCGGCGCGCACGCGGATGCCGAGCTCTTCGAGCTGCGCGGCCGGCACCGTGCCGGGAGCGCGCGTCAGGGGGCAGGTCGCGGTCTGCGTCTTCGGAAAGGCGATGACGTCGCGGATGCTGTCGGCGCCGGCCATGAGCATGACCAGGCGATCGAGCCCGAACGCGATGCCGCCGTGTGGCGGGCAGCCGTAACGCAGGGCTTCGAGCAGGAAGCCGAACTTTTCCTCGGCTTCCTCGTCGCCGATATTCAGGATGCGGAACACCGCCGCCTGCATCGCCCGATCATGGATGCGGATGGAACCGCCGCCGATCTCGGTGCCGTTCAGCACCATGTCGTAGGCACGGGACAAGGCGGCGACGGGCGCGGCTTCCAGGGCGGCCGGATCGTCGATGTCCGGCGCGGTGAACGGATGATGCAGGGGTGACCAGCGCTGCTCGCGCTCATCCCGCTCGAACATCGGGTAATCGACGATCCACAGCGGCTGCCAGCCCGCGGCGATGAGCCCCAGATCTTCACCGAGCCTGACGCGCAGCGCCGCGAGTGAGCCGTTGACGACGCTCGCGCGATCGGCCCCGAAGAAGACCAGGTCGCCCGAGCGGGCACCGCAGCGCTCGAGCAGCGCGGCGATGACGTCGTCGGGCAGGAATTTGAGTATCGGCGATTGCAGACCGTCGCGGCCAGCCTCCGCGTCGTTCACTTTGATGTAAGCGAGCCCTTTGGCGCCGAAACGGGCAACGAAGGCCGTGTGGTCGTCGATCTGCCGGCGCGTGAGCGAGCCGCCGCCGGGCACGCGCAACGCGGCCACGCGCCCGGCCGGGTCGGCCGCCGGGCCTGCGAACACCTTGAAATCGACACCGCGCACGAGATCGGCTGCCTCGACGAGCTCGAGCGGGTTGCGCAGGTCGGGCTTGTCACAGCCGTAGCGCTCGAGCGCGTCGCGAAAGCGAATGCGCGGGAAAGGGTCCGGAAGCGTGACATCGAGCACCTCGCGGAACAGCTCGCGGATCATGGCTTCCATGATGCGCATGACGCCGTCCTCGTCGAGGAAGCTCGTCTCCACGTCGAGCTGCGTGAACTCGGGCTGCCGGTCGGCGCGCAGATCCTCGTCCCGGAAGCAGCGCACGATCTGATAATAACGGTCCAGGCCCGACATCATGAGCAACTGCTTGAAGAGCTGCGGCGACTGCGGCAGCGCGAAGAATCTGCCGGGATAAGTGCGGCTCGGCACCAGGTAATCGCGCGCACCCTCGGGAGTCGCCTTCGTCAGCATCGGCGTCTCGACGTCGATGAAGCCCGCTGCGTCGAGGTAGCTGCGCAACGTGCGCGTGACCCGGTGCCGCAGCCTCAGGCGCCCCAGCATGACGTCACGGCGCAGGTCGAGATAACGGAAGCGCAGCCGGACGTCCTCGTGGGCGTGCTCGTCGTGGTGAAACGGCGGAGTCTCGGACTCGTTGAGCACGGTCAGCGTTTTCGCGAGCAGTTCGACTTCGCCGCTCGCCAGCGCAGGATTCGCGGTGCCCGGCGGGCGCCGCCGGACGCTGCCGCTCACTGCCAGCACGTACTCGCCGCGCAGCTTTTCCGCCGCGGTGAAGATTTCTTCCCGATCGGGATCGAACACGACCTGCAGCAGACCTTCACGATCGCGCAGGTCGACGAATATGACGCCGCCATGGTCGCGGCGGCGGTGCACCCAGCCGTTCACGGCGATTTCCCGGCCAATCAACGATTCGTCGACCTGGCCGCAATAATGTGTGCGCATGGAAAAAGGGGGGCAGGATCAGGGATGGGCGAGGCGCGGCATGTTACGTGCCGGCCTGCCGCGACGCAAGGACAGCCGGCAATTCGCCCTCGCGCCACTGCGGCACGACCACGCCGAGCGAGATGATCATCTTGAGACCGTCGTCCACGCTCATATCCAGTCCGCGCAGATCCTCTTTCGGCGCAAAGACGATGAACCCGGAGGTCGGGTTCGGCGTGGTCGGCACGAA
>DATLFD010000073.1:0-5441 GCA_035524935.1 Gammaproteobacteria bacterium | reverse complement strand
GGGTATTCGTGCCAGGTCACGTCGTAGCCGAGCGCCCGCAGGGCATCGCGCGACGCCGTGCCGAGCGCGAACGGCAACACCGCGTCGAGGGTGCCGTGCGCGAGCAGGATCGGGGTATCGGCGTTTGCCGCATGCGCCTCGCGAGCGACGGCCGCGCTGAGCGGCAGTGCCGTCGACAGCCCCATGATCCCCGCCAGTGCATCGGGGTGCCGCAAGCCCTGGTGCAGGGCGACTGCCCCGCCCTGCGAGAAGCCCGCCAGCACGATGCGCCCACACGGTACGCCGCGCTCGTTTTCGCGCCGGATCAGCGCAGCGGCGGACTCCGCGCTCGAGCGGATGCCTGCCTCGTCCTGGCGAATCTCGCGGTCGATGCCGTAGATGTCGAACCACGCGCGCATGGGCATCCCGCCATTGATGGTCACCGGCCGCACGGGTGCGTGCGGGAACACGAAACGCGTCGGCCGCGGCAGGCGCGCGGCCAGCTCGGGCACGATGGGCGCAAAATCGTGCCCGTCAGCGCCCAGGCCGTGCAGCCACACGATGCTCGCGGACGGCGACGGACCGGTCTCGGTCTCGACGGTGGCAGGCAGTTCGGGCATCGGCGCAGTGTAACGTGCGCGGCGGCGCGCGAACGAGCCCGCTGCTAACATGCCGGTTTCGCACTTCGAGGCGCCGCGCATGCACATCTGGCATGACGACTTCACGCTCGACGATCTCAACCGCCGCACGGCCGGCAGCCTGCTCGGCCACCTCGGTATCGTCTACACCGAGCTCGGCGCCGATTACCTCTCGGGCACCATGCCCGTCGACACGCGCACCATACAGCCGACCGGCATCCTGCACGGCGGCGCTTCGGTCGTGCTCGCGGAAACACTCGGCAGCACGGCGGCGGGCCTGGTGATCGACAACCGCGCTTTTTTCTGCGTCGGCCAGAGCATCAGTGCCCATCATCTGCGCGCCGTGCGCGAGGGCGTGGTCACGGGTCGCGCCGAACCGGTCCATATCGGGCGGCGCTCGCAGGTCTGGGACATCCGCATCGTCGACGGGACCGGGCGGCTCGTCTCGGCCTCGCGGCTCACTATGGCCGTGCTGGAGCGGTCGGGCGACGTTGCGCCCTGAAGAGCGCGGGCCGGAACGCCGCTATACTCCCGCCATGCGACTGCACGCTCTGCCAGGCGCTCTGCTCTTCGCGCTGGCGCTCGCCGCCTGTGGCCAGAAGGGTCCACTGTACCTGCCCGATGAGCCGGCCGCGGAGCCGCCGCCCGCTGCTGATGCGGCGGACGAGGATGTCTCCGAGGGCGGCTGACGGGCCGCCGCGATCACACTTTCCATGCAGCCCGACCCGCGGCTGATCCTCGTCGACGGATCGTCCTACCTTTTCCGTGCCTATCACGCGCTGCCGCCGCTCAGCACGTCCGCGGGCCAGCCGACCGGAGCCGTGCTCGGCGTGCTCAACATGCTCAACAAGCTCATGAACGAGCACCAGCCGACACGCATGGCCGTGGTGTTCGATGCCTCGGGCAAGACCTTCCGCGACGACCTGTTCGCCGATTACAAGCTCACGCGGCCGCCGATGCCGGACGAGCTGCGCGCGCAGCTCGAGCCCCTGCTCGAGGCGGTGCGCGCGCTCGGCCTGCCGCTGCTGCGCGTGCCGGGGGTCGAGGCCGACGACGTCATCGGCACCCTGGCCCGGCAGGCGAACGAGGCGGGTCTCGGCACCCTGATCTCGACGATGGACAAGGACATGGCGCAGCTCGTCGACGGGCAGGTCACGCTCGTCAACACCATGAGCGACACGTGGCTCGACCCCGAAGGCGTCAAGGCAAAGTTCGGCGTGACCCCGGCGCAGATCGCCGACTATATCGCGCTCATCGGCGACACCTCGGACAACATTCCGGGCGTGCCGAAAGTCGGGCCTAAGACCGCGTCGAAATGGCTCGGCGATTACGGCAGCCTCGGCGCCATCGTCGCCCATGCGGCAGACATTCCCGGCAAGGTCGGCGACAGCCTGCGCGAAAACCTCGAGCGGCTAGAGCTCTCGCGCCGGCTGACCGGAATCCGCTGCGACCTCGAGCTCGACGTCGCAGCCGCGGATCTCAGGCGCACGCCACCCGACTACGACGCGTTGCGTGCGCTCTACGCGAAGCTCGAGCTTTCGAGCCTGCTGCGCCAGCTTCCGGAGGGTCCGGTCGCCGACGCGCCCGCGGACGCGCGGCCCGCCGCACCGTTGCATTACGAGACCATTCTCACCCGCGAGGCGCTCGACGAATGGATCGAGCGGCTGTCCCGCGCGGATCTCTTCGGCTTCGACACCGAAACGACCAGCTTGAGGTATCGCGAGGCCGAGATCGTCGGCGTGTCGTTTGCCGTCGCGCCCGGCGTCGCCGCCTACGTGCCGCTCGCGCATGACTACGCAGACGCGCCCGAGCAGCTCGACCGGCAAGCCGTGCTCGAGGCGCTGCGCCCGCTGCTGGAAAGCGCCGTCCATCGCAAGGTCGGCCATCATGTCAAGTACGACGCGCACGTGCTCCGTAACCACGGCATCCGGCTCGCCGGCATGGCGTACGACTCCATGCTGGAGTCCTATGTGCTGAACAGCACGGCATCGCGCCATGACATGGACTCGCTGGCGCTGCGCTACCTCGGCCTCAAGACCGTGCACTACGAGGACATCGCCGGACGCGGCAGCCGGCAGATCCCGTTCAGCCAGATCCGCATCGAGGATGCGGCGCCCTACGCCGCGGAGGATGCCGTCGTTACGCTGCGCCTGCACGAACGGCTGTGGCCGGACATCGAGGCCGTCGCCGGGCTGCGCAGCGTGTACGAGAACATAGAGCTGCCGCTCGCACCGGTGCTGCAGCGCATGGAATACACCGGAGTGCTCATCGATGCGGCCATGCTGCGCGCGCAGAGCCGCGAGCTTGCAGAAAAGATGCGCACGCTCGAGGAGGCCGCTTACCACGAAGCCGGCGCGCCCTTCAACATCGGCTCGCCGAAGCAGATTCAGGAAATCTTCTTCGAGCGCCTCGATCTGCCGGTGCTGCGCAAGACGCCGAAGGGCCAGCCTTCGACCGCCGAGGACGTGCTCCAGGAGCTTGCACTCAGCTTTCCGCTGCCGCGGCTCATACTCGAGTTCCGCGCGCTCAGCAAGCTCAAGTCGACCTACACGGACAAGCTGCCGCTCGAGGTCAATGCCGTCACCGGACGGGTTCACACCTGCTATCACCAGGCCGTCGCCGCCACCGGACGCCTGTCGTCGTCGGATCCCAACCTGCAGAACATCCCGATCCGCACGCCTGAGGGCCGGCGCATCCGGCAGGCCTTCATCGCGCCGCCCGGCCGCGTGCTGCTCGCCGCGGATTATTCGCAGATCGAGCTCAGGATCATGGCTCACCTGTCGGGCGACGCAGGCCTGCGCGCGGCCTTCGCGAAAGACAGCGACATTCATCGCGCAACCGCTGCCGAGGTCTTCCGCGTGCCGCTCGAGGACGTGCAACCCGAGCACCGCCGTTCGGCCAAGGCGATCAACTTCGGTCTTATGTACGGCATGTCGGCGTTCGGCCTCGCGCGCCAGCTCGGCATCGAGCGCGCGGCCGCGCAGGCCTACGTCGATCTCTACTTCGAGCGCTATCCCGGCGTGAAGGCCTTCATGGACCGCACGCGCGCCACGGCCCGCGAGCAGGGCTTCGTGGAAACCGTGTTCGGCCGACGCCTGTACCTGCCCGAGATCAATTCGCGCAACGCGCAGCGCCGCCAGTACGCCGAGCGCAGCGCGATCAACGCGCCAATGCAGGGCACGGCCGCCGATATCATCAAGCGCGCCATGATCGCGGTGGATCGCTGGATCGAAGACACCGGCGTGCCGGCGCAGCTCATCATGCAAGTCCACGACGAGCTGGTCCTCGAGGTGGAGGAAGCCGCGATCGACGAGGTGACCGCCGGGATCCGGCGCATCATGTGCGACGCCGCCCGCCTGGAGGTGCCGCTCAGGGTCGAGGCGGGCACCGGGCTCAACTGGGACGAAGCCCACTAGCGGACGGCGGCCGCAAGCGCGGCGTGCTACGGACCCTTGCGCAGTAGCCCGGCAATCGCCTCGAGCAGCAGCGGGTTGAATCGCTCCGGGCGCGTCATCTGCAGGTAGTGCCCGACGTCCTCCATCAGGACGACGTCGAAATCGGCGTATCGCCGGTTCGTTTCCAGCCGAGTCGGGTTCGGCGCCGCGGCGTTGATGGCAACGATCGGCACGCCGGCATCTGCGAGCCAGCGCGGCATGTCGATGTCGCCGAAGTTTCTCATCAGTGCCATGCCGATCGCCGCGCGCTGCTCGCGGCAACTGGTCTCGCGCACCGTGTTCATGATCTCGTCGACGCCCTCCTCGGTGAACATGGCCTGCACGAATCTGCCGCAGGTGCCTGCGAAATCGGACTCGAACGCGGCCAGGAAACTCTCGACCTCTTCCCCGGAGAAGTCGAAGTCGGCATCGTGCAGGGTGTCGACGGCGACGATGCCGCGGACGCGGTCGCCGAGCAGGGCGGCCGCGCGCAGTGACACCGGTCCGCCCATGGAATGGCCGACCAGCACCACACCGGTCAGATCGAGCACGTCGATCAGCCCGGCAACGTCGTCACCATAACCGGCCAGGCTCCAGACCTCGCGGCCGGCACTGGCTTCGCCGTGGCCGGGCAGGTCGACGGCGATCGAACGATAGTGTTCGGCCAGCACCGGAACCTGCTCCGACCAGAACGAGCGGTCGCACATCCAGCAGTGGATCAGCACGACGGCCACCTCGCCCTCGCCTGTCACTGCATAGGGCATCCGCTCGCCATCCGCGGTCGTCCACTGGTATTCACCCGGCGCCAGGCTGACCCTTTCGGGCGGGTCGGCGGACTCCGGCGGCGCACCGTTGCAGGCCGCCAGCGCGGCCACCACGGCCATCGGCCGGCCGATTGTCCGAAGTGTCGATTTCATGATTGCGTCTCCCGTTCTGCGCGCCCGGAATCGTCATCATCAGCACCAGCCTCGATGTCAGCACCCAGGCGGTATCGCCTGAATCGAGTCCGGACATTTCAGCGGCCGCTTCCTGTGCGAGCGCCGGGGCCGCGGCGGCCAGGGCAAGCAGTGCAGACAATGCCGCGCGAAGCAGATTCCTGGGCTTCATCGGAAAACACTCCGTCGTAGGCCGTTCAGGCCAAGGCTGATGAGATCGAAACTGCGACCATAAACGCCGGGAGCGATTTTACAAAGCACGATCTTGAGGAACTGGCGGCCACGGCAAGGCAACTGACTATTTGCGAAGCGGACGCTGCTCGATGCGCCACCGGGAATGAATCGCGGGTCCGCGAATTTCGCAGCCCAGCTCCTGAAGCCAACCCGCGACTTCGTGGTTGGAGTTATGGAAATAGCTGTACCGGCGGTGATGCGGCACGAACTCGATATCCAGC
>DATLFD010000072.1:0-35520 GCA_035524935.1 Gammaproteobacteria bacterium | reverse complement strand
CTCGTCGCCGTGGCGTTCTACCATTCGCAGCTGGGGGTGCGCGTGGTCATCGAGGATTACGTGCATGCCCCTGGCGTCAAGCTGGTGTCGCTGGTGCTCGTCGACTTCCTGCACGTCGCGCTCGGCGTGGCGGGCATCATCGCCGTCCTGCGCGTGAGCTTCGGGGGCGTCGCGTGACCCGGCCCGGCTATACGTACATCGATCACAGCTACGACGTCGTCGTCGTCGGCGCGGGCGGCGCCGGCCTGCGCGCGGCCTTCGGACTCGCCGAGAAGGGCCTGCGCACGGCCTGCGTGACCAAGCTCTTCCCGACCCGCAGCCACACCGTGGCCGCGCAGGGCGGCATCAGCGCCGCGCTCGGCAACATGGGCGAGGACGACTGGCGCTGGCACATGTACGATACCGTGAAGGGCTCCGACTGGCTCGGCGATCAGGATGCGATCGAGTACATGTGCAAGGAAGCGGCGGATGCGGTCATCGAGCTCGAGCACTACGGCGTGCCGTTCTCGCGAACCGAGGAGGGCCGCATCTATCAGCGGCCGTTCGGCGGCATGACCACGCATTTCGGCAAAGGCACCGCGCAACGCACCTGCGCGGCCGCCGACCGCACCGGCCACGCCATGCTGCACGCGCTTTATCAACAAGCGCTCCGGCGGGACGTCGCGTTCTTCATCGAGTATTTCGCGCTCGACCTCATCATGGAGGACGGCGAATGCCGCGGCGTGACGGCGCTCGCGCTGGCCGACGGCACGCTGCACCGGTTTCGCGCTCACCGCACCGTGCTCGCGACCGGCGGCTACGGGCGGGCGTATTTCTCCTGCACCTCGGCGCACACCTGCACGGGCGACGGCAACGCCATGGTCCTGCGGGCCGGCCTGCCGCTCCAGGACATGGAGTTCGTGCAGTTTCATCCGAGCGGCATCTACGGCGCCGGCATGCTGATCACCGAGGGGGTGCGCGGCGAAGGCGGCTACCTGACGAATTCCGAGGGCGAGCGGTTCATGGAGCGCTACGCGCCGAATGCGAAGGACCTGGCTTCGCGCGACGTCGTCAGCCGCTCCATGACCATCGAGATCCGCGAGGGGCGCGGCGTCGGACCGCACAAAGACCACCTCTATCTGCATCTCGATCATCTGGGCGCCGACGTGATCCGCGAGCGGCTGCCGGGCATTGCCGAGACCGCGCGCATCTTCGCGGGGGTGGACGTGACGCGCGAGCCGATTCCGGTGCTGCCTACCGTCCACTACAACATGGGCGGTATCCCGACCAATTACCACGGCGAGGTGCTGACCCTGCGCGACGGCGATCCCGACAGCGTCGTGCCGGGGCTGATGGCGGTCGGCGAGGCAGCCTGCGTTTCAGTGCACGGCGCGAACCGCTTAGGCTCCAATTCGCTGCTCGACCTCGTCGTGTTCGGCCGCGCCGCGGCCTCGCGTTGTGCAGAGACCCTCGCCGCGGGCAGACGTCACCGGCCGCTGGCTGCGGCAGCCGGCGAGCCGAGCCTGGAGCGCATCGACCGCCTGCGCCATGCGCGGGGTCCGCTGCCGACGGCCGAGATCCGCCTGCGCATGCAGCGCGTCATGCAGGACCATGCGGCGGTATTCCGCACCGGGCCGGTCCTCGAGGAAGGCATCCGCAAGCTGCGTGAAGTGTTCGATTCGTTCGCGGACGTCGGCATCACCGACCGCTCGCTGGTCTGGAATTCCGACCTGGTCGAGACCGTCGAGCTCGAGAACCTGCTCGGCAATGCCCTGACCACCATCTGCTCGGCCGAGAATCGCAGGGAAAGCCGCGGCGCCCAGGCGCGCGAGGACTTTCCGGACCGCGACGACGAAAACTGGCTGAAACACACGCTTGCGTGGCTTGACCCGGCGGGCCGGGTCTCGTTGGATTACCGTCCGGTGCACCTGCGACCGATGACCGACGAGGTCGAGGCGGTTCCGCCGAAAGCCCGGACGTATTGATTGGCGGGTTGAAACCCGCCCTGCGAGGAATTCCAGAATGGCGCAATTCCGGCTGCCGCCGAACTCGCGAGTCGGCAAGGGCAAAACCCACGCGGCTCCCGAAGGGGCGAAGAACGTGCGGCGCTTCGTCGTCTATCGTTACGATCCCGAGGGCGGCGAAAACCCGCGCATGGACACCTACGACGTGGACATGGACCGCTGCGGGCCGATGGTGCTCGACGCGCTCATCAAGATCAAGAATGAGATGGATGCGACCCTGACCTTCCGCCGTTCCTGCCGCGAAGGCATTTGCGGCTCGTGCTCGATGAACATCGGCGGCACCAACACGCTGGCCTGCACCTGCGCCATTTCCAACTACAAAGGCGACATCCGTATCTATCCGCTGCCGCACATGCGCGTCGTCAAGGACCTCGTGCCGGATATGACCCTGTTCTACGCCCAGTACGCTTCCATCAAGCCGTGGCTGCAGGCGCGCACGCCGGCGCCGGCCGATCGCGAGCGTCTGCAATCCAAGGCCGATCAGGAAAGGATCGACATGCCGGCGGCGTGCATCCTGTGCGCGTGCTGCTCGACGGCGTGTCCGAGCTACTGGTGGAACAGCGAACGTTTTCTGGGCCCGGCGATCCTGCTGCAGGCCTATCGCTGGATCGTCGACAGCCGCGACGAGGCGACCGGCGAGCGACTCGACGCGCTCGAGGATCCGTTCCGTCTGTATCGCTGCCACACCATCATGAACTGCACGAAGACCTGTCCGAAAGACCTCAACCCGGCCCGCGCCATTGCCGAAACCAAGAAACTGCTCGCCGAGCGGCGCCAGTGAAGCGCCTGCGCACCTGCGCTGGCGCTGCCGGCGCGGCATGCGCGAGCTCGATGTGCTGTTGCTCGCTTATCTGGAGCAATGCTTCGCAGGCGCCGGTGCGCGTGAGCAGGCCGCCTTCGAGGCGCTGCTCGGTCTTGAGGATCCCGCACTGATGGATCTGCTGCTCGGCCGGAGCCGGCCGGCCGGGGAGTTGGCCGATGTCGTCGCAGGGATTCTGCGCGCCGATCGTCATCGATAGCGCGCCGTCGCCGCGGCTGCTCGCCGCGGCCGGCGCGCTGAGCGTGCTCGCCGCGGCCGCGGTCGCCACACTGTCGCTGCCCTTCACGGCGCGGGCCGGGTTGCTGCTCATGCTCGCCGCCGGTGCATACGATTTGTTTCGTACGCTGGGCCTGCCCCCGCGGCGCCGCAGCCTGCGCCGCATCGAGCTGGATGCCGCGAACGAATGGCGGCTCACGGACCGCACGGGCTGCGTCTTCGCCGCCAGGCTCCTGCCGGGCGCGCGCGTGACCGTGTCGCTGATCGCGCTCCGCTGGCGCGACGAGCGCGGCCGCCGCCACTCGATCCTGCTGGCGGCCGACGCTTCCGATCGCGAGGCCCTGCGCCGCTTGCGCGTGCGCCTGCGAATCGGCGGCACCGAGCTGCTAGACTCGCGCACGCGGAACTGGGTCGCAAAACGCGTCAAACGCAGCAAACAGCTGCGAACTTTCCGATCAGGGGCCGGTCTATGAAGGTGGCAAAGGTCCCTGCGAGGCAGCTATGAAGGGGCTCGCCCGCGTGGGGAACAGAGCGAACGATCAGATGCTGGTGGATCGCGTCCAGCAGGGCGATAAGTCGGCATTCGATCTGCTGGTGCTGAAATATCAGCACAAGATCATCAAGCTGATCATGCGCTACGTGCGTGACCCGACCGAGGCGCTGGACGTGGCTCAGGAGGCATTTTTGAAGGCGTATCGCGCGATTCCATCTTTTCGTGGCGACAGCGCCTTCTATACGTGGTTGTACCGCATCGCCATCAACACCGCGAAGAATCACCTGGTCGCCGCGCGGCGGCGGCCGCTCGAATACGACCTGGATATCCAGGATCCGGAACAATACGACATGCAGGCCCGTCTGAAGCACACGGATACGCCCGAGGGCCTGGTCCTGACCGAGGAGATCAAGGCTACGGTCAACAAGGCGATCGACCTGCTGCCGGAAGACCTGCGCACGGCCATCATTCTGCGCGAGCTGGAAGGGATGAGCTACGAAGAGATCGCGCAGACCATGGAGTGCCCGGTAGGCACCGTTCGGTCACGCATATTCCGCGCCCGCGAGGCGATCGACAAGCGACTGCGACCGCTGCTCGAGTGAGGACGCACAGGCATGAGTGAGAAGATCCGAGACCAGATTTCCGCGTTCATCGACGGCGAGCTGCCCGTGCGCGAGTGCGACCTGCTGCTCAGGCGCATGCGCCGCGACAGCGAGCTCAGCCTGACTTTCGATCGCTTCGGGCTCATCGGCGATGCCATCCGCGATTCCCTGTCCGGTCTGCCGCAGGGCCTGCTGCGCAATCGCGTCATGCAGGCCGTGCAGGGCGAGCGGCAGTTTGCCGACCGCGCCGGCACCTGGCGCCGCCGGGGGCGCATGCTGCAGCCCGCCGCCGGCGTCGCCGTCGCCGCGTCGGTGGCGGTCGTTGCCGTATTGAGCCTGCGCACCGGCGATCCGGCTTTGCAGGATGCGGCCGTGGCCGCCAGCACCGAGCCGTTCGCTTACACCTACACGGTGCCCGAGCCGTCTTACAGTCCGCCGGTCACCGCACCGCCGACGCGGCTCACGAACTACCTCGTCAATCACAGTCAATACACGAACACGCTCGGTCGCAAGAGCATGCAGATGCGCATTCTCGTCGACCAGTCCGAAACCGACGAGCAGCCCGAGCGCGAATAGCATGCGTCACAAGCGCTCCCGCTTCATCCTGTTCGCGACTTGCGCGCTGGGCCTCACGCTCGCGCAGGCTAGCGAGCAGGATGCGCGCGCCTGGCTGGAGCGGATGGCTCGGGCCATGGACGAGCTCAATTATCAGGGGGTGTTCGTGCACATGCACGACGGGCGGGCGGAGACGCTGCGCGTCGTGCACCGTAACGAGGGCGGCCGCGTCGCCGAGCGGCTGGTGTCACTCGACGGCGTCGGTCGCGAGATCATCAGCACGCAGGACGAGGTGCAGTGCATCCTGCCGGACAAGCGCGCGGTGCTCGTCGAAACGCGCACTGATCTCAATCCCCTCGTGTCGGCGGTGCCCATCTATTCGCAGACGCTCGACCGGCACTATCGATTGCGCATGATGGGCATGTCGCGCGTGGCCGGGCGCCCGACGCAGAACGTCGCCGTGCTGCCGCGGGACAGCTACCGTTACGGCTATCTGCTGTGGCTGGACGAGGCCACGGCAATGCCGCTCAAGTCCCAGCTGCGCGACGAGGACGGCAATATCGTCGAGCAGATCCTGTTTGCGAGCATCGCATTCGGCGACGAGATTCCGCGCTCCGCCCTGCAACCGTCGATCGACACCGACGGTTACACCTGGTACCGGGCCGACGAGAAAAGTAGCGCGGCGGCGCGCAGCGGCACCACGCTCTGGCGCGCGGCGCGCGTGCCCGAGGGATTCGAGCTCCAGGTCTCGAACCGGCAGGTCCTGTTCGGCTCGAGATTTCCCGTCGAGCACCTTGTCTATTCGGATGGCCTGGCGTCCGTATCGGTGTTCGTCGAGTCGGCCGAATCCGATCCCGATCCGCTCGACGGCCTGTCGCGCGTCGGCGCGGCCAACGCCTACACCACGCGCGTCGCCGGCCACCAGGTCACCGCCGTAGGCGAGGTGCCGGCTTCCACGGTGGAAATCATCGCCGAGTCGGTGCAACCGCAGACCCTCGACGCGCGTCGATGATCCTGACACGCGGCCGCGTCCTCGAGGTAAGCGGCGGCCATGCACGCGTCGTGCGCGATGCCGCGCAGGCCTGTGAGCGATGCGCGGCGGGGCAGGGTTGCGGAGGCGGCCTTTTCGCGCGCCTCGCCGGCCCGCGGCGGCACGAGGTCCGTGCGCGGGTCGCCATCGAGGGCCTCTGCCCGGGCGAGGACGTGATCCTGGGCTTGCCCGAGGCGGGCCTGCTGGCCGGGGCCTTCGCGGTTTACACGGTGCCGCTGGGAGGACTGCTGCTCGGCGCCGCGCTCGCCGGGGTCGTGTTCGACGTCGGCACCGATGCCGGCGTGCTCGCCGCCGGCGGCGCAGGCTTCGCGGCCGGCCTGCTCTGGCTGGCGCGTTATGCCCGCCGCGTGGCCGGCGATCCCCGCTTCCAGCCGAGCATCGTCGGCCGGGTCGAAACCGAGCCGCGCCGGGGTCGGTGACGCCGTTTCCGTCCCCGTGAGCCGGCTGGTCCTGTACGGCCGCCGCGGCTGTCACCTTTGTGAAGAGATGCTCGAGGACCTCGAACCGCTCTGCCGCGGCATCCCGCTCGAGATCGTCGACGTGGACGGGGATCCCGTGCTCGTTTCGCGATACGGTGCTCGTGTGCCGGTGCTCGTGGCGGACGGCTTCGAGCTCTGTGCCGGGCGTCTCGACCGCGCCGCGCTCGCCGCCGTCCTGCGGGCCGGCGCGGAACGCGGCGCCTGATGTCGGCGCGCGGGCCGGAGCCGACCGTCGTCGCCCCGGCCTGACCGGCCCCGGGCGCGCGCCCGTATAATGCCCGTTTTGCGCGTCCCGCTCGCGGGCGCCCCGTATGCAACACATCAGAAACTTCTCCATCATTGCGCACATCGATCACGGCAAGTCGACACTCGCGGACCGGTTCATCCACATCTGCGGCGGGCTAAGCGACCGGGAAATGGCCGAGCAGGTGCTCGACAGCATGGATCTCGAGCGCGAACGCGGCATCACCATCAAGGCGCAGAGCGTCTCGCTGAATTACACGGCCGCGGACGGCGCAACCTATCTGTTGAATTTCATCGATACCCCCGGGCACGTCGATTTCTCCTACGAAGTCTCGCGCTCGCTTGCCGCCTGCGAAGGCGCGTTGCTCGTGGTCGATGCCGCGCAGGGCGTCGAGGCGCAGAGCGTCGCCAATTGCTATACGGCCATCGATCAGGGCCTGGAGGTGGTGCCGGTCATCAACAAGATCGACCTGCCGGCCGCCGATCCTGAGCGCGTCGCGCGCGAGATCGAGGAAATCATCGGCATCGACGCTAAGGAAGCGCTCAGGGTCAGCGCCAAGACCGGCGCCGGGGTCGGCGAGCTGCTGGAGGCCATCATCCGGCGCATCCCGCCGCCGCGCGGCGACAGCAGCGTCCCGTTGCAGGCGCTCATCATCGATTCGTGGTTCGACAATTACGTCGGGGTGGTGTCCCTCGTGCGCGTCGTCAATGGCCAGCTGGCCGCGGGCGACAAAGTGCTCGTGATGTCCACCGGCCGCAGCCATCTCGTCGATCGCGTCGGCCGCTTCACGCCCAAGATGAGCGATTGCGAGCAGCTCGGAACCGGTGAAGTCGGCTTCGTGATCGCCGGAATCAAGGACATTGACGGCGCGCCGGTCGGCGATACGCTGACCCTCGCCGGCGCCGCCTCCGTGAAACCGCTGCCCGGCTTTCAGCAGGTGCAGCCGCGCGTGTTCGCGGGCCTCTTCCCGCTCAGCTCGGAAGATTACGAAAGCTTCAGGGACGCGCTCAGAAAGCTCAAGCTGAATGATGCAGCCCTGCACTACGAGCCTGAAACGTCGACTGCGCTCGGCTTCGGCTTCCGTTGCGGCTTCCTCGGCATGCTGCACATGGAGATCGTGCAGGAGCGCCTCGAACGCGAGTACGGGCTCTCGCTCATAAATACTGCGCCAACGGTGGTTTACGAGGTCGAGACGACGCAGGGCGAGATTCTGCGCATCGACAATCCGTCGCGGCTGCCGCCGCTGAGCAACGTTGCCGAGATCCGCGAGCCGATCATCAGTGCGACCATCCTGCTGCCCCAGGACCATGTCGGCTCGGTGATCAAGCTGTGTATCGAAAAACGCGGTGTGCAGAAACGCATGCTGTATCTCGGCAGCCAGGTTTCGCTCGAGTACCATATGCCGCTCGCCGAAGTCGTGCTCGATTTTTTCGATCGCCTGAAGTCCGTAAGCCGCGGCTATGCCTCATTCGACTATCATTTTGAGCGCTTCGAGGCCGCTCCGCTCGTCAAGCTCGACATCCTCATCAACAAGGAGCCGGTCGACGCCCTTTCCACTATCGTGCATCGGGATGCTGCGTATGCGCGCGGCCGGGAGCTCGTCGAGAAAATGCGCGAGCTGATACCCCGCCAGATGTTCGAGGTCGCGATCCAGGCGGCCATCGGCAACAACGTCGTGGCGCGCACGACCGTCAAGGCCCTGCGCAAGAACGTGACCGCGAAGTGTTACGGCGGCGACGTCACGCGCAAACGCAAGCTGCTCGAGAAACAGAAGGCCGGCAAGCGCCGCATGAAACAACTAGGCTCCGTCGAGATACCGCAGGAAGCCTTTCTGGCCGTGCTGCGGGCAGAGCGGAAGTAAGCGGCTGACCGCGCCGGCGCACGCGAAGCCCTCGCAGGGACTCCCGGGATGGGTTCTGATAGGCTGCGCGTGCCGAATGGAGAACTGAATGAGCATTGATTTCGCGCTGATCCTGGTGCTTGCGACGGCCGTCACCGGCTTCATCTGGGCCGTCGATTCGCTGTTGTTCCGCCGCCAGCGCGTGCGCGAGGCCGCGCGGTCCGGAGCCGGCGAGCCGGTGCGGGATCCCGCCATCGTGGAATACGCGCGATCGTTTTTTCCGATCATCCTCATTGTGCTGATCGTGCGCTCGTTTCTCTACGAGCCCTTCCGAATTCCCTCGAGCTCCATGATGCCGACGTTGCTGATCGGCGATTTCATCTTCGTCAACAAGTACGTGTACGGCTTGCGTCTGCCGGTGGCGAACAGCCTGATTCTGCCCGTCGGTGAGCCTGCGCGGGGCGACGTGGTGGTTTTCAAGCTGCCGGCCGACCCGGGGACGAATTTCATAAAGCGCGTGGTCGGGCTGCCGGGCGATCGCATCCGCTACTATAATAAGCAGTTGTTCGTGAACGACGAGCGGGTCGAGACCGAGCTGAACGGTTTCTATGCCGGCCCCGGCCCCGCCGACGCGAGGATCGGCATCGAGCGGCTCGATGGCGTCGAGCACGAGGTACTGCTGCAGCCGCACGGCTACGGCCCGAATGGGGAGTATCTCGTTCCGGAGCAACACTATTTCGTCATGGGCGATAATCGCGGCAACAGCCACGACAGCCGCTATCCCGACGTGGGCTATATCCCCGCTGAAAATCTCGTCGGCAAGGCGGTCATGATCTGGATGAACTGGGACTGGACGGGCAAGGCGCCAATCTGGAACCGCATCGGCGACAGAATCCGATGAACCCTGGGGCGGGCACGAGGAATCAGGCGATGCAAACATTCGATCTCGTTGTTTCCCGAGGCCGGCAACCCCGGCCGGACCGGCAACGCGGCATGACAGCCATCGGCATGCTGATCCTCGCGATCATCATCGGCCTGATCGGCTACGCGTGCCTGCGGCTCATACCGGTCTACCTCGAGCATTACAAGGTCGTCAGCGTGCTCGACGGGGCCAGGAAAGAGTTGGAAGGGCAGAACCCCACCCGCACGGACATCCGCAAGTCCATCGAGAAGCGCATGGTCGTGGAAAGTCTCAACGCCATCGACATCGATGACGTGAAGGTCACCAAGGAAGGCCCCGGTTATGTCGTGTCCACGCAATACGAGCAGCGCAGGCCGTTCATCGCCAATGTCTCGTTCGTGGTGAGCTTCGACAAGACCGTGGAGATCGCCCTTTGAGCGAGGCGGCGGACTGGTTCCACGCACAGTTCGATTACCGCTTCCGCCGCCCCGAGCTCCTGAGGAGGGCACTCACACATCGCAGCGCCGGCGCCGACAACAACGAACGCCTCGAATTCATCGGTGACGCGGTGCTGGGGCTGGTCATAGCCGACAGCCTCCATGAGCGCCGGCCCGGTGCGCAGGAAGGCAGCCTGAGCCGGCTCCGGGCGAGCCTCGTGAAAGGCTCGACCCTGGCCGGCCTCGCCGCGGACATCGGTCTCGGCGAGCGGATGATCCTCGGTGCCGGAGAGCTCAGGAGCGGCGGATTCCGCCGCCGCTCCATACTCGCAAACGCGCTCGAGGCACTGGTCGGTGCCGTCTACGTGGACGGGGGTTTCGCTGCCGCCGAAGCCTGCGTGCGGCGCCTGTTCGCCGACCGGCTCGCATCGCTGCCCGATGCCGGTGAGGTCGTGGATGCGAAAACGCGGCTGCAGGAGCTCGCGCAGGCCAGGGGCTTCGGGCTGCCGGTGTACGAGCTGACCGGGGTGACCGGCCGGGCGCACGAGCAGACCTTCGAGGTGGTCTGCGCAGTCGCCGGCCTCGACCGGCCCGGGCACGGCACCGGCACGAGCCGCCGGCGCGCGGAGCAGGCGGCGGCCCAGCGCGTGCTCGAGGACGTCGGCGGAAGCTAGTGTCGTGTCCCGCGCCTTTCCGCTGCGGGTATGCCGCCATCGTCGGCCGGCCGAACGTCGGCAAATCGACCTTGCTGAACGCCATGCTCGGCGAAAAGCTCAGCATCGTCGCGCCCCGGCCGCAGACGACGCGCCATCGCATCCTCGGCATCCGCACCGACGAGCGGGGCCAGATCCTGTTCGTCGACACGCCGGGGCTGCACCCCGGCCGCGGGCGCGTCATCAACCGGCTCATGAACCGCACCGCCGCCGCGGCGCTCGCGGACGCCGACGTGGCGCTGTTCGTCATCGAGGCCTTGCGGTGGACGGCGGAGGATGCAGCAGTGCTCGAGCGCCTCTCGCCGGGGAAGACGCTGCTGGTCATCAACAAGGTGGATCGCGTCGTGCCGAAGGCGCAACTGCTGCCGTTCCTCGAGGAGACTGCAGCGCGAGGGCGCTTTGCTGAGGTCGTGCCGGTGTCCGCGCTCACCGGCGCCAATGTCGAGCTGCTGCCGGAGCTCATCCTGGACCGTCTGCCCGCCGGGCCCGCGCTTTACGCGGCCGATCAGATCACGGACAAGAGCATGCGCTTCCTCGCCGGGGAAATCATCCGCGAAAAGCTCACGTGGCGCTTGCGCGACGAGCTGCCCTACGGCATCGCGGTCGAGGTCGAACGTTACGAGGAGGCCGCCGGCGGCGTGCTCGTCGCGGCCGTCATCTGGGTCGAGCGCGAAAGCCAGAAGCCGATCGTCATCGGCAGGGGCGGCGAGCTTCTGAAGACGGTCGGCCGGGCGGCACGCCTCGAGCTCAAGGCACGGATCGGGCGCCCGGTGCATGTCGAGCTCCGCGTCAAGGTCAAGGAAAACTGGGCGGACAGCGAGCGGGCCCTTCGGGAGCTCGGCTACGACCCTTCCCGATGACCGATCGACGACGCGTCATGCTCGAGCCCGCCTTCGTGCTGCACGTGCGGGCGTACCGGGACTCGAGCCGGATCATCGACGCCTTCACGCAGCACCACGGGCGCGTCGCGCTCGTCGCGCACGGCATACGCCGGCCCCATTCGCGGCTGCGTCCCGCCGCCGAGCCGTTCCGTCCGCTGCTGCTGTCCTGGTCCGGGCGCGGATCGCTGCACACGCTGACCGCCGCGGAGGCCGGCGGTCCGCCAGGGGCGCTCGGCGGCGATCCGCTGCTCGGCGCCTGGTACGTCAACGAGCTGCTGCTGCGGCTGCTCGAGCGTGACGATCAGCACAGCGCCCTGTTCGCGCACTACGCGCGGACGCTTGCGGAGCTTGCAGGCGGCACGCACCCGGCGCGCGTCCTGCGTCGCTTCGAGAAGGCGCTGCTCGACGAGCTCGGCTACGGCCTCAATCTCGAGCGTGATATCGTAAGCGCCCAGCCGGTGCGGCCGGATCGCCGCTACCGCTTCGATTTCGAGGCAGGGCCGATCGAGATCGACGCCGCATCGGGCGGCGCTGAAGCATTTTCCGGCGCTTCGCTGCTTGCCCTGGCCAGCGGTGAGCTGAACGACGAGAGCGCGCTGCTCGACGCGCGGCGGCTGCTCAGGTCGACGCTCGACCGGTACCTGGGCGGGCGGCCGCTCAAATCGCGCGAGGTCGCCCACGCGATGAGGAAATCGAGACCGTGAGCGAGCCGGCCGGCAGGATCGCGCTGGGGGTCAACATCGATCATGTGGCGACCATTCGTCAGGCGCGCGGCACGCGCTATCCGGACCCGGTATACGCGGCGCTCATGGCCGAGCAGGCCGGTGCCGACAGCATCACGCTGCACTTGCGCGAGGATCGCCGCCACATCCAGGAGCGCGACCTGCGCGCGATGAAAGGCGTGCTGCAGACGCGCATGAATCTCGAGATGGCGCTGACCGATGAAATGCTCGGGATCGCCGTCGACGTGCTGCCCGAGGATTGCTGCCTGGTACCGGAGCGCCGCGAGGAGCTCACTACCGAGGGCGGGCTCGACGTGACCCGCCAGCCGAAGCGCATCGCGGAGGCCTGCGCGCGTCTCGCCGCGCACGGAATCCGTGTATCGCTGTTCGTCGACGCGGATTCAGCGCAGCTCGAGGCGGCGGCAGCCGCCGGCGCCACCGTCGTCGAGCTGCACACCGGCGCGTACGCGGACGCGGCGGGCCAGGCGCGGCAGCGCGAGCTCGAGCGTTTGACGGCCGCCGCGCGCCAGGCGGCCGCTCTCGGCCTGGTCGTGCATGCCGGGCACGGGCTTCACTACCATAATGTCGAGCCTGTCGCCGCAATCGCCGAGATTGCCGAGCTCAACATCGGCCACGCGATCATTGCCCGCGCCGTATTTGACGGTCTCGGCACCGCCGTCGCGGAGATGAAGCACCTGATCATCGCGGCGCGCCCGCAATGATCTATGGCATCGGCACGGACGTCCTGCGGCTGGACCGTATCCAGAAAACTCTGGATCGCTTCGGCGATCACTTCGTGCGGCGGCTGCTCATGCCCGAGGAGCTCGACGCCTTCGGCCGGCAGAAACGGCGCGAGCGCTTCGTTGCCATGCGCTTCGCGGGCAAGGAAGCGGTCGTCAAGGCGATGGGCACCGGGTTCGCGCACGGCATGTGGATCCGCGACGTCGGCATCGTCCAGGACCGCTGGGGCAGGCCCGAGATCATTTTCTCGGAGCGCGGCCGGGCGATGTGCCGGCGGCTCGGCATCGGCGAGGGGCACGTGAGCTTGAGCGATGAAGCGGGCCTCATCGTCGCCGTGGCCGTGCTCATGCGCGCGGCCGGTTGAAACCGGCCCTACATTACGGGATGGGGCTCATCGTCGCGCGCGTAGGGCGGACTTCAGTCCGCCGCGCACGAGCGGCCGGTTGAAACCGGCCCTACAATGACCCCATGCACTGCTTCGCTTTCGACATAGAGACGGTGCCGGACGCGGCGCTCGGGCGGCGCCTCTACGATCTCGAGGGGCTCGCCGATGCCGACGTGTCGGAGGTCATGGTGATGCGAAGGCGTCAGCAGGCCGGCCACGAATTTCTGCCCCTTCTGCAGCATCGCGTGGTCGCCATTTCCGTGGCATTGCGCACGCGCGACCAGTTCAGGCTCTGGTCGCTGGGCGAGAAAGACTCATCGGAAGCGGAGCTCGTCGGCCGGTTTTTCGACGGCCTCGACCGGCTGTCACCCGACCTCGTGTCCTGGAACGGCAAGGGGTTCGACCTGCCGGTGCTGCACTACCGCGCCATGCTGCACGGCATCCAGGCGCCGCGCTACTGGGAAACCGGCGATGGCGACCAGGGCTTCCGCTGGAACAATTACCTGAACCGCTACCACTGGCGGCATCTGGACCTCATGGACGTGCTGTCCGGGTTCCAGGCCGGGGCCCGGGTGAGGCTCGACGAGATGGCGATCATGCTCGGTTTTCCGGGCAAGCTCGGCATGCACGGCGGCCAGGTCGCCGAGCACTTCGCGCGCGGCGATATCGAACGCATACGCAATTATTGCGAGACCGACGTGCTGAATACCTTCCTCATTTACCTTCGCTTCGAGCACATGCGCGGCCGACTCGATACGCCCGGCCTGGCCGCCGAATTCGACGTCGTGCGCGCGGCGCTGCAGGCGGAGGACAAACCGCATCTCGGGGCGTTCCTCGAGGCCTGGAAGCCGGCATGAGTCGCGCCGGTCCGGCCGGCGCGCCGGAAGTCGCCGACATCGTAGCCATGACGCACGACGGCCGGGGCATCGCGCGGGTCTCAGGCAAGACCGTGTTCGTCGACGGCGCGCTCGAGGGAGAAAGTGTTTCGCTGGTGCGCACGCGGCGCCGGCGCAATTTCGACGAGGCGCGGCTCGAGCGGGTGCTGGTCAACGCGCCCGAGCGCGTAACCCCGCGCTGCGCCTATTTCGGAACCTGCGGCGGCTGCACGCTGCAGCACGTCACGCGCGCCAGGCAGCTCGAGCTCAAGCAGCGCGTGCTGCTCGACAGCCTCGAGCGTATCGGCGGCGTGCGACCCGCCGGCGTGCTCGAGCCGCTGAGCGGCCCGTCATGGGGTTACCGGCGGCGCGCGCGCCTCGGCGTCAGGGACGTGCCCGGCAAGGGCCGCGTGCTGGTCGGCTTCCGCGAGCGCGCGAAGCCGTACGTGGCCGACATGCTGCGCTGCGAAGTGCTCGTGCCACCGTTCGGCGGGCTCGTCGAGCCGCTGTCGGCTCTGATCGGCGCCCTCGACATCCGCAGGCAGGTGCCGCAGATCGAGATCGCTGCCGGCGATACCCGCAGTGCGCTGGTCCTGCGCGTGCTCGTTGCGCCTTCCGCTGCCGATATCGAGACCCTGCGCGGCTTTTCGGCGGCGCACGGGCTCGACCTGTATCTGCAGACCGGCGGACCGGGCACGGTGCGGCCGCTCGACGGCGACGCCGTTGCGCTCGAATATACACTGCCGCGCTTCGGGCTCACGCTCGCGTTCGAGCCGACCGACTTCGTGCAGGTGAATGCGGCACTCAACCGCGCGCTGGTCGGCCGGGTCGTCGATCTGCTGGCGCCAGGGCGCGGAGATCGAGTGCTGGATCTCTTCTGCGGGCTGGGCAACTTCACCTTGCCTTTGTCGCTGGGCGCGGCTCACGTGACCGGCGTCGACGGCGACCGGGGACTCATCGCGCGCGCACGGGCCAACGCCGCGCGCAACGGCATCGGCAATGCGCGATTCGTGACAGCCGATCTATTCGACCCGTCGGCAGCCTGTCTGCGCGAGCCGGCCGATCTCGTGCTGCTCGACCCGCCGCGCGCCGGCGCGGCCGAAGCCGTCGCCGCCGGAGCGGGCCGCGGCGCGCGCCGCATCGTGTATGTGTCCTGCCACCCCGCGAGCCTGGCGCGCGATGCCGGCGTCCTGGTGCGCGATCACGGTTTCACCCTGACGGCGGCCGGCATCGCCGACATGTTTCCGCATACAGCGCACGTCGAATCGGTCGCCGTCTTCGATGCCCGCAGGTAGCATTGGCGCATGGCACTTGGGCCTCTGATGCTCGACATCTCCGGCGCGGAGCTCTCCGCAGCCGACCGCGAGCTGTTCGCGCACCCGGCGGTCGGCGGCGTGATCCTGTTCACGCGCAACTTCGTCGACCACGAGCAGCTCGGAAAACTGACCGCGGAGATCCACGCGTTGCGCACACCGCCGCTCATCGTAGCCGTGGACCAGGAGGGCGGCAGGGTGCAGCGCTTCCGCGCACCGTTCGTGGAGCTGCCCGCCGCGCAGCTCATCGGGCGCCGCTTCGACATGAACGCGCGTGACGGCATCGACCTCGCCCGGGAGGCCGGCTGGCTCATGGCGGCCGAGCTGCGCAGCGCCGGAGTCGACCTGTCGTTCGCACCGGTGCTCGACGTCAACTGGGGCGTCAGCGAAGTGATCGGCGACCGCGCCTTTCACCGCGATCCCGACGTCGTCGGCGAGCTCGCTGTAGCCTTCATGGGCGGCATGCACGACGCCGGCATGGCTGCCGCCGGCAAGCACTTTCCCGGACATGGCGCCGTGCGCGCCGACTCGCACGTCGCGCTGCCCGTCGACCGGCGCGAGCTTGCCGACCTGCTCGACGACATGCGGCCGTTCGAGCGTCTGATCCGCGCAGGTCTCGAGGCGCTCATGATCGCGCACGTGGTCTTCCCGGCGGTCGACGAGCTGCCGGCGGGGTTTTCCGCGCGCTGGCTCAAGGGCCAGCTGCGCGAGGAGCGGGGCTTCAACGGCGCCATCTTCTCGGACGATCTCAGCATGGCGGGCGCGGCCATCGCAGGCGACATGCCGTCACGCGCCGCCGCCGCGCTCGCGGCCGGCTGCGATATGCTGCTGATCTGCAACGACCGGCCGGCTGCGGAGGCCGTGGTCGACGAGATCGATGCGCCCGCCGAGCCCGTCGCACAGCTCAGGCTCATGCGACTGCACGGCCGCGCGGCGCCCGGGCGCGCGGCACTGGTGGCATCCGAGCGCTGGCGCAGCGCGCTCGATCTGCTCGAGGGCAACCTCGGCAAGCCCGATTTCTCGCTGCACGCCTGAGCGGTCACGGCGGAAACTTCGCTTTCCCGGGCCCAGTCTAAGGAACCGACGCGCAGCACGACAGCACGGGAGCAACATGGGCGCCAAATCATTCGCAATTGCCTGCGCCTGCCTGACCGCATGGCGGCCGGGACCGGCTGCCGCCGACGACGACGATCTCGGCGAGCTGCTCGACCGCGTCGGCGGCAGCGTGGTCAGCGTCAAGGCCTACAACCCGAACGGCAACGCGGTCGGCCAGGGCAGCGGTTTCGTCGTGTCCGGGGACGGGCTGGTGGTGACGACGCTGCACATCGTCGAGCCGGCAGCAGTCGTCGAGCTCAAGACGGCCGACGGCGACATCGTCAACGCCAGCGTCATCGCCGCAGTCGACCGCGAATGGGACCTCGCGCTGTTGCGTGCCGACGGCTTCGACGCCAGGCCGCTCGATCTCGCCCGCGAGGGCTCGGCGCAGGCCGACACCGCCGTCTTCGTGATCGAGAGCCCGTTCGGCTTCAATCAGGTCGCCTCCGAGGGCGTGGTCGTTGCACTGCATCCGCACGCCGGGCGCGAGGATCTGCTGCAGATCACCAACGAGATCACCCCGGGCTCGAGCGGGGGGCCGGTGCTGGATGCGAAGGGCCGCGTGCTCGGCGTCGTGCAGTCGGTCGTTCGCGGCGGCGAGGCCGTGACCTTCGCCATTCCCGGCCCGGTCGTCGCCCGGCTGCGCGAGAGCGCGGACGGTGCGCAGGCGGTGCGCGAGCTCTCGGAGTTCAGTCCCGAGGCGCGCAGCGTGCGCGACGCGCTGGCCAACATGCGCCCGGAGATCGAGCAGGCCTGCGTGCCGGAAGCGATCGATCTCATCGACGGCGTGATCAGCGACGCCATTTCCTCGGGCGTCGACATCTACAACTCGGGCGATCATCTCGGCTGCTATCGCCTGTACGAGGGCTCCGGGTACAAGCTCCTGTTCCTGCTCGACGACCGTTGCGCCGCCGCCTCCACCCTGCTCAAAAGGGCCATCCGCGAGGCGGGCACGACCGTGACCCCCGGCGGTTATGATTCGGTCCCCGCGGCCCAGGCCTGGATCATGCGCATCGCCTTCGACTCGCTGCTCGGCGACCGCGGCCCGCCGAGTGTGCTGCGCGGACAACCCGGCAACGGGCAGGCGCCGGGCTCCGAGTGATCGGTGCGACCCGCGCGGGGCTGCGGCTGGCTCGCGCCGGCGCGTTCGCCCTGGCGCTGCTGCTCGCGCCGGCCGGCGGTCGGGCGGAGACGGCGGCCCCCGCGTGATCGCGCTCGAGCTCGCGGAAGGCGGCATCGGCGAGCAGCGCGTGCTCGCCGCGGCGCTGCCTGCGTTCGACGAGCCAACCCAGGGAGTGATCGCGCGCGGGCGCTTCCATTTCGTCGCCGACAGTCACTGGGGCCGCTTCGACCCGTCGGGCGGACTGCCGGCGGCGGATCGACTGAGCGGTCCGACCGTGCTCGGGCTCGCGCTGCCCTGATTTCGCGGCACAGGACACTGGCTTGTGCCTGCCCGGAAGCTCATGTAAAAGAACGCCTTTCAGCGCCGGAGCCCGGCAAGGCGGGGAACGATGACGGAGCTCGACAGGCGTATCCTCGAGCAGGCGCTCGCTGCCAGCCGCGACGGCATCATCGTCACGGATGCGCACGGCGGCGATCAGCCGGTCATTTTCGTCAATCCCGCCTTTCAGGTGCTCACCGGCTACTCCGAGCGCGATGCGCTCGGTCGCAACTGCCGATTCCTTCAGGCGCACGACCGCGATCAGGACGCGCTCGACGACGTCCGCCTCGCGCTCGAGCAGGGATCACCGGTGGAAGTCGTCGTGCGTAACTACCGCAAGGACGGCTCGATGTTCTGGAATCAGCTTCGCCTCGCGCCGGTGGCCGACGGCGCGAGCGATACACCTGCGCAATGGGTGGGCATCCTGCACCCGCTCAAGGATCCCTCCGCGCATCTGCGCCAGGGTCTCGACACCGGGCGCCAGCAGGCGGTCGTCGACGAGCTGCGCGATATCGTGCGCATCGACAGGACGACGGGCATCTACAACCGCGCCTGGTTCGATGAGCTGTTCGCGCGCGACTGGGCGATTGCCCGCCGCGACCGGCAATCGATGACGGTGATGATTTTCGATGTCGATTTCTTCAGCGACTACAACGAGACGTTCGGCCGCCAGGCGTCGGACTCCTGCCTGCGGCTGATCGCGCGCGCCATCCAGGGCTCGCTGCGGCGCGCCGGCGACCTGAGTGCGCGCTACGGCGGCGAGGAGTTCATCGGCAGCGCGCGCGGCATGGATGAGCGCAAGGCCCGGGCCCTCGCCGAGTCCATCTGCGAGAAGGTCGAGAGTCTCTGCATGCACCATCCGAAATCGAGCATCTCGAAATACGTCACCGTGAGCATCGGCGTGGCCACGACCGTGCCGCGCCACGATCAGGAACCGGCCCAGGCCGTCGGCTTCGCGTACGATGCCCTGCTCGAGGCGAAGGCCGCGGGGCGCGACAGGGTGGTCAGCGTGGTCCGTTGAGGGCGGTTGCCGGCGCCTCGCCGCCGGCGGGGTCCGTTTCCGGCGGCCAGGGCGTCACCCGGGCGATCACGCCGAAATGGGCGTGGTCGAAGTAATTCACATCGTCATCCCGCAGTCGCCGGTTCTCGTTGAGCCGCTGGATCCGGCTGCCGCCGGCATCCTGCCGGAGATAGACCAGGTCGAGCTCGAGGTGAGGGTACCGCCCGTGCGAGAAGCGGATCGTGCCGGTCAACTCCGGCCGCCCGGCATGCGTGCGGCCCACCTCGAACGCGGGCCCGGTTCCGACCGGGAAACTGTCCTGGATCCAGCCGGTGTGCAGCAGCGGCTCCCAGTTGCCGGACGCGCGCAGGCGCTCGGCCAGGTCTGCGAGCTTGAATTCGCCGTCGGGCAGAAGCGTGTAGCTCAACTCCTGCAGCGGGGCCGCAGCCGGCAAGTCGGGCTGCGTCGTCGATCCGTCACCGCCTGCGATCGCCGGATCGTGGTCGCGCTCCGGGCCGGGTTGTGCCGCGGCGCCGGCGTCGTCCGCAGGCGCGTCCGCGTGGCGGAACACCAGCACTTCGATCGCGTACTGGCCGGGCCCGGGGTCGCCGGTCGCCGGCACCTGCGCGAATGCCGCGGGGCCGGTCAGCCCGGCGACGAGCAAGCCGCGCAGAACCGCTGCGGGGATCATCCGGCTTCGGCAACCGGCGCACGCGACAGGCGCGAGAGCAGGCGCTCGACCGCGGCGAAACGCTCGCCCGGCTGATCGAGAGCGCCGCCGAAGCGCAACCGTTGCGCGCGGTCGAAGCGATAGGTCTGCGGTTCGGCCTGCACGAGCTCGATGATACACCGCGGATCCACGTGCGGTGCCGCGACGAACTCGATCGCGCCGCCCGCGGCGCCGGCCTTGATGCGGCGGATGCCGAGCGGCGCCGCGGCGAGCTTGAGCGCAGTCAGGCGAAACAGCCGCTTCGCGGGCTCGGGCAGGAGACCGAAGCGGTCGATCATCTCGATCTGCAGGTCGCGCAAGGCTTCATCGTCGGCGGCGCTGGCGATGCGCTTGTAGAGAATCAGACGCATGTGCACGTCGGGCAGATAGTCCCCCGGCAAGAGCGCGCTGACGCCGAGATCCACCTCGGGGCCGTGCTCGAGCGGGCCGGTGAGGTCCGGCTCGCGGCCGCTTCTCATGGCTTCGACCGCGCGACCGAGAAGCTCGGTGTACAAGCTGAAGCCGATCTCCTGGATCTGGCCGCTCTGCTCCTCGCCGAGAAGCTCGCCGGCGCCGCGGATCTCCAGGTCGTGGGTGGCGAGCGTGAAGCCGGCGCCCAGGTCCTCGAGCGATTCGATGGCCTCGAGGCGCTTGACCGCGTCGGCGGTCATGGCTGCCACCGGAGGCGCGAAGAGATAGGCGTAGGCGCGATGGTGGGACCGGCCGACGCGGCCGCGGAGCTGGTGAAGCTGCGCGAGGCCGAGCTTGTCGGCGCGGTTGATGATGATGGTATTGGTGGTCGGAATGTCGATGCCGCTTTCGATGATGGTGGTGCACACCAGCACATTGAATCGCCGGTGATAGAAGTCGAGCATGACCTGCTCGAGGTCGCGTTCGCGCATCTGGCCGTGGGCGATGCGCAGCCGGGCCTCCGGCACGAGCGCGCCGACTTCTGCGGCCACCCGCTCGATCGACTGCACGTTGTTGTGCACGAAAAAAACCTGGCCGCCGCGGCGGATCTCGCGCAGGCACGCCTCACGGATCAGCGGGCCGTTCCACTCTGTGACGAAGGTCTTGATCGTGAGCCGCTCCTCCGGAGGCGTGGTGATCAGCGACATCTGCTTGATGCCGCCGAGCGCCATGTTGAGGGTGCGCGGGATCGGCGTCGCGGTCAGGGTGAGCGTGTCGACGTCGGCCTTGAGCGCCTTCAATCGCTCCTTGTGGCGCACGCCGAAGCGATGCTCCTCGTCGACGATGACCAGCCCGAGGTTGTGGAATTCGACCATCGACCCGAGCAGCTTGTGGGTGCCGATGACGATGTCCACTTGCCCGGACCGCATGCCTTCCAGCACGGCGTTCGACTGCTTCTGCGAGCGGAACCGGGACAGGAGCTCGATGCGCACCGGCCAGTCGGCGAAGCGGTCGCGAAAGGTCTGGTGATGCTGCTGCGCGAGCAGCGTCGTCGGCACGAGCAGCGCCACCTGACCGCCGTCCTGCACGGCGATGAAGGCCGCGCGCAGGGCCACTTCGGTCTTGCCGAAGCCGACGTCACCGCACACTACGCGGTCCATGGGTTCGCGCGCGCGCAGATCGGCGACCACGTCGTCGATGGCGCGCTGCTGATCCGGCGTCTCGTCGAACGGGAAATCGGCGCAGAACGCGCGATAGTCACGCTCGTCGATGCGAAATGCGTGCCCCGGCCGCGCCGCGCGGCGTGCGTAGAGGTCGAGCAGCTCGGCGGCGACGTCGCGGATGCGCTTCGCGGCGCGCGCGCGCGCGCGTTGCCATTGCTCGCCGCCCAGACGATGCAGCGGCGCCTGCTCGGGCGCGGCGCCCGTGTAGCGCGTGACGAGGTGCAGCGCGTGCACGGGCACGTAGAGCTTGTCGCCGCCGGCGTAATCCAGGGTCAGGAACTCGGTGGCGATGCCGCCGACCTCGATGGTCTCGAGCCCCCGGTAGCGGCCGACCCCGTACTCCTCGTGCACCACCGGTGAGCCCGGATTCAGGTCGGTCAGCTCGCGGATGATCGACTCGGGATCGCGGTCGCTGCGGCGGCGGCGTGCCTGCTGGCGGGCGCGGTCGCCGAACAGCTGCTGGTCGGACACGACGGCGAGGCCGGCGGCATCGAGCCGCAGGCCTTCCTCGAGCGCCGCCACGGTGACCGCCGCGGGCTCGCCGCTGTCGAGGAACGCCTGCCAGCCGCCGACCGCGGGCAGGGACCGGTCGTGGGCCAAGAGCAGATCGCGCAGGGTCTCGCGACGGCCCGCCGATTCGCAGACGAACAGCACGCGCCCGTCGAAGCCGTCGAGAAACTCGGCGAGCCGGCGCGCCGGCTCGCCCGAGCGGTTGTCGAGCTTCAGGCGCGGCGGCGCGGCGCTCGAGAAATTGAGCACGGGACCCGGCACGGTGCCCTCGGCGATCTCGAAGCGGTCGGCGCGGATGTGCCCGTAGCGGCTGAGGCGTTCCTCGAGCTCCTCGGGCGGCAGGCCGATCTCGCCAGGCTCGAGGATCGGCCGCTCGCGATCGTGGGCCCGTTGCGCGTAACGCTCGTTGATCTCCGCCCATGCGGCGCGCGCTGCGGCGAGCCCGTCGCCGAGGCTCACCCAGGCCGATGCGGCCGGCAGATAGTCGAACAGCGTGGCGGTGCGGTCGAAGAACAACGGCAGGTAATATTCGATGCCGCCCGGCGCGATGCCGTCGGATACGTCGCGGTAAATCTGCGCGCGCGTCGGGTCACCTTCGAAGCGGGCGCGGAAGCGGCCGCGGAAGCCGCGGATGCCCTCCGGCGTCAGCGGGAACTCGCGGCCGGGCATGACCCGCACCGCCTCGCGCCTGCCGGTCGAGAGCTGCGAGTCCGGATCAAAGCCGCGGATCGTCTCGATGACGTCGTCGAACAGGTCGATGCGAAAGGGCTCATCCGAGCCCATCGGGAATACGTCGAGCAGCGAGCCGCGCACGGCGAACTCGCCGTGCTCGACGACCTGCGGAACGGTCGCGTAGCCGGCCGATTCGAGCCGGCGGCGCATGTCCTCGACGACCAGGCGGTCGCCGCGGCGGAGCAGCAGCGTGCCCGCATCGACATAGTCCGGGGGCGCGAGCCGCTCGAGCAGCGTGCCGACGCCGATGACCAGCAGCCCGCGCTCGAGGCCGGGCAGCCTGTAGAGCGTTGCCAGCCGCCGCGAGACGATGTCCTGATGGGGCGAGAAGACGTCGTAGGGCAGGGTCTCCAGATCCGGAAAACGCAGCACCGGCAGATCGTCGCCGGCGAAGAAGCGCAGCTCGGCTTCGAGGGCGTCGGCTTCCGCAGCCGCGGCGGCCACCACCACGACGGGTCCGGCATGACGGCGGGCGAGGCCCGAGATCGCCAGCGGCAAAGCCGCGCCGTACAGCTGTCCCCAGCGCAACTCCGGCGCGCCGGGCGGTGGTGCCGGCGGCACGCTCATCGGATGAATCGGTCTGTCCATGCCCAGGGGCGGCACGCCGCGCTCGCCTGCCGGCCGCGCGGGCAGGCGCTAAAACTCCCTATAGATTAATGCTTAACCAAGCAGTTCTAAACAATATTCGAGCTAAGAGCGGCTTTGCGTCGCGACAGCGTGAATGACATGGTCGTACTCGAAATAGACGACGAAGTCGGCATACTCCCAGCGGCTGATCGGCGGATCGCCGACAGCGCCGCGCCTCGCATCGGGTGCGCCGAAGCGCGCCTCGACACGCTCCATGGACATGCCGCGCGACGGCCGGCCGGTCGGCGCGGCGGCATCGATCTCGTCGAGCAGCAGCGTGTCCGCGCGGGCGGCACCGTGCGCGGCGATCAGCGCGAGGCCCATCAACAGCAAGCTTCTCACGGCCATCACAGTCCCCCTCGGGCTGCAGACGCACCGACTATAGCACCGCGCGCACGGCCGGAAAAACGACCCGGCGCACGCTTTGCGGCCGATCGAACGGCCTCGAGCCTTTGTGTTCTAATCGGGGCCGTCCGCTCGAGCACGGACGCCGGATTCGGAGCCGCTTTTGTTCACCCCCGTGGAGATCTTCGTCGGCCTGCGCTATCTCAGGGCCCGGCGCCGCAACGCCTTCGTCTCGTTCATCAGCCTGGTTTCCATGCTCGGCATCGGCGTCGGCGTCGCCGCCCTCATCGTCGTCCTGTCGGTCATGAACGGCTTCGAGGGCGAGCTGCGCTCACGGCTTTTGAGCCTGTCCGCGCACGCCACGGTGTCTGGACCGCAGGGCGTGCTCGAGGACTGGCGCCCGGTGGCGGATGCCGCGCGCGCCACGCCGGGCATCATCGGCGCGGCACCCTACGTCGCGCTCGAAGGCATGCTGGCGAACGGTCCGAACTTGAGCGGCGTGCGCGTGCGCGGCGTCGACCCCGCGCAGGAAACGGCGGTCTCGGAAGTGGCCCCGCACATGCTGGAGGGGAGCCTCGACCGCCTGCGCCCCGGCGAGCGCGGCCTCGTCATCGGACGCATCCTCGCGCTCGTGCTGGGAGTCGGCGTCGGCGACCCGGTCGAGCTGCTCGTGCCGCGCGGCGAGGCGCTGACGGCCGGCGTTCAGCCGCGCCTGCACCGCTTCACGGTGAGCGGCATCTTCGAGATCGGCATCCAGGAAGCCGATTCGCTGCTCGCGCTCATCGAGCTCGGCGAGGCGGCCGCGCTCGCCGGCTTCGACGGCGAGGTGAGCGGCGTTCGTCTGCGCTTCGCCGATGTTTTCGCCGCGCCGGCCTCGGCCGCGGCCTTCGCCGGCAGCCTCGGGCGCGGGCTCACGACCACGGACTGGACGCGCGAGAATGCCAGTTATTTCCGCGCCATTCGCATCGAGAAGACGATGATGACCTTGATCCTGTTTCTGATCGTCGCGGTCGCGGCATTCAATATCGTCGCGACCTTGGTCATGGTCGTCACCGACAAGCGGGCCGACATCGCCATCCTCCGTACCATCGGGCTCGCGCCGCGCCGGGTCGTCGGCGTGTTCATGACCCAGGGCATCGTCATCGGCTGGGTCGGCACGCTGCTCGGCCTCGTCCTCGGCATCGGCCTCGCGCTCAACGTTGAGGCGCTCGTGCCGCGACTCGAAGCCCTGTTCGGTTTCCAGATCATGCCCGCGGACGTGTATTACATCACGCGCATCCCTTCGGACATGCGCGAGGCCGACGTCGTCGTAATCGCCGCCGTCGCCCTCGTGCTGAGCGTTCTCGCCACCGTCTATCCCGCATTGCGCGCCGCGCGCACCGAGCCTGCCGAGGCGCTGCGCTATGAGTAGGGCCGATTTCAATCGGCCAAGGCGGATCGGCGGGTTGAAACCCGCCCTACGGGGGGCTGATTTCAATCGGGTAGGGCGCATAGGCGGGTTGAAACCGGCCCGACGCGGGGCCGAATCCATCAGGCCGACCTGCACGCCATGCTGAACCGGTACGAGCTCTTCGTCGGTCTCACGTATCTGCGCGCGCAGGCCTCGAACGGCTTCATTTCGTTCATATCGCTCATCTCCATGCTCGGCATCGCCATCGGCGTGGCGGTGCTCATCGTCGTGCTGTCGGTCATGAACGGCTTCGAGGTCGAACTGCGCGAGCGCATCCTGAGCCTGATCGCGCACGCGACCGTCGAAGGCTTCGGCCGCGGCATCGACGATTGGCCGCAGGCGCGCGAGACCGCGCTCGCCCATCCGCACGTGATCGCCGCCGCGCCGTTCGTCGACGAGCAGGGCCTGCTCGTCGACGGACCTCGCCAGAGCGGCGTCATCGTGCGCGGCATCGCGCCGGAGCTCGAACGCACGGTGGCGCACCTCGACGGTCATCTGCTTAGCGGCTCGCTGGATGCGCTCGAGCCCCGCGCATGGCGCATTCTGCTCGGACGCGACCTCGCGGACGCGCTCGGCGCGGGGCCCGGCGACGAGGTGATCCTGGTCATCGCGCAGGGCATCGTCACGCCGGCAGGGGTCGTGCCGCGCATGCGCACGTTCACGGTGGCGGGCGTGTTCCAGGCCGGCATGTACGAGTACGACCGCAATCTCGCCTTCGTCCACATGGACGATGCAGCGCGGCTGTTTCGCCGCGGCACCGGCGTGTCCGGCATCCGGCTCAGGCTCGACGACATGTACCTGGCGCCGTCTGTCGTGCGCGAGGTCGCGCGCGAGCTGGGCGGCGGGTACTACGTGAACGACTGGACGCGCAAGCACGAGAACTTCTTCCGCTCCATCCAGCTCACCAAGTCGATCCTGTTCGTCATCCTCCTGCTGGTCATCGGCGTCGCTGCGTTCAACATCGTTTCCACGCTCGTCATGGTGGTCAAGGAAAAGGCCGCGGATATCGCCATCCTGCGTACCCTGGGCGCCGCGCCGCGCGGCATCATGCAGGTGTTCATGGTGCAGGGCACGGTCATCGGCGTTGCCGGCACAGCGCTCGGCCTCGCGTTCGGCATCGGGCTCGCCTGGAATATCGAGGCGCTCGTGCACGGGCTCGAACGTCTGCTGGACACGAAATTCCTCGCCGCGGACGTGTATTTCATCGACGACCTGCCGGCGCGCGTGCAGTGGCCGGACGTGCTCAGGATCAGCCTGACGGCCCTGCTCCTGTCGTTGCTGTCGACGCTCTACCCGGCCTGGCGCGCGGCCCTGACCGAGCCGGCGGAGGCCTTGCGCCATGAGTGACCGCGGAGCCGGCCGCGCGTCGCCCGCAGGCCCGGTGCTGGCCTGCCGCGGCCTGGTCAAGCACTTCCGCCAGGGCGACACCACCCTCGAGGTGCTGAAGGGCGTCGATCTCGACATCGAGGCGGGCGCGCGGCTCGCCATCGTCGGCGCCTCGGGCTGCGGCAAGAGCACGCTGCTGCAGCTCCTGGGCGGACTCGAGCAGCCGACCGCCGGCGAAGTTCGCGTCGACGGCCTGCGCATGAACGACCTTGACGCGGCCGAACGCGGCATGCTGCGCAACCGCGCGATCGGATTCGTCTACCAGTTTCACCACCTGCTGCCGGAATTCACCGCGCTCGAGAATGTCGCCATGCCGCTCCTGATCCGGCGCACGCCGGCCGGCGAAGCCCGCGCGGCGGCGGCCGGCATGCTAGAGCGGGTCGGGCTCGGCGAGCGCCTGCGGCACAAGCCGGGTCAGCTTTCGGGCGGCGAGCGGCAACGCGCCGCAGTCGCGCGGGCGCTCGTCACCTCGCCGGCCGTGGTGCTGGCCGACGAGCCGACCGGCAATCTGGACGGGCGCACCGGCGATCGCGTCTTCGAGCGCATGCTCGAGCTCAACGCCGACCTCGGCACGAGCCTCGTGGTCGTGACCCACGACCCGCACATCGCCGGGCGCATGAGCGCGATCTTCACCTTGCGTGACGGCCGGCTGGTGCCCGGCGTGCACGTCTAACCGGCGCTTTTGCGCAGTTTCGGCCGGCCGCGGCGCGCCGATCGGCCTGTACGATGGCCCGCACACACTCGCAGGGTCCCGAGCGGTGCGCTACGCGGCCGTCCTGTTTCTCGCCGGCAGCGCGCTGCTCGGCGCGCTGCCGGCGCTGCCGTCGCCCGGCTGGCTGGCCGCGCTCGCCGCGCCCGCGCTGCTCTGGCGCCGGCGGCGCGCCGCCGCGGCCTGGCTGCTGATCGCCGGCTTCGCCTGGGCATGGCTGCAAGCGGGCGAGCGGCTCGACGATCGCCTCGATGCGGCGCTCGAGGGCGCCGAGCTCACGGTCGTAGGCACCGTGGCCTCGCTGCCGGTGCTCCGCGACGGTCTGGCGCGGTTCGATCTGGACGTCGAGCCCAAGCTGCCCGGCGTGCCCGCCCGGGTGCGGCTGAGCTGGTATCGCGCGCCGGTCGAGCCCGCGGCGGGCGAGCGCTGGCGTCTGGCCGTGCGCCTCAAGTCGCCGCGCGGGTTCATGAACCCCGGCGGCTTCGACTACGAGGCGCTGCTGTTTCGCGAAGCCGTCGGGGCGACGGGCTATGTCCGTTCGGGCAGTGCGAGCCGGCGTCTCGCAGCGGCGCGAGGCGCCCGGCCGGTGCTCGAGACGAGGGCGCGGATCGCGGGCGAGCTCGCCCGCGTGCTCGGCGACCGGTCCGCGCTCGGCATCCTGAGCGGTCTGTGCGTCGGCGCGCGGGAGCGCATCACGCGCGAGCAGTGGGACGTGTTCGCCGCGACCGGCACCACCCACCTGATGGCCATCTCGGGTCTGCACGTCGGCCTCGTCGCCGGGTTCGTGTTCTTCGGCGTGCGACGTCTCTGGAGGCTGGCGCCGGGTTGCGGCCGGCGCATCGCCGCGACCGATGCGGCGGCCGCGGCCAGCGGGGTCGCCGCGCTCGGTTATTCGCTGCTCGCCGGGTTCACCGTGCCGACGCAACGCGCGCTCATCATGCTCGGCGTCGTGCTCGGCCTGCTGCTGCTGCGCCGTACACCGCGCCCGGCGCACCATCTCGGCGTCGCGTTGCTCGCCGTGCTGCTCATCGATCCGCTCGCGCCGATGGCGCCGGGCTTCTGGCTGTCGTTCGCCGCGGTCGGCGTGATCCTGCTCGGAATTTCAGGAACGCCGGCGGCAACCGGCGGCGCGGCCGGCAGGTTCGTGCAGTACGCGCGCATACAGTGGGTGGTGTCCCTGGGCCTCGCGCCGCTCACCCTGTGGCTGTTCGGCCGGGCGCCCGCCGTCGCGCCGCTCGTCAATCTTCTGCTGATACCGCTGTTCAGTTTCGTGATCATTCCGCTGGCGCTGGCCGGTGTCGCGCTGCTCTGGCTGCTCCCGCCGCTCGGCGGGTTGCTGCTGCACGCTGCCGCGTTCGTCATCGAGCGCAGCTGGCCTGCGGTGGAATGGTCGGCGGCGCTCGGCGGTTCGTTCGGCGGGCAGCCCGGGTTCGGCGCGCTCGCGCTCGCCGTGCCCGGCATCGTCTGGCTGGTCTGGCACCGGCTGCCCGGCCGCGCAGTCGCGTTGTTCCTGCTGCTGCCGGTCGTGCTCGCGCGCCCGGCTGCACCGGCGCACGGCGATTTCCGCCTGACCCTGCTCGACGTGGGACAGGGCCTCGCGGCCGTCGTGCGCACGCACCGCCACACGCTGATCTACGACGCGGGCCCGTCCTTCGAAAGCGGCAGCGACACGGGCACGCTCGTCGTGCTGCCTTATCTCGCCTCGCAGGGGATACGCGATGTCGCGGTCCTCGTCGTCAGTCACGAGGACAACGACCACGCCGGCGGTGCGCGCGCCGTGCTCGCCCGTTTTCCGCGGGCGCGTCTGGTGGCCGGTCCGCGCGCCGCAGCCGTCGCCGGCCGGCACGCGACGCCGTGCCACGCCGGACTGCGCTGGTGGTGGGACGGCGTGAGCTTCGCGATCGTGCATCCACCGCGTGCGCATGGCTACGCCGGTAACGACGCATCCTGCGTGCTGCGCGTGTCTGCCGAGGGCGGCAGCGCGCTGTTGCCGGGCGACATCGAGCGCGCCGCCGAAACGGCACTCGCGGCGGCCGGCACGATCGACGCCGCGATCGTGATCGTGCCGCATCACGGCAGCGCCACGTCGTCGACTGCTTCATTCGTCGCGGCGGTGCGCGCCCGATACGCGCACGTGCCTGCCGGGTACCGGAATCGCTGGGGCTTTCCCCGCCCCGACGTCGCGGCGCGGTGGCGGCAGGCCGGCGCACGCCTGCTGACGAGCGCAGGGTCCGGTGCGATCACGCATGAGATCAGCGCCCGGCGCGGCGTGTCCGCGCCCCGCGAGCACCGCAGCGAGGCACGGAAATACTGGACCGCTCGCGAGCCGGCGCCTGCGGGACAGGACACTTAGCAAAGGTGTTCTTGTATCATTGACGCCGGTTCCGCCGCGGCTGTCGTTACAGATGTTTGAAATCGTGAAGTCCGGCGGCTGGCTGATGCTGCCGATCATCCTGTGCTCGGTGATCGCCGCCGCCATCATTCTCGAACGCCTGTGGACCCTGCAGAAGAACCGCGTGGTGCCGCGCGACCTGACCACCGAAGTCTGGGACTGGGTCAAGAACAGCCAGCTCAACTACAAGCACATCCAGACCCTGCACGACAGCTCGCCGCTCGGCCGGATCCTCGCCGCCGGGCTCGTCAACCGGCATCGTGACCACGAGGTCATCAAGGAAGCGATACAGGACACCGGCCGCCACGTGGTGCATGAGCTCGAGCGTTACCTGAATTCGCTCGGCACGATCGCGGCGATTTCGCCGCTGCTCGGCCTGCTCGGCACCGTGTTCGGCATGATCAAGGTGTTCGCCGCGATCACCTCGCACGGGGTCGGCAATCCCGCGGTGCTCGCAGGCGGCATTTCCGAGGCGCTGATCACGACGGCGGCGGGACTGTCGGTGGCGATTCCGGCGCTGATCGGTTACCGCTACCTGCGCGGGCGCGTCGACGCGCTGGTCGTGGAGATGGAGAAGGAAGCGATCAAGCTCGTCGAGGCGCTGCACCAGAAACGTTTTCTCGACAGCCGGGCGCCATGAACCTCCAGGCACGGGCGCCGGAGCAGCCGGAGGTCAACCTGACGCCGCTCATCGACGTGGTGCTGCTGCTGCTGATCTTCTTCATGGTCTCGACGAGCTTCGTACGCGAATCCGAGATCCGCATCGAGCTTCCGCAGGCGAGCGAGTCGGCGGAGGTCGAAGCAGACGGCGCGGGCATCGACATTCTGGTTACCGCCACAGGCAACTACATCGTCAACGGCCGACCGCTGGTCAACGACCGTCCGGAAACCCTGCGGCGGGCCGTCGAGCAGGAGCTCGCCGATCGCGCGGACCGGCCGGTGACCATCAGCGCCGATGCGCAGACGACTCACCAGTCGGTGGTGACAGCGATGGACGTGCTCGGCGGTCTAGGCATTGCGCGCATACACGTCGCCACCGTAAACGAGCCGCGCGCGGACTGACGCGTGGCAGAGCCCGGCGCGCGCGGCGGATCGGTGGCGGTTTACCGCCGGCTGGTCGGTTACGCGCGGCCCCACTGGCCGATGTTTCTGCTCGCGGTCCTCGGCATGATCGTCTACGCGGCAACTGAGACGGCCTTTGCGTATCTCATCAAGCCGCTGCTCGACGACGGTTTCGTCGAGCGTGATGCCGAGGTTATTGGCTGGATGCCGCTGGCAATCCTCGCCATCTTCGCGCTGCGCAGCGTGGCCAGCTTCGTGTCGGATTATTGCATGAGCTGGGTCGGACGGATGGTGATCAAGAACCTGCGCCGCGACGTGTTCGGGCACTTCCTGAATCTCCCTGCCGCCTACTTCGACCGCAGCGCTTCGGGCGCGCTCCTGTCGAAGCTCACTTACAACATCGAGCAGGTCGCCCAGTCGACGACCACAGTGATCACGACTATCATCCGCGACGCGCTCACGGTGATCGGGCTGCTCGCGTACATGTTCGCGCAAAGCGTGTTCTTGTCGCTGTTCGTCGTCGTGACCGGTCCGCTGATCGGCGCGCTCGTGCGCTACGTGAGCGCGAAGTTCCGTCGCCACAGCGCGCGCATCCAGAATTCCATGGGCGAGGTGACCCAGGTCGCGGAAGAGGCGATCGAGGGCCACCGCGTGATCAAGGTGTTCAACGGCCAGGCGCGCGAGCGCGACCAGTTCGAGCGCGTCAACGAGCGCAACCGCCGCCTCAACATGCGCCTCGTCGCCACCAAGGGCGGCAGCGGCGCGGTCATCCAGATGATCGCCGCGGTCGGCATGGCCTCGGTCGTGTATGTCGCGACCTTAGGTCCGATGCTCGACACGATTTCCGTAGGCACGTTCTCGTCGTTCATAGGCGCCATGCTGCTGCTCATGCCGCCACTCAAGCGGCTCACGGACATCAATGCGCCGCTGCAGCAGGGCATCGCCGCCGGGCAAAGCCTGTTCGAGCTGCTCGACGAAGCGGCGGAGACCGACACGGGCAGCGCGCCGCTCGAGCGGGCGCGCGGCAACGTGGAGTTCCGCGGCGTGCAGTTCACCTATGCGGCCGAGAAAGGCGTCATTCTGAGGGACATCGACCTCAGGGTGCCGGCGGGCGAGTCCCTCGCCATTGTCGGCCGATCGGGCAGCGGCAAGTCGACGCTCATCAGCCTGTTGCCGCGTTTCTACAGGCCGGAATCCGGCGACATCCTCATCGACGGGCGTCCGATCAACGAATACCGGCTGCGCGACCTGCGTAACCAGATCAGCCTGGTAAGCCAGGACGTCGTGCTGTTCAATGACACGATCGCCGGCAACATCGCCTACGGCAGCCTGGGCGACGCGACGCGCGCGGACGTCGAGACGGCCGCGCGGGCCGCGCACGTCGCTGAATTCAGCGACAACCTGCCGCAGGGCCTGGACACGATGGTCGGCGATCGCGGCGTGCTGCTCTCCGGCGGCCAGAGACAGCGCATCGCCATCGCACGCGCGCTGCTCAAGGATGCGCCGATACTCATCCTGGACGAAGCCACCTCTGCGCTGGACACGGAGTCCGAGCGCCATATCCAGCAGGCTCTGGACGGGCTCATGCGCGACCGCACGACCCTCGTCATCGCCCACCGGCTGTCGACGGTGGAGCGTGCCGACCGCATCGTCGTGCTCGACGGCGGCCGGATCGTGGAGAGCGGCTCGCACGCGGAGCTGCTCGCGCGCGGCGGGCTGTATGCGGCCTTGTACCGCATGCAGTTCGAGGGTTAGGGTCTGTTGACATACATTCGGTCGCTGCGACGGAGGGCCATTTCGCGCAGGGCAAGGCGCGAGGAGCGCCGTGTGCTTGCTGCACGTCAGCGACGAGCAACGCAGCCCTGCGCGAAATGGCCACCGGCCCTTCGGGTTGCGGCCAAAATCCCGCCAGCCCGCGTTGCTCGCTCCTCATTTGGAACCACCAAACTTCGTCGCCCGCGCCTTGGCTGGCGGGATTTTGGCCGGCAACGCAGCGACCGAATGTATGTCAACAGACCCTAGTGGCCTGCGCGACTGGCTGCACGCAGTCTGGTACGGCAGGCGCCCGGAGCGCTGGCTGCTGTGGCCGGTTGCTCAGCTCTGGCGGCTCGTCGCGGCCGTGCGCCGGCTCGCCTACGTCTCCGGTATCGCCCGCGTGCACGAGGTCTGCCGGCCGGTGGTGGTCGTCGGCAACATCACTGCCGGCGGCACGGGCAAGACACCGCTCGTCATCTGGCTGGCCGGGCAGCTCAGGGATGCCGGCTTCGAGCCGGGCATCGTCAGTCGCGGTTACGGAGGACGCCAGCGCCGCGCGCAGCGCGTTCAGGCAGACAGCGACCCGCGCGAGACCGGCGACGAAAGCGTGCTGCTCGCGCGGCGCTGCGCCTGCCCGGTGGCCGTGGGCGCCGACCGCGTGGCCGCGGCGCGGCTGCTCGAAGCCGATGCCGACGTCATTATCTCCGACGACGGTCTCCAGCACCTCGCGCTCGCGCGCAGCCTGGAGATCGCCGTCATCGACGGCGCGCGCGGGCTCGGCAACGGCCTCTGCCTGCCCGCGGGACCGCTGCGCGAGCCCGCTTCGCGGCTGCGCACCGTCGACGTCGTCGTCGAGAACGTCACCGCCGGCGGTGTGGTGCGCCACGGCGGGCTCGCGATGACGCTCGTTGCAAGCGATGCCGTGGGGGTGGCGACGGGCGAGCGCCGCCCGCTCGAGGCATTCCGCGGCCAGGCCGTCCACGCGCTGGCCGGCATCGGCAATCCGGACCGCTTCTTCCGTCAGCTGGAGGGCTTCGGCCTGCGTCTCATCGCGCACCCGCTCGCCGACCACAAGCGCCTGGCGCCGCGCGACATCGAGTTCCCGGACGGCCTGGCGGTGCTGATGACCGAGAAGGATGCCGTAAAATGTCTCGGGTTCGCCTCCGCGCGGCACTGGTTTGTGCCGGTCGATGCCGAGTTCGCAGCCGCGGACGCGGCCGCGCTGCGCCGGGCCGTGCTCGGCGTGGTGCCGTGACAGTGGGCGTCCCTCATCAACCTCAAGCGATGGAGCCATGGACAAGAATCTGCTCGATATACTCGCCTGCCCGGTGTGCAAGAGCCCGGTGCGGTTCGGTGCGGACAAGCGCGAGCTGATCTGCCGGGCGGACCGGCTCGCATTCCCGATCCGCGACGACATACCGGTCATGCTCGAAGCCGAGGCGCGGCGGATGGAGCTGGCCGAGCTCGACGCCTTGCCGCGACCTTCGCCGCCGGCGACCTGATCGCGGACCGGGCTTGGGTTTCAGGATCGTCATACCGGCGCGCTACGCGTCGGCGCGGTTGCCCGGCAAGGCGTTGTGCGAGGTGGCCGGGCGGCCGCTGCTCGCGCACGTGCACGACCGGGCGATGGAGAGTGGCGCCGACGAGGTCGTGATCGCCACCGACGACGCGCGCATCGAGCGCGCCGCGAGCGCGTTCGGCGCGCGCGTCATGACGACCTCCGCGAGCCATGCGTCGGGCACGGAGCGCATCGCCGAGGTCGCGAGCCGGCTCGGCTGGCCCGGCGACGCGCTGGTCGTCAATCTGCAGGGCGACGAGCCGCTCGTGCCGGGCGCCGCCATCCGCCAGGTCGCCGGATTGCTCGAGGCGGCGCCGCAGGCCGCGCTCGCGACCTTGTGCGCACCCATCTCGACGCTCGAGGAATTCCTCGACCCGAACGTGGTCAAGGTGGTGGCGGATGCCGCCGGCCGCGCGCTCTTTTTCAGCCGGGCGCCGCTGCCGTGGCCCCGCGACGACGTCGACGCCGGCGGGCGGCCGCGCGCCTGGGCGCACGCCCGCCGCCACATCGGTCTCTATGCCTACCGCGTGGCCGGCCTCGAGCGCCTGGCGGCCCTGCCCGAATGTCCGCCGGAGCGGATCGAACGTCTCGAGCAGCTGCGGGCGTTGTGGCACGGTCTCGAGATCCGCGTCGCGCTGGCCGTCGAGATCCCCGCGCCCGGCGTGGACACAGCGCAGGATCTCGAGCGGGTCAGGGCCGTGTTGGAGCGCCATGCGCAGGGTTGAGCCGCGCTAAAGCACCTCGTTGAACAGGTAGACCACATTGTCCCTGGCGCGGTGCCACACGCCGCGCGCCTGCCAGGTCTCGAGATCGAGTTCGACGCAGTGTTCGCGGTCGCGCTCGAAGATTTCCTCGAGGTTCTTTGCGAGCGCGGCATCCCGTATGGCGAGCGTGATCTCGTCGTTGGTCTCTAACGAGCGGTCGTCGAAGTTGCTCGAGCCGATCGCGCACCAGATGCCATCGACAGTCATGACTTTCTGATGCAGCAGGCATTTTCCGTACTCGAAGATCCGCACGCCGCGCGCGAGCAGGGTGTGGAAGTTGCGGTGGGCGGCGTGCTGCACGATAGGCAGGTCCGACGCAGCGGTGGACGGCACCATTATGCGGACGTCGACGCCACGGGCGACCGCCTGTCCGAGGGCATCGATCGCTTCGGCGTCCGGCAAGAAATACGGGTTCTGGATGCGGATGCGCTCGCGCGCGACGGACAAGCCAAGATGGTGCAGGACCTTCACCGCGGGCGGCGAGCCTTCGGGTTTGAGGCTGGCGACGTGGACTTCGACGCCGCCGACACGCTCGAGCTCGGGAAAGGCGTCCCGGCCGACGAACAGCTCACCGGTACCCTCGGTCCAGTTCTCGCCGAACACGGCCTGCACCGCATGCACGGCGGGACCGCGAAGCCGCACGCTGAGATCGCGCACGTGTTTGCGGTCCTGCGCGTCGCCGAGCCACTTGTCGACGATGCAATGGCCGCCCACCAGGGCGACGCGGCCGTCGAGCACGACGAGCTTGCGATGGTCGCGGTCGTTGAAAACGCCGATGTTGCGCCAGTGCCTCGGATGGTGCAGTTGGAACTTGCAGCCCGCGGCTGCGAGCCGCTGCTCGACGTCGCGGCTTCTCTTCTTGCCGCCTTCGCCATCCACCAGCACGCGCACGATCACGCCGGCGCGGCCGCGCGCGACCAGTGCGTCGACGAGACGCCGGCCGAGCACGCCGTCCTCCCACAGATAGGTTTCGAAGTGTACCGTTCGCGTCGCCGCCTCGATTTCCTCGAACAGGACGTCGAAGAAGTTGCCGTTCTCGAAGAGTTCGACGGTGTTGCCCGCGTAGACTGTGCCGTGGGT